>NZ_JAIUZO010000002.1:1200000-1825000 GCF_020171365.1 Qipengyuania gaetbuli | reverse complement strand
CGCATCATCGGCGCGATGGTGTTCGTGCTGGCGGCCAAGGCTACAACGCTCGCCCTGCCCTTTGCCTACAAGCGTGCAGTCGATTCCATGACGACGCCGGCCAACGAGGCGGCGATGGTCGCCCTCGCCTTCGTCATTGCCTATGCCGCCGGCCGCTTTGCCGGGGTGGCGTTCGACAATCTGCGCAACATCACCTTCGAGCGGGTCGGACAGGACGCAACGCGCCAGCTGGCGGAGGACGTCTTTGCGCGGCTGCACCAGCTGTCGCTGCACTTCCACCTCTCGCGCCGGACCGGCGAGATCACCAAGACCATCGAGCGCGGCACCAAGAGCATCGATGTCATGCTCTACTTCCTGCTCTTCAACATCGCGCCGACTGCGATCGAGCTGCTGGCGGTCGGTGTCATCTTCTACATCAATTTCGGCTGGGAACTGGTGGCCGCGACCGGCGTGACCGTGGCCGCCTATATCGTCGTGACCCGCAAGATCACCGAATGGCGCAACGAGCTGCGTCGCCGGATGAACGAACTCGACGGGACGGCGCTGTCGCGTTCGGTCGACAGCCTGCTCAATTACGAGACGGTCAAATACTTCTCAGCCGAAGAGCGCGAGCGCGCCCGTTACGGCGAGGCCACCCATGCCTGGGCCGAGGCAGCCATCAGGTCCGAAAACTCGCTGGGCCTACTCAACATCAGCCAGGCCATGATAATGAACCTGCTGATGGGCGGCGCCATGGCCTTTACCGTCTGGGGCTGGAGCAAGGGCCAGCTGACCACGGGCGACCTCGTGCTGGTGAACACCTATCTCATCCAGCTCTTCCGCCCGCTCGACATGCTGGGCATGGTCTATCGCACGGTCAGGCAGGGCATCATCGACATGGCCGCCATGTTCGACCTGATCGATACCGACGTGGAGGTGCGCGATGCGCCCGGCGCCCCTGCCCTCGTGGTGAAGCGCCCGACCATCACCTTCGAGAATGTCGTCTTCGGCTACGAGCAGGACCGCACGATCCTAAAGGGCCTCAGCTTCGAAGTGCCGGCGGGCAGCCATGTCGCCATCGTCGGTCCCTCGGGCGCAGGCAAGAGCACTATCGCGCGCCTGCTGTTCCGCTTCTACGACCCGCAGTCGGGGCGGATCCTGATTGACGGGCAGGATATCGCCCAGGTCACCCAGAAGAGCCTGCGCGCCCAGATCGGTATCGTCCCGCAGGACAGCGTGCTGTTCAACGAGACGATCGGCTATAACATCGCCTACGGGCGCGAGGGCGCGACCGAGGAAGAAGTCATCGCCGCGGCGCGGGCTTCGGCCATCCTGCCTTTCATCGAACGCCTGCCACAGGGTTTCGACACCGAAGTGGGCGAACGCGGCCTGAAGCTTTCGGGCGGCGAGAAGCAGCGCGTCGCCATTGCGCGCACGCTGGTGAAGAACCCGCCGATCCTGCTGCTGGACGAAGCGACGAGCGCGCTCGACAGCCGGACCGAGCAGGACATCCTGCGCACGCTGCACCGGGTGAGCGAGGACCGCACCACGCTCGCCATCGCGCACCGCCTCTCGACCATCGCCGATGCCGACCGCATCCTGGTGCTCGACCAGGGGCGCCTTGCGGAGAGCGGGAAACACGCGCAGCTACTGCGCCAAGGCGGTCTCTATGCCGAGATGTGGGCACGCCAGCAGGCCGAAAGCGAAGCCGAGAGCGAGGCGGCGGAATAGGAATTCTGCCCCCGCGGGGTTGTGTTGCACTGCAACATCCTTAAACGGGCGAGCAACATTCTTCGCGCGCGTCCGTGCGCGCCCAATCCTTACACGAACGGATATTCGTCATGCTCGACCGCAGCGCGCTTCGCCGCGACTGGCTCTCCAACATCCGCGCCGACGTGCTTGCAGGCATTGTCGTTGCGCTGGCCCTGATCCCGGAAGCGATCGGATTCTCGATCATCGCGGGCGTCGATCCGCGCGTAGGCCTCTATGCTTCGGTCGCGATCGCAATGGTCATCGCTTTTACCGGCGGGCGGCCCGGCATGATCAGCGCCGCGACGGCCGCCGTGGCGGTCGTCGTCGTGCCGCTGGTGCGCGATCACGGGGTCGAATATCTCTTCGCCGCGACCATCCTGATGGGCGTGTTCCAGGGCATTGCCGCTCTCTTGCGCCTCGACCTGCTGATGCAGTTCGTCTCGCGCTCGGTCATCACCGGCTTCGTGAACGCGCTCGCCATCCTGATCTTCATGGCGCAGCTGCCGCAGCTGACGAACGTGGGCTGGGAAACCTATGCCATGGTCGCCGCCGCGCTGGCGATCATCTATCTCTTCCCCAAGCTGACCACCGCCGTGCCGAGCCCGCTGGTGGCGATCATCGTGCTCACCGCGCTGAGCATTTACATCAATGCGCCGGTCAACACGGTCGCCGACATGGGCGAACTGCCCGAAGGCCTGCCCTATTTCATGCTGCCCGACGTGCCGCTGACGTGGGAAACGCTGGCCATCATCGCTCCCTATTCGGCGACCATGGCAGCGGTCGGCCTGCTCGAATCGCTCCTGACTGCGCAGATCGTCGACGACATGACGCACACGGGATCGAACAAGCGCCGAGAAAGCGCCGGGCAAGGCGTCGCCAATATCGTCGCCGCCATGTTTGGCGGCATGGGCGGCTGCGCGATGATCGGCCAGTCGGTCATCAACGTGACCAGCGGCGGCCGCACGCGCCTGTCGACCTTCACCGCCGGCTTTTCGCTGCTGGTCCTGCTGGCCGTGCTGGGCGACCTGGTCGGACAGGTGCCGATGCCCGCGCTGGTGGCAATCATGATCATGGTGTCGATCGGCACCTTCTCGTGGAACTCGATCCCCAACATCGGCAAGCACCCGTGGCAGTCGAGCGTGGTGATGATCACCACCGTCGTGGTCGTGGTGGCGACGCACAACCTCGCGCTCGGCGTGCTGGCCGGCGTCGTCCTGTCGGGCGTGTTCTTCACCCACAAGGTGATGACCATGTTCGATGTCGTGCGCACTCGCGAGGGAGACACCGCGACCTATTGGGCCAAGGGCCAGATCTTCTACGCCAGCGTCGAGCGCTTCGAAGCCGCGCTCGGCCCCGAGAGCCAGATGCCCGATCCGGCAGACCACGTGATCATCGACGTCAGCAAGGCGCACTTCTGGGACATCTCGGCGGTGGGCGCGCTCGACAAGGTGGTCGAACGCATGCGCCGCAACGGTCGCAGTGTGCAGGTTGTCGGCCTCAATCGTGCAAGCGCCGACCTGGTCGACAAGTTCGCCCTGACCGACAAGACCGGTGTGGAGATCGGCCTGGCACCCCACCTCTGAGCCTTATTCGGCGGGGGATGGCTCCGACACGACACCGCGGTCCACGATCGCGGCGGCGGCTGCATGGGCGGTTACGTTGGTCGTGGTCTTAACGATGTCCGGGATGATCTCGACCACCAGGAAGACGACGATGATTTCGATCGGAAATCCCACGAGGGCGGCAAAGGGCGTGAACTTGGCCACGGCCGTCGCCGCGTTCGGAATGCCGACCGATCCCATTTCCATCAGCACGCCGAGCAGCCCGATAGTCAGGAGCAAGGCGAAGCTTGCGGCAGGCAGGCCATATACGGCCGAGGCGTAAGAGCAGGTGAAAACGAAGGAGGCGGGCGCAATGGGGCGGAATACCACGGCAGCCAGCGGAACGGTGGCTCCTATCGCCTCCTCCGACAGGCCCATCGTGCGGCAGGATTCGATAGTGACCGGCATTGTCCCGGTGGAGCTCTGTGTCCCGGCCGCGACTGATTGCGCCGGGAGCATTGCCTTAGCGAAGCTGAGCACCGGCACCTTGGTCGCCAGCGCAACGATGACATAGACGACCACCAGCACGTTCAGCACGTTCGCGCTGGAAAGGATCACCCAGTGGGCCAGGCCTGCAAAGATATCGGCGCCGAACCGCTGGGTGGTGGCAAGGATCAGCAGCGCCACACCCACCGGGGCAAGCCGCAGGACCCAGTCGACGATCACGAAGGCTACATCAACGAGGCCGTTGAGCGCCGAAGACAGGACCCGCTTGCCCTCTCCTTCCGGCAATTTGGCCAGCGCCGCACCGAAGATCAGCGCAAAGAACAGAACCGGCAGCAGGCTGGGTCCGGCCATAGCGGAAATGATGTTCACCGGGACCAGCGACAGCACCGAATCCTGCCAGTGCAGGCTTTCCTGCGGCACGCCCTCGCCGGCCATCGAACGCAACGCCTGCGCCATGCCATCGGTGACCGGGAAGGCTCCCAGATAGACCTCGACCGAAAAAATTCCGATGGGAATGGCCAGCAAATAGAAGGCCATCATGACATAGAAGGCGCGCCTTGCATTGCCCGTACCCTGCGTCAGTCCCCTGGACCTGATGAAGAGCGTTGCGACGAGGCCGAAGACGAGCGGCAGGATCGTCATCTGGAGCGCCTGGAGCCAGAGCTTGCCTCCGATAGCGGCTGCCTCGACGAACTGGTCCACCCCCTCGTTCCGGCCGGTAGATGGCAAAGCGAGGCCGATTACGGCCCCCAGAGCCAGCCCCACCAGAATCCGGATTGAAAGCGAAAGCGTCTTCAGCCGATCCCACATTGCAAGTCCCCCCGAACCCGGAGGAAGTGTGACCTTAATTGGTGGAAGAGGCAAGCAGCCCCCTGGAACGCTCCTGACCGGGCCTAGAGGTCGGCGCTGTCCTGCAGGATCTTGAGGACCGTCATCGCCCGCTTGCTGTGCGCGGCGGGCACGAAGGCGTGGTCGTGGTGGAAGGCTGCGACCATGTTGCAGGCAATGCCCGCATCGGCGAGCGCGGTGGCAACCGCCGCGGTCAGCCCCACGCCCTCGAGGTCGGAATGCACCATCAGCGTGATGCGCGCGAAGTCGGGGCCGTCCAGTCCCGCCTCATCCGCCAGCTCTGCCGGGACGATGGCCGTCACGCCTTCGTCTTCGCGGAAAGTGCCGATGGCGGCGCCCAGCAATTCGGGCGCCTTGTCGGGCGTGACGGTCACGAACCTCCAGAGCTGCGTGTCGAGCCGCGGCGCCATGGCCGCGATCATCGCCTGGGTCTGGAGGATGGTTTCGGGCATCAGAGGATGTACTTGCTCAGATCCGCATCGCCTGCAAGGTCGTCGAGCCGTTCGCGGACATAAGCCGCATCCACGGTCACCGTCTCGCCCTTGTGCTCTTCCGCCTCGAAGCTGATGTCTTCCAGCAGGCGTTCCATCACGGTCTGCAGGCGGCGGGCACCGATATTCTCGACGCTTTCGTTCACCCGCGCCGCGATCTTGGCGACTTCGGCAATGGCATCGTCGGTGATCTCGAGCGTGACCTCTTCAGTCCCGATCAGCGCGCGGTACTGTTCGACGAGGTTGGCGCGCGTCTCGGTAAGGATGCGCACGAAGTCTTCTTCCGTCAGCGCACGCAGTTCGACGCGGATCGGCAGGCGGCCCTGCAATTCGGGCAGCATGTCCGAAGGCTTCGCGACATGGAACGCGCCCGAAGCGATGAAGAGCACATGGTCGGTCTTCATCGGGCCGTACTTGGTAGCAACCGTCGTGCCCTCGATCAGCGGCAGCAGGTCGCGCTGCACGCCTTCGCGCGAAACGGAGCCGCCGCGCACGTCGCTGACGGCGATCTTGTCGATCTCGTCGAGGAAGACGATGCCGTTGGTCTCGGCATTCTCCAGCGCGACGCGGTGCACGTCGTCCTGGTCCATGCGCTTCTCGGCCTCTTCCTCGACCAGCTTGTCCCACGCATCGGGGACCTTGAGCTTGCGCCGCTTGGTCGGCGTGCGGCCCATAGCCTTGCCGAGCATGTCGGACAGGTCAATCATGCCGACATTGCCGGGCATGCCGGGGATTTCCATGTTGCTGGCCGGCTGGTCCTTCACGTCGATCTCGACCTCGGTCTCGTTCATCGCGTTCTGGACGATTCGTTCGCGGAAAGCCTCGCGCGTCGCCTCGCTGGCATTCTCGCCGACGAGCGCGTTGAGCAGGCGGTCCATCGCCGCCTGGCTAGCCGCTTCGCGCACGGCTTCGCGGCGGCGTTCCTTTTCCAGCCGGATAGCCTCTTCGACGAGGTCGCGGGCGATCTGTTCGACGTCGCGGCCGACATAGCCGACCTCGGTGAACTTGGTCGCTTCGACCTTCACGAAGGGGGCCTCGGCCAGCTTGGCCAAGCGGCGGCTGATCTCGGTCTTGCCGCAGCCGGTGGGGCCGATCATGAGGATGTTCTTGGGCGTCACCTCGTCGCGCAGGTCCGCGGCAAGTCGCTGGCGGCGCCAGCGGTTGCGAAGCGCCACGGCAACGGCGCGCTTGGCGTCCTTCTGCCCGATGATGTGCTCGTCGAGCGCGGCGACGATCGCCTTGGGTGTCAGATTGTCCATGTAGGTGCTCAGACCTCTTCGAGGGTCACATTGCCATTGGTGAAGACGCAGATGTCGGCGGCGACCTTCATGGCCTTGCGCGCAATCACTTCGGGATCGTCTTCATATTCGGCGATCGCCTTGGCGGCGGCCAGCGCGTAGTTGCCGCCCGAGCCGATGGCGGTGATGCCGCCTTCCGGTTCCAGCACGTCCCCATTGCCGGTGAGGACGAGGAGATTGTCCTTGTCGGCCACGATCATCAGCGCTTCGAGATTGCGCAGGTACTTGTCGGTGCGCCAGTCCTTGGTCAGCTCGACCGCGGCGCGCAGCAGCTGGCCGCTGTACTGTTCGAGCTTCTTTTCCAGCCGCTCGAACAGGGTGAAGGCATCGGCGGTGGCGCCGGCGAAACCGGCGACGACCTTGCCGCCCTCACCGATCCGGCGAACCTTGCGCGCATTGGGCTTCATGACCGTGTTGCCCATGGAGACCTGTCCGTCCCCGGCAACGACAATGCGATCGCCCTTGCGTACCCCGATGATGGTGGTGCCGTGCCACTTGGTCAGGCCGTGGCGGTTTTCTCTATCGTCCATGCGGCGCGATATGGGGTGCGCCGCAACAGGGTCAAGCGATCAGCTTCCCGGACCCTGCTGTCCGCCGAGGCCGGGCTGGCCCACGGTGCCGATATTTCCGAACAGGTCTTCGAGGAAACTGCGCTCGCGGCCGAGCGTCGGCGTCTCGTCGCCATCGGGCGAGAGATAGACGACCTTTTCGAGGCCGGTGCGGTCGGCGGAGATCACGTTGCCGGACGCATCGAACTTGACCGCCAGCACCTGGTGTTCGCGAATGCTCGGGCGAACGAAGGGCTTACGGCCCGTCGTGCTCGACACGTAATACCAGGTCGGATCGCCGAACTGGCTGGTGAAGGTCGGGCGGCCGAGAGTGGCGGCCACGCTGCGCTCGTTGTCAATGCCCGGCTGGACCGTGCTGACCAGGATGCTGTCGACGATATAGCCGCGCGATTCCTTGATCGAGCTGCAGGCGGTGGTGGCGAGGCCTGCCGCGAGGATCGCGGCGATACCGAAAATCTTGGACCTGTTCATGGGAACAGCGTGTCTCCATCCTGGCGGCGCGCTTGGCCTTGTCGCCAGCGCATCCTATATGCGGCCCACGCCCTAAACCGCTGGGACGTAGCTTGCAACGTGCGTGTCGTGCTGCGGTGGGGATGGCGGCTTGAATTGCCGCTGAACGATTGAACAGAAAGAAGCATTAGATGTCCTTCCTATCCCGTCTTTTCGGAACGCAAGCCGACCCGCGCGAACAGTGGCGCCCGCTGTGGCACCGCGTCGTGGAGGAAGCGCGCGACCCCGACTGGTACCGGATGTGCGGCGTTGCCGACACGGTCGAAGGACGCTTCGACATGGTCACGCTTTCGCTCAGCCTCGCATTGCTGCGGATGGAAAAGGATGCGGACCTCGCACCCCACACCGCGCTACTGACCGAACTGTTCGTCGAAGACATGGAGGGCCAGCTGCGTGAAGCGGGCATCGGCGATCCCACGGTCGGCAAGAAGATCGGCACGCTGATGAGCACGATGGGCGGGCGTCTCGGCGCCTATCGCAAGGCGCTGGCCGACGAAGACCGCGCGGCGCTGGCCGATGCGGTGCGCCGCAATGTCACCATGGCGCAGGAGGACGAGGCCGAGGCGCTGGCGGAGCGCATGATCCGCCTCGACAAGCGCCTTTCGCGGACCAGCGCCAACCAGCTGCGCAAGGGCGAGTTCGCCGCATGAGCGCGCCCGAACTCTCACGCATGATCAAGCCGCGCGCGCTTCCCCCCGGCGAAATGACTATCGAGGCGAGCGAGGCAGAGCGCGCTGCGCTCGCTTCCCGCTTCGGCATCACGGCCCTGCCCGCCCTGTCGGCTCGCGTATCCTTCGAACCCAAGGGCGAGGCAGTCATTGCGCGCGGCAGTCTTGCGGCAAGCGTCGAACAGCCTTGCGCGGTCAGCCGCGAAGACTTCACTTACGAGGTCGCAGAGGAGTTCGAACTGCGCTTCGTCCCAGAAAGCGCGCCCGCAGCACACGAGCCGGACGAGGAATTCGAGTTGAGCTCCGACGACCTCGACGAGATCGAATACGAGGGCGAAGCCTTCGATATCGGCGAGGCAATCGCGCAGGAACTGGGCCTTGCCGTCGATCCCTATCGCGAAGGCCCTGACGCCGACCGAGTGCGCGCGGAAAAGGGCATCGAAAGCGACGAGGACCGAAAGCCCAGCGGCCCGCTGGCCGAAGCGCTCGCGAAGCTGAAGAAGTAGAAGGCGCAAAAGAAAAGGGCCGCGCGATGGCGGCCCTTTTCGGCGTGTCTGCCGGCGATCAGAACGGAATGTCGTCGTCGAGATCGTCGTAGTTCGAGCCACCGCCCGACTGGCTGCCGCCGGACGAACCGCCGCCCTGGTTCCAGCCGCCGCCCGAGCCTCCGCCCGAGCCACCGCCCGACGAACCGCCGCCCTGGTCCCAGTTGCCACCGCCGCCACCGCCGCCGCGATTGCCGCCGCCGCCACCCTGGGCGCCGTCGAGCATGGTCAGCGTGCCGTTCATGCCGCGGATCACGACTTCGGTCGAATAGCGGTCATTGCCCGACTGGTCCTGCCACTTGCGGGTCTGCAGCTGGCCTTCGATGTAGACCTTGGAACCCTTGCGCAGGAAGCGTTCGACCACGCCGACCAGACCTTCGGAAAAGATCGCAACGGTGTGCCATTCGGTGCGTTCCTGGCGTTCGCCAGTATTGCGGTCCTTCCAGGTTTCGGTGGTGGCAACGCGCAGGTTCGCGACCTTGCCGCCGTTCTGGAAGCTGCGGATTTCCGGGTCTGCACCCAGGTTTCCGATCAGCATGACTTTGTTGAGGCTACCGGCCATCGAATCGTTCCTTCGTAACTTGTTGGCACGTGGCCTAACGAAGCGAGCGAGTCGGTTCTAGGGCGCGAGCAAGCTTTCCACCGAAGCGGAGCTAAAGCCCCAGGCTCACCGCGATCCAGTAGGTCGCTCCCGCCGCCAGCCATGCCAGCGCGAAGAGATAGCCGACCATGACGGCGGGCCATTTCCACCCGTTCGTCTCGCGCCGGGCGACCGCGATGGTCGACAGGCACTGCGGGGCGAAGACGAACCATGCAAGGAAGGCCAGCGCGGTCGGCAGGCTCCACAGCGCGGCGATCTGGGCGGTCACGCCCTGCGCGGCCAGTTCCTCGTCCTCGGCATCGACGGCATAGGTCGTGGCAAGCGCGGAGACGGCAACCTCGCGCGCGGCGATGGCCGGCACGATGGCCAGGCTCATTTCGCGGTTGAAGCCCACGGGCGCGAGCACCGGGTGCAGCGTATCGGCGATGGCGCCTGCAAAGCTCGCATCGAGCTGGCTTTCGCCGGCTTCCGCCTTGGGGAAGCTCAGCAGCACCCACAGCGCGATCGTGGCGACGAAGATGATCGTACCGGCGCGGCGCAGGAAGACCCAGGCGCGCTGCCACAGGCCGATGAGGAGGTCCTTCGCCCGTGGCAGCTGGTAGCGCGGCAGCTCCATGATGAAGCCGGAGGCCGCGCCCTTGGTGACCGTGCGGCGCAGCACCAGCGCGACCGCCATGGCTCCGACGATACCGGCGACGTAGAGCGCAAACAGGACAAGGCCCTGGAGGCCCACGCCCGGCCCGACGCTGGTCTGCGGGATGACTGCAGCGATGACCACGGCATAGACCGGCAGGCGCGCCGAACAGGTCATCAGCGGGGCGATCAGGATGGTGGTCAGCCGGTCCTTGGGATCGGAGATCGAGCGCGTCGCCATGATGCCGGGAATGGCGCAGGCAAAGCTCGACAGCAGCGGGATGAAGCTGCGGCCCGACAGGCCGACGCTCGCCATCAGCCGGTCCATGAGGAAGGCCGCACGCGCCATGTAGCCGCTCGCTTCCATGACCAGGATGAAGAAGAACAGGATGATGATCTGCGGCAGGAAGACCACGACCGAGCCCACGCCCGCCAGTACGCCTTCGGTCAGGAAATCGCGCAGCAGGCCTTCGGGCAGCGTATCGGAGACGCCTTGCGAGATGACGCCCACCCCGCCTTCCAGCGCGTCGGCAAAGGGCGTCGCCCAGGCGAACACGGCCTGGAAGACAACGAACAGCAGGCCGAACAGGATGACCGGCCCGATCCACGGATTGAGCAGCACGCGGTCAACGCCGTTCTCGATCGTGTGACGGGCCGATTTCGACAGGATCGCGGCGCGGGCCATATGCTTGGCCGACAGGCGCCGTTCGGGCAGCGTGACGTGCCAGCGCGTGTGCGCTTCCTCGTCCGCATGCGTTTCCGCCTCGGCGATGGCGTCGGTCAGTTCGGCCAGGCCCTTGCGGCGTACCGCCACGGTCGGGATCACCGGCACGCCGAGCGCCTGCGACAAAGCCGCCGGGTCGAGCGTCAGCCCGTCGCGTTCGGCGAGGTCGATCATGTTGAGCGCGACCACCGTGGGCCGGCCGAGCTCGAGCACTTCCTGTGCAAAGACGAGATGCTGTTCGAGATTGGCCGCGTCGAGCACCAGGATGATGACGTCCGGGACGGCCTCGCCCTCGAACGTGCCCTTGACCACGTCGCGGGTGACTGCCTCGTCGGGGCTGGCGGCATCGAAGCTGTAGGAGCCGGGAAGGTCAAGCAGTTCGACCGGTTCGCCGCTTGGCAGGACCAGGCGGCCCGCCTTGCGCTCCACCGTGACGCCCGCATAGTTCGCGATCTTCTGGCGGGCGCCGGTCAGCGCGTTGAAGAGCGCGGACTTGCCCGAATTGGGATTGCCGACAAGGGCTGCGGTGCGCTTGCGGCTCATGCTGCGTCCACCTCGATCGCCTTCGCGTGGACGCGGCGGATGGCGATGGTCATGTTGCCGAGGCGCAGCGCCAGCGGGTCGCGCGTGCCGAAAATCCCGCGATGGATCACGGCGACCTCGGCCCCCTCGTCCACGCCGAGGGCGCGCAAGCGCTTGCCTTCGTCCTCGGCCAGGCTGGGCCAGTCTACGGCGACGATTCGCGCCGCAGTTCCGCTTTCGAGAGCGTCCAGAGTCATGCGGGCCGCCCTGTCAGATCGCCGCGCTTATTGCAACTGGTTATCAATAGCGTCGGTTAGCGCGCCGGATAGCGCAAACGACCGAGGAAGCGCGACAGGCTGAAGGTCTCTCGTTCGGGGTTGAGCCACTTGGCCTTCACCTTCTCGAACTTCATCACCCCTTCGATGCGCCGGTCGAGGAAGGCGCGCGTCTCCGCCTTGCCCTCGCTCTCGTCCTCGACGAACACGGCCAGCGTCGCACCGTAGATCGAGGCGAGGATCGCGCGCTTGGTAAAGTGGTTGTAGTCGGTCGCCGTGTCGCCCGCGAGCCGCCACATCAGGTCGGCGGTCTGCCAGCCGCGCTTCGCCGAAGCAGGCGCGTTCTGAGGCATCGCCATGATGGCGAGCGCTCGGCGCAGCGCCTCTTCCTGTCCTGCCACCGCATCGAGGCGGAACTGGACGAGGCTTCGGATGCGCTCACGGATCTTCATCTTGCCGATAACGTCGTCGGGGAAGGCAGCGGCCATCCCTAGGTCGACTGCCTCGATCCAGGCGAAGACCATGTCGATCGCACCGCCCTTGAAGGCGAGGCGCGCGACATCGATGTCTGCGCCCAGCTGGTCTGCCGCCATTTCGAGCGCGGCATCGCTCCACCCGTCGAAGATCGCGGCATCGGCGATGGCCGGGGCCAGCGCGAGGCGCAATTCGTCGAGCGTCAGGTCGGCGATATCGGGAGCAGCGGTGTCAGCCATCAGTTCGGCCCGTAGGTTTCGGCCTGCTTGCCGCGCGCTTCTTCGGCGGCGGTAATGGCCCCCATGACCTTGCTGCCTTCGCCCATGAGCTTGGCATAGTCGCGCGCCGTGCGGCCCGAATTGTCGGTCCGGTCGAGATTGGCGCCGGCCTTGATGAGCACTTCGATCATGGCCACGTCGCGGCGGTGGATCGCGCTGATCAGCGGAGTTTCACCGGCAACATTGCGCACGTCCACGTCCGCCCCGCCCTGTGCCAGGCGTTCGACCCCTTCGACGAAGCCGAGCTGGGCGGCGATCTGCAAGGGGGTGACGCCGTTGCGGTCGGCGATGTTCGGATTGGCTCCGCGCTGGAGGAGGAAGCGCACCCACGTCAGGTCGCGGCGTTCGGCCACGGCGTGCAGACCCGTCTCGCCCGTGGTGATGTCGCGCGCATTGATGATGGTCGAGCCCGGCTCGTCCAGCAGCTGCGTCGCGGTGTCTCCGTCACGCTTGCGGACCGCCTCGAGGAATTTCGAGCCGTCCGAGCGTTGCTGCGCCGCCACCGGGGTGGCCACGAGGGCGACCATGCCGAATGCCAGGGCCAGGAAACGGGATACCGGATTTACGCGCACCTTGGACTTTCTCCTTGCGGAATTTACGTCTGAGAACAGTTGGCCTGCCCTTGAATACGGGCGCTTAGCAGACCATGAACCATGCTGTCATGCCCCACAAATTCACTGTTGCCCTGACCGCTCTCCTTCTCGCCTCCTGCAATGCCGCACCGGCAGAGGAACCGCCGCTTGCGGGCGCTGCCATCGGGGGCGATTTTACCCTCATCGGCGAAGACGGCAGCGAAGTTTCGTGGAGCGATTTTTCGGGCAAGTACCGCATCGTCTATTTCGGCTATGCCTTCTGCCCCGACATCTGCCCGACCGATGTCCAGCGCGCGATGGCAGGCCTCAAGCTGTTCGAGAAGGATTCGCCCGATCTCGGCGCGAAGATCCAGCCGCTCTTCGTCACGGTCGACCCTGCTCGCGATACGCCCGAAGTGGTCGCGGAATTCACCGATGCCTTTCATCCGCGCCTGATCGGCCTCACCGGCAGCGAAGCGGACATCAAGGCCACGGCGGACAAGTTCGCAGTCTATTTCACTCGCGGCGCCGACAGCGAGGCGGGCGGATATCTGATGGACCATTCGAACATCACCTATCTCTTTGCGCCGGACGGCTCGCCGCTGGCCATGCTGCCGACCGACCAGGGGCCGGAAGCGGTGAAGGCGGAACTGGACAAATGGGTGCGCTGAGGGACCGCTTCTGGGAGCTGCCTTTGGCCAAGCTCAACCAGGAGGAATGGGAAGCGCTGTGCGACGGCTGCGGCCGCTGCTGCCTCCACAAGGTCGAATACGAGGACACGGGCGAGATCGAGGAGACGAACGTCGCCTGCACCCTGCTCGATTGCCGCACCGCGCGCTGCAAGGACTACAAGAACCGCAAGGCCTTTGTGCCCGACTGCCTGCGCCTGACGCTGAAGCTGGTCGACAAGGTGCCATGGCTGCCCGACACCTGTGCCTATCGCCGCCGTGCCGACGACCGGCCGCTGCCGGGCTGGCATTACCTGCTCACCGGCGACCGCGAGGCGGTGATCCGCGCAGGCGTATCCGTCGCAGGGCGCGTGATCAGCGAGGACGAGGCAGGCCCGCTCGAACACCACATCGTCGAATGGGGTGACGGCGAGGACGGCTGGGAAGAGGCGGCAGCATGATCGAGTGGCTGCGGGGCGAAGCGCTGGAGCCGGAAATCACCATCGCCGGCCGTTCGCTCCCGATCGAGATAAAGCGCCATCCGCGCGCGCGTCGGCTGACCTTGCGGCTTGCCCCCGATGGCAGCGCCGTGCGCATTACCCTGCCGCGCTGGTGCGCCAGCAAGGAAGCCATCGCCTTTGCCCATGCGCGCGCCGCATGGCTCGAAGCCCAGCTGGCCAAGGTGCCCGAAGCGCATGACCCGGTCGCCAGCGGCACCCTGCCCTATCGCGGCACGGAAATCGCCATCGACTGGCGCGCCGATGCTCCGCGCAGGCCGGTGCTGGCCAATGGCAGGCTCACGCTCGGCGGACCGGAGGATACGCTGGCGAGGCGCCTGCAGCGCTGGCTCGAAGCCGAAGCGGAGCGGCACTTTGCCGACGATGCCGCGCAATACTGCGCCCGTGCCGGGCTTGCCGTCGCGCCCGTCCGCCTGACCCGCGCCAAGCGGCGCTGGGGCAGCTGTTCGAGCGAGGGCGTGCTGCGCCTCAACTGGCGGCTGGTGATGGCCCCCGACAACGTGCGCCGCTCGGTGGTCGCGCACGAAGTCGCCCATCTCGTCCATTTCGACCACAGCCCGGCTTTCCACGCGCTGCTCGACAGCCTGTTCGAAGGCGAGGTGGAGGAAGCGAACGCCTGGCTTTCGCGCCACGGCCGCAAGCTCTACGCCAGCTTCAGCTAGCGGAAAGCCGCTGCGTCTACTATCTCGGCCCCATGCGTTACTTCAGACGAGTGAACCCGGTCGGGGGTGTGGCCGACTTCTGGTCCTATATCCGCCAGCCCCAGCCCTATCGCTGGGCGTTCCTGGCGTTGTCGGTCGCTTTCTGCGTCGGCCTGATTTCGATCCTGACGCACGAGCGCGTTTTCATGCCGCCGGAGGAATTCGAGGTCGAATACATCCGCACCTTTGCCGAAGGCCGGACCGACGAGGAAATCCGCCAGTCCAACGTCGAGAACCAGCACCGCAAGGAAGAGCGGCAGGCGGAACTCGACCGGATCGAACAGGAAAAGCGTGATCTCTATCGCCGTGTGGGCGCCGCCACCGGCGTCGATACGACCGCCGCGGAAGCCAAGGCCGAGGCCGAACGCGCCGCCGCCGAAAAGGCCGAGCGCGAGCGGCTCGAACGGCTCTTCGGTGAACGCCAGCAGGCCACGGACAAGCCGGTTGCAGACACCGCCGACTGACGCGCACTGGCTCGACGCCGCAGCGCGCCTCGCCGCGCGCGGCCGGCCCCTGTCGCGCCCCAATCCGGCGGTCGGATGCGTGATCGTGAAAGACGGCGTGGTCGTCGGGCGCGGCTGGACCGCAGAGGGCGGCCGCCCCCATGCCGAGGCTGCGGCACTGGCGCAGGCCGGTGACCGGGCGCGCGGCGCCACTGCCTATGTCACGCTGGAACCCTGCGCCCACAAGTCCGAGCGCGGGCCCGCCTGTGCTGACCTGCTGGCAGGTTCGGGCCTCGCCCGCGTGGTGATCGGCGCCAGCGATCCGGACCCGCGCACCGCAGGTAGCGGCATCGCGCGACTGAAGGCGGCGGGCATCGAAGCCGTGCTGCTGCCATCGCGCGCGGTGCAGGACAGCCTCGCAGGCTATCTCATGCGAGCTGCCGAAGGGCGGCCTTTTGTGACGCTCAAGCTCGCGCTCTCGCTCGATGGCTGCATCGCTACGGCGGATGGCGAGAGCCAGTGGATCACCGGCGAGGAAGCGCGCGCCCATGTCCATTCGCGCCGCGCCATGCAGGATGCGATCCTCGTCGGCGGCGGCACCTGGCGCGCGGACCGCCCGCGCCTCGACGTGCGCCTGCCGGGTCTCGAAGGTCGCACGCTCCGCCGCGTCGTGCTGACGCGCGGCGTGCCGCTGGAAGGCGCGACGATCATCAACCGTCCTGCCCAGATCGCAGGCCTCGAGGGCGTGCAATATCTCTATGTCGAAGGCGGCGCGCAGACGGCGGCCAGCTTTCTTGCCGAAGACCTCGTCGACCGGCTCGAAATCTATCGCGCCCCGATCGTCATCGGCGGCGGGCGTCCCGGTATCGGGGACATTGCCCTCGGTTCGCTGGCGGATGCGCACGGGCGCTGGGCGGAAACCGAACACCGCCGCCTTGGCAGCGACCAATTCACCGCCTATCGCCGCACGCGCTAAGCAAGGGGCCCGTCACGCATGTTCACCGGTATCGTCACCGCCATCGGCACCATCGAAAGCGTCGAGACGCGGCGCGACACGCGCGTGACCGTGGCCTGTCCCTTCGACCCGGCTACAATCGATATCGGCGCATCTATCGCCTGTTCGGGCGTCTGCCTGACCGTGGTGGAACTGGCCGGTGAAGCAGGCGCGGCGCGCATCGGCTTCGACGTGTCGGGCGAAACGATCCGCCGCACCGTCCCGGGCATGTGGGCCGAAGGGCGCAAGCTCAATCTCGAACCTGCGCTGCGCCTCGGCGACGAGCTTGGCGGGCATCTCGTGACCGGCCACGTCGACACGGTCGGGCAGGTGGTCGCAGTGCGCGATGCGGGCGGTTCGACCATGCTCGCCATCCGCATCGGACGCGAATTCGCGCCCTTCGTGGCGGAAAAAGGATCGATCACCGTGGACGGCGTATCGCTGACCGTGAACGACGTGCGCGACCGGACCGACGGGACGTGCGATTTCGCGCTCAACATCATCCCGCACACGGGCGAAGTCACCACGCTGGGCGATTTGCGCGAAGGCGACACCGTCAATCTCGAGATCGACGTCCTCGCCCGCTACCTCAAGCGGATGCAGAGCCTGCAGGGCTGACCCTGCGCGCAGCCGTCAGTCGGCAGCGCTTTCGGCCTCTTCCGCCACCACGTAGAGATAGTCGACATAGGCCATTGTGGCCCCGTCGATCCCGTTCACCTTCGGGTCGCTGCTGTCGATCAGAAACCATTCGTTCGGCGCATGGGCCCCGCCCCCGCGGCTGAGGCCGAACTGCGATGCCGGCAGGTTCAGCGGCGCGCCGTTAAAGATGACCCCCGGCCAGCTGCCCGCGCTGCGCGGCGTGATCGAATAGGGAATCCCCGACTGTTCGAATAGCTTCTTCTGCGCGCGGATCAGCGTGCTGTCCTCATCGGTCTCGTTGGGGCCATAGCCGCCCGAAATCGTCACCTGCACATCGTCGAAGCCCCGCTTGGCGAGGTGGGCCTTGAGCTTGCTCACCGCCTCGTCCTTGGTCATCGCGGGCACCAGGCGGAATTCCAGCTTCGCCTCCGCGCGGCCCGGCAGCACGGTCTTGCCGCCCGGCCCCATGTAGCCGGCGACCAGCCCCTGGATATTGACCGTGGGCTGCGAAACCAGCCGCTCGAGGCTGGTGACATAGGGTTCGTCGTCGATCCACCGGCCCACGCCCAAGAGCGCCTTCACTTCCGATTCGGGATTGAGCTTGGCACCTTGTGCGATCAATTCCTTCTGCCGTTCGGTCAGCGGGCGGACATTTTCGAACCAGCCGTCGATGGCGGGCGTGTGCCCGTCATCCGCGACCAGCGTGTCGAGCGCCTTCACCAGCCGCCAGACGGGGCTTTCGATCCGCGCATGGTTGGAGGAATGGATATCGGTCTTGGGATATTTGTCCGAGGTCTCGCCGCCCACGACCAGCTGGAACTCGATCGCGCCCTTCGCGCCCAGCGTGATGTTGGCACTGCCATCCTTGCTCTGCGCGGCAGAGGGGATGAAGACGCCGATGGTCTTGGACAGGGCTTCGCGCACCTGCGGCACGGCAACGACCTGGTGGAAATTGGTCGAGGCGACCTCTTCCTCGCCCTCGGCGACGAGCACGAGATTGACGGGCAGCTTGCGCCCGCTCGCCTGGATCGCCTTGATCGCGGCGAGGAAGGCAGTCTGGGGCCCCTTCTGGTTGACCGCGCCGCGGCCCATGATGACCTGCCCTTCGCCCGGACGGTCGACCAGCCTGCCTTCGAGCGGGGGCGAGCTCCATTCGGCAGGGTCGTACTGCTTCACGTCGTACATGAAATAGATGCCGAGCGTGGTGTCAGCCCCGGCATCGAGCGTGGCGAACACGCCCGGCACGCCGTCGGTGGGAATGATCTCCGCGTGCTGGAACCCGGCATCGAGCGCGAGCTTGCGCATGTATTCCGCGCCTTCGGCGGTGTTGCGCTTTTCCGCCGCGATGGTCGGCAGGGCGATCCAGTCGCGCAGCGCCTGTACGGTCGCCCCGCGCTGTTCGACCACGGTGCCGAGGATCTCGTCGCGGTCGGGCGTTTCGGCATTCGCCGGAATGGCCGCAAAGGCCAGCAGCGCCGCCGCGCCGAATGAAGTCGTCAACCGGACCATCGTCATCTCCCCTGTGATTGGCGGAGAGACTAACACCCGAGCCGGGCTGTGCAATGGGGTGGCGGCACAAAGAAAAAGCGGGGCAGGCCGCAGTGGCCCGCCCCGCTCGAAAGTCGAAGCTGTGCGCTTGGGCCTTAGAGGCCGTCGACGCTCTTGCTGACCAGGATGTTCACGGCGACGCGGCGGTTCTGCGCCTTGCCTTCCTCGGTTGAATTGTCCGCTGCCGGGTCGGCTTCCGCCATGCCCGTGGGCGTCAGCATGCGATACGGCTTCCAGCCGCACTGCTGCTGCAGGAAGTTCACGACGCGGCTGGCGCGCTTTTCGCTGAGTTCCTGGTTGAACTCGTAATCGCCGGTCGAATCGGTGTAGCCGACCACGAGCAGCAGCGCGTTGTCCGTTGCATTCGCCTGGTTGGCGGCATCGCACAGGTCGCGGCGCGCATCGTCCGACAGGTTGTACTTGCCGGTGTCGAAATAGACGTTGGTCGTGCCCTTCACGTTGTACTGGTCGATGTCGGCGACACGGCTGCGCAGCGCGTCGGTGGCCGCTTCATTGGCGGTGAAACGCTGGTCGGTGCCGTTCTGGATCATCTGCGCGGTCTTGAGGTCCTTGTTCTTGACCGCGACCTTGGCAGCGATCAGCCCGCGGTCGCCCCACTGGACAGTTTCCACGGTGACCGGCAGGCCGTTGAGCAGGGCTTCGGCGCCCAGCTTGTCGCGGTTGAGGCCAAGGAAGCCGCCGCTGCTACGCACTTCGGTAGCCGCGCTGATCGTCACCACGGTGCGGTTGCCGTCGGCGGTGGTCACCTGGATCTTGTCGTCCTTGCGGGCTGAGATGATGCCTTCGACTTCCGGGCCTTTCGGCATGTCCGAGAGGTCGGCCGGGGCTGCGCCGTAAACGGTCGTCAGCACTTCGCCTTCCTGCTGGTCGTAATTCTGTGCCGAAACGCCGGCGACCGGCACGGCAAGCATGCTGACCGCGGCAATGGCGACAGCGCTCTTGGAAATGAACTTCATAGTCTTGCTCCTTCGATTGACCGTCCGGCGACGCAGGTCCGGTACCGCTGGCACCGCTGCTCCCCTGATATTCCCGCCGGCCGTCAGAGCCCCTTCGTGTCTAATTGGTAGGTTCTTATCGCTATGGTTGGGACGGACAGACGATCCGCCGCCCGCGAAGCCCGTGCGCAAGCCTACCTTGCGAGCCTATTAACAGCCTCGCATACCCCGTTACCACAGGGGGCGGTTCGGGCACAGTCTGCGATGAACCGAGCCGTGGATGGATTTCTTGCGGGCTGCACGCGGCTTTCCTACCGGACGCGAATCTGCACGATGCCGGGTTATGTCGCCGCCCGCATTCCGCCCCGAAACTGGCCAAGACCTGCATCTCGCACGAGTCGCAGGATTTTCCCGCCAGGACCGTGTTCCAAGTGTTCCAGCCTGTAGGAGCCTGCCTGCGGCAAGTCCTGCCGCACTCCTACATCAGGCCAGCGGGCCCGACGCGAAGCTTTCGCGGGTGATCTCGTAGACCAGATGGACCACGCGCTTGCCCTGGTACCGGTCGACCTCGTAGCGGCGCGTGCGCTCCGCCCCGATTGCCTCGAGCGCATTGCGCGAACGGTAGTTGGTATCACCCACGCGGAACTCGACCACCGCCACGTGCGCCAGCGCATGGGCGAGCATGACCCGCTTCATCTCGGTGTTGATGCCCTTCCCCCAGCAGGCGCGTTCGAGATAGGTCCAGCCGATCTCGACCACGCCGCCTTCTTCGCTATCGTAGCCGTCGTAGCGGGACGCGCCGACCACACGGCCGGTATCCTTGCGGATGATCGCAAGGCCGCCGCCGCTGGCAAGGCATTCATCGAAGAAGCGATCGAAGACCTCGCGCCGCCAGCGGTCGTGGATGGGATGCTGTTCCCACACCATCGGATCCGACGCGACCGCGAAGAGCGCCTCGCGGTCGTCTTCCGCCATCGGCCGGATCAGCAGCCGCTCGGTCTCGAGGGTCGGCTGCCGGTCCATGTGCCTTCAGCCCTTGGTGACGTCGGCCAGCGCGGCGATGAACTTGTCGGTGTTGCCCGCGTGGAGACCGGCCACGTTGATCCGGCCCGATCCTGCCATGTAGATGGCATGGTCCTCGCGCAGGCTCGTGATCTGCTCCTTCGACAGCGGCAGCATGGCGAACAGGCCGTTCTGCTGGGCCAGCGCGGCAAGGCCGAGGCCCGGTACTTCGTTGTCGGCGGCTGCCAGCCGGTCGCGGACGCGGCGCATGCGAGCGCGCATCTCGTCGAGCTCGTCCAGCCAGACCTGCGTCATGCCCGCGTCGCACAGCGCGACGCGCACCGCCGCACCGCCGTGATCGGGCGGCATCGACCAGTTCGCACGGGCCAGCGCATTGGCATTCGAGACGATGGCTGCCAGCTGCGCGGGTTCCTTCGCCATCATGTAGAAGGCACCCACACGGTCCCGGTAGAGGCCGAAGTTCTTGTCGCAGCTGTAGGCGACCAGCGCTTCGGCCACGGTATCCAGCACGATGCGCACACCGGTGACGTCTTCTTCCATCCCGTGGCCGAGGCCCTGGTAGGCGATGTCGAGGATCGGCAGCACGCCGGTTTCGGCGAAGGCCTTTGCAATCTCGCCCCACTCCGCATCGGTGTAGTCGATGCCGGTCGGGTTGTGACAGCAGCCGTGCAGCAGGACCGCGTCCTTGGGCCCGGCATTGCGGATCGCGCCGAGCACGGCATCGAGATCGGCCGTGCCGTCGGGCGTCGCATGGCGGAAAGGCACGGTTTCGACGCCCACATCGTCGAGGATCTGGGCATGGTTCGGCCAGCTGGGCATGCCGAGATGGATGCGCGTGACGCCCGCCTTGGCAGCGAGCGCCACGGCAAGCCGGACCGCGCCCGTGCCGCCCGGCGTCTGCATGCCGCCGATCCGGTCGGCGAGCTGGCAGTCCTGGCCGAAGATGTAGGGGCGCAGCGCCTCCACGAAGCCGGTATCGCCTTCGGGGCCGAGGTAGGACTTGCTGTCCTGCTCGTCGATCAGGCGCTGTTCGGCCTGCTTGATCGCCCGGAAAACCGGGGTCGCGCCTTCATTGGTGCGATAGACCCCCACGCCGAGGTCGATCTTGTCCGCGCGCTCGTCGGCGGCGTACATCTTGATCAGGGCAAGGAGGGCGTCTGGCGGCTGGGCGTCAAGTGTATCGAGCATGGGCGCCCCTTTCGCCCAACAAACGAAGGGCCGCAACCGGAATTCGGTTGCGGCCCGTATAGGAGCCCTTGTTGTGAGTGCGACCTCTGCTCGGGGCAGCCCTTTGGAGGCTCAGAACGGCAGCCAGCGCTGCTTCTTGGAAAAACGCATGTAGCCCGCGTTGACGCCGAGCCGGAGCCCTGCACCCATGCGGATCGGAATGAGGACGACGTCGCCCTTGCGCACGTAGCTCGCGGTGAGGCCGCCGATGAGGTAGGCCTGCCCTTCCGCGGCGGGGAAGCGCTCGTAAAGCTCTTCAGTGTCGTAGAGGTTGTAGACGAGCACGAAGGTGCTGCCGGCGTTTGCGCCAGCATCGAAGCCGATCGAGGGGCCGGTCCAGTATACCGGCATTTCGCCTTCCACCTTGTGGAACAGCGTGCCCGAACCGTAGCGCGCGCCGACGACGAATGCGCCGCCTGCCTCGCGGCCGACGATGTAGCCGTTGGGCTCGCCCTGGTCGGCGAGCAGTTTCTTGATCATCTGCGCCAGGCCTTCGGCGCCCTTGCCGAACACGCCCTCTGCCGCGCCGATGAGGTCATCCTCGCGGTAGGTGGTGGACGGATCGTCGACATTGGCGCTCGCGACGCGCGCGGACGCTGCTTCTTCGGCGGACTGTTCCGACCAGACAGGCGGGGCGCCGGATTCGGCCGGAGCAGCCTCGTCCTCGAATTCGGGCAGCTCGATGGCCGGCTGCGTTTCGGAGTCCGCATAGGGCGAAGGCTCGCCCGGCGCCTCTTCCAGGTCGCCGTCGATGACCGCTTCATAGGCGGCATCGGGGTCGACCGTTTCGACCTGTGCCGCAAGGGGCGTCGCAAGCAGGCCGAGCCCTGCGGCCAGGCTGACTAGGATGCTGCGTGCCGTATTCATCTCGATATTCCCTTCCCGTGACCCTGCCCGCAGGCGCGCCAACGAAGGTCACGTGCGACAGGAGAATCGCTTTCAAGCAGGCGGGCAATGACAGGGCGATGAACCGAATCGGATTCGCGCCGAACCGAGTCCGGGAAGCGGTGAATCGTGGAGGGAGGAATTGCACTTGATGGCCGGTGCCCCCCTAGCTATAGCGCGCCCCTCGCAGCCGAGGCTTGCGATGCGGAGACGTGGGTGAGTGGCTGAAACCAGCTCCCTGCTAAGGAGCCATACCTGGTAACGGGTATCGAGGGTTCGAATCCCTCCGTCTCCGCCACCTCGCTTTTCCCAATCAATCCCTTATAGTCCCCAAACCCGCAGAAATGCGGCGTTTTTTCGCTTTTCGTCGTCCGCTTAGTTCTCTATATGTTCCTATTCATCCGGCGCAGCGTGTGGGTCTAGATGTGGGTCTGAAAGGAACAAGCAATGGGCAAGCTGACGGCGATGAGGGTCAAGAATCTGGTTGAACCTGGCCGCTATTCAGATGGCGAGGGTTTGATCCTCAAACTCGCTGCAAAGGGTAAAGGCAGCTGGATTGTCCGGGTTCAGGCCAATGGGAAGCGCCGAGACATCGGTTTAGGTCCTCTTTCCGAGCTGCCGCTAGCCGATGCTCGCGAGGCCGCGCGGGCCCTCCGCAAGGAGGTAAAGGCGGGCGTCGACGTCTTGGCAGAGCGCAAAAAGGAAGCCTTGGTCATCCCCACTTTCAGCGACGCCGCCAAGCTCGTTCATGACGAGCACAAGGCCGCGTGGAAGAACGGCAAGCATCAGGCCCAATGGATCAAGACTCTCGAAACCTATGCCTTTCCGACTCTCGGCGACAAACTCGTTTCAGAAATTGAAGGGCCGGCAATCCGCGATGCGCTTTCGCCAATCTGGCTGACCAAGCCCGAGACTGCGAGGCGAGTACGGCAACGAATCGGGTCGGTGCTCGATTGGGCCTGCGCAAAGGGCTTTCGTGAGACCGAGGCTCCGATGCGCTCGGTACTCCGTGGCTTGCCGCGCCAGCCCAAGAAGCAAAGCCACTTCGCAGCAATGCCTTATCCTGACCTACCCGCTTTCATTACATGGCTGCGCGGGCGCTCCTCGGTTGGCCGTCTTGCCCTGGAGTTCGTGATCCTGAACGCCTCTCGCTCCGGCGAAGTGCGCGGTGCGTGCTGGAACGAGATCGACCTCAGGAAGAAGCTCTGGAACATCCCTGCCGAACGCATGAAGGCAGGAACCATCCACGTCGTCCCGCTGTCGGAAGCGGCCATGGACGTCCTCAAGCGAGCGAAAGCCTTTCGCTCCCCTGTGAGCACTCTAGTCTTTCCGGGCCAGAATCCTCGTCGACACTTGTCAGATATGACCTTGCTCAAAATCCTGCGCGACAAGGGCGACGATTACACGGTTCACGGTTTTCGCTCGTCCTTTCGCGACTGGGTCGCCGAAAAGACGAACTATCCGGGTGAAGTCGCAGAGGCAGCGCTTGCCCACACGATCGCCAACAAGGTCGAAGCGGCCTATCGGCGCACGGATTATCTCGATAAACGCAGGCCGCTGATGGCCGATTGGGCAGATTTTTGCCTGAGCGGTTAGATGCCGAAGTCAAAGGGCTTCGCTCTTTCCTTCGCCAACTCAGGTGCCTTCTCGCGCTCGGCCTGTGGTGCATGTTTAATTGCTTGGACGTGGGCCGCGCGGACGCCTTTTGCCGCCGCCTGCCCAAGCCGCTCGGTTACTTCCGCTGCAGAAGATTTCTCACCCAGATTGGCGGAAATACCTCGCCCGACCTTTTCCCGGCTGTCGACGATCAGTTTAAGCTCGTCTCGCACCCGCGTAATCGTGACGAGGAAGTTGCGCTGCGAAAGCAGTCGCCGCTCGCGGCTGTCGAGTACGGCGATGCCTTTATCTGCTGTTAGACCCTGCGCCATGTGGGCGTTGAGCGCGTAGGCGAGGTCGATCCGCTTCAACATCGGGTCGTTCTTCTTCAGTCTATGCTCCATGCCGCTGGAGGTCGTGACCGTCACCACGCCTCTATCGATTGCGGTTACCGTTGCGCGATCCGCGTTTGTCATGCCGCGCTGATGGTCGCTCGCCGTCCACCGGATTGCGTCCCCTGTATAAAGGTCGAGTTCTTTCTTCTCGAACAGCTGCAGCAATTGGTCGCTGCCCCTGGCGGATAGCTTTGACGGGATGAACCTCTGCAAACGGCCCCGCTCGTCGCGAAGCGTGACCACGCCCTTGCCAATGTCGACAGCCATCACCTCGTGGCTGCCACGCCCTAAACCGTGCCGCGATTGTCGGCTCGCCGCTTCGAGCACCATGCCGGTTTGATAATTGCGTGCGTAGCGTAACTCCTCGCGGGTTGCATTCACGCGCGAAAGAACGGACAGTCTCGTTCTTGCTGGTCCGATCTCGCCATTAGCGGCGAGTCCGGTTTGTACGGCCTCGTTGATCTCCGAGCGCAAACGACGGCCCGTCGCAAAGATCGATGTACGCTCGCGCTCTGCTGACGGCAGCGACAGCCACCGTTCTGCCGCATCTATCGCGCTGTCCTCCTGCACCTCGACAATGTGATTCTTGAGATGCTCGAGGGCTTCATTGGTCTTGCCCTGCTGTGCTGCATGTTGTGCCTTCTTAAGGGTGTCAGAACGGGCGCGAAGATTGTGGTCCATGCGCGCCGTGTCTGTCCCGACACGCTGCGCCAATGCAAAGGGCTTGCCCGCTTCGACGGCACCCAATTGCTTCTCGTCGCCCATCAGCACAAGGCGATCGACCTGCAGCAGATTGGCGATGCGGATTAGGCGATCCTGGTCACGCGTGGAGACCATCGACGCCTCATCGAGAACAAGGACAGTGTCGAGATACTCTTCGCGCGCAGCGGCGATCTCTGCTTTGCCAGCGGAGCCATCCAGCAGCCTTCGATGCCCACCGAGAAAGCGATGCAATGTGATCGATGGAATGCCGGTGTCCTTCTCCAGCATACGGACCAAGGTGTTCTGGACACCCAAGCCAACGACCCTCTTGCCTTGTTCTTCCAGAAGCTGGTTGACCGGCCGTAGCACGCTCGATTTGCCCGCCCCTGCAACACCCTGAACGGCTACGACGCGATTGTTTGAAGACAGGATCAACCGGCCCGCCGCTTCCTGACCGAAGTTGAGTTTCATCCCGTAATTGATGGCTGCCGAAGCTTGCAGGAACTGTCCAGCGGTCTTCGCGTCGAGGATCGGATGAACTACGCCTTTTCCCTTCTCGATCTCCGCCAGCATGCGGGTCTCTAGCGCCAATGCATTGGATGTTGTCAGCCACCCTTTCTGCACGCCTCGCCCGCGCATCAGCGCGCCCTGCTGGGCGAGTTGGCCAATACGCTTCTCGACTAAATTCATCGTCGTCGGCAGGCCAAAATCGAGCGCGGCCTTGGCTAAATCGGTAGCGGTAAAGGCCGCCTCTCGCTCAGAAAGGTGCCGCACCGCCGATGCGACCGCATGGGCGGTTGCGATCTCTTCGCGGCTTTTCAGATGCAGTCGCCTGGGTATGAGCGGATCCCCCTCCTTGATGCCCATTCGCTCGGCGAGGCTGGCAATCATGGCCTTGCCCCTTTCGAGCAAGCTGAAGCGATCATTCGCCCGCTTTGCAGCCGCTACCGTGAGTTCATGCGTGCGCAGCCTGGCAGCGCGCACCATGCCATCGAGGTCGAGCCCCTGCTCCCAAGCCTGTCCTTCCCATTGGGCCATCAAGGCACCGCGATCGACATCGCTTTGCTTGGCCTCGCGGGTCGCCAGCGTCGCCACCAAACCCGCCTCGAGGCCACCGCCACGCCGCGCTTCGAGCACCTCCTGCCGCCGCGTGGAAAAGGCCATCACCGCATCCCGGTCGATGCCCTTGGCCTCGAAGTTTCCGTGCTTTCCGAGTTCACCGATCCGGTAGCCAAGTTTCTCGACCTCGATCCGGAAGCGCGCCATGGTCATTGCATTGAGCAACGTGTTGCGCTGCCACAGCTTGTCATTGCGTAGCGCCCTCCACTTCCCGTCCTTGTCCTGCGTCATGTTGGCGACGACCGCGTGGAAGTGCAGGTTCGGTTCCTGATTGCGGTTGGTGTCGTGCTGGTACAGAGCAACAGTCAGGTTGTCGCTGGTATGCAGCCGATCTTTCCCGCCCTTTTCGATACGGTACTGCGCGGCGTTGTTCTCCGCCCACTGGAGCGTTTCGACAACCGCTGACCGGTAGGCGTCGATGATCCGCTGATCCTTGCCGACGAGTGCCAGGAGCGACCAGCTCTTGGGCAGAGAAAAGGTCAGGTCCGTGCCTGCCCGGTGATACTGAGCTTCGTGCCCGATGCGCTCGCCAGTGGGCAACTCGCCGCGCAGGATGGCCTCGAACGCCTTGGCGTCGACCGTGCCGGAAAGACCTAGCCGTTCGGCTCCTTTCCCAACCCAGATACCCGATCGATCGGCGTCTGCCTTGGTATAGTAATTGTCCTTGGCGAAGTAGTTGGCAGCCCCGCCAGCCGAACGCACATTGGCCACCGACAACATCGCTCAGCGCCCCTCGGGCTTGAAGGCTTTGCGTTCGCGATACTCCCGGATGCGTCGTTGGTAGGCTATCACCACGCGGTCGCGCAGTTCCTTGTCCTTGTGGGTGCGAAGCCAGCCATCGAGCGCGATCTTGGTGAACAGCAGATCGGCCAGAACCTGATCGCGGAACGCCTCATCCTGAGGTTCGTCCAGCGCCTCGATCACGGTGAGTTTCAGCCACTGGCTGACGCTCATATGCGCTGCATCAGCAGCCGCTTTCACGAGGGCATGGAGGTCTTCGTCGACATAGCATTGGAGGGCAAACCGCACGGCGTCACCTGACGTTTGGCCGCCCCCGCCGGCCCGATGACCCCTCTGAATTGACATCAGTTTACGGCAGCGGCAACCCTGTAGGAAAACGCTATTTTCTGATTTAAAATTAGGCGCTTACCGACAGGCAACTCGTAAGCGAGTTGCGACTCCCAAACTGACATCAAATGACATTAGGTGGCGACAGACACCGAAATGCCGGCGAAGCCCGCAGAAATGCTCGTATCCCAAACACCGGAGTTCCGGGTACGGTGTGCAATCAAATTTCCCATTTTCCAGGCCCGTAACCAGTCGTTGGACCATTTTGTGCTCAGCGCGCTTGGCAGCCTTACCTAAAGGATTTCTGCGCCTCCGCGGCGCAGAAGCGAAAGGGTCAAAGGCCATACCCGTGCATGGAAAAAGGCCCCGCTGGATCGTGCCAGCGAGACCTTTGAGAGCGTCTGATCGCGGATTCGACAACCGGTCTTGGTAACGCCAGTTACCTTCGCCTTGGCGAGGAAATCGACTTGTTCTGCGATGATCTCGCAGTCGTTGCAAGTCTGCCCTTCAAAACCGGTCCAGCGGTTTTATTGGATGCGGCCCGTCACCATGACCATCGCGCATTCCTAGACGTGCTCGGCACCACATTTGCCAGTGCTGTTCAATAAAGTGATCTGGCATCATTCAGTCCCCGCGGGCGATAACCTTCACCATTTTTGAAACTGAGAGTCGAGGCTATGTTCTAGTAAGATAGCGGACCTTCCCAGGTGAATTCGCGCAGGTACTCCAACCGCTCAGGAAGGATCGGATCGTAGGCTTGGTCGAAAGAGAAATCGGCTTGGTCGTCACTCCAAACATTTTCATGCTTGCCACCCACGAAACGGATCAGCGAGACCGCACCCCAACGGGAACCGTAAGGGCCGTGGGGAATAGTTGGCGGTCTCCAGAAATAGGCGCCGGGATGCATCGTGCCGGGCGGCCCTGTTAGCGAGCCAGCAATCATGTAACATTCCTCCACAACCGGGTGGCTTTCCTGCGGCCCCTTGCCAGCGGGCGGTTCGGACTGCGGGAGAATCAATGAAAGGAAAGTGCGTTCGCCGGTCTCCGGATCGGTCCGCAGATCCTTTCGCGAGATTCCCAGATGGCGCAGATTGGGGTCATTGAGCGTCATGTCCCATGACATCTGCCGCGTCTTAAGGTGGGGAACGGCGCGCCGCTTGTCGCAGTCGCCCATGTCTCCGACGAGAACGGGTTCGCGATTGTAGAATGCAATTAAGACGCAGCCGTTCTTGCTTGCCATGCTGGTGCGGGTCCAGCCGGCAGGCAGGAAGGCATAGCTGTCCGGTTCATACAGTTCGCCATCCATTTCCAGTGATCCATCGAGAACGAAGAATTCCTCGTCTGCCAAGATATGCTCTGGCCCCATGCGCGACCAGCCAGGAGGATAGCGCATCAATGCACTGCAAGTCCCACCCTCAGGGTCACGGCTGAGCATCTTGTATTCGGCATCCGGCCGCGCAAGCCCCGCACCGATGCGTTGCCAGGGTAGCAATTGCGACTGCACAAACTCGATATGCTCACGACGATCCATAGCGATCACTAGAAAGCAAACTCGACCATCGATCCTTGACCAAGATCAATTCAAATCGACCATCTGAGTGTATCGCTGTGCTTCCGAAAATCACTTCCGCAGAGCACCCGATCAATGGATTTCAGCCTTTCCGATAATCAGACCCTTTGGCGAGATCGCGTGCGAAGTTTCATGGACGCGCATGTCTATCGTGCAGAAGAGGTATACCGATCCCAGCTGGGCGAATGCGGAGACGAGCGTTGGCAAGTGCCACCTATCATCGATGAACTGAAGGCGCGCGCCTATTCCGAGGGGCTCTGGAACCTCTTCCTGCCGCCTTCCGAGCATGATGAGGAGGCGTATCGCGGAGCAGGGCTCTCCAATCTGGACTACGCGTTGTGTGCAGAAGAAATGGGGCGGGTCGGCTTTGCTTCGGAAACGTTCAACTGTTCGGCACCTGATACCGGCAATATGGAGGTGCTTCACCGCTACGGAACGCCGGAGCAAAAGGCGCAATGGTTGCGACCGCTGCTTGATGGAGAAATTCGTTCTGCCTTCCTGATGACCGAACCCGATGTTGCGTCCTCCGATGCGACCAACATCGAGACATCGATCCGCCGCGAGGGTGATGAATACGTTATCAATGGGCGCAAATGGTGGTCGTCCGGAGTGGGCGATACGCGCTGCAAGCTAGCGATTGTCATGGGCAAGACCGACCCAGACGCGAACGCGCACCAGCAGCAATCACAGATCCTCGTGCCGCTCGACACGCCCGGCATCGAGATCGTGCGCATGCTGCCCGTCTTCGGATACGACGGAGCTCCCCATGGACATGGCGAAGTGGTGCTGCGCGATGTCCGGGTTCCTGCCAGCAATATCATCCTTGGTGAGGGTCGCGGCTTCGAGATCGCGCAAGGCAGGCTCGGTCCCGGCCGCATTCATCATTGCATGCGCGCAATCGGTGCCGCCGAGCGCGCTATCGAGAAGATGGCCGAGAGGCTTCAATCGCGGGTCGCCTTCGGCAAGCACCTGTCCGAACAGTCGGTATGGGAACAACGCCTGGGTGAAGCGCGGCTTGATATCGAGATGACCAGACTTCTCTGCCTCAAGGCCGCCGACATGATGGACAAGGCCGGTAACAAGGCGGCCAAGCTTGAGATCGCCCTGATCAAGGTCGCTGCGCCGAGGACGGCATTGCGCGTTCTCGATCACGCAATGCAAGCTCATGGGGCGGGCGGTCTCTCTGACGATTTCGGCTTGGCCGAAGTCTATGCCGGTATGCGCGCATTGCGGATTGCCGATGGTCCCGATGAAGTCCACTTGCGATCTATTGCTCGAATGGAATTCGGGAAATTCAGGGACCGCATGACCGACTGGCGAGATCGCAGAGGCTCATGAACGGACTATCCGACGATCCGCATGCACTCTTCGGATCGTGGTATGCAAAAGCGTCCCGGCATCCTGAAATTGCCGATGCGAGTGCGGCCAATCTCGCAACGGCAAGCAAGGATGGCATGCCATCGAACCGCATGGTCCTGCTCAAAGGGCACGACGCATCGGGCTTTGTGATTTACACCAATCTCGGCAGTCGCAAGGCGAGTGAACTGACAGCCAATCCCCATGCCGCCCTGTGTTTCTATTGGGCTCCACTGAGCCTTCAGGTCAGGATCGAGGGATCAGTCCAGCCAGTTAGCGATGAGGAAGCCGACATCTACTTCGCCTCAAGACCGCTCGCCAGCAGGATCGGGGCATGGGCGTCGAAGCAGTCAAGCCCGCTTGAGAGCCGCGGGAAACTTTTGGCTCGTATCGCTCGATACACATCTTCCTTCGCCCTGAAGGACCCCGGGCGTCCACCGTTCTGGTCAGGGTTCCGGATCGAACCGCGTCGCTTTGAATTCTGGTCCGAAGGGGAATACCGATTGCACAAGCGAGTGTTGTTCGAAAAGCAAGACAATGATCGTTGGGAGCGCTACCTGCTTTACCCGTGACTGACACAATGCCCGCGATAGTGATCGCCGCCGGTGGCGAAGGTCGCCGCATGGGCGGCAGCAAACCGGCTCAAAAGCTCGCCGGGAAATCTCTTCTTGACCATGCCTTGCATTGGGCAAGCAAACATTCTGATCTGATCGCTGTTGCTGTTCGCGATTCCGATCAGCTTGATCTCACCTCGATTCCGATACTGGTAGATGCAGCGGCGGGCCTTGGACCGATCAGCGCCTTGAAGAGTGCCTTCGGTTTCGCTGAAGAGCATAATCGTGACCAAGTCGTCCTGATCGGATGCGATTTGCCGTTCCTGCCATCCGATCTCGTGGAACGACTTGCGCGGGGAATTGGCTCGCAATCCTGCGCCATGTCAGTGAGCAAAGGGCGCGATCATCCGATGGCTGCTTTGTGGCGGATCGAGCGCGCCGCACTGGATGCCTTCATTGCGGCGGGAGGGCGTTCGATCTGGCGATTCGCGGAAAGCATCGGAGTGAAACACTTCGATTGGCCAACGGACCAAGGCATCGATCCCTTCACCAATATCAACGACCTTGAAATGCTCGCACGAGTTGAGAGCAGGCTCCGGCAGTCATGATATCCGGGAAGGAGCGCGTGCTTCCTGTCGGCCCTGCGATCGCTCAACCCGTTTTGCGCGGTCGCAACAGCAGGGGGCCGTAAACCACCGCAAACCCGCCAAAGGCCGCAATCCATGCCGCTCCCGAAACGCCGTGAAGCAGCAGCGCATGACCGGGCCAGACCCCCGCGGCGAGCCTGGCCGCTACTGCCAAAACAACCGCGACGTAAATAGCACTTGTCCTTCCCCCTGCAGTCAGCTCCCGCCCGGTATGACCAAGCGTTGCGCGGGTCATGACGGCTAGGGTCATGAGGCCGATCCCGCCTGCCATCCAGAGGTGTTGCGCCGTCCCCGCTCCTACGAAACCATAGCCAAAAGTTTCGGCTGCGCCAGCCAATGCGCCGAGCGGTATGAAGAAGTAGCCGGCGTGCAAGACAAAGACGAGCGGCTCCGCTCCTGTCCGATCCCCGGCCCAGCGCATAAGCCTAACAAGGTGGAGCACACCGGCAATCGCGAGAAACACGGCTGTGACTAGTGCATCCGGTTTGACCAGCCAACACAAGACGGCAGCCAGCAAGCCAGCCAGTGCGATCTTGTCGAAGACCTGCATCGGCGGGACGGGCAATCGTTCCTCCCCTTGTTTCACCAGCCAGTTGCGCGTGAAAGAGGGAACGATGCGGCCCCCGATAAGAGAGATCATCAACACCGCGGCGCCTAGTCCAAGACGCAGCCCGTAGCCCTGCGCAGCAAAGGTCCCTTTCGCAAATTCCCAGTGGAACAGTCCATTCGCAAGACAGAACACGACGAGCAATGCCACCACCGGCAGGTTGCGCCAGTTTTTCCCGACGACAATCTCCCGGCCTAGGAGCCCAGCTAATACGAGGAGCATGGCAAGATCGGCAGAGGCGACCGCGATCGGATCGAGATAATGCGAAACGGAAACTGCCAAGCGGCCCCCAATCCACAGCACCACAAGTCCGCCCAGCGCCCATCCGGTGACTGGTAATCGCCCGGTCCAATTGGGAACCGCCGTCAACAGGAACCCGGCAATAATCGCGCCCAAATAGCCAAACAGGAATTCATGGGCGTGCCAGCTCACCGGATCGAACACCGTGGGCAGCGCAAGTCGCCCGGAGAGCATAGCAATCCAGAGGATCATCGCCGCCGCGGCCCATATCGCTCCCAGCAGAAAGAATGGGCGGAAGCCAAAGCTCAGCACAGCTGGACCCTGCCATGCGCGATGCCGCTCCATAGTCCTTAATGTCACCATTGCTATGCTCCCAGTGGCATCAAACTAAGGCTAGAACTCGGTCGCCACTACCATATCACCCGATGCGCGGGCTGAACCTCCGGGCGTGCAGCGTATAAGCCAATCCGCTTGAGCGAGCGCGGCCTGGGCGCCGCTTTCCTGATTGCTGAGTGGGTGCAATCCGCGCTCACCCCAAGAGGCGCGAACGAAGGTCTCACGGCTGCCCGTTTCGGGTATCGTCCCTTCAAGCGGCAACTCCCGCCAGTGCAAGACCTTGCCGATTGCCTGGCCTTGCAGCTTCGCAAGCAGCGGCACCAGGAACAACCGCGCCGTGACCATGGCGGATGTCGGATTACCGGGAAGCCCGAGCACCCACTTGCCCTTTGCCCTTCCCAGCCACACAGGCTTCCCCGGTTTCATCGCGACTTTGGCGAACAGCAATTCGAGCCCGTGCGGCGCAAACATGGGCTTGGCAAAATCGCGCTCACCAACCGAAGCGCCGCCGGTCACAATCACGACATCGGCAAGGTCCAGCACCTTACCGGCAAGTCGCTCAAGAGCGGGCAAGGCGTCCTCACCGACCACCCGATCGACAATCCTTGCCCCAGCCTGCTCAGCCATGGCCGCAATGCCAAGCGTCACGCTTTCAGGAATGGCGTCGGCACGAAGATGGGCCAGCCCGGGAAGCGCCAGTTCGTCTCCGGTGCCTATGATAGCGACCTTTGGCTGTGCATGAACCTGCACCGTCGCCTGGTCTGCAGCGGCCGCTGCGATCATTGCACGAGGTGACAAACGTGTTCCCGCCTCCAGCAGGACGTCACCCGCCGCAAAGTCACTGCCAGCGCTGCGAACGTGCCAACCGGGGCCATAGCCCTCAGCAAAGCGCACGATCCCGCCCTCGCGCTCAGCATATTCTTGCATGATGCAGCGGTCAGTGCCTTTTGGCATTGGAGCGCCAGTGAAAATGCGCGCGGCCTCACCCGGCCCAACCTCTCCCGAGAAGCTCAATCCCGCGCGGCTTTCGCCCACCACCCTGATCGGCTCGTCTGGAGATGTGGAGGCGTCCAGAACCGCATATCCATCCATTGCCGCAACTGCCATGCGCGGCGCGGCACTGCGAGCTGTTACCGGCTCGGCGAGTACGCGCCCGGTTGCGCAGGCAAGTGCGACCTCCTCTATCGCCAGAGGTCTGACTTCAGCTTCAAGCCGAGCAAGCGCCTCATCAACCGTAATCAAGCGCAGACATCCCGCAGTCGCGGCAACGCGCCCGCGATCGAGCATGGCTTGTGACGGCTATCGAATTCCAATTCAAGCAAGCCGTCCCAGGCATCCCGGCAGGCTCCGGTTGAACCGGGCACGCAAAAGATGAAAGCATCCCCCGCCTGTCCTGCAAACGCGCGCGACTGCATGGTTGCAACGCCAACGCTTTGCATGCTCTTCTGGTGAAAGGCCACCGAGAAGCCATCCATTTTGCGTTTGAGGAGTGGCTTGACAGCTTCCGGCGTATGATCGCGCGGCGAAAACCCAGTCCCGCCGGTGGTCAAGATGATCTCGATTTCGGGATTGGCGAGCCACTCGAGCAGGCAAGCGCGAATATCTTCGATCTCATCCTTCACGATATCGCGCGCAATGAGCTCATGCCCCGCCGATTGCAGGCGTTCGGCGAGCAAGCCACCTGACGTGTCGGTCTCAAGTGTGCGAGTGTCGGAGATCGTGAGAACCGCGATACCTAAAGGATAGAAGGTCAGACTTTCATCGATTCCCGGCATAAATCCTCACTTGCGCGCCTATCCCAGCGTGCATTGTCCAAATGGTCCTGATCGGTCGGTTCGATCCAGCTTGATCCACTCTCATACTCTTCGCGTTTCCAGAACACGGCCTCGGTCTTCAGCCGGTCCATCATGTAATCGGCAGCTTCGAAGGCGGCGCGCCGATGCGCAGACGCCGTGGCGACAAAGACGATCGGCTCGCGTGGAAATATCCTCCCTACTCGATGGACAACATGGCTTTTCGAGATTGGAAAATGCGTATGAGCCTCTTCGGCAATGGCCCGCATCGAAGCCAATGTCACACCGCGATACTTCTCCAGAATGAGAGCATCGACTTCGCCGCCATCCTTTGCCCGCGAACGCGCGCGGCCAGTGAAGCTCACGACCGCGCCTTCGTCGTCGAGTTCGCTTGAGAATTGAGCGAGCAGCGCGGCAGGATCGAACTCCCGCTCATGCAATTCGACCATCATACTCATCCACCGGACACCGGAGGAAAGATCGCCACGACATCGCCGGGCCTCACGACCGTTTCGTCGGGGACGATGGTTTCGTTGATGCAGGCCCGGATCCGTCCTTTGGCCAGACTATCCTGAAGGAGCGGAAAGGTGCTGCCCAGACTCGCCAGGAGGTCAGGCACGTGGAGCCCCGTTGCTGGTAGCGGGATGTCGACAGTCGGACCGCATGGATCGGCCAGTCGGCCGCAGAGTTCGACGCTGATCGTCAGTTCGGCCATGCGTTATCCTCCAATCGATGCCAGGTGCGGTGTCGCGCCGCTATTCCCCTCGTGCAGGCGATGCGCAGGCGCCTTGGCTCCAACCAGCGTCCGAATGCGCTCCGCCAGGTCCGTTTCAGAATCCTCTGCCAGCAGCGGTCGTAGATCGAAACCGCCATCCCCGAACAGGCAGAGATGCAATTTACCGTCGGATGACAATCGCAGGCGATTGCAGCTTGCGCAGAAGTCCTTCGAATAGGGGGCTATGATACCGATGCGGCCCTTCGCCTCCGGATGGCCGAACTCTACGGCCGGGCCTGCACCGACCTCGCGAGGCAGCCGCTGCCACCCGACAGCTTCCAGCCGGTCGATGACGCTCTGCCCCGCGACATGGCGCTCGTCAAAGAAGGAAGCGTTGTCGTTCGTTCGCATCACCTCGATGAAACGCAGCGACAGATCGCGGGCGGCCACGAATTCCACCATCGTCTCCAGCTCATCATCGTTCACTCCGCGCATAAGCACCGCATTGAGCTTGATGCTCTCAAACCCCGCAGCCTCGGCAGCATCAATCCCGCGCATCACCTCGGCAAGCCGGTCATGGCCGGTGATGGCCGAGAAGCGGGCGGGATCGAGCGAATCCACGCTGATATTGATCGCGCTCACACCGCAATCGCGCCATGCTTTTGCACGCTGGGCGAGACGGTATCCGTTTGTGGTCATCGCTACTTTGTGGATCCCTGGCACTTGCGAAACCGTACGGACGACGTCTTCGAAATCGCGCCGCAAGGTTGGTTCCCCGCCCGTCAGGCGGACTTTCCATAGGCCAAGCTGTGCAAAGGCCGTGACAGCTCTGCGAACTTCCTCAACGGACAGTTCGTTCGGCAAATTGCACGGCTTCTTGTATCCCTCCGGGAGGCAATAGGTGCAGCGAAAGTTGCAGACCTCGGTCAGCGAAAGGCGCAGATATTCGAAGCGCCGCCCGATACTATCGCTCAGCCGCGTGGAGCCGCCTGACGCCAACGGCAGAACATCTCGGATACGATGATCGTTCACTGAACCAGCGGACCTTCTGCCGCAGCGAGATCGACGCCTTCGATCTCGGTTTCACTGGCAAGGATCGACAGATACTGGGACATGGCCTTGCGGTAGCTTGCCTCCTCCAGATAGTTGCGGATCGATTGCTCGACCACTTCGAACGGCAATTGCCTGCCCTCGGCGCGGCGCCCGGCACGGATCACATGCACGCCATAGGGTGACTTTACCGGATCGCGGCACAGCTCGCCTTCTGCCAACCCGAACAGCGCCTGCTCGAACTCCGCGACCGTCTGACCCTTCCCGACCTGGCCGAGATTGCCGCCTTGCTCTTTCGACGGACAGGCAGATTTGGCCTTGGCCAGCTCAGCGAAACAGGCAGGGTTTTTCTCGAGCTCGCGAATGGCCATCCGCGCATCGCCCACTGCCAGGCTGTAGTTGAACTCATCCTCCGGGCTGGCGGAAAACAGGATATGCTCCGCCTCGATCAAGGTCTCGCTGCAGAAGCGGTCGGTGTGGTTGTCATAGAAACGCCTTGCCTCCTCTATGGTTGCGCTCGGCACCATGACATTCTCGACCAGGAGAGCGTCGATCCGGGCATCGTCCTCGACCAGTTTGCGGCCTTCGACATCGGTGCACTCACCGGCGACGATCTCTTGCCTGTCTGCTTCGGCCAGCAGGAGCTGGCGGACAGCGAGCGCCCGCGCCGCTTCCTGCCAGGCTTCCTCTGCGTCGGGGGCCGGATGGTTCTGTACCTCGGCGGCGATAGCGGCAGCGGGAATCTCGACCCCGCCGACAACCACTTTGGGATGCTCCAAGAAGTCAGCCATGGCTCAGGCTCTTGCGCGAACGCACGACTTGATAGCCGCCACGCCACAGATAACGTACCGGAGCCGATAGCATGTGCACCAAGCGGGTGAACGGAAACAGCACGAAGATTGTCAGGCCCAGGAACAGGTGCAATTTGAAGATGATATGGACATCCGCAATATAACTCGCCGCATCGCCCTGGAAGGTGAAGATGCCCTGCGCCCAATTCATGAACTTGACCATTTCATGCCCGTCGAGATGACCGGCGGAAAGAGGGATGGTCGCTAGACCCAGTGCCAGTTGCACCCAAAGGATCAGGATGATCATGTTGTCGCTGAAATTCGAGGCAGCGCGGACGCGGGGATCGAAGAAGCGACGATGGATTAGCAATGTGGCGCCAATGATCGCTGCGACGCCGGCTATTCCGCCAGCGACGATCGCCAGCAACTGCTTGGCTCCGTGGCTGATACCCAGAGCATCGAACAGCGCGATCGGGGTCAGCAGGCCAACCAGGTGGCCAACAAAGATGAATAGCACCCCGACATGGAACAGGACCGATCCAACCATGAGCTGCTTGCGACGCAGCAGCTGGCTGGAACCGGAACGCCATGTATAGGGCTCCCGGTCGAAGCGTATGATCGAGCCGATCGCGAGTATGGCGAGCGCGATATAGGGATAAATCCCATAAAGCAGGTGGTGGATGAAGTCTTCCATGGCTCAGCTCCTTGCCGAGGATTGGATTGCTGGGGTTTCTCGCATGCGATCGAGCATCTCGCCGACCTTCGGACAAGCCGCATTGGGATCGGGGACCGCTTCAGCCCCGAAGCGGATTTCCTCTTCTTCCCATTGCGCATCTAGTTCTTCCAGGCTCTCCGGATCTTCCGCCGGAGGAAGCGCGTTCTTCGCCTCTTCGTCCATCTCGACCCCGGCAATGTCGCACAGCAGGGCGAACAGCGGAGCATAGTCGGACCCCTTCTCTGCCAGCCGCGCGGCCAAGGCGACTAGTACCACCCCCGGTTCGGCCAGCGTGTCACGCGCGGCCTCATCAGGCAGGGTCGAACAATAGTCGAGAAACAGTGGCAAGTAATCGGGCAGTTCATTGCCGGTCGGCTCCAGCCCTGCGGCGAGATACCGCTCACGCAAGTCGACCATAGCCTGGCCGCGATCGCGACTTTCGCCGTGAACATGCTCGAACAGATGCAAGCTGTGCGCCCGCCCACGATCGAACAGTTCGACATAGGCCTCTTGCACATCATAAATGTCACTCGTGGCAAGCCGGGTCAGGAGCGGATTCAGTGCCTCTACGGATTTGGCCTGAAGTGAGCGGTCATCATTGAGCCGCTGACGGATTTCGCCTGACACTGCCTGCAAGTCCAGCGAAGGATATTGCAGCAGCAGAGAAAGCAAATGGAGCGATTTCATCAGAATACCTCCGTCGGAGTCTGGAGTTTCTTGCGGGCGGCGGGCGCACCGAACAGGTTCGGTTCGCCACTGCCGCCTGAGCAACCGTTACCAAAGGAAAAGCCGCACGAGCCGCGCTCGTCGAACATGTCTTCGGCATCCTCGCGGTGGCCGGTGGGGATGACGAAGCGGTCTTCATAGTCCGCCAGCGCCATCACCTTGTACATCTCCTCGATTTGCTCGCCGGTGAGGCCGACATCGGTTGCGATGGCCTCATTGTGGACACCCTCGACAGTTTTCGCCCGCATATATCCCCGCATCGCGAGCATGCGTTCAAGGCACACCGCAATCGGCTCTTCGTCTCCTGCGGTCAGCAGGTTGGCGAGATATTTGAGCGGGATCCGCAGGGATCGAATATCGGGCATGTTATTGTTGATCGAAATTTGCCCAGCATTGGCGGCAGCGCTGATGGGTGACAGCGGCGGCACGTACCAGACCATCGGCAGCGTGCGATATTCCGGGTGGAGCGGGAAGGCGACCTTCCATTCCATCGCCATCTTGTAGACGGGCGAATTACGCGCCGCTTCCAGCCAGGCTTCGGGGACACCATCCTTGCGCGCCTGCTCGATCACTTCGGGATCGTTGGGATCGAGGAAGATATCGAGCTGGGCCTGATAAAGATCCTCGACATTTTCTGCCGAGGCGGCCTCTTCGATCCGATCCGCATCATAGAGCATCACGCCGAGATAGCGGATCCGGCCAACGCAGGTTTCCGAGCAGACGGTGGGCTGGCCCGCTTCGATACGCGGATAGCAGAAGATGCACTTCTCGCTCTTACCAGTCTTCCAGTTGTAGTAGATCTTCTTGTACGGGCAGCCCGACACGCACATGCGCCATCCGCGGCAAGCTTCTTGGTCGATCAGGACGATCCCGTCTTCCTCGCGCTTGTAGATTGCGCCGGAGGGGCAGGCGGCGACGCAGGTCGGATTGAGGCAGTGTTCGCACAGCCGCGGCAGATACATCATGAAGGTGTTTTCGAACTGGCCGTAGATCTCCTTCTGGACCCCTTCGAAGTTGTAATCTTCGGAGCGCTTGGAGAATTCGCCGCCGAGGATTTCCTCCCAGTTGGGACCCCACTCGATCTTCTCCATTCGCTCGCCCGAAATCAGGCTGCGCGGACGCGCCGTCGGAAACGCCTTGCTCTCGCCTGCCTTCTGCAGATGCGCGTAATCGAAGGTGAAGGGTTCGTAGTAGTCGTCGATTTCGGGCAGATCGGGGTTGGCGAAGATCTTCGCCAGAACCCGCCACTTGCCGCCCATCTTGGGCCGGATCGAACCGCCGGGCGTGCGGACCCAGCCACCATTCCAGCGCTTCTGGTTTTCCCAATCCTTCGGATAGCCGATGCCTGGCTTGGTCTCGACATTGTTGAACCAGGCATATTCCATGCCTTCGCGGCTGGTCCACACGTTCTTGCAGGTGACCGAGCATGTATGGCAGCCGATGCACTTGTCGAGATTGAGAACTTTGCCGATCTGTGCGCGAATCTTCATGCTGCGGTCTCCCCTTCAGGAAGCGCTTCTTCGAGCCAGTCGACCTTCTGAAGCTTACGGACGATCACGTATTCGTCGCGGTTCGACCCGACCGTGCCGTAGTAGTTGAAGCCATAACTCTGCTGAACGTAGCCACCGATCATGTGGGTTGGCTTGAGCACCGCGCGGGTCACCGAATTATGAATGCCGCCGCGCTGGCCGGTCAGCGGCGATCCGGGGACGTTCGTGATCTTCTCTTGCGCATGGTACATGAAGAGCGTGCCTTCCTTCATGCGCTGAGACACCACTACGCGGGCGACAAGCGCTCCGTTGGCGTTGAAGGTTTCGACCCAGTCATTGTCGACGAGACCCGCCTTCGCAGCATCAACCTCGCTCATCCAGACGATCGGCCCGCCACGAGACAGGGTGAGCATCAGCAAATTGTCAGTGTAGGTCGAGTGGATGCCCCATTTCTGGTGCGGCGTAATGAAGTTCAGGATCACATGCGGAGCGTCCTTGGCCTCATCCAGCATAGGCTGCACGGCCTTGGTATCGATCGGCGGGCGATAAACGCAGAACCCTTCGCCAAAGGCGCGCATCCACTTGTGATCCTGATAGAGCTGCTGCCTCCCGGTCAGCGTCCGCCAAGGGATCAATTCGTGCACATTGGTATAGCCGGCGTTGTAGCATACATGCTCGCTTTCCAGCCCCGACCAGGTCGGAGAGGAAATGATCTTCCTCGGTTGCGCCTGAATGTCGCGAAAGCGGATCTTCTCCTCTTCCTTCGGCAGTGCAAGATGCTTGTGGTCGCGACCCGTCTTTTTCGACAGGTCACCCCACGCCTTGACCGCAACCTCGCCATTGGTTTCCGGCGCGAGCATCAGGATGACCTCGGCGGCATCGATCGCGCTCTCGATCCTCGGCGCGCCTTTATCCGAGCCATTGAGCTTGGTGGTACCATTGAGCTTCCGCAAATTTTCCACCTCCCTCTCGGTATTCCAGGCAATGCCTTTTCCGCCATTGCCGAGCTTGTCCATGAGGGGACCGAGCGAGCAGAACCGTTCATAAAGCGCGGGGTAATCGCGCTCGACGAGAGCAACGGTTGCCATCGTCTTGCCAGGGACAGGTTCGACTTGTCCCTGGCCCCAGTCTTCGACCTCGAAGGGCTGGGCGATCTCGTTAGGGCTGTCATGCTGGATCGGGCTCAAGACCACGTCTTGTTCGACGCCTAGAACCTCGGGGGCAACTTCGGAGAACTTCTTTGCGATCCCCTTGTAGATGTCCCAGTCGCTGCGCGATTCCCAAACGGGGTCAACCGCTGCCGATAGCGGGTGGATGAAGGGGTGCATGTCGGACGTGTTGAGATCGTCCTTCTCATACCAACTCGCAGTCGGCAGGACGATGTCCGAATAGACACAGGTGGTCGACATGCGGAAGTCGAGCGTGACGAGCAGGTCGAGCTTTCCTTGCGGTGCATCATCGTGCCACTTTACTTCCTTCGGCTTCTGGCCACCGATCTCTCCCAAGTCCTTGCCTTGCACGCCATGCGCGGTACCGAGCAGGTGCTTGAGGAAATATTCGTGGCCCTTGCCCGAAGAGCCGAGCAGGTTGGAGCGCCACACGAACATGTTGCGCGGCCAGTTGGCTGGATCGTCCGGATCGAAGCAGGACATTTCCAGCTCACCCGACTTGAGCTGCTCCGCCACATAGTCCTTGGCGTCCTTGCCCGATGCCTTGGCGGCCTTGCCCACTTCGAGCGGATTGGTCTTGAGCTGCGGCGCGCTTGGCAGCCACCCCATGCGCTCAGCGCGGGCGTTGTAATCGATCAGGCTCGCGTCCCATTCGCCCTCCGGCGCGGTCGGCGAGAGGATTTCGTCCACGCCAAGCGTTTCGTAGCGCCATTGGTCGGTATGCGCGTAGAAGAAGCTCGTCGAATTCATCTGCCGCGGCGGCCGGTTCCAGTCGAGCGCAAAGGCCAGCGGGAGCCACCCGGTCTGGGGCCGGAGCTTTTCCTGGCCGACGTAGTGCGACCAGCCACCGCCCGACTGGCCGACACAGCCGCACATCACCAACATGTTGATGATGCCCCGATAATTCATGTCCATGTGGTACCAGTGGTTCAGGCCGGCCCCGACAATGACCATCGACTTACCCTTGGTCACTTCGGCATTGCTGGCGAATTCGCGGGCAATCGTAATGATCTGTTCAGCCGGTACCCCGGTGATTTTCTCAGCCCAAGCAGGGGTGTAGGGGACCATCTCGGCGTAGTCGCGTGCAACATGTTCGCCGCCCAGACCACGGTCGAGGCCGTAATTGGCGCAGAACAGGTCGAACACCGTAGCAACGAAGGCCTTGCCTTCCTTGAGCTGGACCTGGCGCACCGGCACCCGACGATTAAGCACGCTGGGGTGATCAGTGCCTTCGAAATGATCGTGTTCGCGATTGCCGAAATAGGGGAAGGAGACCTCGACCACCTCGTCGTGCTGACCTTCGAGGATGTTGGTCATGCGAAGGGCAGTGTCGTTGCCACGCCCATCTTTTTCCTCCAGGTTCCACTTGCCCTCTTCGCCCCAACGGAAGCCAGCGGAACCGCTGGGCACCACGACTTCTTCTGTGGTGTCGTCAATGGCGACGGTTTTCCAATCGGGATTGTTGTCTTCCCCAAGATCCTCGAGGAAATCCGCAGCCCGCAAGAGCCGTTCGGGCACGTATGCACCGTCTTTTTCGACCAAACGCACAAGCATCGGCATGTCGGAATACTTGCGGCAGTAATCCTCGAAATACTCTGCCTGACGGTCGAGGTGATATTCGCGCAGGATGACATGCCCCATTGCCATCGCCAGCGCCGCGTCTGTGCCCTGCTTGGGATTGAGCCACAGGTCGGCGAATTTGGTCGCCTCGGCATAGTCAGGGCTGACCACGGCAACCTTGGTCCCGCGATAGCGTGCCTCGGTCATGAAGTGCGCGTCGGGCGTGCGCGTTTGCGGCACGTTGGAGCCCCACATCATCAGGAAGCCGGCATTGTACCAGTCGGCGCTTTCCGGAACGTCGGTCTGCTCACCCCAGGTCTGAGGGCTGGCGGGTGGCAGATCGCAGTACCAGTCGTAGAATGACATGCAGGTGCCGCCGAGCAGCGAAAGGTAGCGCGAGCCAGCCGCATAACTCACCATCGACATCGCCGGGATCGGCGAGAAGCCGATCACCCGGTCGGGGCCGTAGGTCTTGGCGGTGTAGGCATTGGCCGCGGCGATGATCTCGTTGACCTCATCCCACGTCGAACGCACGAAACCGCCGTGACCACGTATTGCGGTGTAGGTTTTGCGCTTGGCCGGATCCTCGACGATCGAAGCCCATGCCGCGACGGGAGTCCGCACCGTACGCGCTTCGCGCCACAGCTTGACAAGCCGCGAGCGGATCATCGGATACTTCAGCCGCTGGGCCGAATAGATGTACCAACTGTAACTTGCACCGCGCGGGCACCCACGAGGCTCGTGGTTCGGCAGATCGGGCCGCGTACGCGGATAGTCGGTCTGCTGTGTTTCCCACGTGATGATCCCGCCCTTAACGTAAATCTTCCAACTGCACGAGCCGGTGCAGTTCACCCCGTGGGTCGACCGCACGATTTTGTCGTGCTGCCAACGCTTGCGATAGCTGTCCTCCCAGTCTCGGTTCTGGTTGGTTGTGATGCCGTGGCCTTTCGAAAACGGCTGCTTGGCCTGTTTGAAGAAGGTCAGGCGGTCGAGAAGATGGCTCATGCGGTTGCTCCCTTGATCTGAGCGAGTGTTTCAACCGGGGCTGGTGCCCGGCCGCGCTCGATGTCGTGCAGCAGGCCGCCGCGGCGGGTGTAGGCCCACCAGGTCAATGCCGCACAGCTGGAATAGAAGATGAAGAAGCCCCACAGCGCCGCCATTGGCGAACCGGTGGCGGCAATCGCGCTACCGAAGCTCTTCGGAATGAAGAAGGCCCCGTAAGCGGCAATGGCCGAAGTGAAGCCAACGATCGCAGCGGATTCCTTCTCTGCCTGGCGAACCCGGGCCGTTGCATCGAGTTCCGGCATCAGGCGCGGGACTTCCTGGCGCATGATGTTGGGGATCATCTGGAAGGTCGATGCATTGCCAACACCGGTCATGAAGAACATGAAGATGAAAGCGCCAAGGAAGCCCCACCAGTTGGCCGCTTCGAGGAAGTACACCACCCCGAGCACGCCCAGCATCATGAGTACAAAGACCCAGAAGGTTACCCGAGCCCCGCCCCACTTGTCCGACACCCATCCCGTCGCAGCACGGCTGAGCGCCCCCACAAGCGGCCCGAGGAAGACGAACTGCAGCACATCCACATCGGGGAACTGGTGCTTGGCGAGCAACGGCAGGCCAGCGGAGAAACCGATGAAGCTGCCGAATGTGCCGGTGTAGAGCCAGCACATCAGCCAGTTGTGCTTGCGCTGGAAGATCACCGACTGTTCGGAGAAGCTGGCTTTTGCATCGGCGATGTCATTCATCCCGAACCATGCCAGCAGCGTGGACACCATGATGAACGGCACCCAGATGAAGCCGGCATTCTGCAGCCACAGCTGACCGCCTTCGGCAGTTTGCTGAGGCTCCCCGCCCAGCGCGCCGAACACGCTGGCGACAATCACCAACGGAACGAGGAACTGCATCACCGAAACTCCCAGGTTTCCGAGTCCGGCGTTAAGCGCGAGCGCATTGCCCTTCTGCGCCTTCGGGAAGAAGAAGCTTATGTTGGACATGGAGGAGGCGAAGTTGCCGCCACCAAAGCCGCACAGCAGCGCCAGAGTCAGGAAGATGACATAGGGCGTATCCGGGTTCTGGACCGCATAGCCTATCCCGAATGCCGGGATCAGCAGCGACGCGGTCGACATCGTGGTCCACAGGCGCCCGCCGAATATCGGAACGACAAAGCTGTAGAAGATCCGCAAGGTCGCGCCCGAAAGGCCCGGCAATGCCGCCAGCCAAAACAGCTGATCGGTGGTGTAGTCGAAGCCTATCGAGGGCAGCTTCGCGACCACCATCGACCACACCATCCAGACCGAGAACGCCAGCAGCAGCGCCGGGATCGAGATGTAGAGATTGCGGCGAGCAATCTTCTCGCCCGTTTGCTCCCAGAAACCGGGATCCTCTGGCTTCCACTCGGTCAGCACCTTGCTGGGCGTAGCAACGGCCTGCTTTTCCTCATCGTGCAGCTCGGCCATTTCAGGGAATTCGGGAAGCGAGCGCATATCGATGCCGCTGGCCTTCTGTTCCATCTGCCGGATAGCGATATGCATCCATGCGAGCGCAATGCCGACCAGGGCGAACAGGACCATGAAACAGCTGGTCCAGATGCCGGTCAGGTCACTGACCGCGCCGAACACGATCGGCAAAATAAAGCCGCCGAGCCCACCGACGAGGCCCACGAGACCGCCCACCGATCCAACGTGGCCCGGATAGTAGACCGGAATGTGCTTGTAGACCGCCGCCTTGCCGAGCGACATGAAGAAGCCCAGCACGAATACAGTGATGACAAAAGGCACCAAGTTCATCGAGGTCGAGAACGTGATGTCGCCTTCGATCCCGTGGATGACGTAATCGGTCGCGGGATAGGACAGCATGAAGAGGCAGATCAGCGAGACGCCGAAGGTGGCGTACATGATCTTGCGCGCGCCATACTTATCCGAGAGCACGCCTCCATAGGCGCGGAACACACTGGCCGAGAGCGAGAAGGTCGCAGCGAGCATACCCGCCAGCTTCACGTCGATGCCGTAGAGTCCCACCATGTAATTGGGCAGCCAGAGCGCGAGCGCCACGAAGGCTCCGAAGACGAAGAAGTAATAGAGCGAGAAACGCCACACCTGCTCATTACGGAGCGGTTCGAGCTGTTCGAGCAAGCCTTTTGCCTTCACCCCGCTAGTCTTGCGGGCCGCGAACTCGGGATCGTCCTTGGCAAAAAGGTAGAACAGGACGGCTACGATCGCCAAGGCTCCCGCCCAGACCTGGGCCACGCCCTGCCAGCCGATCGCCACCATAACCCACGGCGCCAGAAACTTGGTCACCGCCGCACCGACATTGCCCATGCCGAAGAAACCGAGAGCCGAGCCCTGCTTTTCAAGCGGGTAGAACTTGGAAACATAGGCGACGCCTACGGCGAAGCCGCCACCCGCCAAGCCAAGACCCAACGCCGCCAGCAGCATCATGAGATAGCTGTCCGTGTAGGAAAGCAGGAATGTCGATGCCGCCGAGGCGAGCATGGTGATCGGGAAGACGATGCGACCACCATATTGGTCAGTCCAGATACCGAGGAACAGGCGGGTCAACGACCCCGTCAGAATCGGGGTTCCGACTAGCAGTCCGAACTGGGTATCGCTGAGGCCCAGCTCGGCCTTGATTTCGATCCCGACGATCGCGAAGATCGTCCAGACAGCGAAGCAGATCGTGAACGCGAATGTGCTCAGTCCTAGAGCCCGATTCTGTTCGCTGCTGGTCGCGATTTCCTGTCCTGGCATGATATGGTTCCTGATCTGGTATTTCGGACAGGACCTCAATTACGGGAGGCTCATCGAGGCTCTTTGACGAGGATCAAATTGGAATACGAGGCCCGGGCAATCTCCTCTCGGCATGACGAGGCGCAATGGAGTCACCGAAATGGATCATGCACCTTCTTGATAATTATCAATCTGAAGGCTAACTTGGCGAATTCATCGAGCTGGAGCTGCGACAATCATGCGAATCGGAGAGAAGCCTGAAATCGCACGGCTTCCGCTGTTTCGGGACATGGCCGAAGCGCAGCGCGATACGATCCTTGCGGGGGCCTATCTCCAGGTATTTCCTCCCCAGCTTACGCTGTTCGAGAAAGGGCAGGATGCGGACTTCCTGCATGTGCTTGTCGATGGGCTGGTGGAACTGTTTGTGGAGGGCGCCGGGCGCGATACGACCATGCGGATCGTGGAACCCGTCGAAAGCTTTATTCTCGCCGCCGTCGTGACCGATACACCCTATCTGATGTCGGCACGCACGCTCGCATCATCGCGCATCCTGCTCGTTCCTGCATCCGGTTTGCGCGAATCCATTCGGCATGATGCTGCCTTGATGCAGGCGACCATGCACGAGCTCGCACATGGCTATCGCGATCTTGTCCGCGCGCTAACGGATATGAAGGTGCGACAGTCGGCCGAACGGTTAGGCAATCACTTGCTTGAAAAATCCGCCCGGAAAGGCGGGCAGTGGGAGTTCGAGCTCAAGGGTGAAAAGCGACTGCTCGCCTCGCTGCTCGGCATGACGCCCGAAAACCTCTCCCGTGCTTTCGGTACGCTCAGGAAACACGGCGTCTCGCTTGATGGCTCAAAGGTGAGGATCGAGGACCGCGAAAGCCTTGAGCGCTATTCCCGGCCCGATCCGGTTCCGCCTGACCTGCGCTAGAAACTGACCTGGACTTGCAGCCATCCTTTTGTGGTATCGACACTGAACCCTTCCGCTTCGTAATGCGCAAACTTCGCCAGAACGGTAAGGTTCTTCCTTATCGGAAATACCGCAAGCAGGTTCACTTCCCGTCCGTAAGCAAGGTCCGTCTCGGTAGCGTCGAAATCGTGCACGATACCGCGCAATAGCAACCCCTTGAGAGGCGATCCGTCGCCGAAACGATAGCTCACGTCGCCATAGAAATCGCGCAGCCCGTCTGGTGGGGTGGCGAGGAACTTGTCGGCCCAGCCGTTGAAAGCGTGCAAGGTCGCCAATGGAGTCTGCAGCCCGGTCGATCCGTTGCCTTCCAGACGCTCAAAGCCGACCTTGGCAGTGAAACCCCCGGTCGAAACCCCCGGCTCGAGCAGCAGGTAGTCGAGCGAAAAATTGCCCGGATTCGGCCCCAGATCGCGCTGGTTCGCGTATTCCGCAGTGTAGAGGAGTTTCGTACTGCCGCTCACCGGCTGCGAGCCCGCAAGGCGCAAACCCAGTGTTTGCGAACTGGCCGCGGGCGCATCGGGGATATCGAGGAAATAGCCATAGGCAGAAACCGTACCCACTGACGGAATGGCGTAGCTGGCGTTGAGGGCATGGATATCGTTGTCCCGCCAGATTCCGTTGGGGGAATCCGGCCCAAAGATCCGGTTGACCCGCCATGCATGGAAGTACTGGATCGATGCCCCTTCGACGGGCTTCACCGATAGCTGTGCAAGGTCGAATGTCTGGTCGTTCTGGCGCCAGTCGACCGAACCGATCCAGCGCTGATTGTCGAGGTTGACCTTTTGCCGCCCGGCGACCGCTTCGATCGCCGGATCAGGGCGCCATCGCACGAAGGCGCGGTTGAGCAACACGTCGGACGAATCGGCGACGACGGGGAACTGGACCAACCCGTTGGTGGTGTCATTAAAATCCTCTGGCCCGATCCGGACCACGGCCTCGCCTTCGACCAGCGCGCTGAAACCGTTCCACTCGTCGGTCTCGACCCCGCCCCTGATCCTGAGTGTCGAAGCGGTGGCATCTTGCGGCAGATTCGCCTGATCGACTACTTCGAGCCGGTACCTCAAATCCAGATAGGGGTCGATCGGCAGGTCATTGCCGTCATCTGCGAAGGCGGCGGTCGGCGAAAGTATCGCCAGCGAAGCAGCCGTAAGGCTGAGAAGGTGTGTTTTCATATCGCCCGAATAGACTCGCAAGCCGAGATGTATTTGATGCTGATCAAAGTTGTGCAGGCGATAACAGCTAGAAGGCAAGACCATGATCTTCGACGACTTCACCATTGCTCGCGTGCTGCATGTCGTCTCCATTGTCGGCTGGATCGGCGGCGTCTGGTTCGTCACATTCGTGGTGATGCCGGCCATACGGAAGACCGAAGCGCCTGAGAACCGGTTGCAGGCCTTTCACCGCATAGAGCAGGGCTTTTCCGCACATGCCAAGGCGTGGGTTCTGCTGGCTGGCGCCTCCGGGTTCTGGATGACGTGGCGCGGCGACATGTGGGGGCGTTTTGCCGAGCAGGGTTACTGGTGGATGCATGCGATGCTTGCCCTGTGGCTGGCGTTCTTTGTGATGCTGTTCATTGCCGAACCGCTGTTTTTGCACCGACGGATGGCGCACTCGCAAACACCCGAACGCGATTTTCGCTTGATGGTTCGGGTGCATCAGGCCCTTTCCATTGCCGCCCTGTTGACGACGCTTGGTGCAATGGCCGGCGCCCACGGAATACTCTGAACGGGATGGCTCAAGAGCCGTCAGCGAGAACCGAAGGATGATGAGACCAAGTGGAAGAGGTACCTCAACTTACACCCGATCAAGCTCTTGAACTTTTGAAAGAAGGCAATCGGCGTTTTCTCGACGATACGACTTATGAGCCGACCATGGATCGCATGCGGCGGCTCGAGCTTGCGGCGGCGCAGCGCCCCTTCGCGGCCTATCTGAGCTGCTCCGATTCGCGCGTTCCGCCAGAGCTTCTCTTTGAACGTGGGCTTGGCGAGCTTTTCATTATCCGCAACGCAGGCAACACGCTGTGCACGACGGCACTCGGTAGCCTCGAATTCGCGGTCACGAACCTCAAGGTGCCGCTCATCGTGGTGATGGGGCACGAAGCCTGCGGCGCAATCAACGCCGCGGTGTCCCTCGCGCGGGGTAAGGCCACCTTCTCAGGAAACATTTCCAAGGTTTTGCAATCGCTGCTCCCAGCCGTGCTTGAGACAGATCCCTGGGCAGATCACATCGTCGACGCCGCCGCGATCAGCAATGTCCGGCGCGTGGTCAGAGAGCTGCGAGAGGAAGCTTCACCGGCCTTACTAGCACCGCAACGCCAGGGCTCACTCAAAGTGGTCGGTGCCTTCTATCATCTCGACAGCGGGAAGGTTGATTTCCTTGAGAATTGAGACGGGATCGCATTTGTTTTGATCCGAGACAATGACACAGATACGAGTTATTCTTTAAATTATTAGATTGGCCCATTCTGCTGTTGATTGAGTGAAGTGGGGAGTCTGCCATGATGAGCAATCTAACCAGACGCGAGGCTATGGGACCGGCGGCGGTTGGTGGCGCGGGAGCGGCGCTGGCTGGTGCGTGCTGACCATAAACGCACACACGCGATCGCTCCACAATTACTCGACATAGGATCACATGCATGGCGCGATGACGGGAACGCCGCTGATTGCGCTAGCTATGAACGACCTCTCCTCTCCTATCACATGAACTTCGGCACAGCAGCTATGCACATCATCGACGCGTTCATGGCAAACCTGGATTGTGAAGTGATCGACGCCCGCTATCGGGCTTCGAAGGCATAGTGACGCGGCCCAACGTCAGGGGTGAATCAGATATCCGACTGGATGCAGCCATTTGGATGCCTTGCACCAATCGCGATACTCTGGCGCTGGGCCCCAAGTAGCCCTAAGTTTTTCTGGCGCAGGAGTTCGCTTGCATCCATTCGAAAGTGTGGGTCTAGGTGTGGGTCTGGTTCATTTCGCGACATCTATAGTTTCTTGATATCAAGATGTTAGATCAAAATCAGATCGGACTCCGTCTCCGCCATTTCACTGCTTGTCTGGACAAAAGGCGCAAGCGCGCTTGGCAGACCATGCCGCCATGGGTATCTGCTTGGTGGAAATGTCGATGCCCGAAGCCCTCACGAACTTCTGCCAGTCCTGCACGGTGCGCAACCGCGCGATCTGCGGCGACCTGCATGACGATGAGATCAACGTCCTGAACAAGATCGGGCGGCGTCGCTGGGTCGAAGCAGGCGAGCAGGTGCTCTGGGAAGGCGACGACGCCGTCGTCGTGGCCAACGTGATCGAAGGGCTGCTGAAGCTTTCGACCCAGACGAGCGAAGGCAAGGAACAGATTCTCGGCATCGCCTATCCGTCCGACTTCCTCGGCCGGCCATTCGGCGAGACCACGCCTTACGGCGTCGAGGCCCTGACCCCTGCGCTCGTATGCACCTTCCAGCGCTCGGACTTCGACCATTTCGCCCGCGAACATCCACGGCTCGAACACAAGCTCCTCGAACGCACCTTGTCCGAACTGGACCGCACGCGTCGCTGGATGCTGCTGCTCGGGCGGATGAATGCAGAGCAGAAGATGGCTACATTCCTGCTCGACATGGCCGACCGGCTGGTGCCTGCAACCTGCGCACCGACGGAGGGAAGCAACGAGGTTATGGAGCTGCCGCTTACCCGCCAGCAAATCGCCGACGTCCTTGGTCTCACGATCGAGACGGTCAGCCGCCAGTTCACTAAGCTGCGCAAGGAAGGCCTGATCGACCTGCCTTCGCGCAGGGACGTGCGGATTATCGACCGCGCGGGACTAGAAGCGCTGGCCAGCTAGGGCCGGGCGGTTTCCCGGCGCGCGTGAACATACCAGAGCGCGTGCGCAGGCCGCGCCTTCCTCGGCTCCAGATCCATCCCGCCGAACTGCCACATCCACGACCGGCGCAGGTGGTAGATCCACGACCAGGGCGCGAACGGGTTCACGACGAGTAACAGCAGCGCGGCAACGGCCTTGCGTGCTGTCCAGCGGACGGTGAAGTTGCCGAAGTGCCTGCTCGAGGCGATCGAGCTGTACTGGTAGTCGACCGTCGTGTCCTGCAGGTGCTCCACCTCGAACCAAGGTACGCAGAGCCGGTCGAAATCGCCGATCCGCGGATAGAGCCCGGAATAATGGGCATGGAACGAATAGGCATGGAGCCAGTCCGAGGCCGTCCATCCGCCCGAAGCCGAACTGTGTAGCGTCGCGGAAAAGACCTTGCCCGATCCCGTGTCGGGTTTGAGCGCCTCCGACGCCGAACGGAAGACATTGGCATAGACCTCGTCGGTGCCGCGCCGATCGCGCATCTGGTAGGATGTGCAGAAATGTTCGAGCGAGCCGATCAGCGTGACCGCATCGAACCTGCCCGCCAGCTTTGCCGGCAGGGGTTTGCGGAAATCGAGCACATGCGCCTCGATCCCACGCGCCTCGACAATCCGTTGCTGGTCGGGTGAAAGGGTGAGGCCCGTCCCGTCGATGCCGACCGATTTCAGATAGGCGAGAAAGTCGCCCAGGCCGCATCCCACGTCGAGCACGCGCATGCCCGGTTTGAGGCCAAGCAGTTCGACGATCCGGCGATACTTGTCGCGGGTCGCCTGCTCGATGCTCTTGTCGAAATCGCCGTCGAAAAGGCCCTCGGTAAGGTCTCCGCGAGCTTCGAGATCCGCGCGATCGCCGAGGAAGATCGTGAACCACTGATAGACCCGCGCGACGCGTTCGGACGAAGGGAACAGCCCGCGGTGGAACACCGTAAAGGCCAGCAGCTCGTGCAAGGCCAGCACCGCATAAGCAAGGACGGGCATCCACCACCACGAGAGCCCTGCAACAAGGCAGATTGCACCCGCAACGGCGATCATGCCGAGCCAGACCGCGGTGCTGACGGGTGTCAGGAAAAGGATCGACCTCAGGTCACCGGCCTGCCGCGAAGTCGCCCGGAGGTCTGCCTCCGCTCGGATATCGGCGCTCCGCTCAGCGAGCGCCATCTACCGGGGTCCGCTTGCGGTCGAAGTTGGAACTCAGGTCCTTCGGCACCATGCAGCCGAACCAGAAATCCTGGTCCAGTTTCTCGCCCAGCCCGACGTTGGGGTCACTGTGCATCAGCGCGGTTCCCACCGCGAGCTGGATATAGGCAAGGCCCACGTCCTGCGCGAGGCAGGTCCGCTCGCCCCTGCCGAAGGGGAAGAAATAGTCGCTGCCGAGCGGATCGCTCGCCCGCCTTTCAGCGGTCCAGCGGCCCGGCCTGTAGTGTTCGGCATCCTCCCAATGATCGGCATGGGTATGGGCGTGGCGATTGCCGATGAGCAGGCTGGTATCCGCGGGCATTCGGTATCCTGCGACCACCACGTCGGCATCCGTCCGGACATTGCGCGTCCAGAGCGAAACGGGCGGCAAGAGGCGCAAGGTCTCGAGCATCGCGGCCTGCAATTCCTCGCAGGCCCTGATCTGGGCGTGCGCGGCATCGGGCCCGAGTTTGGCGAGTGCATTGCACACACGCTCCATCTCCGTGTCGGACTTGCCGAGGAGATAGAGGGTGCAGGTTACCGCACTCGAACTGGAAACGATGCCGCCGTAATACATGTTGGCCAGTTCGGTCGCGAGCAGGTCGTCATCGTGGTCGCAGCCCGACCTGATCGCGTGCCGCAGGAGATCGGTGCCCGCAGGGTTGGTCTCGGCCCGCGCCTTGCGCACCGCACCGACAAAGGCCGCATGGTTGCGATCCTGCGCCGCCTGCGCTTCCTCGGGAAGTGTATCGAAGAGAAAGGGCATCTTGCTCTTCATCCGCCGGTCGAGTTCGCTGGCAACGATGACCCAGTCGCGGAAAGTGCTTTCCCCGAATTCCTCGCCATAGAGCATCACCGAAAACGCATCGAACGCCATGTGCAGAAGCGTGTCGTAGGTGTGCTCGAAACTCTTCCCGACGAAGCCCGAAACGCGCTTCCTGAGCTGCTCGTGCATCCGCGGCAGGGCGGTGTCGAGCCAGCCATCGCGCAGGGCGAGCACCATGGGATTGGACGCCATGCGTTCCGCCCAGACCTTGCCGCCCGGCTGGGTGAAAACGTCGCCTTCGTCAGTCGAAACCGGGCGCAGCGCGGCGGTGGGCGTCTTCTTGTAGAAGTCGGCCGTGTCCGTGACCATGATCTGGGTGATCGCTTCCGGATCGCTCACCAGCACGATGTCTGCCCCCGGCAGGTCGACCCGGGACAAGGCTCCCACGTCGCGCGCGTAATGAAGCATTACGTCCCACGGCAACTGGCCGTCCACGAAATCGAGCATATCGCCGAGTATCGGCAGGCCCTTGGGAGAGGGAAGGTCGTCGATCGACGGCTGATGTCCTCCACCCTTGCCCGTCATATGTTGATGCTCGCCGGGACCTTGGACGGAAGGAGGTAGACATAGGGTGCGGAGCGCGTGACGAGGTCACGGTTTTCACGGGCGATCTGTATCTCGATTTCCTTCAGGCGCGCCTGGAACACGGCGAGAGCACCCTCGACGATCTCCGGTTCGGTGATCATGTCGGAATAGGGGAAGCTGTTGGACTTGTATTCGCCCAGATGGGTGTGGTGGACGCCGCCGAGAAGCGAGAGGAACTCGGCCTGCAACTCCCCGAACTGGAGCGGGGGCAGGAGATCGAGCCAGTCCTGCTCGGTCGCGTCCCCCTCCTTCCATTCCGCCCACAGCGCTCCGGCAAGCGCGGGTGAATAGGACATGTCCGCCCACTGGGTGAAATTGACTGCCGCGTGCTGCGCGCTGGCGGTGAACATGATCATGGCCAGCGCCTTGCGCAGGTCGGCGCGGTTGGTGATCGGCGTGAAACCCCCGATCCCGCCTTCCGACAGAGGCGACGAAAGCGTCTTCGACCAGGCCCCGAGTTCGTCGTCGGCAGCGACGTCCGCATCGCTGCGATAGTAATAATCGACATAGGACCGCGCCCAGTCGCCGATGGCATCCCACAGGCGCAGGGCATCGTCACGATAGGGGTAGTCGACGAGCCGCCCTTCCGGACCGATCTTGCGCCGCGCGAAATCGGCCGGCGGCATGGCGGCATGGAAGTCGTATTCCGACACGGCCCGCCCGGCGAGCCGGATCATGCTTTCCAGCGTGCCGCCGAAGGACAGGTCGATCACGCCGCCCGGCGCCAGCATGGAATGGGCGGCCGAATTGTTGATCGCCAGCGTGCCTTCGAAATGCGGCATCAGCAGCTTGTAGAGCGGGTGCCGCTCAGACAAGTTGCGCTTCGTCGCCAGCGCCGCCGCCTCCATGATGAGATGCGTCTGGCCAAGATGGCAGACCAGCTCGTGATAGTTCGCATCGGCGACCTGCACTGCGGTCTTCGCCTTCTGCCACGCCCAACCGTCGGCGGGGGTGGAAATCGAGAAATTTGCCGGATCCTGCCCTACCTGTATCGCGACAGGGCGCAGGGACCCGCCGGTTGGCGGCACGGCGAACAGGGCAATCGGAGCGGGTGTGTACTTGCGCTCCCCGAGGATGGGGTTCGTATTGTCCTCGACCGTATCGCCGATCAGCTCGTAGTCGAGCAGGAAGAGGCGACCGTCCTTCAGGGCCGCAGCCAGCGTGTCACCGGCCTCGGCATTCACGGCGTAATGGTCCTCGGTGACCGGAAACTTGGCGGGCAAGTCGTCGACGCCCTTGATCAGCATCGGGTTCTGTCCGGCGACTCGCATCTGCGCAAACCAGCCGTCATCCTGCCACTTTTCCATGACAGGCGGGCGGGCGACCTCGCGATAGAGGTCGTCATAGCACTGGATGGACTTAGGGCGCCCATGCGGCGTCAGGGGTGACATCCAGGGGCTGCTGGCAGTGGCATCGTGATGTCCGGTAATGTGCTGGCCGCGCAGAACCTTCTTCATCAGCGAATGGCTGGCGTCTTCGCCGAGGTGGTCGAGCAACTCGCCCACCTTTTCGATCCCTGCCCCGAAACCCTTGATCAGGTTGGTGAAACTCAGGCCCTTGGCGACCTGTTTCTCGAAGGCGTTCTCGACATCGTGCTCTTCCTCGATGCAGCGGTTTGCCACCACATTGGCGAGGATGTTCTTGAGCGGCAAGAGCGTGCGGAGCGTCCATTCCTTGCTCGGCGTCGCCTCCTCCGGCACCTGCGCCACCATCGGAATTCCGGGCACGATATCGTAGGATATCGCATAGCGAGCCTGCGCGACAGCAAGGTCGGCAGAGCGTTTCTGCCGATCAGGGTCGTGCTGCGGTAGTGTTGCCGTATCCCCCATGAAGCAAAGTCTGTCAGCAGGTTTGGCGCCAGTCAATCTGCGGTTGACCGCCGTGTCCCGTGCGGGGAACAAAGGGCTTGGTCGAAACAGGGAGGCGTTATAGGTCGGCATTCCATGAGCGGGATCTTCATTTCCTATGCCCGGGCGGACGAGCGCAAGGCGCGCTTGCTGGCGGAGATGCTGCGCCTCCACGGCTACAAGGTCTGGCGCGACGACCAGCTTCCCGCACACCGTGCCTATGCCGAGGTGATCGAGGAACGCCTGCGCGATGCAGAAGCGGTCGTGGCCCTCTGGTCATCGGCAGCCGCGCGGTCGCAATGGGTGCGGGCGGAAGCCGATACGGCCCGGCAGGATGGCAAGCTGGTCCAGGTCACGCTCGACGGAGCGCAGCCGCCTCTCCCCTTCAACCAGATCCACTGCCTCGACATGAGCGGGTGGGACGGCAAGGAAAGCCCTGCCTGGCACCGCCTGCTGGCAACGATCGAGGAACTGGCCGAAGCCGGCGAGCCGGTGCCCAAGGCCTCACCCCGGCCTGCCATGGGCACCCAGAAGGCAACCATTCCGAGCATCGCCGTCCTGCCCTTCAAGGATCTTTCGCCGCAGGAAAGCGACGAGTATTTCGCCGACGGCATCGTCGAGGAAATCGCCACCGTCCTCTCGCGGTTCAATGTCCTTTTCGTTCTCGGAGCTTCGACCAGCAGGGTCTACCGCGACAGCACGTTGCCCCTGCCGGAAATAGCGCTCGAACTGGGGGTGCGCTACCTGCTCGTAGGCAGCGTGCGCAGGGCCAGCGGACGAGTTCGCATTGCAGTGTCGCTGATCGACGGCGAAGGCGGGGCGCAGGTCTGGGCCGGCCGTTTCGACGACGAGCTCGAAGATGTCTTCGAACTACAGGACCGCATCGCCAATTCGGTCGCCAGCGCGATCGACGCGACGATCGAGGCGCTCGAAACCCGCCGCGCGGTGGAGCGGCCGACCAGTTCCCCCGGCGCCTACGAGCTCTTCCTGCGGGCCAACGCCGCCACCATGAGCTGGGATCGCGAGGACATGGAAGTCGCGATCGAGGCCGCCGAGGAAGCGCTACGCCTCGACCCGAAATTCGCATGGGCCGCCGTCATTCTGGCGATGAGCCATGCGGTCTATTACAATTCGCAGTGGGACGAGAACGGCGAGGAGCACCGCGAAAAGGCGCATCGTTACCTCGACCTCGCCCTGCGCCTGCGGGGAGAGGACACCTATGTGCTGGCGCACGGCGCCGGGGTGCTCGTGGCGCTCGGCGAAGACCTGCCGACAGCGGAGCGCCTCATCGGCCGCGCGCTGGAGGTAAATCCCGGCTCGGCCCTCACCCGCCTCTACGCCGGATGGACTGCGCTTGCGGCCGGTCGACCGGAAGAAGGCATCGAGCATTTCGAGGAATCCCTGAGGCTCGATCCCCATTCCGCGCGGCGCTACGGCCTGCTTTCGGGCAAGGGCCTGTGCCTCGTCGGGCTGGGACGGCTGGACGAAGCGCATATGGTGCTATCGGAATCGCTGCATCTTGCTCCCGATCACAGTCCCGGCATTTTCGGCCTGACCTTGTGCCTTGCGGCGATGGGCAGGCCCGAGGAAGCGCAGACCATGGCCCGCAGGCTCGATCCGCCATCGGTGATCGAACGATCGCTGGCGGTCGTACAGAACCCGGAACAGCGCGCCTCGATGCAGGCGATGCTGGCGCAGGTGATGGAATAGCGAGCGCCCCGCCGCTTTCAGATAATTCGCAAGGCGTCGGCTTTTCCGTTTCTCGCAAGATCCAGCCCCTCGGCAATGCTGGAGATGTATTTGAGCGACAGTTCCGTCATCGGCCGAAGATCCTCCGACCCGCGCGATCCGATCTGCCAGTGCCCCTTGCTGTCGCGAGCAATCCAGTTCTTCTCTTCCATCTTCGCGATCTTGCGCCTGACGGTCTCGCGAGGAATCCCGGTGACCTGCGCGATCGAGAGCGTGTTCAAGGGCTTGCGGAAATCGATGTTCTTGCGCGCGAGCAGATCGGCATAGCTGAACGAGACGGGCAATCTGTCAGCCGGCAGCAGGGCCGCACCGACGACCGCCATGATGAGTGCGGCATCGAGATCGCCGCCGAATGCATCCCTCAACTCGGACAAGAGGGCGATCATGCCTTCGACATGGCGCGGCCAGAGGAGGGAAAAATGTTCTTCGGCGATATTGGGCAATTCCACCCCCATTAAAGCGCCCGACAGGAAAATTGCGTTTAGTGCCCATTTTGGGTAATTGGTAGCTGGTAAATCGCATCATTTGAGGCGCATAGGGCCAGTCGGGTCGCCATTCATTCCTTTCAGGGAGGTTGGCGTATGCATGCAGAAGGTGACAGTTCTACCGCTCGTGGGTTTCGCGCGATGCGCGTCAGACCCCTCGTGTTGCTGGCCGCCGCTGTTTCGCCACTCGCCTTCGGATCGCCCGCATTCGCGCAGGATGCCGAACCCGCCGCCGACCAAGGCCCGACCCAGATCAAGTATACGTTCGAAGGCGGCGTAAACGCCGTCGCCGAAGAAAATCTCTACTGGAACCTGGCGGACAAGTTCGCTCCCTCGGCCGGTTTCGATTCGGACACGCAATGGCTCGAATTCTATGTGAAGCCGGGCGTCGAGATCACCCATGACGCAAGCTCGGACATCCAGTTCTACGGCGGCTTTTCCATGGTCGCCTCGGCGACGCTCGGTACTGACGCCTTCGACCAGCAGAACACCAGCCGCGTAACCATCGAAGAGGCCTATGTCGGCTTCCGCACGGGCTCGGTCGAAACCGGCCAGTTCGACCTGTCGGCCGGTGCGCAGGAACTGAAGCTCGGCACGGGCATGCTGATTTCCAACGGTGCTTCCAACGGTTTCGAACGCGGTGCCGTCAAGCTTGGCCCGCGCAAGGCGTGGGAGCGCACCATCATCGGCCGCTTCCGCTACCAGGGCCTTACCGCGACCGGATTCTTCATCGACCCGAACGAGCTCGCATCGAACAACACCAAGACGCACAGCGTCGGCGGCGACATCCGCTACGATTTCGACAAGACCGATTTCGCCGGCGTCAGCTACGTCAACGTCCTGCAATCGGGCGCTCCGTATCCGCAGGCAGCGCCGGGCGGCAACGGTCCGCCCGCATTCCTCGACGGCGGGCGCGAGGGCCTCAACGCGCTGTCATTCTACGGCATGTTCCACCCGGCCAAGGGTGCGCTGCCCGGCTTCTATGTCGGCCTCGACGGTGCCTATGAATGGAACGACCGCGTCAGCCTCGACGCGTGGGGTGGACGCATCAAGATCGGTCATGCCTGGAACGACAAGCCGTGGCGCCCCGACCTGTTCTATTCCTACCAGACCTTCTCGGGCGACGATCCCGACACGCCCGAACTGGAGCGGTTCGACCCGCTCAACTACGAAGGCTCGCCCGCAAGCTGGGCCACGGGTTCGAAGGCGGCGCTCGTCTTCATCAACTCGAACGTGCAGTCGCACCAGCTGACGCTCAAGACCATGCCCAGCCCGCGTGACTTCCTGACGCTGAGGGCCGCGCACATCCGGGTGAACGAGCAGCGCAGCCCGATCCAGTTCGGCCAGGCAACCCGACTCGAGATCACCGACGATTTGGGCGCCGTGATTGCCGGCGTCACCGCCAACCATCTCGCGGACGATTTCTTCATCGAATACACCCGCGTACTGACGCCCAATGCCTTCCTGACCGGAGGGTTCAGCATCTCCATTCCCGGCAAGGGGATCGAGAATGCCTTCGGTGGTGATGCACCCGCGTGGACGGGTGGCTTTGTGAATCTCGTCGTCAATATGTGACCGGATCGGGCCGTCGGGCCCAATGAAGTCGCGCCTTACCCGGACAGCGGCTTTCGAATTGAGGAGAGACAGTGATGAAAAAGCTTCTTGGAAAATCTCTCGGCGCTGGCGCCCTTGCCATGGCCACCATGGGCCTGTCGCCTGCAGTAGCGCAGGACGATGCCGGCGAAACGCTCAGCCAGGAAGAGCAGGTCGATAACGGCCTCAAGAATTTCGGCTACATCGCCGGTCTCTCGCGCGGGTGCGTCGCCGAAAGCCAGCAGGTCGCTTTTGAGCGGGACGTGCTGGACATGAACGCCTCCATCGCCCGGCTGCTCGGTGTCGACCGCGCCTTCCTGTTCTCCTCCGCCTTCGGTTACGGCACCAGTGTTGCCGTCGAGACCGAGAACTGCGCCGAAGTCCTCAAGCAGTACGAACGGCGCGCGGCGAAATTCCGCGGCGCGGCACAGGAGGGCTGAGCCATGTACGCCAAAATATTGATGGCGCTCGGCACGGTAACCGTTCTCACGGCTATCCCGTCCGAAGTGCAGGCACAGAGCTGGGAAGTGCGCCGGGAAATCCGCGAAGCCAACCGCGAGGTCAATCGCGAGAGGCGGGAAGCGGACGAACGCATCAGGCGCTGCAAGGACCGCGAATGCGTCGAGCGCGAATACCGCAAGGCCAATCGCGAAGTCGCCCGCGAACGCCGCGAAGCACGGCGCGAAGTGAGCCGCGAAATCCGCGAGGATTATTACGACCGGTTCTACCGCGGCAACGGTCGCTGGTGGCGTGACGGACGCTACTGGAACCGCAACGATTACCTTCGCCGGTATTACAAGCGGACCGACAATGACGGTGCGGATGTCCTGACGGGCGTGCTCGTCGGAGCGGCCGTGATCGGCGTGATCGCTGCTGTCACGGATGACGATTGAGGCCTCGAACAGGGAGTAATTCCATGCGTTTCATTTCCAGACTCCCCGCGATGGGGCTTTCGCTTGCTGTCGCTGCAGGCCTTTCGGCATCGGCATCGGCCCAGCAGGGTCAGCCGCCCCTTTCGGCAGAGGAATCCGATCCGCGCGTACTCGGCTGGATGGTCGGTTCGCCGCCGCCTGCCGACAAGATCATCACCCAGCCCGATTCGGTCTATTTCAGCTTCCCTCGCCTGCGGTGGAGCGTTTGCCACCTGCGCGAATTCCTTCCGACGGAAGAAATCAGCCGAGGGCTCGGCGCGCCGGTTCCGCTGTCCTACCTGACGCCCGACGAACTTACGCAGTACGCGGAAGAGATCGACGCACTGACATTCACGCCGATGAATTCGGACGGGCAGATGACGTGGAAGGATTCGCTCGGCGCCAATTACACCGACGGCATGCTGATCATGCACAAGGGCCGGGTGGTGTACGAGAAATACTCGGGCTGCCTGACCGAAGATGGCAAGCACGCCGCCATGTCGATGACCAAGTCGCTGACCGGCCTTCTCGCCCAGATCCTCGTGACCGAGGGCACGCTCGATGAAACCAAGCGCGTCATCGACATCATTCCCGAAATCAAGGGTAGCGCTTTCGCCACGGCGACCGTGCGCGAGGTCATGGATATGACCACCGGCGTGAAATATTCGGAGAATTACGCCGATCCCAATGCCGATATCTGGGTCTATTCCCGCGCCGCCAGCCCGCTGCCCAAGCCCGAAGGCTACAAGGGCCCGAACGGCTATTGGGAATACCTCCAGCAGGTGCAGCCCGAAGGGCGCCACGGTGACGAGTTCCACTACAAGACGATCAATTCCGACATGCTCGGCTGGATCATCACCCGCGTGACCGGGAAGGAAGTGACCCAGCTCGCATCCGAACGGCTGTGGTCGAAGATGGGCGCGGAACAGGCCGCCTACCAGACGGTCGACGGCAAGGGCGTGCCCTTCGCCGGTGGCGGTCTCACCGCGAGCCTGAGGGACCTTGGCCGGCTCGGCCAGCTCATGCTCGACGAGGGGGTCATCAACGGCCGCAGGCTCTTCCCTGCAGAAGTAGCGCAGCGAATCCGGCAAGGCGGCGATCCGTCGAAATTCGCCGGCTTCCCGACCATTCCGAACGGCAGCTACACCAGCCAGTGGTGGGTCTTCCATAACGAGCACGGCGCCTATGCCGCCCGCGGTGTGCATGGCCAGACCATCTATGTCGATCCTACGGCAGAGATGGTGCTGGTGCGCTTCGCTTCCTTCCCGACAGCAGCGAACGGCAGGATCGATCCTACCTCGCTGCCCGCCTACCAGGCGGTGGCCGAATACCTGATGGCAAAGGATTGAGGCCGCCCGAGACGAGGAGGCCGGATTGGCTGTTTCAAGGATAATCGCGCTGTGCTTCGCGGCGTTCTGGACGCTTGCGTTCGCCCATGTGGCGAACGCCCAGGACGCCGCGGAGGAAACTGCAGCACCGGCTGTCGAAGAAACCGCAGCGGATGCAGGCGAGGAAGACCTCGTCTCCATGGTCACCCGGCCAGAGATATCCAATCCGGAACTGGCGCACCTGCTCGTACCGCTGACTGCGGATGAACTGCAGCAGGCCAGCGATACGTGGCTCGGCCTCGTCCGCGCAAAAACCGAGGAAATCGCCCGCGCCCAGGCCGACAGAGTCGGTGGCAAAGACCCTGCCGACGAGGCGAAGATCGCCAGGATCATCACTCTCGTCGAACAGCGCGCCAAGCTGCTCGAGAAGTTCACGCTGGTGGTCGATTCCCTCGAAAGGAAGGGCGGCGATCCGGATCAGGTCGCCCGCCTGAGGGCTTACCGGAACGGTATCCTGTTCGAAGAAACCTCGCAGGCCAGCGCCAAGGCCCTGTTCGGCTCGATGGTCGAGTGGCTCGGCAGGCCGGACGGCGGAATTGCCTTGCTGAAAAGGGTGCTGGTGGCTCTCCTTGCCCTCGGTGCCATCGTGCTGGCGGCACGGGTGGCGAAAGGTTTCGTCCGGCTCTGGATCGGGCGATTCACCAGTCTGTCGAAACTCCTGCAGGCCTTCATCGTCGGAGCATTCTTCTGGCTCTTCATACTGGCCGGCATCGTCATCGTCCTCGCTTCGATCGATGTCGACATCACGCCCGTCTTCGCGCTGATCGGGGGTGCGTCCTTCATCCTCGCCTTCGCCTTCCAGGATACGCTCGGCAATCTTGCGAGCGGGCTGATGATCATGATCAACCAGCCGTTCGACGAAGGCGATTACATCGAAGTCGGCGGCGTCGGCGGCACGGTCAGGAATGTCAGCATGGTGGGTACCACCGTGGCCACGCCGGACAATCGCATCGTCATCGTCCCCAACAAGAACGTCTGGGGCAATGTCATCGTGAATGCGACGGCCAGCGAGACGCGTCGCGTCGACCTGGTGTTCGGCGCTTCATACGGCGACCCCATCCAGGACGTGCTCGATGTCCTGCAGCAGCAGGTCGCTGCCCATCCCAAGGTCCTTGCCGATCCCGCTCCGGAAATCCGCCCGACCGAACTGGGCGCGAGCGCGGTGACGTTTGTCTGCAGGCCGTGGGTGGCGGCAGGGGACTACTGGGATGTCCACTGCGACCTGACGCGCAGCGTGAAAGAGGCGTTCGAGAAGCGCGGGCTGACCATGCCCTATCCGCAGCAGGACATTCACGTGAAGTCGCTGCCCTCGCCTGCAAGCGCCTGATCCGCACGAATCCGGTTCCCGGCGCCCGAAACCGGGAAGGAATCTTGCACCTTCCGTTGCGTAACGGTTGCGATTCGCTCGAACCTTCCATTACGTGAGTGACGGAAGCCGGCAGGAGCTGGCCCTGACAGGGCTAGCCGGACAGAACGGATATCGGAGCCTGAGCCAATGAATCTCGAATTCACCCCCGAGGAAAAAGCCTTCCGCGACGAAGTGCGCGCCTTCATCTCGCAGAACTATCCGGCCCATCTCGCCGATTTCGGCATGCGCGAGGACATGTCGCCCGAAGACATGGTCGCGTGGCACAAGATCCTCGGCGAAAAGGGCTGGTCCGTACCTGCCTGGCCGGTGGAATATGGCGGCACCGGCTGGACGCCGACCCAGCGCTATATCTGGTCGGAAGAGAACGCCCGCGTGAACGCGTTCATGCCGCTCCCGTTCGGCGTGGCGATGGTCGGCCCGGTCATCTACACCTTCGGCAATGAAGAGCAGAAGGCGAAGCACCTGCCCGGCATCCGCAGCGGCGACGTGTGGTGGTGCCAGGGCTATTCCGAACCGGGCGCCGGTTCGGACCTCGCTTCGCTTAAGACCACCGCGGTCCGCGACGGCGACCATTACGTCATCAACGGCCAGAAGACCTGGACCACCTTGGCGCAATATGCCGACTGGGGCTTTTTCCTGTGCCGGACCGATCCCGATGCCGACAAACCGCAGGAAGGCATCAGCTTCATCCTCGTCGACATGAAAACGCCCGGCGTCGAAGTGAAGCCGATCAAGCTCCTCGACGGCGGCTACGAGGTCAACGAAACCTGGCTCACCGACGTGCGCGTACCGGTCGAGAACCTCGTTGGTGAAGAGAACAAGGGCTGGACCTATGCCAAGTTCCTGCTCGCCCACGAACGCAGCGGGATTGCCGGTGTCGCCCGTTCGAAGCGCGGTGTCGAAAAGCTGCGCGAAATCGCCGCGAAAGAGACTCTCGACGGCCAGCCGCTGATCGAGGACTTCGATTTTGCGCGCAAGGTCAGCCAGCTGGAAATCGATCTCGCCGCGCTCGAGATCACCGAACTGCGCACGCTGGCCGGGGAACAGGCCGGCAAGGGACCGGGACCCGAAAGCTCGATCCTCAAGATCAAGGGCACCGAAATCCAGCAACGCCTGACCGAACTCACGCTCGAGGCGGTGGGCAGCTACGGCACGCCCTATTACGGCAGCATCGCCAACGACACCGGATCGAACGAATATCCGATCGGGCCGGAGTATGCGCACCACTCTGCCGCGACCTATTTCAACATGCGCAAGACCTCGATCTATGGCGGATCGAACGAGATCCAGCGCAACATCATCACGAAAATGATCCTCGGCCTGTAAGGCGCGGGGCACCAGCGGAGAGAGACCCGTGGATTTCAACTTCACCGAAGAACAGGACATGGTGCGCGACGGACTTTCGCGCATGGTCCGCGAACAATACGACTGGGAAAGCCGGCGCGCGGCCATCGCGAGCGATGCGGGCTGGCGGCCTGAAGTCTGGGCCCAGCTGGCCGAACTCGGCATCCTGGGGATGCCATTCAGCGAAGAAGTCGGCGGCTTCGGCGGCGGCGCAGTCGATGCGATGATCGTGATGGAAGAATTCGGCAAGGGCCTCGTGGTCGAACCCTTCGTTCCCACCGTGGTCTGCGCTGGCGGCTTCCTGAAGCATGCGGGCAGCGAGGCCCAGCGCGAGGAGCACCTCTCGGCCATCATCGATGGCAGCCGCGTTTTCGCCTTTGCCTATGCCGAACCGCGCGGGCGCTATGATTATGCCGACCTTGAAACCACCGCGAAGAAGGACGGGGACGGCTATGTGCTGAACGGCCACAAGGCCGTGGTCATCGGCGCTCCCTGGGCGAGCCACCTCGTCGTCACCGCCCGGACCGGTGGTGACCGCCGGGACCGCGAAGGCGTGAGCGTTTTCATCGTCGACAAGTCGGCCGACGGCATCGTGACGCGGGACTACGAGACCGTCGACGGACGCCGCGCATCGGAAGTCTACTTCGAAAACGTCTCGGTGCCCGGCGATGCGCTGATCGGCGACGAGGGCGCTGCCCTTCCCCTGATCGAGCAGGTGACAGACGAGGCGATCGCCGCGCAGTGCGCCGAAGCTTGCGGAGCGATGAAAGTCGCCCATGCCATGACCGTCGAATATTCACGCCAGCGCAAGCAGTTCGGCGTGCCGATCGGCAAGTTCCAGGTGCTCCAGCACCGCATGGTCGACATGTACACCGCCTACGAGCAGTCGGTTTCGCTGACCTATCTAGCGACGCTGAAGCTGGAAGCAGGCGAAAGGGAGCGCAAGCGCGCGGTGTCCGCCGCCAAGGTCGGTGTCGGGCAGGCCGCCCGTCTCGTCGGGCAGGAATCGATCCAGATCCACGGCGGCAACGGTGTGACCGACGAATATGCGATCGGCCATTACTTCAAGCGCCTGACGATCTTCGAATCGGAATTCGGCAACGTCGACCATCACCTGAAGCGGCACGTCTCGCTGGCCTGAACCCGCTGAAGGCGTTCAGCCCCGTTAAGCTTCTAATCCAGCCAACAGGGCCATCGGACCAATGTCCGGTGAGCCCCGATTGGCTGTGCGACCAATAAAGCGAGGCGAACCTTTGCCGCGCATGTGATGCTTTGCCTGCCTATTCTTTGTGCCCCGCGAATTCTTTCAGGCCGAGCGTTGGAAAAACCAATCCAGCGCCTCGCAAAACGCGATTCATTCGATTAGCCTTCTGACAACAGAAGGGATTTTCATGCGCAACAAACTCGTACTCGCCGCTTCCGCCATCGCTCTGGCGACCAGCCAGGCCAATGCACAGGAGAGCACGGGGGCATCGAACACATCGCAACAGGCCTCTCCTGCAGATGCCGCTGGCGAAGTGCGACTGGAGTATGAGAAGTTCGTTCTGGGCAACGGACTGGAAGTCATCCTCGCGGTGGACGATTCCGATCCGATCGTCTCGCTGATGACCGTGGCCCATGTCGGCTCCGCCCGCGAAAAGCCGGGTCGCACGGGCTTTGCGCATTTCTTCGAACACATGGCGTTCAACGATTCCGAGAACGTGCCGCAGGGCGCCAATCGCCGCGATATCCCGGCCTGGGGCGGCGATCGTAACGGCTACACCACCCGCGACCGCACCGTGTACTACGAGACCGTCCCGATCGACGCGTTCGACAAGCTGCTGTGGATCGATTCAGACCGCCTCGGCTTCATGATCAATACTGTCACCGAGGACGCGCTCGAGCGCGAGAAGCAGGTCGTCAAGAACGAGAAGCGCCAGCGGGTCGACAACGCGCCTTACGGCTATGTTGGGGAAGTTGTCGCCGGCGCGCTCTATCCGGCAGACCACCCCTACAACTGGACGGTCATTGGCTCCTTGCCGGACCTCCAGGCGGCAACGCTGGCCGACGTGCGCGAGTTCTACGACGCCTACTACGGGCCGAACAACGCGACGCTCGCCATTGTCGGCGATATCGACATTGCCGAGACCAAGGCCAAGGTCGAACGCTGGTTCGGCGAGATTGCCCGCGGGCCAGAGGTTCCCGATGCCACTCCCCGTCCGGTAGAGCTCGATGCTGATGCCCGCCTGATGTTCGAGGACAATTTCGCAAAGCTTCCCGAACTGCGTCTCGTCTACCCCACCCCGGCGCAATTCGACGGCGACGAAACGGCACTGAACGTGCTCGCCAACTATCTCGGCTCGAAAGCCTCTCCGCTCTACCGCCAGGTTGTCGAAGGCGGACTGGCCGCCAACGTATTCTCGTTCCACCGGGCAGAGGAACTGGCCGGGGAACTCGCGATCCTGGTTCGCGCCAATGCAGGCACCGACCTCGATGCCGTTCTGGCAGCGGTCGACGCCGGTCTTGCCGAAGTCGCAGACCAAGGCATTCCCGAAGGCGAGCTGCTGCGGATCCAGGCGGAATCCGAGACCGGCCTCTACAACCAGCTCTCCACCGTGCGCGGCAAGGCAGAGGCGCTGGCGATCGGCAACGAGTTTGCCGGAGATCCGGCCTATATCCTGAAGACCCTCGCCGACGTCCGGTCCCTCGACACGTCCGATGTCGGACATGCGTTTGCAGCGCACGTCGCCGGACAGCCCCGCGTCATCACCAGCTTCGTACCCAAGGGCGAAGCCGCACTCGCCGTCGACAAGAGCGAAGTCGCCAAGGTCTGGATCGAGGAAGTCGGTGAAGGCAGCGCCGACGAGGAAGTGAGCCAAGGTGAAGCGGCGGAATTCGTGAAGACGCCTTCCAAATATGACAGGTCCGAGCCGGCTTTCGGCGAATTGCCGTTGTCGAAGACAGTTCCGACCTGGAAAGCCGATCTTGCGCAGAACGTCTCGCTTATCGGCACGACCTTCGATGAAACCCCCGTGGCGTCCTTCATCATCACGTTCGAAGGCGGGACCCGGCTCGACACGGATGAAGGCCTCGGGACGACCGCCCTGCTCACCTCGCTGATGCAAGAAGGCTCCGCCACGCGCAGTGCTGCGGAAATCGAGCAGGCCCTCGGGCGCCTCGGTGCAGGCTATTCGGTAGGTGCGAACTCCGACGGGGTTTCCATCAGCGGCACGACGCTGGCCCGCAATCTGCCCGAGGTGGTCGAGGTGTTGTCGGAAATCATCGCGACACCGCGCTTTACCCCTGATGCCTTGTCGCGAGCGCGCGACAGGCAGTTGTCTGCCATTCGTAGCGCGCAGGCCAATCCGGCCGCGATCGCCGCACTTACTTTCGACGCCTTGCTGTACGGCGACCATCCCGAGGGGCGCCGCTCAATCGGAACGATCGAGACAGTCGAGGGGACTGGTCTGGAAGCCCTTCGGGACCGTCACGCAGCGCTCGGCGCAAATGGCGTCAGGATCCATGTTGCGGGAGACATCACCGCAGCTGCTGCCCGTGATGCCTTCTCCTCGCTTGCCAGTTCGCTCGCGCGTGAAGCAGCGCCAGTAGAATTGACGCTTCCCAGCGATACCGGCGTTGCAGGAAACGTCTATTTCATCGACGTGCCGGGATCCAAGCAGAGTGTCATCCGCGCCGGACGCCTGACGGTCGCGTCCGACAACCCCCAGCACGAACGGATCGAGTTCGCCAACCAGAAACTTGGCGGTTCCATCGGCGGCGATCTGGCGCAGATGCTGCGTATCGAGAAGGGCTACACCTACGGCGCCTACTCCGGTGTCAGTGGCGGCCGTGTCATCCAGCCGTGGGGCGTGCAGACCAGCGTGCGCGCCAATGCGACCGGCCCGTCGCTCGAGATCATCCGCGACATGGTGGCCGCGTATGGCCAGAACTTCGGCGAAGCGGAAGCCGACCTCACGCGCAACCAGATCATCAAGGACACAGCGCGATCGCAGGAAAGCCTGGGTGCCAAGCTCGGGCTCATTGCCGAGATGGCCAAATACGGCTTGTCGGACCGTCTGGTCGAAGAACGCCAGGAGCGGCTGCTCGCAATGTCCGTGGTAGATTTCCGCAAGACCGCGCAGAAATGGTTTAATCCGAAAGAAATGATCTGGGTCGTGGTCGGCGACGGGGAAACCCAGCGGTCGGCCGTGCAGGAATTCGCTGCCAGCCTGCCCGGCGAGTTCATCGAACTGGATACCGAGGGCAACCCAGTGGGAGAGTGAGTGCGGGGCCTACGCGCGAGTTCGACCGGTCGAGGCCCATAGGAGGCCTCACCGGATTCGCGGAAGGCATCGTGTAGAGGCTCCACACTGCGTTCGGGACCAATAGGGCAAAACCAGCCATCGGCCCCGACATCACGGTGCATCCGAATGTTCGCTACTAATTTGGAAAGTAATGGTGCCGCTTACGTGACTCGAACACGTGACCCCATCATTACGAAAACCTTGGATAAAATCCCAAAAAGCAATTTTTTATATGAGCTTACGCAGATAGCGGCGAAACCCGGACCAATCCACCCAAGCAATTCCCAAAGTACCTAGACAGCGATGCTCTAACTTAGGCGCGTGAAAATGCTTTGGCTTGATCGGTTGCGTTTAGGCGTCCCACTCCCACCCACTTGGGGCGCCGCAGCAGTCCATTTGATGGCTGCATTTGTTCGCGCGTGAGGCAGTCACTAACGACCAGATAGGGGTGGAAGGCGGTCCTTCGAGGAGTTGCGAACTGCTCATAAACTCCGAGGATGCGGCGGTAGGGCCGGCCCGCATAAACACAGACCGGCCCAACCTTCAGAAAGGCGTCAGAACCTCGCGCTGATACTTACCCAGCCTCCCTGGCCGGCACCGGGCAAGCGTTCGCCGGTTGGCACGTCAGAAATGCCAACCCTGCTGCGACCTGCGAGGTGCGGCTGGTATTCGGCATTGAACAAGTTCTCGACCCCGGCTTCGAGCGCAAGGAGCTCATTGACGGCGAGGCGTCCAAAGAGACCAAAGACGACGTAACCATCGCTCGGCTGTTCGTCGTTTGAGCGAGAGACATTGTCCTGGCTTGCCGCGGCGATCATTTCGGCGCCGAGGGAAAGGCGATCGCCCGTCCAAGCAGCGGCAAGACGAAGGTTTGCCGGCGCCACGCGATAAAGGTCATCGTCGATGTCGCGCCGCTTTCCGCGAACGAGGCTGGCGGTTCCGGACAATTCGATCCGGTCGACCGGCCGGATGACGAAATCGAGGTCCGCGCCATACAGTTCCGCATCCACGTTCGAAAAACGAAGCGGTGTGGTGTCCCCATTCATGGCCGCGATCATCTCGATCGGGCTGTCGATCACACCTACGGTATCATCGACGGGCGTGCCCTGGATGAATCCGTCGACCCCGCGATAGAATATCGTCGGGCGCAGGGTGACAGCGTCCGTTTCCCAATCGAAACCGATCTCCGCAATCCAAGCTGTTTCAGGATCGAGGGCGAGGTTCCCGACATAGATGTTACCGTCGGCCAGACCGAAGCTCGCTTCGGTGGGCAACCAGCCAAACCGCTCCAGCAGGCTGGGCACACGCTCCTTTCGGGCAAGTGTGACGCGAGGCGTGACATCTCCCGCCGGGATCCAGAAGCGTGCTACTGCATCGATGGTGGTCGTGGAATAATCGCGGTCGGAAGCCGCAAAAGCCGCCGCCAGACCACGCGGTCCCATCGGAACCGCCGATCCGAGAGCCGGGATGCCCGCAGTCTGATCGGTCCGATCGATGCGCGTGCCTAGCTCGAACTCGATTGCAGACAGCGCGCCGCGCCACTGTGCGAAAGCACCAACCCTTTCCGATTTTACGTCAGGCTGTGCATCGATGAAGAAGGCAGGATTCGCAGGGTTAGTAATGCGAACGAACTTGTCGGTCAGTTCCGCGTCGCCGCCGATAGCGAAATAAGATCCGTCGGACCCAAAGCGCAGTGCGACTTCGGCGGTATTCGTATCGGCCTCGGCGAATGTCGCCCGGGCCTGCATGGGCGGGGCGGCCGGTGCCCTCGTGGTCTGGTTGTCCATCAAGTGCCGGACCGCCACGTGGCCCAGTCGCATATCGAGGTGGACCCCATCGGCAACCTCGCCCCGGAAGCCTGCTTGGACGAAGTCGGTATTGAAATAGACGATATCGAGCGCGAAGGGCGGATTACCGGTCGGATCAGTTTCGCTCCTGCGATACTCGACGAATATCTCGCCGGGGCCAGATCGGAAGCCCGCATGGGCACCGTACAGGTTGCGTTCGAACGAGGTTCCTCCGGCGGTTCCACCGGGGAAATCGTAGTCGCTGCCCTGCTCGCGGCTGGCAATCAACCCGAAGCGCCATTGGTCGCTGGCGATACCGGCCAGACCGCCGACTGCATAGCTGTCGTCGACACTGCGGTACTGGGCCGAAAACCTGCCCTGCGCCGAGAAGCGCGCTTCATCAGTGAATTCGGCCTCGGCCAGTCGGGCGTTGACGGCTCCGGCCAGCGATGGGCCTTGCGATACAGGGGCAACGCCGCGAGCGACCTCGATCCGCTCGACGAGAACCGACGGCGCATAGTGAAGAGGCGGGTCCATCGCATTCGGTCCTCCCGAGGCAAAACGTTGGCCGTTCACTCGCCCGAGCACTCGCTCGCCGGCGAGCCCGCGATACGAAAGCTGCCCGGAAAGTGCGCCATTGCCGACCAGTGCTCCCCCGGCCGTTCTCGCTGCAATTGCAGCGGCATCGGCGGGCGTCGCGATCTGTTCGGGTTTTTCGACCCCGTCCTGCGAAATATCTCGCGATTGCGTGCCGGTCACGACGATCGTGTCGACGAGGATTGCCGTGTCGTTTTCAGGTGTCGACCGCTCTTGGGCAAGGGCTGGCTGTGCGGCAAGGGTCGTACAGGACGCCATCAGGAGCGTCCTGAGTAGGATTCTAGAGTTCATTGTATTCTCGCATCTGCATTGTGCACACGGGCGCAGGTCGACCCCAAAGGGCCGAAACGAGCGCCGAAACTGTCGAGGGGATCAGCCCTTCACAGGTGGAGCGCGCAAGGGCGGACGCAGATATCTTGGAAGCGAAACCGCCAGCGCAGGCAGCCTCGCTTCATCGAGGAATTCGACCGGGAATTCCGAACTTTCCGGTGCGACCGTGGCAGGCAGCAGGGCTGCCATCGACAGGGCGGAAAATGCGCAATCCGGATCTGGCTGCGAAGCATCGGGTGGTGTCCCGTCCCGCTCCGCCTGATCCGGCATGTGATGGCCCATCGAGGCATGATCGACCTGTTCGTGATGTCCAGGCTTCGCCGCGGTAAGTCGCGCAAGTTCGTTCGACGAAGGGCAGGGCACCACCGCGAACACATGGCTCGCGGACGGAACAATCATGTAGCCCGAAGGAATGATCACATTCAGGCTCAGGACGCAAAGAGCCATGCCCAGCAGGGCAGCACCCTTCTTGCGCAGAAAACTCAATGGATCGAACATGTCGCTGGCGCTTTAGCCGCCAATCGATGCGGTGTCATTTGCAACGACCGCAACAGGTATAGCCCTTCAGAGTAAGATACCATTGTCCACAAACGGGTCGCTCACTGACCTTCGGCCGCTAGCGCATCGCCCAATCAGTTAGATAGTTACTAAGCAGGTGGAATGCGGCCGTTCTCTTGGTCCCTTTGCCGAGACCAATCCCTAGCTTCATCCAGAGTTCGATTACAAAAAATAGGTACCGACGATTGACAGGCATCAAGGAATTGCCGCGCTCTTACTGATCGAAGGAAGAGCCAAGCAGGGTCCCAAGGGTAAGAAATGGATGAAGATAAAGGGCTGCAACTACCAGCGAACGTCTTAGGATTGCAGATCGATAAGAGTAGCATCAACGCAACGCCGGTTTGGTTTGATGAGTTCAATTCCGGGCTGAAACGGCGTGTGCATTTCGCTGTTACGGGAAACCTCCGAGACTTATTCCCTTTTGCGGCTCATGACCGAATGGACTTCCTTCGCTTCGAGGATGTGCTCTGGCGCATATGTCGAGACAGGGGCTTCGACGGGTTAATCATATATGACCCTGACGCGGGGGCTGCGATTGCATCCGCTATGTGATGAGGGTCTTGCAAATGTAATTGCTGAAGCAAGCGTCCCTCTGGGCGATACAATTGATACTCCGGAAGAATTCATACGGATACACAAGGCGATCACAACCACCTCCACGCCGCGCCTGCTATTTCTCGTCGACTATGCTTCGCACCTCTATCAGGCATACCCCTATGGTCTCTCTGAAATTCTCATCGAAGCACATCATTCCTCGCAGCAGACTCTGAGTCCGACAGGTTATTACGTAAGTCCAACTATTTGGCTCATAGATAGACCCGGCGACTTGCCGGCTTGGTTTACCAAGAGCAATGATGGCTTACGCGAGGTCTTCGTCGAGCTTCCAAACCTTGAGGATAGGCACGCCTTCGCCAAAACACTCCTGCCGATGTTTTGCGACCACGATGCTCTAGATGCTGGCGAAATATCGGCCTTCCTTGAGCAGTTTGCGCTCGAAGCTGACAGCTTGACCCTCGTAGGTATGCGCAAGGTTGCCGAATTGGCTCAGGCTGAGAAGATCGCAACGAAGGACATTGCTGATGCGATCCGCATGGATCGTCTCGGAACGCGTCGCAACCCGTGGAAATCGGAGATCATGCGTGCCCGAGTGGCAAGAGCGGGAGAGATTTTGTCTAAGCGCGTAAAGGGACAGAAGCGTGCGATAGAGAAATCCTTGGACATCCTCATCCGCTCGATCGTCGGCTTGTCAGGTTCGCAGACCAGTTCACGCCACAGTCGCCCTCGTGGCGTGCTCTTTCTTGCCGGGCCAACTGGTGTCGGCAAGACTGAGCTTGCGAAGGCAATTACCGAGCTCCTTTTCGGGGAAGACACAGCGTGTCACCGCTTCGACATGTCCGAGTTCATGGAAGAGAACTCGATCAGCCGGATGCTCGGCGCGCCACCAGGCCACCCCGGGCACGAACACGGTGGCCAATTGGTCAATGCGATGCACAAAAAGCCTTTCAGCGTCGTGTTGTTCGACGAGGTTGAAAAGGCGCACCCGCGCATTCTCGATATGTTCCTCCAGATACTCGACGAGGGACGCCTAACTGACTCGCGTGGATCGACTGCATACTTCTCCGAAGCACTGATCATCTTTACGTCGAATATCGGAATGATCGGCAAAGACCACACGCAGAATCTCGGTATGAATATTCTGCCTGGCGACAGCTATGCCGAGCTTGAGGAGAAGCTGATTGAGGCCATCCGCAACCATTTCCGCATTGAGCTGCACCGACCGGAACTTTATAACCGCCTCGGCCAAAACGTCGTTGCCTTCGAATTCATCAACGGAACCGTAGCCTACGAAATATTCCTCGCAATCATTGGGAGGGTGAAGGAAGCTGTTCGTGCAGAGCATGCCGTTGAAGTGATAATCGAGGAGGTGGCGCTGGGCCAGATACGCGATCTTTGCCTCATCGATTGGTTTGAAGGTGGACGTGGCATTGCCAACCGCATCGAGACCCACTTCATCAACCCGCTTTCGCGCGAGATCTTCCGTCTTCAGCCCAAGCGCAATCTCACAATCCTTTCAGCGCAGGATATCAACGGTCGCACGGTGCTCAACTGTACGGAAACTTGAACGACTACTAATCGCCAAGAGTTCAATCGGAACCAGATAGAATCCCATTGACGAAGGATAAGATGTTCATGTCACATACTGAGTTTAAAGACTGGCCTGGCATGGCTGCAGGCCTCATCCCCGCCATTAAGGAACTGCATCGCGGTTCTCCGGGCGTGATGAAAGCGTTCCGCGAAATGGGGGCCGCTGCACATGAAAGTGCTGTGCTCGATGCCAAGACCAAGGAACTGCTCGCAGTGGCCATATCTGTCGCAGTGCGGTGCGATCCTTGCATCACTTATCACGTCGAGGGTGCGCGCAAAAAGGGAGCGACGCGAGAGGAAATCGCAGAGACGATAGGCCTTGCGATATATATGGGTGCCGGCCCGAGCGCGATGTACGCTGCGCAAGCCCTCGAAGCGTATGATCAATATGCGGATCAGGCTGCAGAATGACAGAGTGATTGGGACGTTGAGTAGACTTCTAGGTTCATACAGAAGAAAAAGGGCAACCTCTGTTTTTCGATGTCGGAACCTACGTTTCTGCTCATCGTCATGGATCGGCACGATGGCTGGTGCGCGATCATATGTCCGTCGGCGGCGCGCAGGAGATCATACAGGGGAAGCTGGGATCGAGGAATGGCTGTGAGCTTTACAGCGTTCTTTCCCAACTGGCAGGCTCACATTTCGGAAATGCGAAACAATAGCGTGAAACTCGCTGGTTAGATCCGTGCTCCTTCGCTACACATCGTCACTTCGCATCGCTCTTCCCGAGCGGACCGTCTGCCTGACTTCGTGGGGCGCGAACTCTTAGCGCTCCAGAGATCCGGAATTGCGGGCGAGCTGGGAAGGCTTCGGTGAATTCCCAAGCGATGAGCGTCCCAAATAGGACCCAAAAGCACACCCAGCCGGACTGGCTTTTCGGTGCAAGTTGCGAGTGATGCTTCTGAATGTGGTGGTGCCGCTTACGTGACTCGAACACGTGACCCCATCATTACGAATTTGGCGGAACACTTTCGGATAAATCCTTCTGTTCATAGGCTTGGATGTCCGCCAGTGCTTCAAACATGACCTACCCCAAAGGCGACCCAAGATGTGTTCACGTCATTGAATTTTCGTTGCCTATTTAAAGCGCTTTGCTCCAAGGTGGGTCTGCAAAGTGACCGCCGCTATACCCACTTCAGAAGCTGGTTTGAGGCCTCCAAGGGCGGCAACGCAGCAACAGATTGGAAATTGATCTGGTCCTCCTGCAAAATCAAAGCTGGAAGGAAACCGCGGCGGACAGTGCATGGCTGTCGCTGCCATTCGCGATCAGCCCACGGTAGTGCACGCCTATCTCTGCCGAGCCCGAGACGCCGAAGATGGCCGACAGGTCGAGTACTCCCGCGTCTCGCGAACCTTGTGCGCCCACAATTTCGAAAATTGGTCCGCTGTCGAAAGCCAGACCGGCTGAGCTTCGGTAGCCGCTGAACACGTGTTGCCAACCGATTGTGCCCTCGAAACGGAGGAACTCTTCGGGCGAGGTGGCGAAATTTACGCCCGTTATGCTTTCGGCAGAAGTTACCTTTCTGCTGGCGCCTGAAAGTGCTGCAACGCCGCCCGTTTCTTCGAACCTGTCCATGTCGAGGCGCGCAAATGCGAAGCGCGCAAAGGGTTCAATACTGGCACCGGCTGCACGCAGCTCGTGACCTACCTCCACGAAAGCGTGGATCGTCTTGCCATCATATCCCGCCGTAAGCTGTTCATCGAAGTCGCGGAAGGACGGTTGTCGCGATGTATTGACCGTGCTGTGCGTGTATCCCGCGCCGGCTCGCATTCGTGTATCGCCCGCGCCCAGGCCGACGTAGCCTGTCAGATGAAATGAATGCAGGTCGGCACTCGACAGGCGCTCGTCCAGCTTCACCTTGCTATCGGTATATGCAGTCGCGATCCCGACCACGAAACCATTTGTCAGCGCCAATTGCGCTCCGCCCACGACACCAACCAAATCCTTGTCGACCGACGCCGTGTCCTTAGCTTTGTCGAAGCTGCTCCAACTGCCGATCATCTCTGCCCAGACCGATGCCGCATTATCGCTGTGGATTGCATGTTCAAGAACGGTCTGGCGTATCAGCCTGACGTCATCGGCCAAGGCCGTTTGCACGCTCGCATGGACTTCTCCGGAGAGGAGGTCGAAAGCCATTCGCGCGTCATCTTCACCCAGGAGAAGGATCGATTCCGCAACAGGGTTTCCAAAACCCAGATCTTCCACGGCACCTGCGACCTGCTGCTGGTTGTAGGTCTGAGCAATGTCGGTGAAGGCGATCTCGTTACGGCGTAGTGTCAAGGTGACTGCATTCGGCAGATATTCGAGCACAGGGAAGAGGAAGGCGAAATCCGAAGTCGCCCCGTCGAACTGCCCGGTGACGCCGCCCGTGGCAGTAAGGATCGTGTAGGCGGTCGACGGATTGAAATCGCCATCGGGGCCGACATGAGCGACTGTGCCCCCCTGGAGTGTCGCCGAGCCCGTCACTGAAATCAGGTCGCTTGAGGTCCCGCTTGGATCGACCTCCACCTCGAAAACCGAGCCTGCGGCAAAGGTGAGGTTCCCGGTGACATTGAGCGTACCGATGGAATTGCCTGGCGCGACCACCCCACCCGATCCGATGGAAAGCGTGCCAGTGGTCCCGGTGCCCATCAATCTGCCGCTGCCTGACACACTCATGGTTCCGCCGATTGCGCCAGCCATGTCGAGTGTCCCGCCGACAAGTTCGACTGCTCCGCCGAAACCGGAACTGTCGGCCAGAAATCGGGTGTATCCGGCGAGGTGGCGGACCAGCCCTTCACCCGACAACGCGGGCTGGAAGATGTAATCGGTAGCCGTATGGTTGAGTACGAGCGTTCCGGTACCCGCGCCAAAGGCCAGCGTCGGAACTTCGAGCACACCGGGGCCAACAGCCAATTCGCCTACGGCTCCACCAACGCTTACCGTACCGTTAGCCCCTGCCAACTCCGCCAGGACCAAGGACGACGCAGTTAAGGTCCCCCCATTGCTGAGGGTTAGTGTTCCCGTCCCAGCGGCGCCTATGAAAAGCTCGTCCGAGACTGTCCATTGCGATGCCGCTCCATCGACCGAGAGAGATCCTACGCCGCCAACAGAGTTCCCTATGACCGTATACCCGGTGGCGAGATTGCCGCCATTGATCACAGTCAGATCGGCTGTGCCCCGATTGCCAAGAACGAATCCAACCTCATTCGTCCAGGTCGAGCCGGCGCCGTCAACCGTGATCGAGGCCGTAGATCCGTTTTCGTTGGCAACGTAGGCGGCATCGTTTCTTACGGTGCCCCCGTTGGTGATCGCCAAGGAAGCATCCCCACGTTGCGCAACGAAGACGTTGTCACCGATGTTCCATGCCGATCCGGAACCGTCGACAGTTACCAACCCATCAGACCCGCTTTCCCAGCCGACGTAGCCGAACAGGCTGTTGACTGTTCCGCCATCAGCAATTGCGAGGCTGCCTTCCCCTTCAAAGCCGATGTAAAGCGGATCTGCGATCGTCAGGTTCGATCCGGAACCATCGACCCTCACTTCGCCTAGCGCTTCGGATCCCGCTCCGATCACGCCTGCGGCTGCCGTCACGCTCCCGCCCCTTGTGATTGCAAGCGTAGCGGCCTCGAAGTCGCCGACGAATAGAACACCGCCACTTTCCAGCAAGGAACCTGCGCCATCGACGCTGACCTCGCCTAGCGCATCCGATCCGATGACGGTGTCAAACCCGTTGCTGACGCGGCCGCCGTTGGTGATCGACAGATTGCCGTCGCCCCGCCACCCGACAAAGAGGTTGGCCCTGTTCGTCCATGATGACCCCACGCCATCGACCGAGACAGAACCGTCCGAACCGACGCCGGCACCGAGGTACCCAAAGAGGTCCGAGACCGTGCCGCCATCGGAGATCGTCAGACCCCCCGATCCTCTTGCCCCGACGTAGAGATAACCTGCGTCGTCGACGGAATTGAGATCACCATTGAGGTAAACTTCGCTTCCGTCGCGCACTACCAAGGTCGCTTCGTCGCCGGGGTCGGCCGCGATGACGATCTCGTAAGTTCCATAAATGGCTCCACCATCGCCTACCACCAGGGTCCCGCCATGCAGCGTCGTCGATCCGGAATAGTCGCTCTGACCGGCGAAGATCGTTTGACCAGCATAATGGTCGAGCGCACCCGCGCCTGTGACCGAAGGAGCAAAAACGTAACCCGTGTCGGTGTGATTGAAGACTAGCCTTCCATTCCCTTGGCCAAACGCCACAACGGGGGCTTCGATCAATCCCGCACCGGTAGCGGCAACACCGGCTGCTGCGCCGATGTTGACGGTTCCGACCGAACCGGCCTGCTGGGCAACAACTACAGAGCCAGCCGAGACCCGTCCGCCGTTCGCGAGGGTCAGACCTCCCGTGCCAACCCTGCCGACGATGACTTCACCGGTATTTTCCCACGCCGAACCGGCTCCATCGATCACGACATCGCCATCGGAATCGGCCCCATATCCGATGATCCCAATCGTGCTACTAGCAAAGCCACCATTGGTTATTGCCATCGTACCTGAGTTGAAGACGCCCACATAAAGGTTCTGGCTATTCGTCCAGGACGAACCAGCCCCGTCGATCGTGACGGAGCCGAATCCATTCGAGACGCGCGCGACGTAGCCATTCCTGCTGCTGACTGTTGCTCCGTCTGAAATCGTCAGGCTTCCGTTGCCGTTGTAGCCGATCGCCAGGTCACCGCTGTTCGCCCAAGCCGAACCCTCTCCATCGACGGTGACCGTGCCAACCGCGTCTCGCCCGCTGCCGACGAACGCGAAGTTGTTGCTGACTTCTCCTCCACCGGTGATGGTCAGGTTCCCCGCACCAGCGTTGCCGACAGTGAGGGTTCCGGTAATGGCCAAGTTCGAGTTTGCCCCATCTACGGTGACTGTTCCTTCCGAACCTGCGTTGCCTCCCATCTGGACTTCCAGACTGCTGACCGCCCCACCGTCAGTAATCACGAGACTGCCTGTGCCGGTGTTGCCTACAACCAGGCCATCGCCGATGTTCCACGGGCTCGCTTGCGTTCCGGTTCCGTCGCCTCTGACAGTCTCGGTATCGTCATTGTCGATCACCACCTGCGCAAGAGCGGGGGACGCATGGGTGAGAACTGCGAGGGCCGACCCCGTCAGGAGCATCCTCGCGATGAGCCCCCTTTCCGACCGGATTGCGGAAGGCGACGAGACGCGACGGGCGAATGCAGGGCGAGATTTCATGGGTATCTCCGATGCGATCGATGGTCCGGCACGGAGTCCGGACGAAGGGGCTGTCGAATTGGTAGTGTGAGGCCTGGAAGGGCTGTTTCCGGCTCGCCGGCGCCAGCGCAGCACTCCATGAGGACATCGATCATCCTCAGATCGATCTGATGAAGAAGCCTCCGCCCGACGGGGCAGCCGTGCCGCCGGCAGGGAAAGCCGCGATCAGCATTCCCGAGCCGCCCTCGGCGAAGGCAATTGCGCGTTCGCCCAGCTGGTCCTGCAGGCTGGCCCTCGTCCTGCCAATGGTCGAAGTGCTGCCGCTCTTGCGAATTTGCGGCGGATAGCTGCTCCCAGCGGAAGGGGCCGTGCGCGAACCGGTTGCCCAATTGCCGCGATAGTCCGTCAGGAAGGTGTCACCAGGCAGGAATGTATCACCCGGTAGAAAGGTGTCCCCGGGCAAAAACGTGTCGCCTGGCAACGCCGAACGTGCCGGAGGCTTGGTGCGTTGCCGTGTCAAGGCTTCAGCGGAGAGAACACGCTTCACGGTCCCGGCAATTCTGCCTTGCACGACCTTGACGAAATAGACTTCCACGCCGTTTCGCGCGGCATCTTCATCAGCGGAAATATAGAGCGAGCGGGCTAGCAGCGAGACATATTCCTCGCCGTCCGTACCGTTGATCTCCCGCTGGTTGGCTAGGACCACGGTCGCGCTGGGACCGGCAGTCGAAGGGCCAAAACTAAAATCGACGGTTGGCGTACTTTGCGTGGCAACCGCCGCTTGCGGCAACGAAACCACCAGAGCAAGAGCGCTGTACAACGCCATCTTCTTCAACCGCATATCCGTCCTCCCAAAACCGGTGTGATGACTGCAAAACGCAAACGGATTGGCATTCCCGCCAAACCACAGGTCGAAATCGCGAGTGGCGGGTTTGCACCCGCATTTGCGTGTTCCCCTTCGAAACCGGCCTTGGGGCCACGATCGAGGGGAAGGTGAGATGGAGATCAAACATGGTGTGATGCTGGGAGGCGCAGCCGCGCTGGCATTAATGGCGGCGGGGACAGTTACGGCGCAGGGCAACCTGCCTCAAGTCGATGTGACGCCCAGGGACATCGGCGTTTGCAAGGCGCCGACCAGCTACCAGGGGACCGACGAGGTACTGGCCTGCTATTGTCCTGAAAGCGCCAACGATCCCAATCATTCGAGTGCTGTCTGGGGCAGCGACATCTACACGGCCGATTCCTACACCTGCAAGGCTGCCCGCCATGCCGGCGTTATCGGCAATGCAGGCGGTCATGTGATCCTGCAAATGCTGCCCGGCCAGTCGAGTTATCGCGGCAGCACGCGCAATGGCGAGCAGACCCGCAGTTACGGCCGCTATCGCGCCAGCTATCGGTTCGTGGAGACTGCCCCACCGATGCAGGCCGATGCGGACGATCCCTCGACCGAGCGGCTCGTTTCGGACCTTCCCGATTTCGACATGTCGATGATCTTTTCGCCGAAGAAGAAGCAGTCGGGCCTTGGCAGCGTGCTCGGCGCCATCGGCCGCAGGGCCAGCAGCGGCACGGTTCGTGATGCAGCCAACGTGGGTGCCGAACTCGCGAACATGCCGGTAGGCGGAACGGGCGCGGAGGACATCGGCAAGTGCACCAGCCTACCGCCCAAGTACCGAACGGAGGCCTTCAAGCTCCTGAGCTGTACCTGTGATGCGAACTTCAGCGTCAAGTCGCCGATCTGGGGCACGGGTCTCTATTCGGGTGACAGCCATGTCTGCAAGGCGGCCCTTCACGCCGGAGCGATCGGACTCGAAGGCGGGCGTGTCGCCTTCCAGACGCTGGTCGACCAGCCCTCCTACACCGGTAGCGCGCGCAACGGTGTCGAAAGCATGTCCTACGGCGAGACCAACCGTCTCGGCGCCTACAGGTTCGTGGAATAGGGGATCTCGTGATGAGGAATTTGAAGATTGCGTCGGGCATTGCCGCCACCCTGCTGCTCGTAGGGTGCGGCGACGATGGCTCGGACACGCTCGAGTATGATGGAGAGTCCGGCTCTGTATCGGCAGACCTCTCCTACGAGGACGGAGACGGGCTGGGTTCGGTCAACCTGCCTCGGCCCGATTGGATGCCTGCTTCGCTGCCCCTGCCGAAGGACGCTCACATCTACGTTACGACCGAGAACAAGCTCGACGTGAGGCCGATCCGGATGCTTCAGGCCCGCAGCATGGAAGAGCCGGAGAAAATCGCCGGGAGCTTCATGGAGTGGGCCAGGGCCAATGGGTTGGACCCGAAGGACCAGAGCTCTCCATCGGTGCCCCACCTGACCAACATCTCTTTCAATGACAGCAGCGGGCATCCGAGCACGTTTCAGGTGATGCGAAACGATGGAGAGCCTAACAACATCGTGATCGCGATCGTGGGCGACCTGCCCGGCTGACGGTCAGAGCCGTCTGGCTGCGTCCCGGCACGGATCCACCAACCGCGCCGGGACGGATGCCCCACCCGCCTCCAGTGCTTTCAGTGCCGGTCCAATATGCCCGGCTGCCTCGGCACGCCTTCCTTGTCCTGCCAATGCCATCCCGACACGGCAACGTGCCGTTTCGATGGCGAAATGCCCCGGAGGCATGACCTTTGCGAGATGAGCGAGCGCCGCGCGTGCATCGCTTTCCGCCTCCTCGTAGCGACCGAGAGCCAGAAACAGTTCGGATCGCGTCAATGCCGGAAAGGCCCGCCGCGGGTGTGCTTCGGGCAAGTACTCACGGAACGAGGCGTCCGCGATTTCGAGTGGATGTTCCGCGCCAGAAAACTGTTTCGCCTGGACCAGAGCAGCACCGAGATTCTGCGCCACTTCACCTCGTGCCAGCCCTGCAGGCTGCGCAGCGAGAAGCAGGCGATATTCGCCGATGGCTCCCTCGACCTGACCCGCGGACATCAGCGCAAGCGCCAGGTTGTTGCGGTGGGCCAGGGTAGAAGAATGGGACGCGCCGAAAGCGGCTTCACTTATGGCCAAGGCCGCGCGATGACGCTCAATCGCTGCGGCCGTGTTGCCAGCCTTCTCCTCCAGACGCCCGTAATCCGACAAAGGCAAGGCGAGGCGCGGGTGGCGATCGCCGTAATACATCTTCACCAGCTCAAGCGCCCGCTCGATCTCTCTTCGCGCGTGATCGAGTTCGCCCAGCCCTGCCAACGCGCGCGACAGACCGGACCGGATCTCGATTTGCCTCGGATCGGAGGCGTTCACCCCGGCCTGCGCTAGAGCCTTCTCGAACAGGGTCTTCTGGGCCATCCAGTCCCCCTCTTTCGACCAGGCGACCGAGACGAGTGCATTGACAGCCCGCGGGTCATTCCCGCTGGCCTTTGACAGTAGGATCATGACTTCGTCTGCCAATTTGGCGGCCATTTCGGCATCGCCAGCCTTGGCGGAAATATCGGCAAGTAACGCCTTGGCCTCGGCTTCGCGCAACGATCCGGAAAGACCCGCGGCGGCAACAGCGTCCAAGCTGTCCTTTGCAAGCGCTGCAGCCTTTTCCGTATCGCCTGCACGCAAGTGCGCCCGTGCAGTCCAGTTCATCAAGTCGGCCAGCATGGCCGGATCGTCGGCAATCGTGTCGCGTGCCGTCGCCAGCGTTTCGTCCAGCATCTTCGCGGCTGCATCAGGTTCAAGCCCGAGGCTGTCTGCCTCCAGCAGATCCGCGCGGCGGAACAGCTCCAGCAAGACCTCTTTCCCCCGCTCCTCCCGGTCGGCCGCTGCAAGCGCAGCCTGCCGCTCTCGATCAATTGCGGCAGCCGAAAGAGTTGCTGTGACGGCCCAGCCTGCCGACCCTGCGACAATCAAGAGTCCCAGTGCAGCTGCAAGGCGGTTGTGACGGACCAGCCGCATCGCTGCCTGCCATGGAGTATCGGGCAAGGCGACCACCGGCCGGTCCGCGATTACCGCGCGCAGATCTGCTGCGAGCTCGGAAATGGAATGGTACCGGCTTTCGGGTTCCACCAAGGTAGCGCGCGCGATGACGGCATTTAGCGGCCTCGCCCGATCTCCGGCATCGACAACGTGATCCATCAGCCGACCGAACTGGTAGATGTCGCTGGCAGCTGTCAGTGCCTGGCCATGAGACTGTTCGGGGCTGGCGTATCCGGGCGAGAACCCCTCTGCCGCCCCGGCCCGGCCGAAATCGTCCAATGCCTGTGCGATACCGAAGTCCAGCAGACGCACACGACCTTGCTCGTCGATCAACAAGTGTTCGGCTTTCAAATCTCCATGGATGACGAGGTTTGCATGGGCCTTCCCGATGATTTCGGCGGCAGTGGCCAGAAATTCAAGGCGTTCTTCGACAGGTAGGTCTCGCTTCGCACAATAGGAGTCCATTGGTTCTCCGGCGACCAGTTCCATGACCAGCCACGGCGAGCCGGTCGCCGTTTCGCCAGCATCAATTATTCGTACGATGCCCGGATCGTCGAGGTTGGCGAGCAGTTGCCGCTCGCGCTTGAAGAGTTCCCGCGCTGCTGACCCCAGGATGCCACCGCGCAGTATCTTCAGCGCGGCGCGCTGCTCGTACCGCCCGTCCGCGCGGCACGCCTCATAGACCTCGGCCAATCCGCCACTACCGATGTGCGAGACGATCTTCCAGTGCCCGAAGGCCCGACCAATGCGGGGATCTGAGCCACCACCCGCCCCTTCTTCCCCCAGAATTCCTTCGAGCGTTTCTTTGCGCTGACCCTCAAGCTGCTCGAACAAGGAGCGGCTGCGCTTTTCCTTTTGCAGCAGTCGGGTGATCTTGCCGAGGATGTCGGGTTGTGCTGCGAACTGGTTTTGCAGCCACGCTGCCCTTTGTTCGGGAGGTAGATCAAGCGCCGCATCGAAGGCCGCGTCCACGACCTGGCGGTCGTTTCCTGGTTCAGGAGGTGTGGCCATCCGATACTTCCGCTTCTGTGCGTAATGCCTTCACACGCGAATAACGCAATCGCTCCCAATCGCCCGCCACACGCAGCAACCCTAGCTATCCAATTCATCTGCGAGATAAGCGCGCGCGCGCGCCCATTGGCGCTCCACCGTGCGAAGAGACCGCCCAAGAGCAGCAGCCGTCTCCTCAACTGTCAGTCCCGCAAAGAACCGGCACTCGACGACACCTTCGAGTTCCGGCGCCGTCGCGGCCAACGCTTTGAGTGCATCGTCGAGGGCAACAAAGCGGGCATCGAGGATACCAATCACTTCGCGTCGCTCGTCGAGTTCCAAGTGAACTGCGCCCCCACCACGCTTGGCAGCAAGTTTCCTGCGTGCATGGTCAATAAGTATCTGCCGCATGGCCCGTGCTGCGGTGGCAAGGTAGTGGTCGTGATCAGTGAATTCTGCAGTGCCCGATTGCGAAAGCTTAAGCCAAGCCTCGTGGACTATCAGCGTCGTATTGAGCGAGGGCCTACTGGCCTGACGATGCAATTGGCGCGATGCAATGCGGCGAAGAGTATCGTAGGTTTCAGCGAATAATTCGCTTTCGTAATCCGGATTTCGCTGGCCTGCCCCATCCCGCGTCGCGTGCGAATCCATACGTCGTCCCCAACCGACCCGCTAGAACAGCTATCGAATTTTCTACGCCATGCAAACCACCAGCTGGCTGAGTTAGACAGCAGCGTGGAAGCGGACGAAATCGCGCCAACAAGGACCTGATTGACATGGATCGGGAGTAGGATCCGCCCAATTACCTTCTCAAAGCGCCCCAGGCAGGACCCAAACGCGCGACCTGCCGGACGGCAGTTCCGCGGGAAATTTCGCGCTTACCTATGGAAGTACTGGTGCCGCTTACGTGACTCGAACACGTGACCCCATCATTACGAATGATGTGCTCTACCAACTGAGCTAAAGCGGCACATTCCCATCTGAGGGAAGTGGAGGCCCGAGCCGGAATCGAACCGGCGTGCAAGGATTTGCAGTCCTCTGCGTAACCACTCCGCCATCGGGCCTCGCCCGACCTCTCGGACGGGAAGCGGCGCACTAGCGATTCTGACCGGCCATTGCAATCGGCTTTGCAAGCCTTCCCCTTCCGTTACGTCAGTCTGGACGAAGCCTGCGCAAGCGGCAATGAGGGGGCGATGAGCATTGCCAGCCTGATCGACCCGATCCCCGCCGAGGGCGGACATGTCCGTTTCGACAATCTCGACCACTGGTTGCAGGGGCGCACGCTTTATGGCGGCGCGTCGGCACTCGTCGCCTACACCGCCGCGATCCGGGCCTTTCCCGATCTGCCGCCGCTCCGCGCCGCCCAGGTCGCCTTCGTGGCGCCGACCGCTCCCGAGGCAGAGCTGCGCCGCGAAATCGTGCGCCAGGGTCGCAATGTCGCGCAGGTTCGCAGCGAGATCTGGTGCGAGGGCAAGTGCACGCTGACTGCTTTCTGGCTGTTCGGCACCTCGCGCGAGGCCAATGCGCACCATCCGGCAGCGCCTGTCGCCGACTGGCCGGGTTCCCCCGAGGAAGCCGAACCGGCCATGGCCGGCAAGGGCCCCGCCTTCATCCAGCACAATTTCGAGATCCGCCGCGCCCAGGATGTTCGCGGTCCGGGTGATCCGGTCGTGCGGCGCTGGGCACGGCTCAACGACCGCGAGGGTCTCGACGCGGTCAGCGAACTTATTTTGCTGGGCGATGTCCTTCCTCCCGGAGCGATGCGGGCGATGAAGCGACAGGGTCCGATCAGCTCGATCAACTGGTCCTTCAACCTGCTCGAGACCCAGCCCGCAACGCGCGATGGCTGGTGGCTCTCCGAAAATGCCAGCCAGCATGCCGACGGTGGTTACTCGTCCGAGCGGCTGCGGCTCTGGAACGCCGACGGTAAGCAGGTGCTCGACGGGATGCAGAGCGTCGCGATCTTCGGCTGACGCGCACCAACTCCACCTGAAATGCGACATGCTGTGCCCGGCGCGAGTCGGGCAGAGAGGTTGTCCGATTGCCGCACAAAGTTGTGGCTGGCATTTTCCCTCCCCACGGGATCGACATGGACAAATTCGGGAAATCGAGGCGGCGCGCGGCGCTGGTTGCAACGACAGGCTTGTGCCTCGCTTGTCCGTCGATGCTTCTCGCGGGATCGGAGTCGCCGGTCCTGCCTCTGCCCAGCCCGATTGCCGCTCCCGATCCCATTGAGGAGTGTCAGACAGGCGAGGCATTCGTCATGCCTGCTACCGGCTTTGCGTTTACCCTTCCCCCACCGGACACCGCCGCCGCAGCGCAGCCCTGCGAACCACCTGCGCCGCCAATGCCGACCCGGCCGGCCGCACCCAGCCTCTTTCGGATGGTAGCCCTGCCGGTCGGCAGCGCCGCAGCGCCCATGGGCAAGTGGGAAGCCGCGCGCATGGTTGCGATCAGCGGACAGGCAGGGCCCTGGAATGAATTCCTGGCGCAGGGCGACAGGACTGGTGCGGACAACGCGCTGGGAGCGGTCAATCGCTGGGTCAACTGGCGCGTTCGTTATGTCGACGACAAGCGCGGCGACGAATGGTCCGCCGCCTCAACGACTCTTTCCCGCGGCTATGGCGATTGCGAGGATTTTGCTCTCGCCAAGATGGCCCTGCTGCAAGAGCTCGGCATTCCCGCCGACGACATGTTCCTGGTCCTGTTGCGCGATCGCGCACAGGGCGAACACGCTGTGCTTGCCGTGAGACAGGATGGCCGCTTCCACGTCCTCGACAACCGGACGGACAAGGTTCTCCCTGCCGATCGGATCGAGGACTACACACCCATCATGAGCTATTCCGGCGCATTCGCCTGGACCTACGGCAAGCCGGCCGGCTAATCCCTGCGCGTCGGCTATCGAAAGCCGGCCCTGCGATCAGGCATCCGTGAAGTTCGGCGCCCTTTTCTGCATCCCCGCCATGACCGCCTCGACCTGGTTCGGCCGGCGCATGACGGCTGCTTGCTCGACGCTTTCCGCCATCAGGATATCATCGCCCGACTGCTCGGCCATCGCTTCCGACAGGCGCTTGGCACCGCGGATGGCCTCGGGATTGCGGTTGGCAATCTCGGCAGCGATGTCGTTCGCCTTGCCCAGCGGGTCCTCGCTCACGAAGGTTGCGAGGCCGTAAGCCTGCGCATCCTCGCCCGAGAATTCGCGATTGGTGTAGACCAGCTCGCGCAGGACATCGTACCGGACCAGCCCGCGCCACAGGGCATAGCCGCCCATGTCGGGCACCAGGCCCCATTTCATCTCCATGATCGCCATGCGGCTGGCCGGATGCACCACGCGGATGTCGGCGCCGCTTGCAATCTGCAGGCCGCCGCCGAAACAGACGCCGTGGACCGCCGCGATCACGGGCACCGGGCACTTGCGCCAGGTCATGGCGACTTCCTGGAACTTGTTCGCATTTCCGTGCGTGCGTTCGGTCAGCGGCTTGCGCTCGCCATCGGGCGCAGCAGTAAAGCTGGAGACGTCGAGCCCGGCACAGAAGCTGCGCCCCTCGCCCGCCAGAACCACGGCCCGCAGGCCCTTCATGGTACGCAGCTGTTCACCGGCATCGATGATGGCATCGAACATCGCCGGGTCGAGCGCGTTCATCTTGTCGGGGCGGTTCAGCCGGACCTGGGCAACGCCGTTGTCGGCAAGCTCAATCGTAACGCGTTTGCTGGACATGGGACTCCACAGTGCTTTCTCTCGAGAGCCTGCGTTCCTGCGTTATCATCGCCCCGCTGTCCAGCGCTGCACGCCTGTCACGCGCAAAGGCCTTGAAGCTCGCAGCCCCTTCCGTGCTCAGGCAATAGCCGCCGTCGGGATGGGTCTGGACGAGCCATGCGAGGCCGGACACCGCCAGCTTGGCCCGCAGGCGCGAGACATGGACCTCCAGCGAATTCGTCTCCGGCTCGTGCCGCAGCCGCCAGACATCGGTCAGCAGCGCTTCCTTCGTGACCTGTTCGCCGGGACATTCTGCCAGCCGCCACATCAGCGCGAATTCCCGCGGATGCAAACCGATCCAGCGCCCGTCGGCCTGGCCGTCGCGGTAGAACAGGTCGAGGCGCAGCGGGCCCACTGTGCGGTGGCGGGGGATCATCTTGCGCAAGCCTTCGAGCTTGACCATGCGGGCCGCCAATTCGACCAATGCGACCTGGCTCGGCAGCGCATCGGCAAACCCGCTGCGGATGAGATCGGCCCGGGCCTGAGCCTCTTCCACACCGACCACGATGGCGTGCCGCCTTTCCGCCATGTCGGCCCAGTCGGGGCACCTCCCGCCAATCCGCCAGTCGAGCATGACCGGCGTGGCAGGCGAAATATCGGACGAACGGAAGGCCGGGGTCATCCGCCAGTCGAGCAGGCGAAGATCCCAACGTCCGGGCGGGCTGGCAGCCATGGACAGCCAGAAAAATTGAGGTTGCGACACAAGCCTTCTCCTAGGCTCTCCCGTCGCGCTACCCAATATTCAATTTGGCTAAGCGTCAGTATTTGCAAGAATACCTAGTCAATGGCTGCCGGTCATTTACCCCGCTCGGCGAGGAACTTCTTGATGTTGCGCGCGGCCTGTCGGATGCGCTGTTCGTTCTCGACCATGGCGATCCGGACATGGCCTTCGCCCTCTTCGCCAAAGCCGACACCCGCCGCCACTGCGACACCGGCGTGCTCCAGCAATTGCTTGGAGAATTCGAGGCTTCCCATGTCTTCGAAGCCTGGCGGCAGCTTGGCCCAGGTGAACATGCTGGCAGGCGGATTGGGGATGGCCCAGCCGGCCCGGGTGAAGCTTTCGACCATAACGTCGCGGCGGTGCTGGTAGCGCAGCCGGTTTTCCTCGACCACGTCCTGCGGACCGTTCAGAGCGGCGCAGGCAGCGGCCTGGATCGGCGTGAACGCGCCGTAATCGAGATAGCTTTTGACCCGCGTCAGCGCGGCGACCAGCTGCTGGTTGCCGACACAGAACCCGATCCGCCAGCCGGCCATCGAGAAGGTCTTCGACATGGAGGTGAATTCCACCGCCACGTCTTTCGCCCCCGGCACCTCGAGGATCGAACGGGTCGGCTTTCCGTCGTAGTAGAGTTCGGAATAGGCAAGGTCGGACAATACCCAGACCTTGTTGTCTCTCGCCCAGTCGACCAGCCGCTCGTAGAAGGCGAGGTCGACCGTCTCGGCCGTGGGATTGCTGGGATAGTTCACCACCAGCACTGTCGGGCGCGGGACGGTGTAGAGCATCGCGTTGTCCAGCGCGCGCCAGTAGCGTTCGTCGGGAGTGGTCGGGACGCTGCGGATGGTGGCACCGGCGATCATGAAGCCATAGGTATGGATCGGATAGGCGGGGCTCGGTGCGAGGATAACATCGCCCGGCGCGCTGATCGCGGTGGCCATCGACGACAGGCCTTCCTTCGACCCCATCGTCACCACGACCTCGCTCGCCGGATCGAGGTCTACGCCGAAGCGGCGCTTGTAATAGTTGGCCTGCGCGCGGCGCAGCCCCGGAATGCCCTTCGACTGCGAATAGCCATGCGCATCGGGCTTGTTCGCCACTTCGCACAGTTTGTCGATCACGTGCTGCGGCGGAGGCTGGTCGGGATTGCCCATTCCCAGGTCGATAATGTCGCGCCCTGCCTGCCGCGCGGCATGCCGCATCGCGTTCACTTCGGCGATGACATAGGGAGGCATGCGTTTGATGCGGTAGAATTCGTCGGACATTTCGGCTCCAAAGCGCTGGCACGGGAATTCGGCTGCGCGGTCACATTGATTACCTATTCACCGTGCAAGCGCAAAGTGGCTCGCTAACACTCTTGTGCGAATTATCGTGTAAGTGGCTAAAGAGGCGCTACAACGCCCGGAAAGACCGATCATGACCGAGACGCCCGACCCCTTCACCAACATGTACGAAGCTCCTGCCAAGCTCGCGCGCGCACTCTTCGCGCCGATGATGGGGACGATGGATGCAGGGGCGGCCGCGCAAGGCATGATGACGCCCGAGGATGCGCGCCACTGGGGCGAAGTCGCCGCCAAGCTGCAGGGCATGTGGGCGCAATACCAGGCCGAACAGCTAGCCAGCCCGCAGGCGCTTGTGCCCTATTTCGACCCGGCGCGCTGGATGGCGCTGGCGACCGACTGGTACCGCCAGATGCCGCTGGCCCAGGCCGACCAGCAGAAGGCCCTCATGGAAGAGGGCATGAGGCTGTGGGAGGACGTGCTGGGGCAATACGGTCTCGGCCCGAAGGCTGCCGAACACGCGGGCGGCGATGTCCAGTTGCCGCGCAAGGACCGCCGTTTCGCTGACGAAAAATGGCGCGCCCATCCGGCCTTCGCGCTGATCCACCAGACCTACCTGTTCCTCGCCGAACGGGTCGCCGAGATGGTCGACAAGGCCGAAGGGCTCAATCCGCAGCAGCGCGAACAGCTTCGCTTCACGACGCGCGCGATCACCGAGGCGGCCAGTCCCGCCAACTTCCCGCTCACCAATCCGGTAGTCATGGAACGCACGCTGGAAACGCGCGGCGACAACCTTGTGAAAGGCATGGAGCACCTGCTCGCCGACATGCGTCGCGGGCAGCTGTCGCACACCGATGCGAGCGCTTTCCGGCTCGGCGAGAACATCGCGACCACGCCGGGCAAGGTGGTTCACGAAACGCCGCTCTACCAGCTGATCCAGTACGCGCCTGCGACCGAAAAGGTCATGAAAACGCCGCTGATCATCTTCCCGCCGTGGATCAACCGGTTCTACATCCTCGATCTCAATGCGAAGAAGAGCTTCGTGAAATGGGCCGTCGAGCAGGGTCTGACCGTGTTCATGGTGAGCTGGAAATCCGCCGATGCCAGCATGAAGGATGTTGTCTGGGACGATTACGTCCGCGCGCAGATGGACGCCATCGACCATGTGCGCGAGAGGCTCGATGTGCCCAGCGTCCACGCGATCGGATATTGCGTCGCCGGGACGACGCTGGCCGCCACCCTCGCCATCCTCCACCGCCGCGAACAGCAGGACAAGGTGAAGAGCGCGACCTTCTTCACCGCGCAGGTCGATTTCGAGAAGGCAGGCGAACTGCTCAACTTCATCGACGACCAGCAGCTTGGCGCGATCAAGGCGCTGTCGCCCGACGGCTATCTCGACGGGCGCTACATGGCGGCGACATTCAACCTGTTGCGCGGCACGGACCTGATCTGGAACTACGTCGTCAACAACTACCTGCTGGGCGAAGACTATCCGGCCTTCGACCTGCTGCACTGGAACGGCGACGTGACCAATCTGCCGGCCAAGTGGCACCAGCAGTATTTGCGCGACCTCTACCGCGACAACCGCCTTGTCGAAGGCGATGCGCTCACTGTCGACAACACGCCGGTCGACCTCGGCCGGGTTGCCACGCCGACCTATGTCCAGGCAGGCAAGGAAGACCATATCGCGCCTGCCGAAAGCGTCTGGCGCATTACCGAACACTTCAAGGGGCCGATCAAGTTCGTCCTTGCAGGCTCGGGCCACATCGCGGGCGTGGTCAATCCGCCCGAGGCGGGGAAGTACCAGTACTGGACAAACGACGGCGCGCCGCGCAGCCTGGCTGAATTCCGCGAGGGCGCGGTGGAGCATCCGGGCAGCTGGTGGCCGGACTGGATCGACTGGCTGCGCGAACAGGACAGCGAAACCGTGCCCGCAACCGGCAAGCGAAAGCCCGGATCGAAGGGTGACAAGGTGATCGAGGACGCCCCGGGACGCTACGTCGCTACGCGCTAAACGCTTGTAAATGCGGCGCTAACCGCATTATTGTGCAGTGCACAAAAATATCCTTGACTTCGCACTTGCAATGCCTATTTTGTGCAGTGCAACAAAGCGAGGTTTCCCATGGCTGACAGCCAGAGCAAGATCGATGCCGCTGCCGAGAAGGCGTTTGCCGAAGCTGCGGAGAAGAAGACTGCGGAAGCAGTGAACACCAAGGCCGTCGAAAAGGCGGTCGAGGCCGACAAGCCTGCACCGGTGAAGACGGAAGCGGTCGCCAAGGCGGTTGCCGCTCCGGCCAAGGCCAAGAAGGTCGCTGCCAAGAAGGCTCCGGCAAAGAAGGCCGCTGTGAAGAAGGTTGCCGCCAAGAAGGCTGCGCCCAAGAAGACGGCCGCTGCCAAGAAGCCCGCGACCACCAAGTCCACCCCGATTTCCAAGTTGAAGGATACCATCATGGCTACTGCCAAGACCGCAAAGACCACCGACTACACCGCCAAGGCGAAGGAACTGGCTGCCGACGTGCAGACCCGCGCCAAGGCTGCTTACGACAAGGGCACCGAAATGACCCAGGACGTCGTCGAATTCCAGAAGGGCAACCTCGAAGCTCTCGTTGCTTCGGGCAAGATCCTTGCTTCGGGCATGCAGGACATGGGCCGCACCTACGTCGAGGAAGCCAAGTCGGCTGCCGAGACTGTCCAGGCCGACGTCAAGAAGTTCGCCGCCGTGAAGTCGCCGACCGAGCTGTTCCAGCTCCAGGGTGAAATCGCTCGCCGCAACTTCGACGCCATGGTTTCGACCACCTCGAAGAACACGGAAGCCATGGTCAAGCTGGCCAACGAAGCTTTCGCTCCGCTGTCGAGCCGCTTCAGCCTCGCAGCCGAGAAGGTTCGCAAGGCCGCCTAAGGCACACGGACTTCAACCCGCCGGGCACTCTCTCCTCTCTCCCTCGCCCGGTGGTTGGACAGGACGGGTCGGACGACATCACTGTCGTCCGGCCCGTTTCCTTTTTTGCGATGCCCGAAGGCCGCATTTCGACGTTTTCTTAACCCGCGGGAACGCACAGGCATGCTCGCGCCTTGCGAATACGCCAATCGATACGATATTGCCGCTCGACCATGACCAAACCGATCCTCACCTTCCCGATTTTCGCCGCACAGGACGGCGATGACCCGCGCGAGGGTGACGGACAGGTCGGCATCGCGACCAAGACCCGCGCCAAGCCGAAGAAACCCAGCCAGTACAAGGTGCTGCTGCTCAACGACGACTACACGCCGATGGAATTCGTCGTGATCGTGCTGAAGCGTTTCTTCCGCATGGACATGGAAGAGGCGACCCGCGTGATGCTGCACGTCCACCAGAAGGGCGTCGGCGTATGTGGCATCTTCCCGTACGAGGTCGCCGAAACCAAGGTGAACCAGGTGATGGATTTCGCCCGCGAGAACCAGCACCCGCTCCAGTGCACGCTCGAGAAGGCGTGATCCGCCCTTCCCGCGCACGGGGGCATGACGCGCGCGATTTTTCCCGCTAGAGCCGCCCGACCCGCCAAGCAGACGGACCGCGCGTGTTCAATTTCATCCCCGCCATCGACCGCTACATTTTCCGGCTGGTAGTCGTGCCGATGCTGGGCGTGTTCGCGCTTGCCGCCTCGCTGCTCACGCTCGACAAGATGCTCCGCCTGCTCGACTTCGTCGCGGTGGAGGGCGGCCCCATCGGCGTGGTGTTCAAGATGCTGGCGACGCTGGTGCCCGAATACGCCAGCCTCGCGATCCCGCTGGGCCTGCTGCTCGGCATCCTGCTGGCATTCCGCAAGCTGGCGACGACGAGCGAGCTCGACGTCTTCCGCGCCGTCGGCCTCAGCTACGGCCGCCTGTTACGCATCCCCTTTCTCATCACCGCCTTCCTGATGGCGGTAAACGTGGCGCTGGTGTTCTTCGTGCAGCCAGTCAGCCGCTTCACTTACGAACGGCTCGAATACGAACTGCGTTCGGGTGCGCTGGGCGCATCGATCAAGGTGGGCGAGTTCACCACCCTTGCCGACCGCATGGCACTGCGCATCGAGCAGAGCGAGGACGACGGGCGCAAGCTGATGGGCATCTTCGCCCGCGTTTCCAACACCAAGGGGCAGGTTCTCTCGATCTCCGCGCAGGAAGGCGCTTTCCTGGCGACCACCGACGATCCGGATACGATCATCCTGCGCCTGACCAACGGCACGATCGTGCAAGATACCGGCAGCCAGACGCCGCGCGTGCTGACCTTCACTCGCCACGACTTGCCCATCGACCTCCCCGCAATCGAGGAATTCCGCGACCGCGGCGAGGACGAGCGCGAATATATCCTTCCCGAACTGCTCCGCATCGGCTGGGCCGACAACCAGACGGAGACCAAGCGCGATGCCAGCCAGGCAAGCTTCAATTTCCGCCTGGTCGAGGTGGTGATGATGGCGCTGATGCCCTTGCTGGCCGTATCACTGGGCATTCCGCCCAAGCGATCGACAAGCGCGCTGGGCGTCTTCCTGTCGATCATCATGGTCGTCGCCTACCACAAGATAAACCAGTACGGGGAGGACGTCGCCGCGCTGGGACTTGCCGATCCGATCCTGGCGCTGTGGGGGCCATTCGTCGTCTTCGCTGCACTGATATTGTGGATGTACTGGCGCGTGGCCCATGTCCCGGGCGGACAGGCCATCGGCGCGCTGGAGAACTGGTTCGCCAAGATATCTAAGCGCATCGGGAAGCTGTTCCGCAGGCGGCGGAGGCCGCTGATCGACGATCCCATGACGGCGGAGGGCTGAGACCATGCAGCTCGCATTCTTCCCCTCGCGTACGCTGACGACCTATCTGGCCAAGCTCTTCGTGGTTCGCATCCTTGCGGTGCTGATCATGCTCGTGCTCGTCCTCATGATGCTCGACCTCCTGTCGAACAGCGGCAAGATCCTGGCGGTAGAGGGGAACGGGCAAGGCGAACTTCTCACCTATGCCGGCCTCAGGATACCGCAGCTGATCCAGCGCTTCCTGCCTTATTCGGTTCTGCTGGCGACGCTGATCAGCCTCGTCACGCTCAACCAGAACAGCGAGGTCATCGCGATGAAGGCTGCGGGCCTGTCGGCCCACCAGGTGCTGGCCCCGCTGCTGCTGACCGCAGCAATCGTGGGAGGAGCCAGCTTCGTCTTCAACGAGCGCGTCGTCACCCGCGCAACGGCCACGCTAAAGGCGTGGGAGGCGGCGGAATACGGACCTATTCCCGAGGAATCGAACGTCCGCGCCAATGTCTATCTGACCGACGGCGAGAACGTCCTCACCGCAGCGCAGCTGGCGGGGTCCGGCAACGCAATCGCCATGCGCAAGGTCACCTGGTACCGCCGCAGCCCCGAAGGCGCGATCATGGAACAGGTTGTCGCCGACCGCGCAACCTATGCCGCCCCCGGCTGGAAGCTGGAAGACGTGGAACGTTTCGAGGTGGCCACCGCAACCTCGCGCAAGGAAGCCGAATTGCTCGTCGGCGAAGGCCTCACGCCTGACCAGATCGACCTCGCGCGGATCGATCCCGACGCAGTCCCTTTCTGGGAACTGGGCGCCTCGATCGACGCCTACGAGGAAGCCGGTCGCCGCACCGGGGAATTGCGCGCCAAGTGGTGGCACAAGCTTTCCGGCCCGCTTTCGTCCTTCCTCATGCCGCTGCTCGGCGCAGTAGCTGCGTTCGGCCTAGCGCGATCGGGCCAGCTGTTCCTGCGCGCGATCATCGGCATGGCGCTGGGCTTTGCCTATTTCGTGGTCGACAATGCTGCATTGGCGATGGGCAGCTTCGGCGGCTACCCGCCTTTCCTTGCCGCCTGGGCACCGTTCTTCCTGTTCCTGCTGATCGGCGAGACCCTGCTGATCCGCACCGAGGAATGAGCGACTTTTCGATCAGGCTCGCGCGGGTCGAGGATGCAGCACATCTTCCCGAGATCGAACTGGCGGCCGGCAGGCTCTTTCTGGACATCGATGGATTGTCGGGGGTCGCTGGCATGCACGCTATCCCCGCAGAGAAACAGGCTTCGCTGATCCGCAAGGGGCACTCCTTGGTCGCGGAGGCTGAAGGGCGTCTGGTAGGTTTCATCTCGACCGAACCGTTCCGCCGCGAGCTGCATATCCGTGAATTCTCGGTCCACCCGGACATGCAGCGACAGGGCGTCGGCTCGGTCCTGTTGCGGGCGCTTGGTATCGACGCGCGTAACAGCGGTTTCGTCTCACTGACGCTTACCACCTTCGTGGACGTGCCATGGAATGCCCCCTTCTACGCCCGCCACGGGTTCGAGACGGTCAGCGACCTCGATGCGCATCCCAGGCTCAAGGCGGATATCGAGCAGGAAGTCGCCCACGGCCTCCCGCTAGACCGCCGCTGCGCGATGATACGGTTTCTCGGATAGGCGGGAACCGCCACATTTCCGGCGCATTGATGCCCGAATGTCGCCACAAAGGAGATGTGACATGAAGAAGTTCGCAATCCCTGCCCTCGCTGCCGCCCTTGCCCTCGGCGCCTGCGCCGAAGCCAATGCGCCGGAAGCCGAGGACACTGCCGCTGCTGAAGGCACCGATACCACGGTCATCCAGCCGACCGCGACCGAAACCGTCGTGGCCGAGCCGGCTGAAGGTGAAGAAGGCTCGAGCCTGACCATCGACGGCGCCGATGTCGACGCCACCATCAGCGAAGACGGCGTGAAGGCCGAAATCGACGCCAACTAAGCGTTTCACAAAGGGTCGCAGACCCGTGACAGCGAAGGGCCGCCCCCATCTACCGAGTGGGGCGGCCCTTTTGTTTTGTCCCGTGAAGGAAAGCGCCTAGCGGCGGCCCATCGTGCTGCGGGCGATGCGGGCCACGAGCACGCCCATGCCGGAGTGGTTCGCGCCGTGATAGGTCGAGCTTTCGCCCAGTTCGCGCGCCAGGCGGCGATGCGCCTCGGGCAGCGAGTGGTAGGGCATCGAGGGCATCAGGTGGTGCAGCGCGTGATAGCGCAGGCCCACCGGCGCCCAGATCTCCGCAATGAAGCCGGGCGGCGGCACGTTGACGCTGTCGAGGAACTGGGCCGTGACGGTCATCGCCTCGCCCTCGTTCTCCCACAAGTGCGCCACAAGCGTCCGCAATTGGTTCAACAGCGCGACGGCCGAGGCCACGCCCAGCGCAAGCAGCAGCGGCTTCCAGCCAAATGCGAAAACGCTGCCGATCAGCATCCAGGACCAGACGAACCCGCCTGCCTCCTGCAGCAGGACGCGCGGTGCAAGTTCGCCTTCGGGTGCGCGGCGGCGGAAGTCGGGATTGATGGCGAGCGCACTGGCCCGCTGCCAGGTCAGACGGCGGATCGCAGGGATAATTGCACCAAGCGGCACCAGCACAGCGAAACGGATCAGCAGGGCGACCGGCGCGAGGATGGCAATGACCACGAAGAGCGGCAGGCTCCACGGCTTCATGAGGGCCAGCGGCAGATATTCCGGATCCTCGATCGTGCCGTACTGCGTGCGCTTGTGGTGCAGCGTGTGCACCTGTTCGTACATGAAGGACGGCGTCAGCATGGGAATGCCGACGAAGAGGTTCCATGCCGCGCGGAAGCCGGGCAGCGCACCGTTCCGGAAATGGGAAATTTCGTGGATGAACAGCAGCGCGCGGTAGAGCGCGAGAACGGAAACTACGGCCAGCGCGACAGCGACAGCGGTGTTGTTCGCCAGGATCGCCCCTGCCAGCGCGGCATAGCCTGCCACGGCAGAACCGACCATGTCGGTCCAGTAGATGGCGGCGCGGTGATCGGCGATATCCTTGGTGAGGTCGCGTGCAGCGCGCAGCATCGCCTTGTCGTCGGCGATTTGCGAATGCCAGCCGCGGCCATCGCGCAAGGGCGCGGCACTATCGGCAGAAATGGTCTGTTCGGCGTTCATGATCGGTTTTCCTGGGGGTGCCCTTAGTCGAATGGCGCGAAAAATGACAGTCTCACCTCTCGATCATAGTGATCGGGCGCGCGCGATTCCTTGACAAAGATCATATGCCATACGCAGGGCTAACCCCCGCTGAACAAGGGACCGGATGCGTGGCAGACCAGAATATCGTGATCGAGGAAGCGAATGGCAAGGCGGGGCGGGCAGCCTTCGTCGACCTTGGGCGGGAATTCGCGGCCAGTGTGCCGCATTCCGTACCGCAGATCCGCTCGGAACAGCTGGAGCTGATCGACCCGGGCAAGAACCCCTTCTTCGGCCACGCCAGGGTGCAGCTGTTCATCGCCTACCGCGCCGGCAAGCCGGTGGGGCGCATCGCGGCGCATATCGACCATCTGGCGCTGGAACTTCCCGTGGAACAGGGAATGGGCCCGGGCACGGGCATGTTCGGCTATTTCGATGCCGAGGACGAGGCGGTCGCCAATGCGCTGCTGGAACGGGCGGAGGCATGGCTGCGCGACAAGGGCATGACGCGCGTTATCGGCCCGATCTCGCTGTCGATCTGGGAAGAACCCGGGCTGCTGGTCAAGGGCCACGACCATTCGCCCATGATCATGATGGGTCACGATCCGGCGCACTACCAGCCGTGGATCGAGGGTGCGGGCTACGGCCATGCCAAGAGCCTGCTGACCTACGATCTGGACATCTCGAAGCCCTTCCCGCCGCTGATCCAGCGCATCGTCCAGTCGGGCGAGCGTAACGAGCGCATCCGCATCCGCCCGGTCGACAAGTCGCGCTGGCCGGAAGAAATCCGGCAGGTCCTCGAAATCCTCAACGACGCCTGGTCGGACAATTGGGGCTTCGTGCCCTTCACCGAGGACGAGATCGCCTATGCGGCCAAGAAGCTGAAGCCGGTCATCAAACCCGAACTCAACATGCTGGCCGAACTCGACGGGCGCCCCGTCGCCTTCATGGTCGTGCTGCCCGACATCAACGAAGTGCTCTCGCGAACCGGCGGCAAGCTCTTCCCCTTCGGCTGGTTCCACCTGCTGCGCGCGCTGGGCAATCCGAAGGGCCTCGGCATGCGCGTCCCGCTGATGGGCGTGCTCAAGGAATTCCAGAGCTCGCGCCTAGCCAGCCAGCTGGCCTTCATGCTGATCAGCAAGATCCGCGAAAACGCAAACGACCTTTACGGCTCGACCCGCGGCGAGATCGGCTGGATTCTCGACGACAACAAGGGGATGATCGCCATCGCCGATGCGATCGAGAGCAAGATCAATCGCGAATACGTGATCTACGAAAAAGCGCTCTGAGCTTTCCGCGCGTTGCAATCAGGCAACGCGGACGAAGAATGGTCGGAAAGCGGGAACTCACTCCCCCGCGCTGCCGTTGATTCCGAAAGGCGCGATCATTGCGCCTTGCCTACAGGATCGACTGCAATCGCCCGCACCAAGCCATCGAGGAAATCCCTGCCCGCCCACGTGTTGCTGGTGGAGGACGAGGCCGTGCTCGGCATGCTGATCGAGGACGCGCTGCGTGCCGCCGGCGTGGCAGAGGTAGATACCTGCTCCACCACCGACAGCGCGCTTGCCGCGCTCAGGCGCAAACAGCCCGATGCGATCGTGCTCGACGTGCACCTCGCAGACCGGGACGATGGGTGGGCGATCGCGGAACTGGTCAAGACGCTGGGCCCCGACAGTCCGCGTATCATCTTCTCGACCGGGCAGCCGGAGGATATTCCGGCCAACATCGCCGAGATGGGAAGCGTGCTCGAGAAACCCTACGAACCGGCAGTGCTCGTCGACCTGCTCTCACAGCCCGAAAAGCGCGGCGTGATCTCGCGATTGCGCGGCGCGCTGCGTCCCAGCTGATCCGCCGGAACCGCCCGGCCTTACCTCTGCAGAATTCCCACTCGCTCGTACGGGCAAGAAAAAAGGCCTCCGCTCACGGGGAGCGAAGGCCTTTCGGGATCGTATCACCAGCCGCTTGGACGGGAGGGGGGTCTCGGCGGTGACATAGGAGAAATGTCCGGACGGGAAGGTAGTTCCCTGCGACGAAAAATTTTTTTCGCGTGTCAGATGAAGGGCCTGACCGTCTTTCCGGACAAGTCGAAATCGGCGAATTCGGCAGCCTTCTCCATGTCCGGCACGCAGATCTCGCGCGAGCTCCACTGGACCAGCCCATCGCGGTCCAGCGCGCGGATGGTGCGATTGGTATGGACGAGCGATAGCCCGAGCATATCGGCGATCTGGGTCTGGGTAATCGGCATGGCGAACTTGTTGCCTTCGCGCGCAATGCCAGTCGCCAGCGCTCGGTCGAGCAGCCAGACGGCAAGGAACACCACACGCTCGCGCGCGCTGCGTTGCCCGAGCGAGACGAGATGGCCCTCCAGCGCGCTTTCCTCTTTGGCAGCCAGCCAGGTGATGTCGTAGCCGAGCCGGGGATGTTCCTTGATCAGCGCGACGAAATCATTGCGGCGGAAACGGCAAAGGCGCAGCGGCAGGATCGCCTCGACCGAATGGCTCACGACATCATCGAAAGCGCCCTGCAGGCCGATGAGGTCGCCCGGGAACATGAAGTTGACGATCTGCCGCCGCCCGTCATCCAGCGTGAGGAAACGGATCGCCACCCCTTCCAGGATGGTGAAGAGGTAATCGCAGCTTTCCTGTTCCTGCAGCACGGTATCCCCGCGCTCGAAACGGTATTCCCCGGTCTTGATAGTCTGGATGTAGTCCAGCTGCCGCTCTTCCAGCGGTCGCAGCCCCGGACAATGCTGCAGGGGACACTCCCTGCACGCATAAGGTTTCGCTACTTCAAACATCCCGGCTCTCCCCAGCAACCAGAATTCCATCGAGCGCCCGCGGTTCGTTGATTTCCCGGCTCGGTGCTTTTTGATCGGAACGCGGATTTTTCCTGCGTCGGAATAGGAACCACCATCGCAATGGGACGTTCCATGCGCGCAAACCACGGAAGGGGTTATATGTCGCTTGGTGATCAAATCGCGAAAAATCTGCCTTACCTGCGCCGCTATGCGCGCGCGCTGACCGGCTCGCAGGCAACGGGGGACGCATTCGTCCGTGCCACGCTGGAAGCCGCCCTGGCGGACGACCAGCTGAAGGCTTCGCTGGAAGGTGGCCGGGTGCCGCTCTACCGCGCGTTCAACAAGGTCTGGGCCAGCGCTTACATGGATGTGCCCGAGCCGGTCGGTGAAGGTCATGAAGGCGCTGCGCAGGACCGGTTGAAGTCGATCACCCCGCTCAACCGCCAGGCATTGCTGCTGACGACGCTGGAAGACTTCTCGGTCGAACAGGCCGGCGAGATCATGGACCTCGCTCCCGACCAGATCGAACGGCTGGTGCAGGAAGCGGTCAGCGAAATCGACCGCGAAAGCGCGACCAGCGTGCTCATCATCGAGGACGAGCCGCTGATCTCCATGCAGCTCGAAGACCTCGTGACCTCGCTCGGCCATGAAGTGTGCGGCACCGCTGCCACGCGCACGCAGGCACAGGAAGTCGTCGCCCAGAAGACGCCGGGCCTCGTGCTGGCCGATATCCAGCTGGCCGACGGCTCCTCGGGCCTCGACGCGGTGGACGACATCCTCGCCATCGACAGCGTGCCGGTGATCTTCATCACTGCCTATCCCGAGCGCCTGCTGACCGGCGACCGTCCCGAACCGACCTACCTGGTGACCAAGCCGTTCCAGGAACAGACGGTGCGTGCCGCCATCAGCCAGGCCCTGTTCTTCGGATCGAGCCGCCCGCTGGGCTGAATCGCCAGACACTAAACGAAGAGGCCGCCCGGACCATCGTCCCGGCGGCCTTTTTCGTGCCTGCGATCAGGTGACGGGCTTGATCAGTGGCCCTTCTGCGGGGGCGGGGCGCTGCGCAGCATGAATTCATTGGGTTCGCGCACCGGGACCAGCAGCTTGCACCGCACGCCGGTCGGCAGGAATTCCAGCTCCACCGGATGGCGCAGTTCGTGGGCGACGATCTTCTCGATGAGGTCGGTACCGAACCCGCGCTTCTGTGGCTCGGTCACGCGCGGACCGCCGCTTTCGGACCAGTCGATCCGGGCAAGCCCTTCGTTCACCAGCGTCCAGATCACGGTGACCTTGCCGCCTGCACGGCTCAATGCACCGAACTTGGCGGCATTGGTCGCCAGTTCGTGGATCGCCAGCCCCATCGACAGCGCATCATTGGGGGCAAGTTCGACATCCGGCCCTTCCATGACGACCGTGTGGTCCTCTGCATTGGCATAGGGTGCCAGTTCGACCTCGATCACCGAACGGATCGGCGTGGTGCCCCATTCGGACTGGGTGAGCAGGTCGTGGGTTGCCGACAGGGCGCGGATGCGGCTGTCGATGCCTTGCGCGAACTCGTCCAGATTATCCGCCCGCCGCCGGGTCAACGACACGATCGACAGCACGTTGGCGAGCGTGTTCTTGACGCGGTGGTTCAGCTCGCGGGTCAGCGAATTGCGGATCGAGTTCTGTTCGGCGAACCATTCGAGCGAACGGCTGTCTTCCTGCGCCTGCTGGGTCAGCAGGCGGGCGACGACCAGCAGGAGGCTCGCAACCGCGAGGCCGAACAACAGCGTGATCATCGAAAGTGGAGAAAGGACATCTGCCGCGCTGGACTGGACGACAAGCAGCATCTTGCGATTGGCCAAGTCGATCTCGCGCTCGACCGAAGGCACGTCCTGCTTCCAGCCCGGCAGTTCCGCCATCAGGTCGCGCTTGTCGGCACCGATGTCGTAGAGCCGGACCCCGGTTTCGTCATCGCCGACGAGGTCCGCCGCCGAGGCGAGGAACTCGCCTGCATTGAAGGGGCTGTAAACGAATCCCTTGAGCACGCGGTCGGTGATGCCGCCGTCGAACACGGGCATGTAGATGAGGAAGCCCGGTTCCTCCACGCCGCCTTCCTGCACCAGCACCACGTGGCCGGTCGCTGTGGGCCGCGCGGTCTTGGTCGCCTCGTCCAGCGCTTCACGGCGGACGGGCTCGGAATACATGTCAAACCCGAGCGCACGGCGGTTCCGCAGCGTGTCGGGCTGGAGATAGAGCACCGGGACGAGCTGCGAGCGCGGCTGGTCGACGATGCTGGGCGTGATCCTCACACGGCTGACGCGCCCATCGCTCAGCAGGTCCTCGGTCTTCACGATTTCGCTGGAAGAGATAGCCGGAGCCCAGCCGATGCCTTCGGCGCCGCGGTAATCCGCATCGAGCCGGAGTTCGGTGACGAATTGCCGGAAGCTGTCGCTGCTGACCTCGCCTTGCGAACTGAACAGCGCTGCAGCCGCCCTGAGGAATGCAGAATTGGAATAGGCGCGCCGCTCGATCGCGGACACCATCGACTGCGCCTTGCGGTTGAGTTCGGCCTCTTCGCGGACAGCCTGCCCGCTCTCTATCGCGACGACGCTGACGAAGGTGACGGCCGCAACCAGCAGGAAGATGGCGAGGGGCACCATGCGCGGGTAATCGACCAGCCACCGCCGGCGCCGTCCCCTGCGCAGAATCCTGTTCTCTTCCAGCATCCGTCCCCGAAGGCTCACAACCTGTGATGCTTTATATCCGCAAGGGGCTGTAAGGTTCCTTCGGAGCGGAATTCCAGCAAAAAAGCGTTCCAATCGTGGAACCTGCGCGCCTTCACTGCGTTAGCGGTGCACCAAAGGGATCGTTATGCTTATCCGCCCGGGCGCGCCCCGGCGCGCGATAGGGCAAGGCAAGGACGAATTTTAGACACGATGACCTCTTCAGCATCTTCCGACAATCAGGGCGGGAAGGCGAAACCGCAGGGCGAAAAGCAGCCCGAGTGGGCCAACGGCCTGCGCAAGCTGTACGATTCCGTCGTCGACGAGCCCCTGCCCGACGCCTTCAAGGACCTGCTGTCCAAACTGGACTCGAAGGACTGATGGGGGCCGAGAAACGCACGGCCTCCGAGAAGGCCGACTTCAAGCGCGAACTGACCGAGGTCGTTCCGCACTTGCGTGCCTTCGCACGTGGCCTGTGCGGCCGTGCGGACATGGCCGACGACCTCGTCCAGGAAACTCTGCTCAAGGCCTGGGCCGCGCAGGACCGCTTCCAGCCCGGCACCAGCATGCGCGCCTGGACCTTCGTGATCCTGCGCAACGCCTATCTCACCGACATGCGGCGCAACCGCTTCCGCGGCGAATATGACGAGACGGTCGCCGAACGCGTCCTGACCGCGCCTGCCGGACAGGAAGAGCCGATCCACCTCGCCGACATGCACCGCGCGCTGCTGACCTTGCCGCCGGAACGGCGCGAGGCGCTGCTGCTGGTCGGTGCCGGCGGCTTCTCCTACGAAGAAGCGGCCAATATCTGCGGCTGCGCCGTGGGCACGATCAAGAGCCGCGTGGGCCGCGCCCGCGCAACGCTCAACTCGATGCTGCAGGAAGGCTCGATCCCGAGGCGTTCGCTCGACGACGATACCGCGCACCGCGCCATCCTCGAGGAACTCGACGATGTCGCCGCCGGGCTCGGCGTCGCGGCGCGCAGCTGACCTCGCCTTACGACCCGCTTGCCCGGCAACCCGCGTCGCGGCAGATAGACAGGCGATGAGCGAGAGCGAACCCGACAAGCGGCCGCAAGAAGGCCCTGCAACGCCGCACCATATGCCGCGTTACGCCTTCGCGCAGCAGGAACTGCGCCTGATTTCCGCGCTGGTGCTGATCCTAGGTGCGGGGCTGTTCCTCGCCTTGCCCTTTGTCCTGTCGATCGGGTCGGTCGTGTTCCTGCCGGTGGTCACCGCGGTCATCCTGACCGTCATCCTCTCACCGCTGGCGGACAAGCTGAACGGCTGGGGCCTGCCCAACGCGCTCGCATCGCTGGTTTCGCTGGTCGTGTTCTTCGCGATTTTGCTGCTCGCGCTCGCGCTGATACTGCAGCCCGCGATCACGCTGTTCGACGAGCTGCCCGCGCTGGTCCAGCGCGTGGGCGAACGCTTCCTCGAATTGCGCGAACGATTCTCGTGGATCGAGCAGATCAACCGCCAGCTGGTCGAGCTGGTCGAGCGTGACGGCCAGCCGCGCGAAGTGGTTCTGGCTACGCCCAGCTACCTCGAGGAACTGGCCTTTGCGACGCCGACCGTCATCATCGAGGCGATCCTGACGCTGCTGATGGCCTATTTCATGATCGAGGCGCGCGTGCGCCTGCGCCAGAAACTGCTGTTCGGGCGCACCAGCTTCGGGTCGAGCATCAAGGCCGCCCGCGTCATCCGCGAAGTGCAGGACCGGGTCGCCGCCTACATACTGACCGTTGGCTGGATCAACGCGTTGGTCGGCGTGATAGTCGCGCTCGGGGCATGGGCACTGGGCGTCGATGCGCCGATCATGTGGGGCGGCCTTGCCGCGATCCTCAACTTCCTGCCCTATATCGGGCCCACCGTGATGGTCGGCCTGCTCGCCCTGTTCGGGATCGGCACGGCGGACACGGTCCTGCTCGGCCTCGTCCCCGCGCTCGCCTATCTCGGCCTCCACACGATCGAGGCCAATGTGGTGACACCGTCGATCCTCGGCGCGCGGTTCACCATGAACCCCGTGCTGATCCTGATCGCACTGTCCTATTTCACCTGGATCTGGGGCGCGTTCGGCGCGCTACTGTCGGTGCCCATCCTGCTGATGCTGACCGCATTGTTCGACCATGTCGGCCGTCCCAATCTCGTCGGCTTCATTTTCGGCGAGCCGCTATTCCCGGGCAGCATATTGGGCGAGGAAGACCACACCCCCGAAAACTGAAAGGCCCGCCGCGCATCGTCAGCGCAGCGGGCCATCTGTCTCAGCCTTGTGGCTCAGCTCAGGAAGGATACTTCCAGGTGCTGCCGCGCGACAGATTGTCGTGCGCGAAGCTCCAGTTAAGCTTGCCGTTGACGGCTTCGAGATATTCCGGGCGGGCGTTCTGGTGATCGAGGTAATAGGCGTGTTCCCACAGGTCGATCACGAGCAGCGGATTGACGCCGTCCTGGTCGGCCAGCGTGTCGCCGTCATGGGTTTCCTCGATCGTCAGCTTGCCGTCCTTTTCGGCCAGCCAGACCCAGCCGCTGGCAAAATGGCCGGTGCCGCGTTCCTTGAGCTTGGCCTTGAGGTCGGCAACCGAACCGAAAGCGGCTTCGATCATGCTCTTCAGTTCGTCGGAAATCGAAGTTTCCGAAGCAGCCATCGAATGCCAGTAGAAGCCGTGGTTCCAGCTCTGCGCGGCATTGTTGAAGAGGCCCTGGTTGCTGCCGCGCGCGGCAGCGATGACGTCTTCGAGGCTCTTGCCGGCAAGATCGGTGCCTTCGATCGCGGCGTTGGTCTTGTCGATATAGGCCTTGTGGTGCTTGCCGTGGTGGTACGACAGCGTGCGGGCCGAAACCGCCGGTTCCAGCGCGGTGTCGTCGTAAGGCAGGTCGATCAGCTCAAAAGCCATGGATGGTTCCCCTTTTGGTGTCCGTGTTCGTTTCGCGATTTACCCAGCCAACGCATGGGCGCGCGGGTGGTTGCATAGCGGCTGGGAAAATCCGCGCCATGGCTTTTATTCCGCGCCATTCGCGGCCAAGACGTTAGCGCAAAGAAACGGAGCGCAAATTCAATGGCACGCAAGTTCTTCGGCACCGACGGCATCCGCGGGCGGACCAACGAAGGCGTGATGACCGCGGCCACCGCCATGCGTGTCGGCCAGGCGGCGGGCACGCATTTCCTGCGCGGAGGACACCGGCACCGGGTGGTAATCGGCAAGGACACGCGCCTGTCGGGCTACATGATGGAAAGCGCGCTGGTGGCCGGCTTCACCAGCGTGGGCATGGACGTGGTGATGACCGGGCCGTTGCCCACCCCCGCCATCGCGCTGCTGACCCGCGAAATGCGCGCCGACCTCGGTGTCATGATCTCGGCCAGCCACAATCTATACGAGGACAATGGCATCAAGCTGTTCGGTCCAGACGGCTTCAAGCTGTCCGACGAGGCCGAGGCGGCGATCGAGCTGCTGCTCGAACAGGAGCCGCTTCTGGTCCAGCCCGACCGCATCGGGCGCGCCCGGCGGATCGACGATGCGCGCGGGCGCTACATCCACGCGATCAAGCAATCGGTCGCCTCCGACATCCGCTTCGACGGGCTGAAGGTGGTGGTCGATTGCGCCAATGGCGCGGCCTATCAGGTGGCCCCCTCGGCCATCTGGGAACTGGGCGCGGACGTGATCGCGATGGGCATCGAACCCAATGGCACCAACATCAACCAGGGCGTCGGCTCGACCTCGCTCGATGCGATCAAGGCCCGCGTGGTCGAGGAGGGCGCGGATATCGGCATTGCCCTCGACGGCGATGCGGACCGCCTGATCGTGATCGACGAGAAAGGCCAGGCGGTCGACGGCGACCAGATCATGGCATTGATCGCGACCCGCCTCCACGCCCGCGGCGACCTCAGGGGCGGCGGCGTGGTGGCGACGGTGATGAGCAATCTCGGCCTCGAACGCTACCTTCAGACACAGGGCCTGACGCTGGAACGCGCCAAGGTCGGCGACCGCTACGTGCTCGAAAAGATGAAGGAAGGCGGTTTCAACGTCGGCGGTGAACAGTCGGGCCACATGATCCTGCTCGATCACGGGACCACCGGCGACGGCACGGTTGCGGCGCTGCGCGTGCTTGCCAGCCTCGTACGCTCGGGCAAGCCGGCCAGCGAATTGCTGCACGTCTTCGACCCCGTACCCCAGCTGCTCAAGAACGTGCGCTATTCCGGCGGCAAGCCGCTGGAAGCCGACAGCGTGAAGCAGGTCATCGCGGATGCGGAAAAGGAGCTGGAAGGCACCGGCCGCCTTGTCATTCGCCCCTCCGGCACCGAACCGGTCATCCGTGTCATGGCGGAAGGCGACGATGCGGCGCAGGTCGAACGGATCGTCGACCGGATCTGCGATGCGGTGAGGGAGGCCGTCTGATGCTGGAAATGCGTCCCGATTGCGAACGCTGCGGTGCCGATACGCCGGCAGATGCGCCCGGCGCCTTCATCTGCAGCTTCGAATGCACGTTCTGCGCGGACTGCGCCGAGGCGCTCGACGACCTGTGCCCCAATTGCGGAGGCGAGCTGATGGATCGCCCGACCCGCGCGCGCAAGCTGCTCGACAAGTTCCCCGCCTCGACCGAGCGGAAGTCCAAGGGATGAGCGGCGCCCCGCCGCGCGTGCTGACCATTGCCGGCTCCGATCCTTCAGGGGGCGCCGGCATCCAGGCCGACATCAAGACCATCACCATGCTCGGCGGCTATGCCATGAGCGCGATCACCGCCGTGACGGCCCAGAACACCACCGGCGTGCAGGGGGTGGAGGTTTTCTCGCCGGACTTCGTGATGCAGCAGGTGGAAAGCTGCCTGTCCGACATCGGTACCGATGCGATCAAGATCGGGATGCTCGGCTCACCCGAAATCGCCATGCGCCTTGCCGAAAGGCTCGACACCTTTTCCGGCCCCATCGTCTTCGATCCGGTCATGGTGGCGACCAGCGGGTCCGAGCTGGCAAGCGCGGAGACCGTCAATGCCTTCGGCGCGCTGATGGATATCGCCACCGTCGTCACGCCCAACCTGCCCGAACTCGCGGCACTGACGGGCCGCGCCGACATTCCCGACGACGAGGTCTTCGACGCCGCGCGCGTCCTGGCGGAAAAGCACGATACGGTGGTGCTGGCCAAAGGCGGCCACGGCGAAGGCGACGAAGTGCTGGACCGCGCCGTGTCCTCGACCGGCAAGCTGGCGAGCTTCGGCCATGCGCGCATCGATACGCCGCACACCCACGGCACGGGCTGTACGCTGTCGGCGGCGCTTGCGACCTTCCTCGCCTACGGCCAACCGACGACGCACGCCATCAGGCTGGCGCGCGGCTTCGTCTATGCGGCAATTGAGAATGCCCCGGGCTTCGGCGCAGGCTCCGGCCCGCTCGGGCACCAGGCGGTGCGCAAGCTGGGCTAGGCCTGCCTCAGCAGCCGAGGTTGTAGAAGTCGCAGAGGTATTCCCACGCCTCTTCCGCGGTTTCGCACCAGCGGAACAGCTCGAGATCCTTCTTCGAGATCGTGCCTTCTTCCGCGATGGCTTCGAAGTTCACCACCCGCGTCCAGAAATCCTTGCCGAACAAGAGGATCGGGATCGGCTTCATCTTGCCGGTCTGGATCAGGGTCAGCAACTCGAAGAATTCGTCGAACGTGCCGAACCCGCCCGGGAAAACGGCCACCGCCCGCGCACGCAGCAGGAAGTGCATCTTGCGCAGCGCGAAATAGTGGAAGTTGAGCGACAGATAGGGCGTCACATACTGGTTGGGCGCCTGTTCGTGCGGCAGGATGATGTTGAGGCCGATGGATTCCCCGCCCGCCTCGCTCGCACCGCGATTGGCCGCTTCCATGATCGAGGGGCCGCCGCCCGAGCAGACGACGAACTGGCGCTTGCCGTTCTCGATGATCGACTTTTCCGTCGCCAGCTTCGCCAGCTTGAGCGCCTCGGTATAATATTTGGACTTCGCCACAAGGCTCTCGACCACCTTGCGGTCTTCCTCGGGCAGGTCCTTCGCGCCTTCGAGCGCGGTTTCGACAGCTTCGGGCGGGGGGATGCGGGCGCTGCCGTACATCACCAGCGTCGAGCCAATGCCTGCCTCGTCGAGAATCATCTCGGGCTTGAGCAGTTCGAGCTGGAAGCGGACCGGCCGCAATTCCTCGCGCAGGAGGAAGTCCTTGTCCTGGAAAGCGAGCTTGTAACTGGGGTGTTCGGTCTGCGGCGTGTGGACCTCGAGGCCCTTCTTCTCGAACTTGGCTTCCTGTTCGGCCGCGTAGAACTTGCGGTCCTGGATGCCGCGCTTTTGCTTTTCTTCTTCTGTCATGACGGGCGCAGTAGGCCCCGCCGATGAAAGCGACAAGTCATTGAAGAAAGGAAATGGCAGGGGTGACAGGATTCGAACCCGTGGCCCTCGGTTTTGGAGACCGATGCTCTACCAGCTGAGCTACACCCCTGCAGCCGAGGGCGCGCATTAGTCGCTCTGTGCGCTGCTGGCAAGCCGCGTATCGCATGGAAATGCAAACTGCTAGGATGGTCCCTGCCATGCATGCCCCCGTGCCCGAACTGATCCCTGTCGAGCTGCTGCTGCACGCCTATCGCAGCGGCATCTTCCCCATGGCCGACCACCGCGGAGACCGCGAGGTGTACTGGGTCGAACCGCGCGAGCGCGCGATCATCCCGCTGGGCGGCTTCCGTTTCTCCAAGAGCCTGCGCAAGGTAGTGAAACAGGACCGCTTCCGCGTGACCTGCGACCACGATTTCCGCGCGGTCATCGCCGCCTGCGCCGAGCCGCGCGAGGAACACGCGGAAAGCTGGATCAGCTACCAGATCGAATCGAGCTACATTGCGCTGCACGAGGCAGGCCATGCCCATTCCATCGAGGTGTGGGACGACGGCGCGCTGGTCGGCGGGCTCTACGGCGTGGCCTTCGACCGGGTGTTCTGCGGCGAGAGCATGTTCAGCCGCACCGACAATGCCAGCAAGACCGCGCTGGCCTGGCTGGTCGCGGCCATGCGCGAGGCGGGTTATGCGCTGCTCGACTGCCAGTTCATGACTGACCACCTGGCAACCATGGGGGCGGTGGCCCTGCCCCAGTCGGCCTATCTGGAGAAATTGCGCGAGGCGCGCGGTCCCGCGTCAGGATCGATACCGCGGGCCGTGGCCGCGGCGAACGCTCATTCCTCGCCCGGGAATTCCATCGCGCAGTCCTTGACCCAGATGTCGTAGATCGGGTGCTCGACCACGTTCAGGCTGGGCGAGTTCTTGAACAGCCAGCCCGAAAAGATCTTGCGGAACTGGTTCTCGCTGCCCCGGTCGAGGACGAGGACCTGCACGAAAGCGCCGGTTTCCTGCGACATTTCCCACGGCGCGGTGCGCTCGCAAGCCGAAAGGCGCACGATCACGCTGCCCACGCGCTGCTGCTGGCCGGGCTTCAGTTCGAGCTCGCGGGTCTCGTTGTTACGCTTGTTGAGCAGGCCGATCGTCGCGACCCGGTCTTCCATCGGCGTGCCGATCGCGGCTTCAGCGGCGGCTTCGACCTTGGGCAGTTCGACGCGCTTCAGCTCGTCGGGAATTTCAGTGCTGACAGCTTCCGGCTCGGGCGGGTCCTGCGAACAGGCAGCCAGCAAGGCCAGGCTGCAAAGGATCGCACCGGCGCGGAGCACGATCAGGCGTCCGGCGACCAGGCTTCGTAATCGCCGACGGCGGCGGCGCGCTTGCCGCCGCGTTCGAGCGCGCCCTGCGGACGGTATGCAGAGGCGGTGCCGGTGGCATTCGGCGTGTAATCGGCTTCCCAGATGCGCGGCGCGGGCAGGAAGCTTTCCGGCACGTCGTCACCCGAACCGTGCAGCCAGCCGTGCCATTCGGCCGGCACGCGGCTGGCATCGTTGGTGCCGGCGTAGATCACCCAGCGGCGTTCGCGCTGGCCTTCGCCGCGCTTCTTCGAACGGTAGTACTTGTTGCCCTGCGCGTCGGTTCCGACGTGTTCGCCGTTGCGCGAGGACCACAGCATGGTGCCGATGGTGGCACCGTCCCACCAGGTGAAGATCTTTCCGAGTACGCTCATGGCCGCGCGCCTAGCCGATTCCCGCGCGTGCGCCAAGCGCGCGCATGCGGGAAATCGCCTACCATTCGACGAGATCGCCCGGCCCGATGCCGAGTTCGGCCGCCAGGCCGCCGCGGATTTCCAGCACGCCGCTGGTGAGCCCGTCCGAATAGACCGATTCGAGCGAATAGGGTTCGGTCATGGCGGCGATGTTGAGGATGCGCCCGTCGGTGCCGATGAAAATGATGTCGAGCGGCAGCGGCGTGTTCTTCATCCAGAAGCTGCGCGCGGTCTGCGGCACGCTGGGGAAGATCATCGCAGCATCGTCGGGCAGTTCGGTGCGGAACATCAGCCCCTTGCCCTGCGCCTCGCGCGAATCGGCCAGTTCGGCGCGGAAGACGTGCTTCACCTTGCCCTTGGTCACGGTGACCGGGATGATCTTGAGGCCGGAGATCGGATGCACTTCGTCCTGCGCCTGCTGCGAGGCCGAAGGTGCCGGCTCGTTTGCCGTGCCCTGCTGGGCGCAGGCCATCAGCGCCAGCGGGAGTGCACAGATCAGCGCGGAGCGGAATTTCATGCCGTATTTCCTGTAGTTGGGCCCGGTTATTCGCCCTCTTCGAGCCATTCGTCGAGAGCGCTTTCGTCGCGGGCGGACAGTACCGCCTGCGCATGGGCGAAGGTGTGGCCTGCACGGACCATCGCCGCAAGCTGCTTTTCGCGCCGCTTGTGGCGCTCTTCCACCGGTTCGTCTTCGTGGCCGACACCGAAGGGGCCGAATCGGCGCCGCCTGGCAAGCGATATGGCCGCCTGCCGCGCCTCGCGTTCGGCCGGAGCGAGCTCGTCGCGCAGCCCCTCGTCGAGACCCGCCGACCGTAGCGTCTCGTCCACCCGCCGTGCGCCATAGCCGCGGGCGAGCAGGCCGCTGGCCTTCATTCGTCCGAACCCGCGATCGTCGACATAGCCGCGATCGACGAATTTCCCGACCAGTCCATCAACATCGGGGCCTTCATCGCCGTCCCAGCCGCGTTCGCGCAGCTTGCGATTGAGATAGGTGCGCAGCTTGCCCGCGCTGGTGGCGAACCGCGCGACATAGGCCAGCGCGAGATCGTTCAGGCGCGTGCGGTCGAGCGGTTTGGGCGTGCGACGACTTCGCCGCGATGTTGCGTTACGTTCAACCATCGGCCATATTCGTGCCACACTCCTTATCGAATGGAAAAGCTCGATAACGCGCCGGCTCGGGTTGCACGGCGTACGGAACAATGGGGATGGCCGCAAGGCACTGACTTTTCACGGGAATCGTAATAAAAATGACCGACGCCGCATTGACGCCGACGCCCAATGACTGCGACCTGCCGAGGCGCAGGGCCGATTTCGACACCTTCAACGAGGCGGTCGATTACGCTGCGCGCAGCGAAAAAGGACTCAATTTTCACGATATGCGCGGCGACCTCGTGCGCCCCTATCCCTTCAGCGAGATGCGCGAAGACGCGCTGAAGTTCGCGCGCCAGCTGGTCGCTGCCGGCATCGGCAAGGAAGACCGCGTCGCGCTGATCGCGGAAACCTGCCCCGAATTCGCCGCCCTGTTCTGCGCCTGCACCTATGTCGGCGCCTGGCCGGTCCCGCTGCCCCTGCCCACCGGCTTCGGCGGCAAGGAAGGCTATATCGACCAGCTGTCGGTCCAGCTGCAGAGCAGCGATCCCAAGATGCTGATCTATCCCGGCGAGATCGAGGAGATGGCGCAGGCCGCTGCCGAACGGCAGCGCTGCGAAGGCCAGAGCTGGCAGGACTTCAGCCAGCGCCCCGACCCGGAATGCGAACTGCCCGAAGCCCGGCCCGACGACATCTGCTACTTGCAGTATTCGTCCGGCTCGACACGCTTCCCCACCGGCGTTGCGGTCACCCACCGCGCGCTGCTGCACAATCTCTTCGGCCATTCGACCGGCGTGGACCTCGGCGTCAACGACCGCGTGGTCAGCTGGCTGCCGTGGTACCATGACATGGGCCTCGTCGGCTGCCTGCTCTCGCCGATCGCGAACCAGGCATCGGTCGACTATCTCAAGACCGAACACTTCGCCCGCCGCCCGCTGGCGTGGCTCGACCTCATCAGCCGCAACAAGGGCAACACGCTCAGCTATTCGCCGACCTTCGGCTACGACATCTGCGCGCGCCGCATCTCCAGCCAGAGCCACGTGGGCGACCGCTTCGACCTGTCGCGCTGGCGCACGGCGGGCAATGGCGCGGACATGATCCGCCCCGACGTGATGCAGAGCTTCGTCAATGCCTTTGCGCAGGCCGGTTTCAAGGCCAGCGCCTTCACGCCCAGCTACGGCCTTGCCGAAGCGACGCTGGCGGTCACCGTCATGCCGCCTGGCGAAGGTATCCGCGTCGAACTGGTCGAGGAAGAACGCCTGTCGGGCCGTCCGCGCAATCTCGACAATCCGGCGCGCTATCGCGCCATCGTCAATTGCGGCAAGGCCCTGCCCGGCATGGAAGTCGAAATCCGCGACGAAAACGGCAAGGCCAAGGGCGACCACCAGATCGGCAAGGTCTGGTGCCGCGGCACCAGTGTCATGCATTCCTACTTCCGCAACGAGGAAGCGACCAACGAGTGCCTCGTGGACGGCTGGCTCGACACGGGCGACATGGGCTATCTTGCCGATGGCTACCTGTTCATCGTCGGCCGCGCGAAGGACATGATCATCATCAACGGCAAGAACCTCTGGCCGCAGGATATCGAATGGGCGGTCGAACAGCTGCCCGGCTTCAACCACGGCGACATCGCCGCCTTCTCGATCGAGACCGAGAACGGCGAGGAAGCGCCTGCCGTGCTGGTCCATTGCCGCGTGTCCGATCCGGAAGAGCAGGTCCGCCTGCGCGACCAGATCGCCGACAAGGTTCGCGGCGTCACGGGCATGAGCTGCGTCGTCGAACTGGTTCCGCCGCGCACGCTGCCGCGCACCAGCTCGGGCAAGCTCAGTCGTGCAAAAGCCAAGCGGCTTTACCTCGCCGGCGAAATCCAGCCGCTCGACCTGGCGGCCTGATTCAAGGCGATCCGTCGCAATTCAACGTGCTGTCCTGCGATGGCACCTTGAAACTCGTGTTATAGAGACCTAATACAGAAGGAAATCTTCTGGGAGGCCTCTTGTAGTTCCATGAGTGACGAAAAACCTCAGGCAGCCGCCGCTCCGTCCGCAGCCAAGCCCGCCGCCACGGCGACCATGGCTCCGCCCGAATTCGACCTGACGCCGCCCGATCCGGTGCCGGCCGTCGCGCCCGAGAAGGCCGCCGGGCTCGTTCCCGTGTCGGACGAGGTGAAGAGCAAGCTCGAAACCAAGGTCGACGGCTTCGTCGCCGACCTCATCGCGCAGGACGCCAATTCGCCCGAATTCGGCAAGAAGGTCGACCAGCTCACCAACATGGGCCGCAAGGAAATCATGGCGGCCGCCGGCATGTCCAACCGCTTCCTCGACCGCCCCGTGCGCGCGATGGACAAGGACGAAGGCGTGGGCGCCAACCTCGCCGAACTGCGCCGCGTGGTGGAAGATCTCGATCCGGGCAAGCGCGGCAAGCTGTCGGGAACGCGCAAGTTCCTCGGCATCATTCCCTTCGGCAACAAGCTGACGAATTATTTCCGCTCGTACCAGAGCGCGCAGACGCACATCCAGTCGATCCTCCTGAACCTTGCCAGCGGCAAGGACGAGCTGATCATGGACAATGCCGCGATCGACGTCGAACGGCAGAAGCTGTGGGAGGCGATGGGCAATCTGGAACAGATGATCCACATCTCCAACACGCTGGACCAGAAGCTGGAAGAAAAGGCCGCCGAACTCGACGCGACCGATCCGGCCAAGGCCAAGGCCGTGCGCGAGACTGCGCTGTTCTATGTCCGCCAGCGCACGCAGGATCTGCTCACCCAGATGGCGGTGAGCGTGCAAGGCTATCTCGCTCTCGACCTCGTCAAGAAGAACAATGTCGAGCTGGTGAAGGGCGTCGACCGCGCCAGCACCACCACCGTCGGCGCGCTGCGCACGGCTGTGACGGTCGCGGAGGCGATGACCAACCAGCGCCTCGTGCTGGGCCAGATCACCGCGCTCAACGAAACGACTGCCGGCATCATCGACTCCACCAGCACCATGCTGCGCGACCAGACCGGCAAGATCCACGAACAAGCCGCCGCCAGCACCATCCCGCTGGAAACGCTCCAGCGCGCCTTCCAGAACATCTACGACACGATGGACGAGGTCGATGCCTTCAAGCTGCGCGCGCTCGACAGCATGAAGCAGACCGTGACCCTGCTAACGAGCGAGGTCGAGAAGTCGAAGGGGTATATCGCACGCGCCGAAGGGCAGGCCCAGGCGCAGAAGCAGGTCGCTGAAAGCGGCCTGCTGAGCATCGAGGGCTGAGGAGCGAGCCTTGGGCGACCTTACCCGCGAAAGCCAGCGCCTGATCGAAGAAGGCCGCCGCCTGCGCGATGACAACCGTTCCGGCGGTCGTCACCGCCGCACCGTGTCCATCGGCGAAGGCTCGGCCAGGGAAAAGCGCAAGCACCTGATGACCAAGGCGCGCAACGTGGTCATCGCCCTGTTCGCCCTGTGGGTCGGCATGGGCGTGCTGGGCCTGATCGTCGACGGCATCGGCTTTGCCGGCATCATGGCCCTGATCGTTGCCAGCGTCGTCGCGGTCGGCATCTTCGGCAATTATCCCAAGATGAAGGTCCCCAAGCGCGCCGAGATCAACAAGGGGAATGTCCAGCAGATGGTCGCGCGCACCGAGCTGTGGCTCGAACACCAGCGCCCTGCCCTGCCCCCGCCGGCAGTAAACCTCGTCGACCAGATCGGCGTGCAGCTCGACGGGCTCGGCTACCAGCTCGACGGGCTCGACCAGAACCACCCCAAGGCGCGCGAAATCCGCAGCCTGGTGGGCGAGCAATTGCCGGAAATGGTCGACAGCTATCGCAAGATCCCTGCCCACCTGCGCACCGAAAAGCGCGCCGGCGTGACGCCCGACGAGCAGCTAACCGACAGCCTTTCCAAGATCAGCGGTGAAATCGATTCGATCACGCGCCAGCTGGCCGAAGGATCGCTCGACGACCTGGCGATCAAGCACCGGTACCTCGATTACAAGTTCGGCAGCGGTGCCGAGACCAGTCCGCAACTGGAGCACAAGAGCTGATGCGCGTCCCGATCGCCCACGAACTTCCCAAGGAGGAAGTCCGCCGCCGCCTGTCCGACCACAGTCACGAAATCGCCGAGGTCGTGCCCGGCGGCATGGCCGACGTGACCGTGTCATGGGCCAACGAGGACACGATGAACGTCGATGTCACGACCATGGGCCAAACGCTCAAGTCGCGCGTGCTGGTGGAAGACAACCAGGTCGTGTTCGAGGTGGATATCCCGCTCGCGCTGTCCTTCGTCGAACCGATGATCAAGGGCGCGATCAAGAGCAAGGGCGAGAAGTTGCTCGCCCCGCCCAAGGCCTAGACGCCACTCCTAGTTGAAGAACCGCTGCTGGTAATAGAAGGGCGCCGATACCGGCTGGCCTTCGGCATTGCGCGCGGGTTCGAACCGCAGCTGGTCCAGCGCCAGTCGGCACACAGTCGCATCGGTTTCCGGGAACGGGCTGGCGCGGTAGATCGAACAGGTCACTGCGCGGCCTTCCGCCGACACGGTCAGCTTCACGATCACGGACTTCCCGATCCGCGCCTCGCGCCCGCCGGGCGGGACGGGAAAGGCACTGGCGTCCGTGATCGCACGGACCAGCACCGGCTTCGTCGCAGCGACGCCGCCCTGCCCGCCGCCGCCGCGTCCCGCACCCGTGCCAAGACCGCTTCCGGCAGCACCGGTGCCATCGCCCGATTGGGTTGCGCCTGAATCGGTCGCGGTTCCGGTCGAGGAGGCGCGCGGCACGGGCCGGTCCTCGCGCACCTGCCGGCGCGGCGTTGGCGCGGTTACCGGCTGCGGCACCGCCTCGCGACCAGGATCACCCTGCGCGCCCTCGTCCGGTTGCGGCTCGACCTCGGGCGTTTCCTCTTCCGGCGCGGTGACGGTCACCGTGAAGGCAGAGACGACCTCGCGCTCCACCGTGGCGACGACGCCCGGCGCCAGGGCACGTATTAGTGCGTAGAAGATTCCCAAATGAATCAACAGTATGAGGGCGATAACCCAAGCGTTGGGCCGCCTCCTAGTCGTGCTGAACCGGGTTTCGCTTTCGGTCATTGCACCCCAACGGAAAAGGGGGCGCACCTGTTCCGACCCGCCCGCCGTTCGGGTCATGGCTAGGAGATCGTCCATGGCAACGCAACCACTGCGCCCCTCGCTGACGGGCTGGAGTCGCCGCATCGATTTGCGCATGCTTTTGGCCGCCCTGCTGGGCTTCGCGGGGTTCGCCCTGCTCGCCTATGCCAGCATCGACCTGACGCGCGGGTCCGGGCGGATCGCCGTCGTCTGGCTGCCGAATGCGATAGCCGTCGCGGTCCTATTGCGCGCCCGCATTTCCAACGAGCGCGTGTTCCTGCTTGCGCTGTTCGCGGGTAATCTGGTGGCCAACCGGATCGTCGGGGACGAGATATTCACTGCGCTGGCTCTCTCCCTCGCCAATGTCGTGGAGATCTGGATCGCGGTCGAAATCGTTCGCAAGCTGGCCGGTCCCCGTCCCCGGATGGGCGACACCGACGAGTTGATGCGCTTTGTATTCGGAGCCTGCCTTACAGCGCCGCTGGCTTCGGCGACTATCGCATCGCTGGCGCTGTCGGGCGGAGAGGCGACGCTTGCCGGGCTGCTGCAATGGGCCGCGTCCGATGCGCTGTCGATGATCATCATCGCGCCCTCTGTGCTGGTCTTCTGGGACGCGCTGGAAAGCCCGCGCTGGCCAACCGCCCGCGAGGTCCTCGAATGGACGTTTCTGACCACGCTTGGCACCGGTGTGACGCTGGTGGTCTTCCTGCAGACCGCCTACCCGCTGCTGTTCCTCGTGCCGCCGGTCATCGTCTGCCACGCTTTCCGCCTGGGCGTGCTTGGGACGGCTTTCTCGGTCCTGAAGGTGGCGACCATCGCGCTGGTCTGCACGCAGGCTGGCACAGGTCCGATCAATCTCATGCCCATGCCGCTCTACGCCCAGCTTCTGGTTCTCGAGGCATTTCTGGCCTCCTCGGTTCTTGTCGGCTTCCCGGTCGCCGCCATCCTTTCGACCCGCGAGCGGCTGCTGCGCGAGGTGCGCGAGGGCAAGAAGCAGATGGCACTGCTGGCGGACAACATCACCGATGCGATACTGCGATACGATTTGGAGGGCGTATGCACCTACGCCTCTCCCTCGACCCGCCACGTGCTTGGCGCGGACCCGCGCGAATTCGTCGGACGGCGCACGTCGGAGCGCGTCCATCCCGAAGCGCGCAAGGCTATCGCCGCAGCGCAGGAGCGGCTGCTGTCAGGAAGCAGTAGGAGCGAACGGTTCACCTATCGTCGTTTCCTCGACGATACGGCCGGAGAGGCCGTCTACATTGAAGCGGACTGCGCGCTGGCGCTGGATAGTGCGACGGGGGAACGCGAGGGCATCATTGTCTCGGCGCGCGACGTGACCAAGCGCGTCGCGCTGGAAAGGAAGTTGAAGCGCGCGACCCGCCATGCGGAAAACGCCGCGCGGGCGAAGGCGCAGTTCCTCGCAAACATGAGCCACGAGATCCGCACCCCCATGAACGGCGTGCTGGGTTTCGCGGACCTCCTCACCCGCTTGGAACTCGATCCGGAAGCCGCCCGCTATGCCGATCTCATTTCGCGTTCCGGCCGTTCGATGATGATGCTGCTGAACGATATCCTCGATATCTCGAAGATCGAATCCGGACAGCTGGTCATCAATTACGAGGACTTCGACCTGCCGGTCCTGATCGACGACTGCGTCAGGCTGCATATGGATGGCGCCGGCCAGAAAGGCATCGCGCTGACACTGTCCTGTCCGCCGGACATACCGCACCTCCTGCGCGGCGACCCGCTGCGCCTGCGCCAGATCTTGCTCAACCTCGTCGGCAATGCGGTGAAGTTCACCGAGAAAGGGCGGGTGGATATCTCGGTCCGGGTCGAAGGTTCGAACCTCGTGATCGATGTCGAAGACAGCGGGATCGGGATCGCCCCCGACCGGATCGACAATATCTTCGATCCGTTCGTCCAGGAGGAGGCGAGCACGACGCGCAGGTTCGGCGGGACCGGCCTTGGCCTCGCCATTTCGCGGCAACTTGCCGAAATTCTCGGCGGATCGCTGGGAGTGGATTCGATGCCTGGCGTCGGCTCGCGCTTTTCGCTGCGGGTGCCGCTGGAACAGGCCAAGGGCGCAGTGCCCGGTCCGCATCCGAAAGAACGGCGGGCCGGGCAAGTGCAGGCCCCAAAGGCGAACGGCCGCATCCTGCTGGCCGAAGATCACGACATCAACCGGATGCTCGTCGCTGCGATGCTCGAGGACCTGGGACAGAGGGTGCGCATCGCGCATGACGGTGCCGAGGCCATTGCGGCCGTGCTCGATGCAGCGGACAGCGGCGATCCCTTCGACATCGTGCTGATGGATATCCAGATGCCGGGCTGCGACGGCTATACTGCAACGCGCGAAATCCGCCGGAGCGGGATCACGCCGGGCGACCTGCCGATCATCGCGCTCACCGCAAACGCCTTTCCCGAAGACATCGCTGCGGCGCTGGAATCGGGGATGCAGGCCCACCTTGCAAAACCGCTCGTATTCGAGGAGCTGGCCGCATCGCTTGCCCGCTGGCTGCCGGTGAGCATCGTGCCTGACGTTGCCGCGACCTCGGGGCAGCCCGGAAACAGCGTGCCCGCGACCGGGCACTCACCCGAAATGCAGGAACGCTGGCTCGCGCGCCGCACTGAAGCGATCGAAGCGGTCGCCGCTGCGGTGGAAGAAGACGTTCTCGAAGGCGTCCGGGTCGAGGAACTGGCCCGCACGGTGCACAAGCTTGCCGGCACTGCAGGCATATTCGGCGAAGAAAGGCTGGGTGAAAAGGCGGCGGCGCTGGAACGTGCCCTGCGCTCCAATGTGGAGCCGCTCGTTCGGCGCAAGCTGGCCGAAGAACTGCTCGCGGCGGCCTGACCGTAAGTTCGGGCAAAGAAAAAGGGCGGCCCCGCATGGGAGCCGCCCTCTTCTTTTCGGTTCGCGATCCGGCTTAGTAGCCGATGATCAGCGAAATGCTGCCGGCGCGCGGAGCACCGATCTGTGCGAAGCCGAAGTCGTCCAGCGAGCCACCGAAGAAGCCGATGTAATATTCATCGAACAGGTTGGTGAGGTTCAGCTGGATGGCTGCGTCACCGCCGGTTGCGAATTCGCCGAGCGTGATACGCGCGTCGAGGTCGACCACGGTGTAGGACGGAGCCTTGTCCTGGTTGGTGTCGTTGATCCAGCGCGGACCGGTGTGCTTCACCTGGGCGCCCAGTTCGAAGTCACCGAAGGCGATCTGGCCGCGGCCACCGAACGAGTAGGTCGGGGTACCCGATTCCTGCTTGCCGGCGGTCGGGATCACGCCGTTCTCGTCAAGCACGTCGTCCTGGATTTCGGAGTCGTTGTACGAACCGAAGACATACAGGAGCGAGTTGCGCGACGGACGGTAGGCGATCGAGCCATCGATGCCCCACTTGTCGACCTTGCCGAGGTTACGGAAGACGAACTCGCCTTCGCCGTTGTTGGCAGTCGGGTCGAACGCAACCGCGAGGCGGTTGTTGTACTTGGTGTAGTAGGCACCAAGCTGGGCTTCGATGTCACCGTTCTGGTAACGCATGCCGAGGTCGAAGCTGTCGGTCGTTTCCGGAACCGGACGAGCGAAGTCTTCATCGGCGAAGTACAGCGAATCGTACAGCGGGTCGGTGCCGGGGACCGAGAGGCCCTTGGCGTAGTTACCGAACACCGACATCGCGTCGCTGATGTCGTAGGTGAAGCCGACGTTCGGCAGCAGTTCGTCATACTTGTAGGTACGCGACTGCGGCGCGGCGTGGTCGTCGTTGAACGAAGCGTTCACGTAGTTCGACAGGTCCGCACCCGGGTTCGGACAGTCGACGAAGCCGCCAGCCGAGGTGGTGAAGCAGTTCTGGTTCAGCTCACGGGTAAAGAACGGAGCGCGCAGGGCGAGCTTCGCGGTGAGGTCGCCGAACTGGCCGGTGTACTCTGCCGAAACCTGGTGCAGGATGGCATAGGACAGGCGGTCACGCTTCTGGACGGGGTTGCCGTTCACGTCGAGCACCGGCTCGTCGATCGCGAACACGTTCCACGGTTCACCGTTCTCGTACATGCCGCTGATTTCACCGGTCTGACGGTGACGTGCACGGTCCCAGGTGTAGGTCAGACGCGCACGATGGTTGTCGGCGATGTCGTAGATCAGGTTGGCAATGACGCCGTAACGGTCGGTCGTGGTCTGGCTCGGGTCGGTACCTGCCAGGCGGTCGAGCAGGTCGCCGTCGCCGTTGAGGTCGCGGCCGAAGTAGTAACCGCCGTTGAAGGCACCCGTGTAGGAGCCGCCGTTCACAGTGAAGAACTGTTCACGCAGATCGTCGGGGCCGCCACCGTTCGCCTTGACGTACTGGTAGCTCGGATCGAACGTGAAGGTCAGGCTGTCACCGATGCTGAAGCGCGAGGCGCCGCGGATGTTGCCCGTGTTCGACGGGTTGTAGCGACGGTAGAATGCCGCGCCGCAACCGTTGCGATCGTCGTAGCGGTCGCTGACGCCGGGGTTGCCCACGCCGCCGACCAGTTCGTCGGCCGCGATGCTGCAGGGATATTCGCCGTTGGTCTCGTAGATCGAGAAACGGCCTTCCTTGTCGTTGTAGGTGACGCCGTTGATTTCGACTTCGCCATCTTCAGCCATCGGCAGGAGGAAGCGCAGGCTTTCCGAACCGGCGAAGTTGTTGCGGTTCTCGTTGTAGTGGCCCGAAACCGCCACGAAGTCGCCGTTCGAACCCAGGTCCTGCCAGATGCGGGCGTTGAACTGCTTCTTATCGATCTTGCCGTACGGGTTATAGGGAACGCCGTAGCTGGTGTAGCTGGCCGAACCGAACATCTTGAGGCCGTTGCCGGTGATGTCGCCGGTGTCGAGCATCACGAAACCGCGCATGTAGACGGTGTCTTCTGCGCCCTTCGAGAGGACATCGCCGAAGGTCATCGTCGCGGTGATGCCGGCGTCGTCGCTGGGCTCACGCGTACGGATGTTGATCGTGCCGCCGGTTGCCGAAGCAGTCGGGCTGTCGACGTCGGTGGTGCCGAGGTTGACGTTGACCTCTTCGAGGACTTCCGGGTCGACCTGCTGGTTGGTGTAGAGGGCGTAGTTACCCGAATCGTTCAGCGGCAGGCCGTCGAGGGTCTGCGAAACGCGGTCCGAGCTGAAGCCGCGGATGGTGAAGCCACCGCCCGACGAACCCCAGGGGTCGTTGTTCTGGAAGCTGACGCCGGGAACCAGGTTCACGATGTCGTTGACCGTCTGGCCCGGACGCTGGCGACGGATGATCTCTTCGTTGAGGACCTGCTTCGCCTTGGTGGTGTTCGGGATTTCGACGCCGCCGACACCGTTATCGGTGGTGCCGGTAACGATGATCACATCGTCATCGAAGTCGATCGAACCGGTCGACTGGGCTGCGGCGGGCATTGCGCCTGCAGCTGCGATACCAGCCACCGACGTGGCCAGGAGATATTTGAACTTCATCGAGAAGACCCCTTCGTCTCTTCGGGTGAATACTTGATGCTTTACGGAAGCGCAGCCCCGCTAGGCCGTGCATGTTTCGGCAAAGCGATGCTTTTGTGACAGAGTCAAGACAGCCACCGGGGGCTGTGAATCAATTGCGCCACAAAAGGGGATAAATTCAAGTAATTCAGTAACTTAGATAAGTTGCAAAATTGCACCATTTGGAATTTATCTTGCCGGCCGGGTTCCGCCGCGGATTTGGGCCCACGGCGGATCGGGGTTGTCCGGATCAGGCGAGATTGATCTCGCGCAGGCGCTGCAGCAGGAAATCGTGGCTGGAAATCGGCGCCGGATGGTCGTCCGGACGCGCCGGATCGATGCAGCTTTCCAGCGTCTCGATCGTGTAGTCCGGGCGGAAGTGCAGGAAGAAGGGCATCGAATAGCGCGCCCGGTATGCCGCCTCGCCGCGCGGATTGACCACGCGGTGCGTGGTCGAACGCAGCTTGCCGTTGGTCAGCCGGTCGAGCATGTCGCCGACATTGATGACCAGCGCGCCTTCCGGAACGTCCACGGCCTTCCATTCGTCCTGCTTGGTCAGCAGTTCGAGGCCGGCCTCTTCCGCGCCCAGCAGCAGCGTGATCGTGTTGATGTCGCCATGCGCTGCGGCACGGATGGCTCCTTCGGCTTCCGCGCCTTCGAGCGGCGGGTAGCGCAGCAGGCGCATGACCGAATTGCCGTCCTTGACGGTGGCGGCGAAGAACTCGCGCGGCAGGCCGAGATGGAGCGCGATCGCCTCCAGCACGCGGCCGCCGGCTTCCTCGAAGGCCGTGTAGAGTTCGGTGAAGGTCTCACGGAAGCCGTCGACCTCGTCCGGCCAGACATTGGCGGCCATGTATTCGGCCAGCTCGTGCCCTTCGGGAAGTTCGCGCCCGACGTGCCAGAATTCCTTGAGGTCGTGGACCTTGGCATCCTTGGCCTTCTCGGTCCCGAACGGCGTGTAGCCGCGTGCGCCGCCCCCGCCCGGGATGTGGTAGGCGCGCTTGGCTTCGTCCGGCAGCGCGAAGAATTCCTTCGACAGCGCTTCGGCGCGGTCGATCAGCTCCTGCGGGATGCCATGGTCGCGGATTACGGCAAAGCCGTATTCCTGGAAGCTGCGGCCAAGTTCGTCGGCGATGTTTTCGAGCGGCTGTGCCAGCGACACAACCGCGATATCGGTGTTGGAATCGGTCATAATGGAAGCGGCCCTTAATACGGTAGGAAGAGTCCCGCCAGTGCCGCGCTCATCAGGTTGGCGAGGCTACCGGCAGCCAGGGCGCGGATACCGAGCTTGGCGATGACCGGTCTTTGATTTGGCGCAAGGCCGCCCGTCACTGCCATCTGGATGGCGATCGAGCTGAAATTCGCAAAGCCGCAGAGCGCGAAAGTGATGATCGCCCGGCTGCGTTCGGTAAGGACAGTCGCGTCCATCGCGCCCAGTTCGATGAAGGCGACGAATTCGTTGAGCACGATCTTGGTGCCGAACAGCCCGCCGGCAGCGCCAGCCTGCTCCCACGGAATTCCGATGAGGTACATGACCGGCGCGAATACATAGCCGAGCAGCTGCTGGAAGCTGATGTCGGGATAGCCGAACCAGCCGCCGATGCCGCCAAGGATGCCGTTGGCGAGCGCGACCAGCGCGACGAAGACCATGACCATGGCACCGACGGCAACCGCCAGCTTCACGCCGGTCTGGGTGCCTTGGGCCGCTGCCTCGATGACATTGGCAGGCTTGTGGCCTTCCTCGAAAGTCTCGGCCACTTCGACCTCGTGCGGCTTGCCGCTTTCTGTGAGAGCCGCCGGCCCGTCGCCGCTGATGCGGGCATCGGGCAGCTTGACTTCGGCCATCTCGGCCGCGTCGCGTGCGAGATCGCTCTCGTCGTCGGGCATGATGATCTTGGCCATCAGGATACCGCCGGGTGCCGACATGAAGGCGGCTGCAAGCAGGAAAGGCACGGCCTCTGCGCCGATGAAGCTGGCATAGGCAGCCAGGATCGTGCCCGCCACGCCGGCCATGCCGACGCTCATCAGGGTGAACAGGCGGCTGGGCGTGAGCGCTGCGAGATAAGGGCGCACGACCAGCGGGCTTTCCGACTGGCCGACGAAGATATTGGCCGCACTGCCGAGCGCTTCCACCTTGGAGATACCCGTAATCCAGCCGATCGCTCCGCCGACCCAGCGCACCAGCCGCTGCATGATACCCCAGTGGTAGAGGATCGAGACGAGCGCGGCGAAGAAGATGATCACCGGCAGGGCGGCGATCACGAAGGTGTTGGTGAAGGGATTGCCCTCCATCGGGCCGAAGATCGCGGTGATACCCGCCTTGGAATAGTCGAGCAGGGCAATGACGCCGTTCGACATCGCCTGGATCGCCTCGACACCCCAGGGCGTGCGCAGGACGAGCAGCGCCATGAGCGCCTGCAATGCGAAAGCCGCGCCCACGACGCGCAGCTTGATGCGGCGCTTGCCGGTGGACAGCAGGAAGGCGATCAGGAGGATCGCGAGGATACCGGCGATATTGACAATGAAAGGCGGCATTGCGGACCCCTTCGCGATGCGACAAGTTGCGGATGAAATCAGCCGCTACCTTGCGCGGCGGGTCCGCTTAGTCAATTTCTGCGCCCTCCGCCAGCGCGCGCTGTCACCAGTTTGAAAGATTGCCCTACCCCGTCATGACCGAAAGCCCGGCCAACGAAACCCGCCTTGCCGCAGCTGCCATGCCGCTCGGCCTGTTCGTCTATATCCTGCTTTACGGGGGCATGACCGTGCTCGCGGGCGTGCTTGCGTTCAAGCAGGTACAGCTGTGGCCGACCGACCTTGCGGTGGAATCGGGCATCTTCGCCTTCCTCCTGCTGGTGGTGATTTCCAGCACCATCGCCCAGCTCTACGGGGAAAAGCTCGCCAACCGGATCGTGTGGTTCGGCTTCGTCCCGTTGCTGATTTCGGGCCTCTTGATGCAGCTCGTGCTGAACCTGCCCGCATCGCCTGAAATGATCGGCGGACGTGCAGAGGACCTGGCAGCGTTCGAGCGGGTCCATGCGACGATCTGGCGAGTCTGGGCGGCCGGACCTGCGGCCTATATCGTCTCGTTGCTGCTCAACGTGTGGATCTTCTCGCGCCTGCGCGGCAATGCCGAAGGCGGCGGCGCGTTTTCACTCATGGCACGCGGCGCGGTCGCGTCTGCGCTGAGCCAGGCAATCGATTCGGTGATCTTCATCACGCTGGCTTTCTACGGCCAGTTCCCGATCACCAACCTCCTCATCGGACAGGTCATCGCCAAGGTGACGCTCAGCATCGTGCTGGTGCCGTTCCTCATCACGGGCGGCGTCGCGCTGGCGAAGTGGCTGGACAGCCGCAAACGCGCCTAGGCCGAGCAGCTGGCCCCGCCCAGCACGCAGAAGCGCGCGCAATGCGGGTGGTTCAGGGCCACCTCTCCGCTCGCCTCTGTCAGCGTTGCGCCAAGGTCGAAACCCGCATCATAGGGGATGAGCGTGCAGGCCGCGACGCGTGGGCCCGGCTCGCCCTTGCGGTGCACGACCATGCGGCTCGATGCGCACATGATGTCGGAAGGTGACTTGCCGAGGATATCCCAGCACGCGGTGGTGATTTCCGCGATGTCCTTGCCTGCGTCCATTTCGGGGAACAGCACCAGCCGCGCAGGGTCATGCGCATCGATTGCAATCCCTTCGGCGGCGAACAGCGCGGCATAGGCGCGGCGCGCCTCCTGCTCGCCCTCGCCCGGCAAGAGGCGTCCGGCAACGGCGATCGAGAAGCCATGGTCCGACAGCCAGCGCAGCCCGTCCATGGCGGGATCCCAGCTGTTGGCACCGCGCTCCGCCTCGTGAACGGGCCGCGAATGGTGGTCGAGGCTCACACGCAGCGTCAGCCGCTCGCCGAACCTTTCGCGCAAGGTGAGCAGTGCGGCCTCGTGCCGTCGCATCGGCCGCATGGCATTGGTCAGGACCAGCGCTTCAAAACCGCGCGTAAGGCATTCTTCCAGCATCGCGAGCATATCGGGGTTCATGAAAGGCTCGCCACCGGTGAAGCCGATTTCGCGGGTCCCCATGCCTGCCGCTTCTTCGAGGAAGCGGTCCGCATCGTGGCTACGCAGATAGACCAGCGCATCATTGGTCGGACTGCTATCGATATAGCAGGTGGCGCAGGCCAGATTGCACAGCGTGCCGGTATTGAGCCACAGCGTATCGAGCCGGACCAGCGGCACGCTCGCGCGCGGTTCGCCTTTGGCAGTGAGCGCCGGATCGACGAATTTTTCGCGCGGCAATGCCGCGGCCTCGACCGCGAAGGGCGATGGGCCAGCCGGTGCGTTGCGGGAAGCCGAACGCGCGTTCACGAAAACCGCCGCCTCATCCGGGCCTGGAACCCGGCCCATTTCTTGGGCAGCGGTCCGAACACGGTCGGCTCCCATGCGGCAAAGGCAGTCGCCTTGGTGATCTCGCTGCGGGTGGGATAGGCGATGACCGCCGAACCTAGCGCGAAGGTGCTGCTCTTGCCGGTGATCGTCTGCGTGTAGGGCAGCAGCAGTTCGCCGACATTCTTGCCCACAAGGCTGGCGCCGACGACCTTGGTGCCCTTGAGCATCACCTTCGCCTGACCCTTGTCGTTACCTTCGGTCAGCGCGCGCTCGTTGTCGTGAAAGCTTTCGATGACGACCCGCAGCTTCTCGCCGTATTTCTCGCGTGCTTCCTGTTCGGTCAGGCCGATCTGGGCGACTTCCGGCTCGGTATAGGTGCACCAGGGCAAGGCCGAATAATCGACCTTGGCGGGCAGGCCGAGCGTGATCTCGAGCGCGACGTTGGAGCCTTCATAGCCCGACACATGGGTCAGGCGCGGCCCGTCGCGGCAGTCGCCGATGGCGTAGATCCCCTTCACCGAGGTGCGGCGGCGTTCGTCTGTCACGATGCCGCCGCGGCCCATCTTCACGCCGATGTCTTCGAGGCCGAAACCTTCGCACCGGGCCTTGCGGCCGGTGGCGATCAGCAGATGCGATCCGTCGATGACCTCCTCGCCGACATGGAGGCGGATAGCGCCATCGCGGCCCTCGACCTTGCTGGCGAGGCCCTTGACGAAGCGCACGCCCTCGCCCTCCATCACCTCGCGCACCAGCGCCACGCTCTCGCGGTCGTCGCGCGCCATCAGCTCGTCCGGCTCGACCACGGTAACGGCGCTGCCGAGGCGGCGGAAGGCCTGCGCCATTTCCATGCCGATCACTCCGCCGCCGACGATCACGAGGTGGTCGGGCAGCGCATCGATGTCGAAGATGGTCTCGTTGGTGAGATAGGGGACGCTGTCCACGCCCTCGATCGGGGGGATGGCCGGCTTCGAGCCGGTGGCGATGACGATCCGCGGCGCGCGCAGGGTGCGCCCGCCGACCTCGACCGACTGGGGCCCCGTCACTTTCGCCCAGTCGCGGATGACCTCGCAGCCCATTTCCTCGAACCGATCTTCGCTGTCATGCGGTTCGATCGCGGCGATGGCATCGCGGATGTGCTGGCGTACGCCGAGCCAGTCGACCTGGGGCTGGTCGAGCGTCACCCCGTAACGCGTGCCTTCGCGCGCCTCTGCCGCACGCTTGGCTGCGGTAATCAGGGCCTTCGACGGCACGCAACCATCGTTCAGGCACTCACCGCCCATCTTGCGCCCCTCGATCAGGGCGACTTCGAGGCCGAAAAGCGCGCAGCCGCCGGCAGCGACAAGTCCTGCGGCCCCGCCGCCGATCACGATCACGTCATGGGTGAATTTCATCGCTTGTCCCGTAACCGAAATTGCTCAAGATGCGAACTCTATCGCATTCCCCCGCCCCTTCGACGGACAGGTCCCATCGGTTACATGACGCAACGGCGCACCGCGTGAAGGTGCTGGTGACGGGAGCTGCCGGACTGGTGGGCGGCGAGGTCTGCGCGCGTCTGGTTGCGCGCGGCCACGAGGTGACCGGCCTCGTCCACCGCAATCCGGACGTGCGCGCAAACGACGGCGCCGCTGTCGAAATTCCCACTGTGAAGGGCGACGTATCGCAAGCGCGCCTGGGCCTGTCCCGCGAAGCATTCGCCGGGCTGTCGGACACGCACGACATGATCGTCCACTGCGCAGCCAGCGTGCGCTTCGACCTTGAGGAAGAGGATTACCGCGCCGCCAATGTCGATGGCGTGCGCCATGCGCTGGAACTGGCGGAAGCCGGCGGGATGGGCTTCCTGCACGTCTCGACCGCCTATGTCTGCGGAACGCGTGACGGGCCGATTGCGGAGGACGATCCCCTGCCGGAGGGCGGCTTTGCCAATGGCTACGAAGCCAGCAAGGCGGCGGGTGAGCGGCTAGTCCGGCAAAGCACTGCCAGATGGGCGATCGCCCGCCCTTCCATCGTGGTGGGCGCGGATGAGGACGGTGCTATCCGCCAGTTCGATACGACATACGCAGCCTTCAAGCTGATAGCCGAAGGGCGCGTGCGGCACATGCCTGCCCGCCTGGGTGCGACGCTCGACTTCGTTCCGATCGACCACGTGGCGGCAGGTATTGTCGCGCTGGCGGAACGCATGGAAGAGGCCGAGGGCGGCACTTACCACCTCGTCTCCGGCCAGCCGCTGCCGGTGGAGCGTTTCACCGGGGCTATCGGCGCCTACCCGCAGTTCCACGAACCCGAACTGGTCGCGCCCGAACACTTCGATCCCGCCCTGCTCCCCGCGCTGGAGCGGCGCTTGTTCAAGCGGGTGGCAGGGCTTTACGCGAGCTATTTCCAGCGTGACCCGCATTTCTCGGACACGCACTTTCGCGAAGTGACAGGCCTCGAATGCCAAGTGACGGGCGAGGACTATATCCGGCGTCTCATCGACCATTGCATCGCCGTGGGCTTCCTCGCAGGCGCCTAGCGCACGTCAGGATAGTGCTTTGCCATCCGGCTGCGCAGGCCGAACGCCCAGAGCATGCCGACCTTGAAATAGATCCAGTTCGCCTTGAGCGCGCCCCATTCGGCAATCCGCCGGTCGGAAGTGTAGACCCGCTGAGGCAGCATCCGCACCCGGCCGAGCCGCGCCAGCTTCACGCACAGATCTGCTTCCTCCATCACCGCATCGCCCGGCGTGCACCCGCCGACGCTCAGGAAATCGGCGCGGCGGAAGAACATGGCATGGTCGCCGAACAGCAGTCGCACTCCGCGAAAGAACAGGTGCGGTCGCGTGATGAGCGGCGCGTACCAGGTCTTGGCCCAGTTATGGATGGTCGTCCCCCAGCGCGTCCGCTCGGGACCGCGGATGACCGGGCTGAAACTGGCAAGCGCAGTGCGCCGGTCCTGCATCGCATGCTCTATCACCTCCACCATGTCGGTCGGCGGCAAGGTGTCTGCATGGAGGACGCAGACGATCTCTCCGCGCGCTGCCTCTACTCCGGCATTGATCTGGAGCGCCCTGCCCCGCGCTGTCTCGAGAATGCGCCATCCCGCCTCGCGCGCGATGGCGACCGTCGCATCGCTGCTGCCGCCGTCGACCAGCATGATCTCGGCAGGTGCGGGATCGAGACTGGCCAGCCGCTCCACCAGCACGGGCAGCGCCTTTTCCTCGTCCAGCGAAGGAACCAGCAGGGTGACGCTCATTCGAATTCGGGCCAGGCGGCGAGGTCTTCCGCCGTATCGATGTCAGCCAGCTCGGGCAGGATTGCAGGGCCGATCCGGCGCTCTGCCAGCCGTGCGAGCGTTTGCGACAGGACCTGCGGCGTGCTCCACTCCATCGCCTCGAACAGGAAGGGCATCGGCTCGGCCAGTCCGACGAGGTAATAGCCCCCGTCATTGGCAGGGCCGAGCACGACCTTACGTTCCGCCAGCGCGCCTGCCGCCGCTTGCAGGAGCGGCACGGAAATGGCCGGACAGTCGCTCCCGATGATGAGGCAGGGCGCGGGCACGCCTGCCATCCTCGCTCCCAGATCGCCTTCACCCTGGTCGACCACCTTCACATCGGCGCCGAAGAGCTCGTGAAACGCCGCTTCCTCGCCGCCTGTCACCCGCAGCTCGAACTCCAGCCCGCTCGCTTTCGCGACCTCGACCGTATGGGCCAGAAGGCGCGCATAGAGGCGTGCCGCGCCCTCTTCGCCGAGAGCAGGGATCAGCCGCGTCTTGACCTTTCCGGGCACTGGCAGGCGGGCGAAAACGGAGAGGCGCGGAGCGTTCATCGCTGTCTCGTAACGAAAAATCGCAGGCAGGTGCAAGCAGGCCATGACGCGCATGGAAACGGCTGCTAGGCGGCTGCTTGTCATGACAAAGGTCTATCCAGTTATCCTTTGCGGCGGCAGCGGGACGCGCCTCTGGCCGCGCAGCCGCCGCGTGAAGCCGAAACCTTTCCTTCCGCTCCTGGGCGACCGGACCCTGTTCCAACAGGCGCTGGACCGCGTATCGGATACAGGGCTGTTCGAGGCACCCATCGTGGTGGCCGGGGAAGCGCATACCGGCTTCATCGCTGAGCAGGCGGGCAAGCACCGCCTGGTCGTCGAACCGGCGGCCAAGAATACCGCCCCTGCAATCGCGCTGGCGGCACGGCTGCTTCCCCGCGATGCGGTGATGCTCGTCTGCCCGAGCGACCACCACATCGCCGACGAGGCCGCCTTCCTTGACGGAGTGCGCACTGCCGCTTCGCTCGCGCAGGACGGCTATCTCGTCTCCTTCGGCATCGCGCCCGACCGTCCGGCAACCGGATATGGCTATATCAAGCGCGGCGAGACCGTCGGGGCTGGACACCGGATCGAGCGGTTCGTCGAAAAACCCGACCTCGAGCGCGCGCAGCAGTTCCTCGACGACGGGGGCTTCGTCTGGAACGGCGGCATCTTCGCCTTTCCGGCGGGAAGGTTGCTTGACGAGCTTGCGACCTATCGCCCCGAAATGGCCGAAGCGGTCGAAGCATCGGTCGCATCGGGCGGATGGGACGGCACACGTTTCGACCCTGAAGCTGCGGCATTTGCGCGCATCGCCGGGGAAAGCGTCGACTTCGCGGTGATGGAAAACACTTCGCACGCTGCCGTCGTGTCGGCGGATATCGGCTGGTCCGATATCGGCGACTGGAGCGCGCTGATGGAAGCTCGCCAATCGGACGAGGACGGCAATGTCCTGTCGGGCCGAACGCAAGCCATGGATTGCCGCGGCGTGATGGTCGACACCGATGGCCCGCGCGTTTCCATCGTCGGCCTGAACGACGTGATCGTGGTCGTCGATGGCGACGAGATCCTCGTCCTTTCGCGCGACCATGCCCAGAGCGTCGGCAAGCTCGACGGGGCTGCCAATCAATGAGCGCCCAGATCCTGCCGACCAAGCGGGTGGAAAAGGTCTGGGGTCGCAGCCCCTTGCCGCCACCCTTTGCGCTTCCCCAAGATGCAGAGCGGATCGGGGAAATCTGGTTCGAGCCGTCCGATGCGATGCCGGACGTTCTCGTCAAATATCTCTTCACGAGCGAGAAGCTCTCGGTCCAGGTGCACCCTTTCGGTGCTGCCAGCCCGACTGGCCGCGGCAAGGAGGAATGCTGGCTGATCCTGGATGCGGAGCCGGGTGCAAGGCTGGCCATGGGCTTCACGCAGTCGCTTGACGCCCAAGCCATGCGCGCCGCTGCGCTCGACGGATCGATCGAGGACCTGCTCGAGTGGCGGACGGTCGAGCCGGGCGATTTCTTCTACATCCCGGCCGGCACGGTCCATGCCATCGGCGAAGGCCTGACGTTGCTCGAAGTGCAGCAGAACACCGACATCACCTATCGCCTCTACGATTATGGTCGTCCGCGCGAACTGCATCTGGATGCAGCGCTCGAAGTGGCAGCGGGCGAGCCCTACCCTGCCGGACTGCACCGGAAGGTGGCGCCCGATGTGGAAACGGTGCTGGTGGACGGCCCGCATTTCCGCCTGTTCCAGCTCTATGGAGAGCCTTCGGCGGACATGCTCGGCAGGTTGAAGGGTCCCATACAGATCCTCCCGCTTTCCGGAGATATCGCAGTGTCGGGAACCCGCATCGCGCCCGGGTCGAGCGCAATGGCATCGAGCATGGACGAGGTCGAATTGGGCACTACGGCGCGCACGCTGATCGCGTGTTCGGCAGAACAATCCTGAGGGAAAAGGTGGTGAGCCCTGCTGGGTTCGAACCAGCGACCTACTGATTAAAAGTCAGTTGCTCTACCGACTGAGCTAAGGGCCCGACCACGAGGGGGCACCTAGGCATGCGATGGCGGGTGGTCAAGCGTGGTTTGGGTTGCTTTCCGGCAGCCCGGCAATTTAGTTTGGCCCGAGGCCGCGACAAGGAAGGGACGGGGTTGCAACCACTCGATGCACGCACTGCGCAAAGCCGCAGCGGAGGGCCGTCCTTCCCGCTCGTCTCGAGAATTGCGCGCGCCTTGTGGATGGCCGCCTGGTTTCTCTTCGCCCGCTGGACGCCCCCGTTCCTCCACCCGTGGCGCGCGCTGATCCTCAAGGCTTTCGGTGCGCGGCTCGGCAGCAGTTGCCGTGTCCATGCGAGTGCGCGCATCTGGTGGCCCGGCAATCTCGAGCTGGGCGACAACGCGCTGATCGGTCCGGAGGCGCTGCTCTACAACCAGGGGCATATCAGCGTGGGCAGCGACAGCGTGATCTCGCAGCGCGCGCACCTGTGCGCCAGTTCGCACGATATCGCCGATCCGCACTTCCAGCTGGTGCTCGACCCCGTGACTATCGGCCGCGGTTGCTGGGTGGCCGCCGAAGCATTCGTCGGCCCGGGCGTTACCATGGGTGAAGGAGCGGTCCTGTCTGCGCGCGGCGCCCTGTTCTCGGACGCAGAAGCCTGGACGGTCTATCGCGGCAATCCCGCTACCGCGCACAAGCCGCGTGCGCAGCCAGCTGCCGGAGGGTAAGGCCCGTCACGGGATCGCGCCAGTCGGGTGCAATCTCGGCAGCGGGACGCAGCACGAAATCGCGCTCGCGAAACAGGAGGTGCGGGATAACGAGGTCGCGCGCGAACCAGGCCCCGCCGCTCCAAAGAACGATATCGAGATCGAGGCTGCGTGCCCGCCAGCGCGCGCCGCGCCTGTCGCGCCCGAATTCGCTCTCCACCGACTGCAGCAGGGCGAGCATCGCTGGTGGATCGAGCGGAGCGGACACGATTGCAGCGCCATTGGAATAGCTCCTGAGCGAGGGGCCGACCGGGCGACTGGCCCGGATACGCGAGACGGCTTCGACCTCCGCGCCGCTATCCGCCAGTTGATCCAACGCGCCCCGCAACACAGCCCGCGGCGCGCCGATACCCGGCACGCGCATGTTTGAGCCGAGCGCGATAACGTAACGGTGGCTGCTTGCCTGCCCCATGGCCTGCGCCTAGCGTGCCGTCACGACAAGGCAAGGGAGATTGCGATGAAGGGGATCGGGGCAGCCATCGGCTTCGCGCTGCTGGCAGGCGCGGCGCCGCTTTCGGCGGACGGGCATGAACGCAGCGCGCATGAGCAGCGCAGCTACGAAATCTACCGTGACATCATCGCCTTCCGCACCGCTCGCGGGCACGGGCAGGTGGACGACATGGTCGCCTATCTCGCAGGCCGCCTGTCGAAAGCAGGCTTTGCTTCCGGGGACATCATGGTCACCGACTACGACAGCGAAGGCGATCCGACGCAGGGCCTGATCGTACGGTATCGCGGCGATGGATCCTCGAACGAAAAGCCGATCGCGCTGCTTGCGCACATGGACGTGGTCGATGCCCTGCCCGAGGACTGGGAGCGCGATCCCTTCACCCTAACAGAGGCCGACGGCTATTTCTACGCCCGCGGCACGCAGGACAACAAATACGGGGTGATGAACCTCACCAGCACCTTCATCCGCTTGAAGGAGGAAGGCTGGACGCCGAACCGCGATCTCTATCTCGTGTTCTCGGGCGACGAGGAGACGGGCATGGTCTCGACCCGCGCGCAGGCGAAATGGATCGCGGAAAACGTGGATCCTGCCTATGTCCTCAATTCGGACGCCGGCGGCATCGGGCTGGCCGACGATTTCTCGCCGCTCGCCCAGCAGGTCCAGATGGCCGAGAAGACCTATGTCACTTTCGATCTGACCGCGACCAATCAGGGCGGCCATTCCTCCCGCCCGCGCAGCGACAACGCCATTTACGACCTGGCGGCGGCACTGCTGAAAATCGCCGAATACCGCTTCCCCGTGCGCGATACGCAGCTGACCCGCACCTATCTCGGCGCGCTTGGCCAGAGCATGCCCGGCGAACTGGGCGACGCACTGAAGCGCTTCGCCGCCGACCCTTCGGATGCCTCGGCCATCGAGATCATCCGCGCCGATCCGAGCCTGGTGGGCACGCTCGGCACCACCTGCGTGGCGACCATGCTCAAGGGCGGGCATGCCCAGAACGCGCTACCCCAATCGGCCAGCGCGGCGGTCAATTGCCGCGTCTTTCCGGGCGACGGGGTCGACAATGTGAAAGCCCAGCTCGCCGCGGCGATCGGCAATCCCGAAATCGCCATCGTCCAGCGCGCCGAAGCGACCGAAAGCGGCGTCAGCGAGTTTCCGGACGAAGTTCGCGATGCCCTGTCCAAGGCGCTGGTCGCACGGTTCGGCAAGCCCATTCCGATGTTGCCGCACATGTCTTCGGGCGGCACGGACGGCATGCATTACCGCACGCTAGGCTATGATACCGTAGCTATCGGCGCAGGCGCGAGCAGGCCGCAGGACATCTACGCCCATGGCCTCAACGAACGGATGCGGGTCGACGCCTTCTACGCCGGCCTCGACCACTGGACGATTATCCTGAAGGAGCTCGCCGGCGGCTAGAAAATCGTGTTCTCGGCCGGGCTGGAGGTGAACTCGCCCAGCGACAGGCGGCGGCGACGCCTGATCAGGCCTTCGGACGAAAGCGCAAAAGGCACTTCCACGTCCTGGCTGTAGTTCGGCGCTCTCAGCTGGACGAACAGCCGGGCCGTCTCCGTGCAATGCCTGACAATGGCAGCGGCGCGGATGAGGCCGTCCTGCGCCCGGCTGCGCAGGAGGTCGGACAGCCTACCGAGCACGCCCTCGCTCCCGCTGATCGGTGCCGCGTCGAGGACGGCGACATTGTGGATCACCCCGTTGGACCGCAGTTCGAAGACGAGCGGGAAAAAGTGCCCGTCTTTCTCGATCCGCGCGATGCCGGCTTCCAGTGCGGCAGTGAACAGCTGGTCCAGCTGCCCCTGGTCGATCCCTGCGCCGGTGCCGGTCACCGTCAGCTGTCCTCGCAGATCCTGCCGTAGAGCTGCGGTCGGCGGTCGCGGAAGAAACCCATTCCCGCGCGGTGCGTGGCGGCACGGTCGAGGTCGAGCGTGGTCACCAGCACTCCGGTTTCCTCGCGCCCGTATTCCTCGACCAGGTCGCCCCATTCGTCGGAGATGAAGCTGTGGCCGTAGAAGCTTTGCTGCCTGTCCGCCGGGCCTTCGTGACCGATGCGGTTGGCGGCCGCGACCGGCATGCAGTTCGAGACCGCGTGCCCGATCATGGCGCGGCGCCACATTCGGCTGGTGTCGAGATCGGCGTCATAGGGTTCGGACCCGATGGCCGTGGGGTAGAAAAGAACTTCGGCGCCCTTGAGCGCCATCACGCGGGCACATTCGGGATACCACTGGTCCCAGCAAATCCCGACGCCGATGCGCGCCGTGCCGCCGCTGCAGGGCACGTCCCACACCTTGAACCCGTCGTTGCCGGGCCGGAAATAATACTTTTCCTCGTAACCCGGGCCGTCGGGAATGTGGCTCTTGCGATAGGTGCCCATGATCGCGCCGTCGGGCCCGATCATGGCGAGCGTGTTGTAATAATGGTGCCCGTCCCGCTCGAAAAAGCTGGTCGGGATCGCCACCGAATGCTTCGCCGCCAGTTCCTGCATGACCAGCACAGAGGGGTGCTGCGCCGTCGGGCGGGCAAGGCTGAACAGCGCTTCGTCCTCCTCGCGGCAGAAATATTCGCCCGAGAACAGCTCGGGCGGCAGGATGACCTGCGCGCCCCTGCCCGCCGCCTCCTCCACGAGGGCGGCCACTGCGGCCACGTTCTCGCTCTCGTCCTTTCGGGCGAGGGCAAGCTGGAGGACTGCGACGGTCAGTTCGCGCATTGCAGGCCTCAGGGCCGCTTCTTGAACAGCAGCGTCATGCGGTCGCTTTCGCCCTTGTCGGCGAGGTCGGCGCGCTTCGTGCTCTGGACGGGGGGCATTTCCCACACGCCGCCTTCGTGGTCGGCGGTATCGTTCGGATTGGCGTTGATCTCGCTCGCAGCGACGAGCTCGAAGCCGTTGAGGCGCATGAAATCGATCACGTCCTGCTGGCGCAAATAGCCCTTGGTGCCGTTGGCATAGGACCACGGCGCGTCTGCCTTGGCGCGGTGCTGGACGATGCCGAGATAGCCGTCGTCCTTGAGCAGTTCGCGCATCGCACGCATCTCGGTGTCGGCAATGCCCGTGCGCGTGATGCCGTGGAGGCCGCGGATCACCAGGATGCGGTCGAAGGTACCCTTCTGGTCCTCGGGGATCGTCTCCAGCGTCATGCCCGAGAAGTTGTCGGCGGGAAGTCCGGTGTAACCTGCCACTTCCGCGCCGAAGCCGGCAGCGGCAGCGCGGATGCGGTCCTGCCGCTCTGCGTCGCTCGCAGCGTTGAGCGGATTGGCATAGATGCCGACCAGCTTGCCCTCGCCGCCGAGATAGTGGCCGAGCAGGCGCGAATACCAGCCGCCGCCGGGGGCGTATTCACCCACCTTCATGTGCGGGCCAACGTGGAAGAAGGCGAGCGTTTCGGCCGGGTGGCGGAACTGGTCGCGCTTGCGGTCTTCGGCGCGCGTCGGATGGTTGATGGCACCCGACAGCGCTTCGCCGTGGTGCTTCATGAACATGGCGGTGTCTTTGACATGCTCGGCCATGTCGTGCTGGCCGTGATGGCCCCCATGTTCGCTCTTGTGTTCACCCTGCCCATGATTGTGGGCGGCGGCAGGCGCTGCGATCGCGATGGCGGCAGCGGCAAGCAGGTAACGCATCGTGTGTCTCCTTCGAACTCCCCGCGCGCCTCCTGCCCTCACATCGGGCAGATGACAAGCGCCCACAGGCTTCCTATCTGCCTGTCCAACAAGGAGACTGACTACATGGCGCAGCAACAGGCGATTGTCGCAGGCGGGTGCTTCTGGTGCACCGAAGCGGTGATGAAGGACGTGATCGGCGTGAGCGGGGTCGAAAGCGGATATATCGGCGGGACCAAGCCGAATCCCACCTACAAGGAGGTCTGCACCGGCGACACCGGCCATGCCGAAGGCGTGCGCGTCACCTTCGACGACGAAACGATTACCCTGCCCCAGATCTACGACGTCTTCCTCGGCACCCACGACCCGACCCAGCTCAATCGCCAGGGCGGCGACATCGGCACGCAATACCGCAGCGCCATCTTCCCGCTCGACGATAGCCAGCGCGCCGAGGCCGAGGCGGCCATTGCCCGCTGGAACGAAGACCATCCCGGCCAGAACGCAGTGACCACGATCGAGACCGGCGAATGGTATCCGGCCGAAGATTACCACCAGGAGTATTGGGAAGGCGAAGGCCAGCGCAATCCATACTGCCTCGCGGTCATCCCGCCCAAGCTGATGAAGCTGCGCAAGAGCTTCCAGCAGTACCTCAAGCCCGAGGCCTGAACCAAAGGCGACGCTTGTAGCGCGGGCCTTGGGGTGCAATCTTCCCGTCCATGCCGGGAGCGCACACCAAGGCCTTTACCAGCGACCACGTCGTCAATCCCGACGGCAGCGTCGAATTCGCCTGTTCGCAGGACGACACGCTGTGGCCGTGGTTGCGGATCGGTCCGCATCATCCAGGAGCGATCCAGGCGGCAAGCTACTGGCTGAGCGTCGAAAGCGCGATGGCTCTTGGCGGCTGGGACCCCGACAAGTGGTCGGCCCTCACCTGGACGCACTGGCGCTGCGGCGAGCCCGGCGTCGGCCGCATGGCCCGCGGGCGCTACGAACGCACGCGGATCGAGGGCAAGGAAAGCTTTTCCATCCATCTTCATGACGCATCGGGCGCGCTGGTCTGCCGCCTCGACGGGCGCGGCGTCGTGTTCCGCACGCGCGACTTCGAGAAATGGCGCAGCGGAGCCAAGGAGCGTGACGACAAGGTTTCTTCCGCCGATTTTCCCTATGCGGACCGGGCTACGCTCGGCCTCGGCGAGGAGGAATTCCCCTTCCTCGGCCCGCTGGACGGCATGCTGGCAACGGGCCTCCTCGATCCCGCCAATGCCATGCCTCCCGCCCACCCCTGGCTCGACGGATCGGGCGACCACGTGAATTCGGCGCACCTTGCCGAAGTAGCCCGCCAGTTCGCCAGTCTGCTGCGCGGCGGTGACTCCTTCCGGGTGAGCGAAGCCGAAATGCGCTTCGACCGCTACGTCGAACTCGGCGTCCCATTCGAGGTCGAATGCCTTGCCGACACCGGAGACCGTATCTCCATGCAGATCCGCCAGTCGGGCAGGGACTGCACGTCGATCGAATACTGCATCGACAGCTGATCCCCGGGCGCATTTGGCCGCGCGCGGTGCCCGAGGCAGGCTGATCAGTCCGCGCGCCAACGGGCGATGAAGAAGCCGTCGAGGCCGCCTTCATCGCTCAGCATTCCCGGGTCGGTGCGCAGATAGCCTTCGGCAGTGGGGACGACGCCCGCTGGCAGTTCGTCGCTGGCGATGGGAAGCGTTGCCATGCCGACTTCGGCTGCCTGCGCCTCGCCTTCCTCGCGCTCTAGCGAACAGGTGGCGTAGACCAACATGCCGCCGGGCTTGAGCCAGCCTTGAGCGCGTTCGAGGAGCGCAGCCTGCAACTCGGCCATTTCCGCGATATGGCGCGGTCCGATGCGGTGCAGCACATCGGGGTGGCGGCGCGCGGTCCCGGTTGCCGTGCAGGGCGCGTCGAGCAGGATTGCATCGAACTGGTGTTTCGGTTCCCAGGTGAGCGCATCGGCGCGCACGGTTCCTGCGGCAAGGCCGGTGCGCTTGAGATTGGCTTTCAAAAGATCGAGGCGGCGCTTGGAAATATCGAGCGCAGTGACCTTCCACCCTTGCGCGGCCAGTTGCAGCGTCTTGCCGCCGGGCGCGGCGCACAGGTCGAGCGCGTGGCGGCCCTCGCCCGCACCGAGCAGGCGCGCCGGAATCGAGGCGGCAAGGTCCTGCACCCACCAAGCCCCGTCCGCAAAACCGACCAGCTTCTCGATATTCTCGCCGCGCGGCAGGCGCAGATGTCCCGGCATCAAGCTGTCGGCGGCAAGCTTTGCCCTCCACACCTCGGTCTCTGCCGGATCGCGCAGCGTCAGGTCGAGCGGCGGCGGTTCGGCGAGGCCGGCAGCGATGGCCGATGCCCTGTCGCCCCAGCGCGCGGCCACTTCGGCGGGCAGGGTAGGCGCATCGGGCAGCGCGATCTCGCGCTTGGTCAGCGTGGAGAAGACCCCGTGCGCCAGCCTGCGCGGACCACCGGCAAGCAGCGGCAGGCCGGTCGCGATTACCGCATGGTGCGGCGTTTCGAGGCGCAGCCACTGGGCCAGCATCATGCGCAGGACAGTGCGCACCTTGGCATCGTGGGGTAGTTTCTGTTTCGTCGCGCTGTCGATGGCTGCGTCGAGATCGACCAGCCAGCGCAGCACTTCGCCGGCGATGGCGCGTGCCAACGCCTTGTCCTCGAACTTGCGCACGTCGCTGGTGGCTGCGCCAAAGGCGACGTCGAGCGTCTCGCCCCGGCGAAGAACCGCGTCGAGCAGGCGAAGCGCGGCCTTGCGCGCGTGTATTCCCTGAGGCTGTGCCATTTCTGCTGCGCCCCTACCCCCACTTGAAACCATGCGCCAGCCTGCGCATTTTACCCGCATGACCGAACGCGTGACCAAGCGGCCCGAGAAATTCGAAAAGCCCGAATACTGGAGCAGCGAACCGCCGCCCAAGCCCAAGAAGGGCGAGGTCGACGAGGACCTCTGTCCCACGCGCTACGGCGACTGGGTCAAGGACGGCATCGCGATAGACTTCTAATGATTTGCGCGCACCGTCGCGGGTGCATCCTCGCAAGATGCGGGGCTAGCGGCTCGCGAAACTATCCCGCTTAGATGCTTTTCAGCCTGATCCGCAGGCCGTCCTTCGGCTTGGGGATCGGCCAGGGCTGCCATTCGGGATCGCCTGCAACCAGTTCGATCTCGTAGCGCGGCAGCATCTGGGCCAGCAGGATCTTCACCTGCATGTAGGCGAAGTGCAGGCCGAGGCACATGTGCGCGCCGCCGCCGAAGGGGACCCAGGCATATTTGTGCCGCGCCTTCACCGATTCGGGCGTGAAGTGCATCGGGTTGAAATCGTTCGGCGTTTCCCAGTGTTCCGCCATGTGGTGGACCATGTGGGCGTTGATGCCTACCGCCGTGCCCGCAGGGATCGTGTAGCCGCCATATTCGAAATCCTTCAGCGCGCGGCGCGGGGTCGAAGGGACCGGCGGCACCATGCGCAGCGCTTCCTTGAAGGCCATTTCCGTCAGCTCGAGCTTGCCGAGATCATCGTAGGCGAGGTCGCGCACCTTGCCCTTGGCATCGACGCCGCCGGTCACCGAAATGACTTCCTGGCGCAGTTTTTCCTGCCATTCGGGATGTTTGGCGAGCAGCCAGATGAGCGAGGTCGCCGAGCTGGTGATTGTGTCGTGCGCGGCCATCATCAGGAAGTTCATGTGGTCGACGACCTCGTCGACCGGCATCAGGTTGCCGTCCTCGTGCGTGGCGGTGGCGAACTGGCTGAACATGTCCTGCCCGCCGCCTTCCGCGCGGCGGCGATGCGTTTCCTTCGTGAAGTATTCGACGAGGAATTTGCGCCCGTCGACGCCCTTTTTCATCTGGGTGAAGGGCAGCGGCTTGCGCACCGGCGCGACGCTGGCCTGCACCATGTCGATGAAGGCGGTGTTGATCTTGTCGGCTTCCGGACCCCATTCGATGCCGATGAAACTGTCCGCTGCAAGATCAAGCGTCAGTTCCTTGATCGACGGGTAGAAGCGCATCTCGCCCTCGCCCCACTGCTCCATGCGTTGGGCGATACCGCGATTGAGGCTGCCCGAATAATGGCGCATCGGTTCGGGCTTGAAGGCGATCGACAGTGCACGGCGGTCGGCCCGGTGATGGTCGAAATCGAGCAGCATAAGGCCGCGCGGGAACAGCTGGTCGAGGATCGGGCCCCAGCCCTGTTCGCTGGAGAACAGTTTGCCGCGGTCGAACAGCATCAGCTCGTTGGCATCGGCGCCGATCAGGGCAACCTGCCAGCCGCCAAAGGCCCAGTTCTTGTAGACCGGCCCGTAGGTCTCGTACATCCGCCGCGCAAAGCCGTGCGGATCGGCCAGCATGCGGAAAGTATTGCCGACAACCGGCCAGCCGCCCTCGCCCGGAATATGATCGAGCGCGCCGTCCGGCAGGCGGTCGCTCCAGTGGGTGAACTCGACAGGCTTGTGCTCGGCTAGCGTGGCCATGAAATAGGTTGCTCCTGACTACTTACTTCCTTGTAAGTAATCCCGGGACCTAAATCCAGCCCGACAATTCGCGCCGCAGCACGCTTTCCAGCATTACGAGGCCAGCGTCGGAGGCATTGAGGCAGGACAGGGCCGCAAAATGCGTGCCGCCGCCGTCGAGAAACTCGTCGCGGCCTTCCATTGCCAGCTCTTCCAGCGTTTCCAGGCAATCGGCGGAAAAGCCCGGTGCGGCAATCGCGAGACGCTTCGTGCCCGCTGCCGCTTCTTCCTTCAGCACGGTGTCCGTCGCCGGCTCCAGCCATTTTGCCGGACCGAAGCGCGACTGGAAGCTGGTGCGGAACCGAAGCCCGCGACCAGCCAGCCGTTCCTGCAGGAGGCGCGAGGTCTTCTGGCAATGGCAGTGGTACGGATCGCCCAGTTCGAGCGTGCGCTGCGGCATGCCGTGGAAGCTCAGCACAAGCACCTCGGGTGCGAAATCGAGCGCGTCGAGCTGGCGGACAAGGTCGGCCTCCAGCGCCTCGATATAGGCGGGATCGTCGTGATAGGGCGGCAGTGTGCGAAGGGCGGGCTGCCAGCGCATCTTGCGCAAGGCATCTGCCGCCTTGTCCACCACCGTCGCCGTCGTCGCGCCGCTGTATTGCGGATAGAGCGGGGCGAGCAGGATGCGGTCGCAGCCCGCGTCCATCAGCGCCTGCAACCGCTCGGCAATGGCGGGCTGGCCGTAGCGCATGGCATGATCGACCATCACGCCCTGCCCCAGCCGTTCCTGCATGGACGCGGCCTGCGTACGGGTGATCACCGCTAGCGGGGACCCCTCCGGCGTCCAGACCTTGGCATAGGCTTTCGCGCTGCGTTTTGGCCGGGTGTTGAGGATGATGCCGCGCAGGATTGGCTGCCAGACGATGTCGGGGATCTCGACCACGCGCTTGTCTGACAGAAATTCGCCGAGATAGCGTTTCACCGGCCCACGCTCGGGCGCATCGGGCGTGCCGAGATTGACGATGAGCACTCCGATCCGGCCCGATTTGACAGGCGGGTGATCGGCGGGAAGCTGCTGGTCCTGCCAAGTCACTGCGCGAACCTCATAAACCCTCCGAAAGAAGCGGGAGGCGGCGCAGGCGCAGGCCCGTCGCCGCAAACAATGCATTGCCGATGGCGGGTGCGGCCACCGCCACACCAAGTTCGCCGGGATCGAACGGTTCCGCATCGCTCGCGATGAAATCGACCACGATCTCCGGACAATCGGCCAGCCGCGGCAGTTCCAAGGCGCGCAGGTTGCGCGGGACCGGATGGCCGCTTTCGTATTTGACCGAGGATCCCAGCGCCAGCGACAGGCCGTAGACCAGCCCGCCCTCGATCTGCTGGCGGGCAATGTCGAGATTGACGATCCGCCCGATGTCGACCGCTGCGGTCAGCTGCGTCACGCGCGCACCGCCCGGGCCCATGCCGGCTTGCGCCACGCAGGCGACGTGCCCTGCACTCGCCGCGTCCTGCCCCATGCGAACCATCGCGATGCCCTGCCCGCTGCCGGAGCGCCCGCCATCCCATTCGCCGAGACGCGAGGCGCGGCGCAGGCATTCGGCCATGCGCGGAGCTCCGCCGAGCAGGGCCATGCGGTAAAGGAAGGGATCGCGCCGGGCCTCCACGGCCAGCTCGTCGATGAAGGTTTCGGTGAAGAAGGCGGTCAGCGCCTCGGCCCCGCCGCGCATCCGCGTGACCGGCAGGCGGATGCTGGCCGGCACGTGGTCCACCGCGACTTCGCCGATGCCATAGGGGGGAATCGCCCCGGCGACCGCCAGCGCATCGGCCTTGCCGCGGCTTTCCTCGCGCGCGGCCTCGGGTGTCAGATTGTCGAACAGGCGGTGACCCATCTCGCGCATGAAAGGCGGCGTGGTGATCCGCGCCCGCCAGGCGAGCGGCTGGCCTTCACCGCCCATGCTGGCCGCCATGTCCGCCGCTGCCGGAGCGCGCGGCGGCACGGCCTGGATATCCTGCACGCGCGACCAAGTGAGCTGGACCGGCCTGCCGATCTCGGCGGCGATTTGCGCGACCTCGATCGCGTGCTGCTTCTCGATCCGGGCATCGAAACTGCCGCCTGCCGCAACGGGGTAGAAGACCACGTCCTCGGGCGAGATGCCGATCGCCTTCGCCGCTGCCTCGCGCGCGGCTGCCGGAGCCTGAGAGGCCATCCATAATTCGAGCCGCCCGTCGACGAGCCGCGCGGTTGCGCTGGCAGTTTCGAGCGGAACGTGGACAGCGGGCGCTACATCGTAACGGCGCTGGAGTGAAGGCTTGCCCAGCGCGGCGTCGGGATTGCCGAGCTCGAAAATCCGCTCGCCAAGATCGGCGCGCCGTTCGTGGGCGCGCTCTATCTCTGTATCGAGCACCGCCTGCTCCAGCGCGCCAGGACCGGTAAAATGGGCACGCATCCACGCCAGCGCCTGGTCGGCAATCCACCAGCTTTCGGCCACCGCCGCCAGCCAGCGCTTCGACTTCACCACGCCCACGAGCCCGCGCATCCCCGCGACCGCGCTCTCGTCGAAGCGGAACAGTTCGGGCAGGCCCACCGGGCCGTGGCGGATCGAGGCGAAGACCATGCCGGGCAGGCGGATATCGCCTGCGAACAGATGACTGCCGTCCACCTTGGATGGCAGGTCGATGCGCGGGAAAGCGGTCGGTGCATCGGCCTCGCCGAACACCGGGTCCTCGAAGGCCGCGACCGGCAGCAGCGGCGCCGGGTCCGGCGGGTCCAGTTCGCGCGCGTCATCGACCAGTTCGCCGAAACGCAATTGCCCACCAGCCGAATGGCGCACGAAACCGCCGCTCACCTCGCACTCCTCGGCCGCGACGTCCCAGCGGTCTGCCGCCACGCGCACCAGCATGTCACGTCCGCTGGCGGCCGCGGCACGCAAGGGCGCCTCGTATGCGGCAAGAGAAGTACCGCCGACGGTTGCGCCGAACGAAGTTGCGCCGGCGAAGCGTTCGACGAGCCAGTCGTCTGGTTCGCCTGCAAGCGAGGGGAAATTGGCCCACAGCGGCGCCCATTGCGCAGCCAGGGGAAGGTTGGGGAAATGGCCCGAAGGCGAAACCGGTTCCGCCCCGACCTGCCGCCAGTCCGCGCCCAGTTCGACTGCCGCGATCTGCGCGAGCAGCGTGGTGACGCCCTGCCCCATCTCGAGCTGCGGGATGGCGACCGTGACCACGCTGTCGCGCCCGATGGTCAGCCACCCGCCGAACTCGGCCTCGCCTTCGCCCGGGACCAGCGAGGTCGGGTAGCTGCGCGGCCAGAGCGTCCACGCCAGCAGCAGGCCGCCGCCCGCCGCCGCGCCGACCAGCAATTGCCGGCGCGAGACTTCGGGCAGTTTCACCCGGCCAGCGGCTTCGGTCAGCTTCTTGCGGAAATCCATGCCGCCAGCTTTCCGGCAATCGAGAGGAAGGGTTCGGCCTGCGCGCTGTCGCCCGCCGCCGGCGGTTCGCCCGCATCGCTGCCCTGCCTGATTGCAAGGTCGAGCGGGATGCGGCCGAGGAAAGGAAGTTCGAGGCGCTGAGCTGCAGCTTCGACACCGCCCTTGCCGAAAGGATCGGAAAGCTCGCCGCAATGCGGGCAGGCATAACCGGCCATGTTCTCGACCAGTCCGATCACGGGGACGGATGCCGCATCGAAGAACTGCCCGGCACGCGCCGCGTCGATCAGCGCCAGGTCCTGCGGCGTCGAGACCAGGATCGCGCCTGCCGGCTTGTATTTCTGCACCATCGTCAGCTGCACGTCGCCCGTGCCCGGCGGCAGGTCGATGAGGATCACATCTTCCGCATCCCAGTGCGCATCGATCATCTGCGCCAGCGCATTGCCGACCATCGGCCCGCGCCAGGCGATGGCACGGCCGGGCGCGACCAGCTGGCCCATCGAGAGCATGCGCACGCCGAATTTCGTCTCCACCGGGATCATCCGGTTGTCCCGGGCATCGGGCTTGGCATCCTCCGCATCGAAGATGACCTGCTGCGAGGGGCCATATACGTCCGCATCGACGAGGCCGGTGCGAATGCCCTGCCGCGCCAGCGCGATGGCGAGATTGGCGGTCAGCGTCGACTTGCCCACGCCGCCCTTGCCCGACCCGATCGCGATGAGCGTGGGCGCCTTGCGCTCTGCCGTCATCACCACGCGCACCTCATTCACATCGCTGCGAGCGGAAAGCCGCGCGATAATGTCACGCTCAATCGCGGCGCGTTCGGCTTCGCCAAGGCCGGCCGCATCGAACACGATCAGCGCGCGTCCTTCCTTCAGCGTCGCTGCACTGACGCGTCCGGCAAATTCGGGTGGAAGATCGTCGGTAATTTCGCTCGTCGCCATGCTGCGGGCTGCTGTAGCATCGAAATCCGCACCGCAACCCCTGTTTTTCCGCCAAACCCTTCCTATAAGACATTCATGAGAATTCTGGACGGATTTGGACGGAGGATCGGCCTAGCAATGGCTGGCGGAAAGAACCCTTGGGGTAGCGGGGGCAGTTCATCGGGAGACGGTGGCGACAAGGACGAGCCCGAGGCAAGCAAGCCCAAGGGCCCCAAGAATCCGTGGCTGCCGCCTGGCAGCGGCGGTGACCGTCGCGGTCCCAATATCGAAGACATCTTCAAGAGCCGCGGCCCCGAAGGCCCGCGCCGCACCGGCGGACCCGGCGGGCCCGGTTTCCGGATGCCCCAGCGCCCCGGCGGCAAGAGCTGGTTCCCGGTCGCAGTGGCCGGGATCGTCGCGCTCGGCCTGCTTGCGACCAGCGTCCACCTGATTGGCCCCCAGCAGGAAGCCGTGGTCAAGACGCTGGGCAATTACACCCGCAAGATGACCCCGGGCCTCAATTTTTCACTGCCCTTCCCGATCGAAACGGTCGATGTCGAGGACGTGCAGGGCGTGCGGATCGAGCGCGTTCCCGGCTCCAACCAGCAGGTGAAGCTGATCCTGACGGGTGACCAGAACCTCGTCGATTTGAGCTTCATCGTGCGCTGGAACATCTCCGACCTGGAAGACTTCAAGTTCCGCCTCGTCGATCCGGTGGAAACGGTCAACGACGTGGCCGAGGCTGCCATGCGCGCCGCGGTCGCCGAAACCGAGCTGGACGAGACCTTCTCGGGCCAGGGCCGTGCGGCGATCGAACAGGAAGTACGCGAACGGATGCAGCGCACGCTCGACGGCTACCAGGCAGGCGTGCGCGTGCTCGGTGTCGAAATCGAAAAGGCCGACCCGCCGTCCGACGTGGTCGAGGCCTTCCGCGACGTGCAGGTCGCCGAACAGCAGGCCGATGCCGCGCGCAACAAGGCCCGCGGTGAAGCCCAGCAGGTGCTTGCACAGGCGCAGGGTGAGGCGGAAGCCTTCGACAAGGTCTACGAACAGTACCGCCTTGCCCCCGAAGTGACGCGCCAGCGCCTCTATTACGAAACCATGGAACGCGTGCTCTCCAAGACGCCCAAGACCGTGGTCGAAACCAACAATGTGACGCCCTACCTGCCGCTGCCGGAAATCCGTGCGCGGGCCAAGCAGGGGACGCAGGCGAACACCGTGACCACGCAGGAGGGCCAGTAACATGGCCATGAACATGCAGCAGATCTGGGAAGATCATAAGGCGACCGTCGCCGCCCTCGGCCTTGCCGTTGTGGCATTCATGCTGAGCGCCTTCGTCGTGCCCGAAGAAGAGCAGGTCGTGATCGTCAGGACCGGTGAACCGGTCGGCACGATCAATACGCCCAGCGGCAATCTGAAAGCCGGCCTCCACTTCCGCTGGCCCTTCATCGACAAGGTCGTGCGCATCGAGAAGCGCCTTCTCGACCTCGAGATGAGCGATGAGGAAGTCCTTTCGAACGACCAGCAGCGCCTGCTAGTCAACGCCTATGCCCGCTTCCGCATCACCGATCCGGTGACCATGGTGGAACGCGCCGGTTCGACCGATGGCGTGCGCAATGCGCTGCAGCCGATCCTGAACTCGGTCCTGCGCCAGGAACTGGGCCGCCGCACTTTCCAGGCGATGCTCACCGCAGAACGCGGCGATGCGCTGGCCAATGTGCGGACCAATCTCGACCGGCAGGCCCGCCAGTACGGCGCGGAAGTGGTGGACGTGAAGATCACCCGCACCGACCTGCCCGAAGCGCCGCTGCAATCGGCCTTCCGCCGGATGGAATCGGACCGCGAGCGCGAAGCGCGCACGATCCGCGCACAGGGCGCCCGCGATGCCCGCATCATCCGTGCAGAAGCCGACGCGGAAGCTGCGCGCATTTACGCCGAAAGCTTCGGCAAGGACGCGGGCTTCTACGACTTCTACCGCGCGATGCAGAGCTATGATGCCACCTTCGCACCCGGCAACGGGAATGCGGAGAGCAACATCATCCTGTCGCCGGACAACGAGTACCTGCGGCAATTCCGCGGGCGGCGTTGACGGTTCGTCGAACGCGCAACACCGCGTTCAACGGGCATTCAGCGCCCCTTGGCAGTCTCGCCAGCAGGAACCGCCTGCACGGGTCCCGCATAGAAGCGGTGTGATCTTCGTGCAGATACAGACGAAGAGGAAATGAAGGACGTGAAGCCAGTGCGATATGCATATTCCGTAACCGCCGCCCTGCTTGCCGGAGGCGCTGCTCTTTCCCTCGCCGGATATCCCGCCGGAGCGCAGGTCGCCCAGAACGACGATTCCCACATGGCCCGCGTGGTCCCGCGTGCCGGGGCCCCCGAAAGCTTCGCCGATCTGACGGCACAGCTGCAGCCTGCCGTGGTCAACATCTCTACCCGCCAGCGGATCGAGATTTCCAACGGTAACGGCGGCAACCCCTTTGCCGGCACGCCGTTCGAAGACCTGTTCAACCGCCGCAATGGCGGCCAGCAACCGCAGGAGCCGCAGTACCGCGAAGGCCAGTCGCTGGGTTCGGGCTTCTTCATTTCGGCCGACGGTTATGTCGTGACCAACAACCACGTCGTCAGCCCTTCGGGCCGCGGCACGGTGGAAGAAATCACCGTCACCCTGCCCGACGGCACCGAATACGAGGCGGAACTGGTCGGCACCGACGCCCAGTCCGACCTTGCCGTGCTCAAGGTCAGCCGCAGCCAGCCCTTCCCCTTCGTGAGATTCGGCGATTCGAGCCAGGCGCGCGTGGGTGACTGGGTCGTTGCCATCGGCAACCCCTTCGGCCTCGGCGGCACGGTGACCAGCGGCATCGTCTCCAGCGTGCTGCGCAACACCGGCGCGGGCGCGTACGACCGCTACATCCAGACCGACGCGGCCATCAACCGCGGCAATTCGGGCGGCCCGCTGTTCGACATGCAAGGCAATGTCATCGGCATTAACAATGCCATCTATTCGCCTTCGGGCGGCAGCGTGGGCATCGGGTTCGCAATTCCCGCAGAAACCGCCGCGCCCATCGTCGACAAGCTGCGTCGCGGCGTGGAAATCGAACGCGGATATCTCGGCATCCAGATCCAGCCGGTGACCGAAGACGTCGCCGCTTCGCTGGGCCTGCAGCGCAATCGCGGCGAGTTCGTCCAGTCGGTCCAGGCCGGCCAGCCGGCCGAACGCGCGGGTCTGCAGCCGGGCGACATCGTGCTCAAGGTCAATGGCCGCGACGTGACGCCCGACCAGACGCTGTCCTACCTCGTCGCCAATATCGCGCCGGGCACGACCATCCCGCTTGATGTCGTGCGCGACGGCGAACGCCGCCGCATCAACGTCACTGTGGGCAAGCGTCCGACCGAAGAGGAGCTGCGCCAGAGCCAGATGTTCGACCCCGATGCCGAACAGGAAGACGACATGGCGCCGAGCGACAATGCGGTGATCGAGGAACGCCTCGGCCTGCAGGTGCTCGAACTGACGCCGCAGATTGCCCGCCAGCTGGGCGCTGGCGCCGATACGCGCGGCGTGGTGATCGCTTCGGTCAACCGCAACTCGGATGCGGCGCGCAAGGGCCTGCAGCGCGGCGACATCATCCTGTCCGCGAACTACCGCCCGCTGACCGCCGTTGCCGACCTCGAAACTGCCGTGCGCGGTGCGCAAGCCGAGAACCGCGAGGCCGTCCTGCTGCGCGTCCAGCGCCGCGGTCGCCCGGCCCAGTACGTGGCGGTTCGCCTGAGCCGCTGAGCGCACTAGCGAAGGCCACAAAGCAAAAGCCCTCCCGGTTCGCGCCGGGAGGGCTTTTTCTTTGCTCGTTCTGCCTGCCTACTGGCGGGGGCGTTCGGGCTGGCGCTGTTCGTTGCGCCCCGTAGCCCGGTCGAGGAAGTCGTCCCCGATGGCCTGCGGTGCGCCATCCGCCCCGCGACCCGGCTGCCCGCGCACCGGCGGCTGCTCACGGAGCGGGGGGCGCGTGGGATCGGTCGGCACCGGTTGCGGACGTTCGCCGTCTACCGGGAAGGGTAGCTGCCCGTCGGGACCTTCCGGCGGTCGGCCGGGCTCGATCAGATTGCCCTGCTCGTCGATGTAATAATAGTCGTCCGGGCTGCCGAAGAAGTACTCGTCATCCTCCTCCAGCTGCCATTCGGGCAACTTGAGTTCGGTATCGAATTCCTCGACCGGGCGATCCTTCACGGCATAGCGCATGAAGGCAGCGAAGGCCTTGGCCGGGGCGGCACCGCCCTGCAGCCCGCCGACGCGCTTGTTGTCGTCGCGGCCCATCCACACGCCGGTGGTGATGCCGGACGAGAAGCCGACGAAATAGCCGTCCTTGTTCGAACTGGTGGTCCCCGTCTTGCCTGCCACCGGTCGTCCGATCTGCGCGGCGCGGCCCGTGCCGGTCTGGACGGCGGCCTGCAACAGGTCGGTCATGCCCGCCGCCACGTGGTCGGGCACGAGCTGCGTGCTACGCGACTTCTTGTGCTCGTAAAGCGTCTCGCCATCGGCGGTCGTCACCTTGACGATGCCATAGGGTTCGACCGAGGCACCCTTGTTCGACACGGCGGCAAAGGCGCGGGTCATGTCGAGCAGGCGAACCTCGTTCGAGCCGAGCACCATGGCCGGATAGGTGTTGATCGGCGTGCTGATGCCGAAACGGCGTGCCATCGACGCGACCGAGCCGAATCCGACCTCGTTGCCGAGCTGCGCGGCCACGGTGTTGACCGAATAGGCGAACGCCGTGCGCAGGTCCGTCTCGCCGATATTGCGCCCCGTGGAATTGCGCGGGCTCCACCCGCCGATGGTAACCGGCGTGTCCACCACCCGGTCTTCCGGCGTGTAACCGGCCTCGAGCGCAGCAAGATAGACGAACAGCTTCCAGCTCGATCCCGGCTGGCGCAGCGCATTCGTCGCGCGGTTGTAATTGGTCTCGACGTAATCCGTCCCACCCACCAGCGCGAGGATCGCGCCGTCGCGGTCGAGGCTGACCAGCGCGCCTTGCGAGCCTTCGGGCACGTTCGACTGGACCGCGGCGGTGGCCGCGCGCTGCATCCCGACATCCAGCGTGGTCCAGACCTCGATCGGCTCGAACGTCTCGGGCAGCAGCAGGTCGAGCTGCGGTAGCGCCCAGTCGGTGAAGTAGCGCACCGAATTCTGCGCGGCCTCTTCCTTCAGCCGGACTTCCGAAGGGTCGACTGTCGCGTCCTGCGGAATGAAGTTCTGTTCCTTCATCAGGCGCAGCACCACGCTGGCGCGGCCGACGGCAGCATCGACATCGGCGGTGGGCGAATAGCGGCTAGGCGCTTTCACCAGGCCCGCGATGATTGCCGCCTCGCCGACCGAGAGTTCGTTGGCAGGGTGGCTGAAGAACTTCCGGCTGGCCGAATCGATGCCGTAGGCACCGCCGCCGAAATAGACCTTGTTGAGGTAGAGCTCGAGGATCTGCTCCTTGGAGAACTTCCATTCGAGCGCCATCGCCAGCACCGCCTCGCGCAGCTTGCGGTCGAGCGAGCGGTTCGAGTTCAGGAACACGTTGCGCGCCAGCTGCTGGGTAATCGTCGAGGTCGCGCCGAGCCGGTCCTCGCCCGTCGCCCAGACGTAGACGGCGCGAGTCAGGCCGTAAGGATCGACGCCGGGATGCGAATAGAACCGCCGGTCCTCGACCGCGATCATCGCGTCCTTCATGACTTGCGGGATTTCGTCATGCGACAGCCACTTGCCGTAACTCGGCCCAAGCTCGACGATCTCGGTCCCGTCGCGGGCGCGCACGACGATGGTCTGCGCGTTCTGCGTGGCCTTCAGCTGGTAGAAGCTGGGCAGCGAACGGGCCGCAAAACCGACCGCGATGGCGAGGAAGAGCGCGCCGACAAGCGCGAGCGCGCCACCCCAGACGAAGAGCCTTTTGGTCCAGCGCCAGAACCGGCCGGGTTCGCGTTGACCGTCGGCCTCGGCGCGCTGGGCCCGCTGTGCTCGAGCGGCCTTCTTGCGCCGGCTGCCTCTCTTATCCATTCTTCGCAAAATCCCTCATGCGGCCTGGCAGTGCCCTATAGATGCCACAATCTCGCATGGCGAGCCTCAACCCCCGCTGAACGCCCCGAGACGCCCCGTCAGTCCTCCGGCTCGAAATCGAGCGCGGCGGAGTTGATGCAATAGCGCAGGCCCGTCGGGCCGGGGCCGTCGGGAAAGACATGGCCGAGGTGGCCGTCGCATTTCGAGCAGACGACCTCGGTGCGAATCATCCCGTGGCTGGTGTCGCGATGCTCTTCGACCGCTGCGCCGTCTGCTGGCGCGCTGAAGGCCGGCCAGCCGCAGCCGCTGTCGAATTTCTCGTCGCTTTCGAACAGCAGCTGGCCGCAGGCAGCACAGTGGTATTCGCCTTCCTGCCTGTTCTTGTCATACTTGCCGGTGAAGGCCCGTTCCGTGCCCTTCTCGCGCAGGATATGGTACTGCTCGGGGGTGAGCGTCTCGCGCCATTCGGCCTCGCTCTTGATCAGCTTGTCACTCACGCATTGTCCTTTCGGCTGGCCTACCCATATAGGTGCAACAGGAGGCGATGCACGCGGTTCCTGACCCGGGCAGCATGTCATGCGACGATGTGCTTGACGATTCGGGCCCTCACCGCTAAGTGCGCCGCTTTCCGGCGGGGCATCCGCCTCTTTCGATACGACCAGACAAGATTTCGCCGCCCGTAACGTGCGGCCCGACCGAGGACAGACATGGCCAATACGCCGCAAGCCAAGAAGCGCATCCGCCGCAACGACAAGCGCGCCGAGATCAACGGTGCCCGCATGAGCCGCATCCGCAACTTCGTGAAGAAGGTCGAACTGGCCATCGAAGGCGGCGACAAGGAAGCGGCCAAGACCGCCCTGCTCAACGCGCAGCCGGAAATGGCTCGCGGCGTTGCTCGCGGCGTCATGCACAAGAACACCGCGGCTCGTAAGATGAGCCGCCTGTCGAAGCGCGTCGCAGCTCTCTGATTCGGCCTCCGGCGGCAACGCCGGACCATGGAATCGACAAGGGGTCGGCACGTCAGGTGTCGGCCCCTTTGACATATCCGGCACACTGCTGACGCAATTCCCTGCCGCACCGTCACCGGCCCGCAATCAAAACCCAGCGTTTCCAACGATTCGCATCCTGTGAATGTTCACATTGACGGAAAAACAGGGGTTTGAACGGCGGCCTGCGGGGTTCAGCGAGTCAACAAGTTTATTTCAGATTTTTTGCACTTATCCCCCTTGCGACTCATCGCCGCGGCGACTTATCAAATAGCTCTGCTCGGGGGGGACAGCCCGAGTTTTCACATCGATGGCCAAATGGGGGGAGCGCCCGGGAATCCTGCGATTCCGGGCAACGGCGGAGCCGTGCCGTCCGCCCATGCCGAATAAAAAGCACATCCGGTCGCCAAGGCCGGGCACCGGGGGTTGAATTCACTATGGTCAAGACGGGTGACCTTGCGAACAAGCGGAAGGCAAAAGACGAAATGGAGGATCTCGAGGCGGTAAACCTGGCAGCCGATTGGGCTGACATCAGCCAGGGGCTCCGCAAGGATCTCGGCCATCAACTGCACAGCCAGTGGATCAAACCGATCCAGCTCGGCAAGATCGATCCGGAAACGGGTACGCTGGACCTGTTCCTGCCGACCGAATTCAGCGCCAACTGGGTCAAGGACCGCTTTGCCGACCGGCTGAGCCTGGCATGGAAGATCGCCCGCAGCGAAGTGCGCCGGGTGAACATCTCGGTCCATCCGGGTCGCCGCCAGGTCGCCGACCTACGCCTGCACGGCGACGGCCGTCGTCCGGCCAATGATGGCGATCATTCGATGATGGCGATCGGCGCGGACACGCTGGGCGACCAGGGCTTCACCTCCTCGGTGGGCCTCGACGCCTCGCTCAGCTTCGCCGCCTTCGTGACGGGCGAGGCGAACGTGCTTGCCTTCAATGCCGCACAGCGCATGGCCGCGACCGAAAAGCCGCAGTTCTCGCCGCTTTACCTCAAGGCCGCCACCGGCCAGGGCAAGACGCACTTGCTGCACGCCATCGGCCATGCCTTCCTGAAGGCCCACACGCGCAGCCGCATCTTCTACTGCAGCGCCGAGCGTTTCATGGTCGAATTCGTCCAGGCGCTGAAGGCCAACCGGATGATCGAATTCAAGGCCCGCCTGCGCAGCTTCGACCTGTTGCTGGTGGACGACATCCAGTTCATCATCGGCAAGGCGTCGGCGCAGGAAGAACTGCTTTACACGATCGATGCGCTGCTGGCTGAAGGCAAGCGCCTGGTGTTCGCTGCCGACCGTGCGCCGCAGGCGCTCGACGGGGTGGAACCGCGCCTCCTCTCGCGCCTGTCGATGGGCCTCGTCGCGGACATCCAGCCCGCCGACATCGAGCTGCGCAAGAAGATCCTGCATTCCAAGCTGAGCAAGTTCGCGCCTCTGGCGGTGCCGGAAGACGTGATCGAATTCCTCGCCCGCACCATCACGCGCAATGTGCGCGAGCTGGTCGGCGGCCTCAACAAGCTGATCGCCTATGCGCAGCTGACCGGCCAGGAAGTCTCGCTCCAGCTCGCCGAAGAACAGCTGACCGACATCCTGTCGGCCAACCGCCGCCGGATCACGATTGACGAGATCCAGCGCACGGTCTGCCAGTTCTATCGCATCGACCGCAGCGAGATGTCGTCCAAGCGCCGTGCGCGCGCGGTCGTCCGCCCGCGCCAGGTCGCGATGTATCTTTCCAAGGTGCTGACCCCGCGCAGCTATCCCGAAATCGGGCGCAAGTTCGGCGGCCGCGATCACTCCACCGTGATCCATGCCGTCCGCCTGATCGAGGACCTCCGCGAGCGCGATGCCGATATGGACGGCGACGTGCGCAGCCTGCTGCGCCAGCTGGAGAGCTGATTTTTTCCTGACCCTTCGGATCGCACCCCGGGCAAGGAAAAGCTGACGATCGACGGGCCTGTCGCAGAGGCCTGTCGACAGTCCCTCCACATGCTGCCAACAGGCTTTCCATGAGCCTGTCCCCAGAAGCCAACCGGCCGAGTGCCTTGGGCTACGACCTCCCTGCCAGCCTGTTTGCGGCCCTACTGCGCGGCGTGCGCCATCGCTGCCCGCGCTGCGGCGAAGGCAAGCTTTTCCGCCGTTGGCTGAAGCCGGTCGACACGTGCTCTGCCTGTTCGCTCGACATCTCGGGCCAGCGGGCCGACGATCTTCCCGCCTACATCGGCATCTTCGTGACCGGCCACCTGCTCGCCCCGGTGATCATCGCGCTGGTGACGAAGTGGGAACTGGGCGCGCTTGCCCTCCTCGCCATCATCATACCGCTGGCAATCGTGATGCTGGTCGCGCTGCTCCAGCCTTCCAAGGGCGCAGTCATTGGCCTGCAGTGGTGGAACGGGATGCATGGCTTCCGCAAGGAGCGCCTGCCGGAAGGTGACGGAGCCGAGCGATGAGCCTGCCCGAAAACCGGCTGGAGCGATTCGCGCGCCATATCGTGCTTCCCGAGATCGGCGGCGCCGGACAGGTGGCCCTGGCGCAAAAGCATCTCGTGCTGGTCGGGCTTGGCGGGATCGGCTCGCCCGCGCTGCAATATCTGGCCGCGGCAGGAATCGGGAAGCTTACCCTGGTCGATGACGACAAGGTCGATGCCAGCAACCTCCAGCGCCAGACGCTCTACAACGAACGCGATATCGGCTTCGGCAAGGCGACCTGCGCCAAGCGCTGGGTGAAGCTGTTCGACCCGGCGCTCGACGTGGAGATCAGCGACCGCCGGATCGATGCCGAGAATGTCGACGCCCTCGTCGCCGACGCGGACCTCGTGCTCGACGGGACGGACAATTTCGCCACCCGTCTCGCCGTGTCGGATGCTTGCGTGCGCGCCGCCGTCCCGCTGCTGTCGGCTGCGGTGGGCAGGTTCCAGGGACAGGTGGGTGCCTTTGCCGGGCACCTCGACGAGGAAGCCTGCTATCGCTGTTTCGTGGGCGATGCCTTCGATGCGGAAGATTGCGACACCTGCGCCGAAGACGGAATGCTGGGCGCCATGGCCGGCTGGGTCGCGACCTTTGCCGCGATGCAGGCAGTGCGCATATTGCTCGACGGGACAAGCGCCTTCGGCCGCTCCGACTGGAGCAAAGTCTATTTGCTCGACGGCCTCAGTCCAGCGACCAGGGCTTTTTCGATCGCGAAGGATCCGGCCTGCAGTGGATGCGCGAGCCGTTAGCGCTTTCCTCGCAGATCCGGCCCAGCCTGTCGCGGCCCGGTTCGGGCGTATCGAGCCAGTAGAACAGGAATGCCGCGAGCAGGACCCCGCCGGCCACCAGCGCCTTCAGCCCCAGCACCGCGCAGCCGCCGCTCACTCCGGCCCCGGCGTAATCCTGTCGGGCGAGGCTGTCCTCGACACCCCTTTTCGCGCTGAAGAAGGCCGTTCCGCCGACCGCGATCAGGACGATCGGCGTCGCGAACAGAAGCACCAGCGTATAGAAGATCATGTCGCCGGAAATTCTGCAATCGTGGCAGAAGAACAGTCGGACTGCCCAGTACCAGGCGACATAGGCATAGGGCAGGACCAGCAGCAGGCAGGCGATGAGTGCGCGGCGTGACATTCCCTGCTCCTATCCTCCCAGTATCTCGGTGACCCAGCGCGGCACCAGCTCGCCGGCGCGCCCCTGGCGCGATTCGTGGAACCAGTGCGAGCCCTCGCTGCGGTCGAGGTTGAGTTCGAGCGTCCGCGCACCGAGGTCGCGCGCATCGCGCACGAAGCCGGCGGCGGGATAGACCGCGCCGCTTGTCCCGATCGACACGAACAGGTCCGCCTGGCGCAGCGCGGCATAGATGCGGTCCATCTGGTAAGGCATCTCGCCGAACCACACGACATCGGGGCGCAGCGAATGCGCCTCGCAGGTCGGGCAGGCGGGCCGGTCGACCAGCGGACCGGTCCAGCGGTGCCGCCGCTCGCAGATGGGGCACAAGGCGCTCAGCAGTTCGCCGTGCATGTGGAGCACGCGGCGAGCGCCTGCCCGCTCGTGCAGATCGTCGACATTCTGCGTGACGATGAGCAGGTCTCCGCCCCATTCCGCATCGAGCTGGGCCAAGGCCTCGTGCGCGGCATTGGGGGCGACCTCCTGCACTGCGGCGCGCCGGGCATCGTAGAAGCGCTGGACCAGTTCAGGATCGCGGGCAAAGCCTTCGGGAGTCGCGACGTCCTCGACCCGGTGCCGTTCCCACAGTCCGCCTGCCGAACGGAAAGTGTCGATCCCGCTTTCGGCGGAAATCCCGGCGCCCGTCAGGACGACGATGTTGCGCAGAGCGACCATAGGTTCCATGAACACGGAAACCCAAGGAGGGGCAATGCCAAGTTTCGGGATTATCGGCAGCAAGGGCGCGATGGGCGACGCGCTGTACCGCGTGATCGATGCCTCCGGCCATGAATGGGCGGGCGGCATGGACAAGGGCGGCGATGTGGCGGGACTGGCCGATGCGTCCGACGCGCTGATCGATTTCTCTGCCCCCGGCGCGCTGCAGGCGAACCTGCACGCGGCTGTCGGCGCAGGCATTCCCATCGTTATCGGCACCACCGGCCTCGAAGACCAGCACCATGCCGCAATCGACAGCGCAGCCCGCGCGGTGCCCGTGCTGCAGACAGGGAACACCTCGCTCGGCGTGACCCTGCTCGCCCACCTCGTACGCGAAGCGGCGCTAAGGCTCGGGGACGACTGGGACATCGAGATCGTCGAGATGCACCACCGCCGCAAGGTGGACGCGCCCTCGGGCACGGCGCTGCTGCTCGGCCAGGCGGCAGCGCAAGGGCGCGGGATCGATCTTGCCTCCAACCGCGAAAGCGGGCGCGACGGGCATACCGGCGCACGGGCGCGCGGCGCGATCGGCTTTGCCGCCCTGCGCGGCGGGACGGTGGCCGGCGAACACAGCGTCATCCTAGCCGGAGACGAGGAGCGCCTGACCCTCTCGCACAGCGCGGAAAACCGTGCCATCTTTGCGCGGGGCGCACTGAAGGCGGCTGAATGGCTGCTGGGGCGCGATCCGGGACGATACAGGATGGAGGACGTGCTCGAACTCTAGCGGGCAGGCGATGATGGCGGGGCTGAGGACTTTCCTGCATGAGCAGCTCTTCGTCGGTGCGCATCCCGACGGGCGGCTGACAGTGCTCAACCGCCTGCTGATCCTCACTATCCTGCTGGCCGTCATTACTGCGGCGCTCGCTACGGAGCCGAGCCTGCCGCCCGAATGGCACACCGCCCTGCTGCGCACCGAAGTGGCCTTCGGATTTATCTTCCTGCTCGAGTATCTTGCCCGCATCTATGCCGCGGCGGAACAGCCGGGGAGCGAAGGGAAATGGACCAAGCGCTGGCACTTCATCCGTTCGCCGATCGGCCTGATCGACCTGCTCGTGGTCGTGACAACGCTTGCTCCGCTGATGGTCGCCGACGCCGCGATCCTGCGCACTTTCCGACTGCTGCGGGTCTTCGCCGTCGCGAAATTCGGGCGCTTCTCCTACGCGGTGAAGGAGTTGTGGGGGGCAGTGGTCGACCGGGTGGACGACCTCATCATCACCGCCGCCGTTGCTTTCGTGCTGGTGCTGTTCGGCGCGACCGCGCTCTACATAATCGAAGGCGACATCCAGCCCGACACCTTCGGTTCGATCCCGCGCGCGCTCTATTGGGCGACGATCACGCTGACCACGGTCGGCTATGGCGACGTGACCCCGATCACCCCGCTCGGCAAGTTCTTCGCAGCCGGGCTGGCCATGTCGGGGATCGCCTTCGTCGCTATGCCCACCGGCATCATCGTGGCCGCTTTTTCGGATGCCATGCAACGCCGCCGCGATCACCTGATCGAGGACATGCGCAAGCATCTGGAAGAGCTCGATATCGAGGACGACAAGATCGAGGCCAAGATCGCCGCGCTCGAACGCGGACGGGGGCCGCGACGCTGACAGCATGACTAAAGACCAGATCTTCGAGTTCTTCCGCCGCCTGGCGGAGGACAATCCCTCGCCCGAAACCGAGCTCGAATACGGCAATTGCTACCAGCTGGTGGTGGCCGTCGCCCTGTCCGCGCAGGCGACCGACGTCGGGGTGAACAAGGCCACGCGGGCGCTGTTTCGCGAGGTCACAACGCCTGCACAAATGATTGAACTGGGCGAGGACGGCCTCAAGGAGCACATCAAGACCATCGGCCTGTTCAATTCGAAGGCGAAAAACGTCATCGCGCTGAGCCAGCTGCTGGTCGACGAATACGGCGGCGAGGTGCCCGACACGCGCGAGGATCTGGTCCGCCTGCCCGGCGTCGGGCGCAAGACCGCCAATGTCGTGCTCAATTGCTGGTTCGGGCAGGAAACCTTCGCGGTCGACACGCACATCTTCCGCGTCGGCAATCGCACCGGCCTCGCCAAGGGGAAGACCCCCGACCATGTCGAGGCCAAGCTGGAAAAGCGCGTGCCCCAGCCGTTCCGGCTCGGCGCGCATCACTGGCTGATCCTGCACGGCCGCTATGTCTGCAAGGCGCGGACGCCGGAATGCTGGCGATGCAAGGTCGCGGACCTGTGCAGCTACCGCAAGAAGGTGCTGGAGAAGCCCGGTCGCGCCGCCGCCAAGGGCTGACTGCTCTCCCGTTTGCCAATCGCGCGGCAAAGGCGCATTATCTGCGCAAGCAGCGGGAGGTTCCGACATGAACGCACGACACCTTGCAGCGTTGGCGGTAATCGCCACTGGCGCGGTCGCTGGCCCCCCGGCATCGGCCCAGGTGGCGGCCGAGGAAGCGGTGATCCTGTCCGGCAGTTCGGGACAGGCAGCGACGCAATCCTCGCTCGGCGAGGCTATTTCGGGCAGCATCAATTCGGCCACACAGGCGCTTCGCTCGGCCAATTCGGCAAACGCGGGCAATACTTCGCGAACCGGCAGGACGGGCTATGCCGGGACGATCCCCGAAGGCGATCCGCTCGAAAATACCGACGCCAAGACCTACCAGGTCCAGGGCGGCGCACGGCTGAAGCTGAGCGGCAGTTTCCGTCCTTCCCGGACCACTAGTTGCGAGAAGAATTGCGACACGCCGCCAGCCGATGCGGAAACGCCGGAAGAACCGGCACCGAAGCCGGACTGATCAGGCGCCCCTGCCCTAGCCGAAATTCTCCGGATCGAGTTCCAGCCCCGCCTTGCCGCCAGCTGCGGTATGCGAGGGGGCGTGCGGATGCTCGACGAAGGGCGGCTCCTCGACCTCCAGCATGCCTTCCCACTTGGTGATGACGCTGGTCGCCACCGCATTGCCAACGACGTTGGTCGCCGTGCGACCCATGTCGAGGAACTGGTCGATCGCGAGGATGATCGCCACGCCTTCGACCGGCAGGCCGAACATGGCGAGCGTGCCGGTGATGACCACCAGGCTGGCGCGCGGGACCGCGGCGATGCCCTTCGACGAGATCATCAGCGTCAGCATGATCATGATCTGCGTGCCGACGCTGAGGTCGATGCCATAAGCCTGCGCGATGAAGATCGTCGCGAAGCTCATGTACATCATGCTGCCGTCGAGATTGAACGAATAGCCGAGCGGCAGCATGAAGCCCGAGATACGGCGCGGCACGCCGAAGCGGTCGAGCTGTTCGAACAGCTTGGGCAGCGCGGCTTCCGACGACGCGGTCGAGAAGGCGATCAGCAACGGCTGGCGGATGTAGCGGACCAGCGTGACGATGCGCCGCCCGAGGAAGGCCGCCCCGATGCCGAGCAGGATGATCCACAGCAGCACGAGGCTGAAATAGAATTCCAGCAGCAGCTGGAGATAGGTGCCGAGGATGTCGAGCCCGCTCGCCGCGACCACGTTTGCCAGCGCACCGAACACCGCGATGGGGGCGTAGCGCATGACATAGCCCGTCACCTGCAGCATCATTTCCGCCAGCGCATCGGCGCCCTTCACCAGCGCCTCGCCCCGCTTGCCGATGGCCGACAGCGCGACGCCGGCAAAGATCGAGAAGACGAGGATCTGGAGGATATTGTTGGTCGCCAGCGCCTCGAAAGCGTTCTTGGGGAAGATCGACAGGATGAATTCGGTCGCCTTCAGTTCCTTGACCTCGCCCACCGCCGCCGCGGCCTCCGCCGCATCGGGTATCGGAGCGCCCACGCCCGGCTGGAACAGGTTCACCATCACGAGGCCGAGGCCGATGGAAACGAGGCTGGCGAGGATGAACCACGTCAGCGCCCGCACGCCGATCCGCCCCAGCGCCGCCGAATCGCCCATGTGGGCGATGCCCACCACGATGGTCGACAGCACCAGCGGCGCGACCAGCATCTTGATGAGGTTGAGGAAGATGTCGGACAGCAGCTTGAGCCAGGGGGCGACCTGCCCCTCGACCACGGCCGGGTCCATCGTCAGATACATCGCCTGTCCGACGATGACCCCGAGGATCATGCCGACGAGGATATAGAGCGTAAGCTTGCGGTCCATCCGGGTCCCTCACTCAAGAACAAGCTCGGGACGTTTGGATCGCCCGTTCAGACGTCGTCTGCGCTCACCATCTCGCGTCTGTCAATCTCGCCCGTCATCACGGCCACAGTTGTCGCGACGGCGGCATCGCCGCTCACGTTGGTGGTGGTGCGCATCATGTCCATGATCCGGTCGACACCGGCGACGAAGGCGATCGTTTCCAGCGGCACGCCGACCGCGCCGAAGACCAGCGCCATCATGATGAGGCCCGCCCCCGGAATGCCCGCCGCGCCGACCGCGCCGAGCGTCGCCAGGATCGAGATCAGGAAATACTGGCCCAGCGTCAGGTCGACGCCGAAGATCTGCGCGCCGAACAGCGTGGCAAGGCCGAGATACATCGCCGTGCCGTTCATGTTCACCGTCGCGCCAAGGCTGATGACGAAGGCCGCGACCGAGTTCGAGACGCCGAGGTTACGTTCCGCACAGCGCAGCGTGACGGGCAGCGTCGCGTTAGACGAGGCAGTCGAATAACTAACCGCCATCGCGTCGATGATGCCGCGGAAGAAGTCCCGCACGGGCAGCCTGGCGAGGAATTTGATCATCGCCGAATACATCACGAAGATGATCACGAGGCAGCCCGCGTAATTGAGCGCCACCAGCTTCGCGAGGCTGAGCAGGGCATCCATGCCGAGCGAGCCGGCGACCCAGGCCATCAGCGCGAAGACGCCGAAAGGGGTGAGTTCCATCACCACCATCGTCACCTTCTGCATGACGACCGCGCCGCTATCGAAGATCTTCTGGACCGGCTCGCCCTCTTCCTTGGCCATCAGGATGCCGATGCCGACGAGCAGCGAGAAGACGATCAGCGGCAGGACCGCGACATCCGCCATCACCTGCACCGGACTTTCGGGCACGATCGAGAGGATCATGTCGACCGCGGTCGTGGGATTGGGTTCGGGGGTCGCGCCCTTCTGGATGGCGCTGGTATCGACGCCTGCACCGGGAGCAAAGAAGGTGCCGAGGCCAAGGCCGAGCCAGACCGCGATCTGTCCCGTCACGACGAACAGCAGCATGGCCCTGCCGCCCACTGCGCCCAGCTTGCGCAAATCGCCGATGGCGGCGACGCCCGACACGAGGCTGAAGAAGATCAGCGGGACCACCAGCATCTTGATCGACTTGATGAAGAAATCGCCGATCCACTTGATGCTTTCCGCATCCGGGCCCCAGGAATAGCCGGTCAGGACACCGAGCAGGAGCGCTGTCAGCACGCGCTGCCACAGCGGAATTTCAAACCAGGTCCTCAGCACGGCGATCCCCTCGTATCCCAGTATTTACAGTGCCAGCGCGTCTTTCGCGATTGCTGCGTAGATGCGGCTTAGCGTGGAAAGGTCCTCGATGGCCACCGCCTCGTCCCGCTTGTGCATGGTTGCGTTGCACAGGCCGAATTCGATCACCGGGCACACGGCGCGCAGGAACCGCGCGTCCGAGGTTCCGCCGGTGGTCGAGGGTTCGGGATCGAGGCCCGTCTCTGCTTTCACCGCGCGCGCGATAATGTCCGAAAATTCGCCCGGCGGGGTCAGGAACGGCTCGCCCGAGATGATCGGCAGCGCCTGCCCGCCGTGCTTTTGCGCGATCGCTCCTACCATCTCCGACAGCGAGGCGCCCGAATGGCAGTCGTTGAAGCGGATCGAGATGCGCGCCTTCGCCTTGGCGGGAATGACGTTGTGCGCACGGTTCGGCGTGTCGATCTCGGTAATTTCCAGATTGCTCGGCTGGAACCAGTCGGTCCCTTCGTCGAGCACCAGCGCATCGAGTTCGGCGAGCATGGCGACCAGCTTGGGGATCGGGTTGTCCGCGAGGTGCGGATAGGCGACGTGGCCCTGCGTGCCCTCGACTTCCAGCCAGATGTTGACCGACCCGCGCCGGCCGATCTTCATCATGTCGCCCAGCCGGTTGACCGAAGTCGGCTCGCCCACGAGGCAAAGGTCGGGCTGGTGGCCTTCGGCCTTCATGAAGTCGATCAGCGCGCGGGTACCGTGAAGCGCGGGACCTTCCTCGTCGCCGGTGATGATGAAGCTGATGGTGCCGGCCTCTGCGGGCACATTAGCCACGGCGTCGACCATGCAGGCGATCGAGCCTTTCATGTCCACCGCCCCGCGTCCGTACAGCAGTTCGCCGCGTTCTTCCGGCTCGAACGGCGCGCTGGTCCAGCCATCGCCCGGCGGCACCACGTCGAGGTGGCCTGCAAAGGCGAAGTGGCGCGAACCTTCAGGGCCGCGGCGGATGGCGAAGAGGTTCTCCACCGCCTCTTCCGGCGATCCGGGTTCGCCATCGCCGCGCCGGAACCGCGTCACCTCGAAGCCGAGCGGGGCGAGCATCGCCTCCATCGCATCGAAAACCGGGCCGGTGGCCGGGGTCACGCTGGGTGCGGCAAGGAGCCGCTTGGCGAGGTCGAGAACTTGGGTCATGTACGCAGCGCTAGCAGGAGTGCGCCCCGATGCCCAAGCTCGATCTCGATGCGATCCCACAGACCAATGCGACGGGCTATCCCCCGCCCTTCGACGCGGAGGTGGAGGGGCGCTGGTATCGCCGCCTCGCGCCGCCTTCCGGCCTTACGAAACTGGGCGCGAGCCACGTGACGCTGGCACCCGGCGCCTATTCCTCGCAGCGCCACTGGCACGAGGGGCAGGACGAGCTGGTCGTCATGCTGCAGGGCGAGGCCGTGCTGATCGAGGACGGGGGCGAGACAAAGGTGGTGCCGGGCGATATCCTCGCCTGGCCGGCGGGCGTGCGGGACGGACACCGGCTCCACAACCGCTCTGGCGAGCCGTGCGTGTTCGTCGCGATCAGTGGCGGCGATAGAGATGAAGACCGGGGCGAATACCCCGATATCGACATGGTGTTCACGCCCGAAGGCTATTTCAGGAAGGACGGCACGCCCTACCCGACGAGCCGCGTGCCCTAGTCGCGCTCCGGCGCGGGCAGCGGCCCCGGCGCGAAGGCGGCATCGAGGAATTCGGCCATGCGGATCCCCGCCTGCGTGACGCGGCGCTGGGCAATGGGGATGGCGCGTTCGATATCCTCCTGCGTCAGCGCGGTTTCGTCCGGCAGGTCCTCGCCCTCGCAAGGTGGGCGATCGAAAGCGGTCGGGTAGACGAAATCGCGGCTCGTCTCCCAGCTCTCGCGGCCCCAGTCGGCAGGGCTGCCCCCGCCAAGCTCTGCGCGCTCTTGCGCGGAATAGCGGCGCACCAGCGGGCTCGGCGCAGAAGTGATCGCACGCTCTGCCAGCGGGCCGTCCCAGATCCAATGGAGATTGAGCCCTGGCGCGATGCCGTAAGCCGTGTCGATATCGTTGCCGCCGCGATCCTCGTGGTCGCCCGAGTGCAGCGGCATGTGCACATCGCCGATGAAATGCACGAGGAAAGCGAGCGCTTCCAGCCGCACGTTGGCTGGCAGGCTCTCGTCGGCAAGAATGCGCTGGTTGCGCTCGATCTGGGCAAGGATGCAATTGCCGCCCGAGCAGTTGGAGCGCGGGTTATAGGCCTCGCACACCGGCGCGGTGCGGTAATGCCAGGCGAAGGTATAGCCCCAGCGCCAGCCCTCGGACCGCAGGCAGTCGGGCCACACGCTCGCATCCTGCAAGTCGGCAAGGTCGCATTGCGGCACGCCCAGCTGCGGCGCGGCGCGCATCAGGCGCGCGATGCCGGCGCGCGTTTCGGGGCGCACGTTTTCCAGTGCGATGTCCGCCGTGGTGCGGTGGGCATAGAAACCCCACGCGCTCGCCTGGACGGGCAGCAGCGCCAGCAGCGCCGCCAGTGCGGTCAGGAAACGGTTTCGTATTGCTCGATGACCCATTCTTCGCTTTCCGAAGCTGCAATCCATGCCTGCATCCATTCGTGCTCCCACACCGCCTGCATATAGGCGGCGGCAAAGCCCGGGACGGCGATCTGGTAGCTGATGAACCGTGACACTACGGGGGCGAAGAACACGTCCGCCGCGCCGAAAGTGCCGAACAGGAACGGCCCGCCGCTGCCGAAGCGGCTGCGCGCTTCCGCCCACAGGCCGAGGATGCGCAGGATGTCTGCCGTGCATTCCTCGCTCGGCTCGAACCCGTCGAAGCGCTTGCGCACGTTCATCGGGCATTCGCTGCGCAGCGCCTGGAAGGAGGAGTGCATTTCCGCGACCATCGAGCGGGCCATGCCGCGCGCCGTATCGTCCTTGGGCCAGAACCGGTCGCGCCCGACCTTGTCCGAGAGATATTCGAGGATCGCGAGGCTGTCCCACACCACCGTGTCGCCGTCCCACAGGATCGGCACCTTGCCGCTGGAGGGCTGGATCTCGCCGCCCTTACGGGTCGCTTCCCAGTTCTCGCCGAACAGCGGCACGACGATTTCCTCGAAGGACAGGCCCGACTGCTTGGCAGCCAGCCAGCCGCGCAGGGACCAGCTCGAATAATTCTTGTTGCCGATGATGACCTTCATGCGCCCACCTTTCGCAAGTGCCGGTAAAGGTTCATTTTGGCAGTGTCGAGCCTGAACGGACGTGCTAGATGCATGGCATGAGCCTGCGCCCCTTCCATCTCGCCTTTCCCGTCCGCGATCTTGCCGAGGCCCGCGCCTTCTACGGCGGCCTGATGGGCTGCCGCGAAGGCCGCAGTTCGGACGAATGGATCGATTTCGATTTCTACGGCCACCAGATCGTCGCCCATACCGGCGGCGAGAGCGGGGACCGGGCCAGCAATCCGGTCGACGGGCACGACGTGCCGGTGCCGCATTTCGGCGTGGTCCTGACGATGGAGGACTGGCAGGCGCTGGCCGACCGGCTGACCGCCGCGGGCGTGAACTTCGCCATCGAGCCGACCATCCGTTTCAAGGGCCAGCCGGGGGAACAGGCGACGATGTTCTTCCGCGACCCCAGCGGCAATGCGCTGGAAATGAAAGCCTTCGCCAGCGACGACATGATCTTCGCGACCTGAGCAGCCGGTTCAGCCCATCTCCGTGACTCGGCCAATTGGCTAAGAATTTCTGCGAAGCAAAATTCAGATCGTGCCTCTTTTGAATGACATAGGGCTGATGGATCGCGTCTTCGCCCAAATTGGGTAGGCATCGTGTTGCATCGGGCCAAAACCTGGTGCGATTTATCGGCTCCCACCGAAGGCAGGATGAGAGTCCAGAAACTCCGGTGATAGAACGTAGCTTTCCTAGCTTCGGCTATCCCGTCAGTTTCTGACTCATCCTGTTTTCTCACCATTCGCAGACTTGGCAGGAGCGTGATTGGATGAAGTCCCCCAAGCTTTCGTTCGTCGGCTATTCCTCGCTAGTCTTGGCGGCTTGCGTCGGAACGGACAGCCAGATGAAACCCGACACCAGCCTCGAGGGCACGTCGTGGCGCCTGGAGGAAATTCGCTATCCCTCCAGCAGCATCCGGATTGGCGATGCCGAGGCCTACACCATGCTTTTGCAGCCTGACGGGCGGGCGTCCCTGCAGCTGGATTGCAATCGCGGCTTCGGCCAGTGGACCGCTTCAAGCCATCACGATGGGACAGGCGGAGAATTCGCGATCTCGGATATGGGTGTCACGAAAGCCATGTGCCCGCCGGCTTCGAACAGCGACAAGGTCACCGCGGACATTCAGAGGTTCGCCAAGTTCACTATCGACGGAGAGAACCTCGTCACCTCGCTCGCGGATGGTTCGGCTTCCTATGTCTGGATTCCCACCAGCGCTACCGACGAGACAGAGCCGGAATGAAATTTCATTGTGATCGCAAATACCTGATGCTCGCGGCCCTATGCGGGGGCCTGGCATCAACTCCGCTCCATGCCGCAGAAGAGGCGGTATCTGTCGCACTGCCCATCAACGAGGTGCAACCGAGCGCGGTCATGGATGCCACCGCCGACCTGTCCATTCTGCCTGCGTCGAGCGACGCATCGGTCGCTGGCACCGGATCGATCATGGACGACCAGTCGCGAAACGAGAATAATGCCGAAGAACCGGGCACCGATCCGGAAGGCAAGGCGCTGACATTCATAGTCAGCCCCTACGTCTGGATACCCAACGTATCCGGAAACATCGGTGTCGGATCGAGTGACGGCCAATTCGTGCTGGACACAGGAGACCTGCTCGATCTCTTCGAATTCGGAGGCCTTATTCGCGGAGAAGTCAGGCACCGTTCCGGCTGGGGCGTCTCGGTCGACTACATGTTCGCCGACCTGGGTGCAGGGGTCGATATCGTGATTGGCGATGTCGATGCAGACATCAATGCCAGCATCCTTGAAGCAACGCTGGTTCGCCGCGTCGAACTCGAAAGCGGATCAGTCGATCTTTATGGCGGGATCAGGCGGTGGGATGCCGAGATAGAGGCCGATATCACGACGCCTTTCTTCTCGACCACGGTGGCGACCGGTGACCGTTGGGCCGATCCGATCATCGGCGCGAGATACCAGCACCAGCTTTCACCCCGCTGGAAGCTCCTCGGCCAGGCGGATGTCGGCGGCTTCGGCGTGAGCTCCGACTTCACCTGGAACGTGGCGGCGGGTGCCTCCTACGAAGCCTGGTCGAACACCTCGTTCCAGTTCGTGTATCGGGTTCTCAACGTCGACAGGACCAGTGGCGAGGTCGGAACCCCTTCTGCGGTCGATCTGGGTATCACCATTCAAGGGCCGCTGATCGGCTTTGCCTACCGCTTCTGAACAAGCGGACACTTGCCATTTGTTTGTCGCTGGCTTGGAGAAAAATATCGTGAAACTCGGAACTGGATCGACCCTGTCTTCGATGGCCATGGCCCTGGCGGTTAGTGTGGCGGTTCCTCAGGCGGCGATAGCTCAGGAGGCGAGCCCCGCGAGCGACGAGCAGGGAACTGCGCCGGGCGTGAATCCCAAGGATAACATCACCAAGGCCGAGGCAATCTTCCAGTACAACAACCTGGATGCAGACCTCGAAACTTTCACGCTGGCCCTGAAATATGACCTCGCATTCAACTCGAAATGGGGTGGCAATGTCGAATTGCCGTTCACCACACTGAGTGGCCCCGGGTTCAGCGAGACCGATGTGGGGGATCTGAACCTTCGGGTGCGTAACGTGAATACGAACGGCCCTGTGAGCATTCTCTCGGCCGTCGAAGTCGTAGTGCCGACAGCAGGCAGCGACCTGACGGGTTCTGGAAAGTGGCAAGTGAACCCCGTGGTGGGTGCCGTTTATGCGTTCAACCAGCAGACCTTCGCATTCGTCGGCTACAAGCACTACTTCTCGATCGCAGGCGACGAAGCGCGGGACGATATCAATCGGAGCGAAGTGCGCGCGCTGTTTGCGCGACTTTTCGCCAATGCAACCTGGACTCTCGGGGATGTGAAGTATTCCCACTCCTATGAAGGGCAGGAATTCGACACGCTGGATCTGGAAGTCGAATACGGCTCGATGATTTCGAAGTCCGTGGCGCTTTCCGGGCGCGTGGGAACCTCGTTCCTCGATTCCAGCCGCGATTTCGGCATGTCGCTCAACGTGCGGAAGATCTTCTGAGGAAGCGATTTGCTTCTTGTCAGGGCAAGTCGGGTTATGCACCGCCCAATACCGGACGCTCGCCTCACCTGAGCCGAAACGAAAAAAGCCCCGCTTTTCGGCGGGGCTTTCTCGTAGCCGGACCTTGGCCCGAACCTTGCTTTGATGCCGCTTACCGGCCGCCTGCCGGGTCGGCGAAGTGCGTCGGCAGGTGGGCGTTCACGATGCCGCCGTCGACCGCGATGGTCTCCCCGACCGTGTAGTCGCCTGCGCGGCTGGCGAGGTAGACCGCGCTGCCGCCCATGTCGAACTTGTCGCCCACGCGCTTGTTCGGGATGCCCTTGGCGCTTTCATCCGCCATGTCGCGCGCGACCTTGTTCATGTTCGACGGGAAGGCGCCCGGCGCGATGCCGGTGACGTAGATGTGGTCCTTGACCAGCCGCGCCGCCATGCGCCGCGTCAGGTGGATCAGCGCCGCCTTCGAGGCCTGGTAGGAATAGGTCTCCCACGGATTGATGCGCAGGCCGTCGATGCTGGCGATATTGATCACCTTGCCCGGCTTTGCCTGGCTGGCGTTGGCGGTCAGCAGGCCGTGCAGCCTTTGCGTGAGGAAGAAGGGCGTCTTGACGTTGAGGTCCATGACCTTGTCCCAGCCTTCTTCGGGGAAGTCGAGGTAGTCCGCGCCCCATGCCGCGCCCGCATTGTTGACGAGGATGTCGAGATGGTCCTCACGCGCCGAAATCTCGGCCACCAGCTCGTCGATGCCTTCGAGCGTCGAGATGTCGCCCTGGATCGGCACGACCTTGTCGCCCAGTTCTGCGGCCGTCTCGTGCAGTTCGCCGCCCTTGCGCGCGGTGATGTAGACCCGTTCTGCGCCGGCGGCGAGGAAGCCTTCCACGATCATCCGGCCGATGCCGCGGCTGCCGCCGGTGACGAGGGCATTACGGCCCTTGAGGCTGAACATATCTTCGAGTGTCATGTCGTCTCTCCCGCTCAGTAGCCGCTCATGTCCGCCACGCGGCTCGCGTGGTAATACATGTCGCCGAGGAATTCCTGCAGCGCACGGTCGCGCTTCATGTAGAGGCCGATGTCGTATTCGTCGGTCATCCCGATGCCGCCGTGCATCTGCACGCCTTCCCGCACCGCGAGCCCTGCGGCCTTGGCGACCTTCGCCTTGGCGACCGAGGCCATGAGATCCGCCTTCTCGCTGCCGCCGTCGAGCAGCTGGGCTGCCTTCATGGTGACCGCACGGGCAATCTCGACTTCGGAATAGAGATGCGCGGCACGGTGCTGCAGCGCCTGGAATTCGCCGATCAGCTTGCCGAACTGCTTGCGCTGCTTGAGGTAGTCGACGGTCATGTCCATCGCGCCGCGGGCCACGCCCACGCCTTCTGCAGCAGCGCCGATACGTCCGGCGGTCAGCATGGCATTGAGCACTTCGCGCCCGCCATCGACTTCGCCGATAACGGCATCGCCGTCGAGCTCCACGCCTTCGAACTTCGTGTGCGAGGCCATCGAGCTGTCGACGAGGCGGACCGCGTCGTGGCTCATGTTCGCCGCATCCTTGGGCACGGCGAACAGGGTGATGCCGTCAGCATCGTCATCGGCGCCCGAAGTGCGCGCCGCGACCACCAGCATGTCCGCGCTGGCGCCGTGGAGGACGAAGTCCTTCTGGCCGGTCAGGCGGAAGCCGTTGCCCGATTTCTCGGCGCGGGTCTTGATGCGTTCGGGACGGTGCTTGGCACCTTCGTCGATCGCGACCGAATAGACGAGGTCGCCCGACACGAGGCCCGGCAGCCAGCGCTGGCGCGCCGCATCGTCGGCATGTTTCAGCGCGGTCGCTGCCAGCACCGAGCTGGCGAGGAAGGGCGAAGGCGTCAGATTGCGCCCGATTTCCTCGAGCACGATGCCCGCTTCGTAGCTGCCCATGCCGAGGCCGCCGTCATCCTCGCTCACCAGCATGCCGGTGAAGCCCATTTCGGCGAACTGCTTCCACAGCCCGTGGCCGAAGCCGTCCTTGCAATTACGGTCGCGCCAGTGGCGCAGCTGCTTGGCGATGGCACCTTCCTCGGCCATGAACTGGCTGGCGGTTTCGGCCAGCATCGCCTGGTCGTCGTCGTGATAAAGAGGCATGGATCAGGCTCCCGGCAGGTCGAGGATACGCTTCGAGATGACGTTGAGCATGACTTCGCTCGTGCCGCCCTCGATCGAATTGGCCTTCGTGCGAAGCCAGTTGCGCGACGGTTTGCCGCCGCCGGTGTCCTCGCTCTCCCATTCGAGAGCGCGGCTGCCGCCGACCGACATCATCAGTTCGTGGCGCTGCTTGTTCAGCTCGGTACCGACGTATTTCATCATGTTCGGCTGGGCGGGATGGCCCTTGCCCGACTTCATCTCGTCGAGGAACTTCTCGCCCATCGCGCTGTAGGCCAGCGCATCGACGTCGAACATTGCCAGCTGCGCGCGCAGTACGGGGTCGAGTTCGCCCGCCATGCGCTTCATCGCCGCGCCGATGGCGCTGGTGCGATCGCCGCCGCCGGCGCCCGAGATCATCTCGCGTTCGTGGCCGAGCAGGTACTTCGCCACGTCCCAGCCGCGATTGATCTGGCCGACGTAGCCGGGGATGTCCTCGCCATAGGACTTGGGCACCTTCACATCGTCCATGAAGGTTTCGCAGAACGGGCTGTTGCCCGAAATCAGCTTGATCGGCTTGGTCGAGACGCCTTCGCTCGCCATGTCGAACAGCATGAAGGTGATGCCCTGGTACTTGTTCTCCTTGTCCGTGCGGACGAGGCAGAAGATCCAGTCGGCTTCATCGGCATAGGAGGTCCAGATCTTCTGGCCGTTGACCACCCAGTGATCGCCCTTGTCCTCGCCATAGGTCTGCATCGACACGAGGTCGGAGCCGCTGCCCGGTTCCGAATAGCCCTGGCACCAGCGGATCTTGCCGGCGGCGATTTCATTGAGGAAGCGCTGCTTCTGGCCTTCGGTGCCGAAGTGGAGCAGCGCGGGGCCGAGCATCCAGATGCCGAAGCTCGAGAGCGGGGGACGCGCACCGATGCGCGACATTTCCTGGCGCAGGATCTTGCCTTCGGCCGGCGTCAGGCCGGCACCGCCATAGGCCTTGGGCCATTCGGGGACGGTGTAGCCCTTGTCGCGGCAGGCCTCGAACCAGGCCTTCTGCGCATCGTTCTTGAAGGTGGCATTGCGGCCGCCCCAGTAGACGTCGGCCTCGTCACGGACAGGCTCGCGCATTTCGGGGGGGCAATTGGCTTCCAGCCATGCGCGCACGTCGGCGCGGAATGCATCCGGATCGGACATCGGGGGGCTCCTCTCTTCAATCTCTCGGGTCTTGCGACTTGACGTTTACGTTAGGGTGATTCGGCCTCGCGCCGCAAGGCCCATCGCGGCGGAGCGCCATGCCGTAGCGTCAGGCGGATTACGTTGACGGCAGGTGCCGTGCGCCTAAGCTGAAAGCCTCGGATTCGAGGGAGAGAAAGCATGGCCGACACCAACCGATTCTCGGGCCGGACCGTCATCATCACCGGTGCCGCATCGGGCATCGGCGCTGAAGCGACGCGCCTTTTCGCAAGCGAGGGCGCGACCGTTTTCGCCAGCGATATCGACGATGAAGGCGGACGCGCCCTGGAAGCCGCGACCGACGGCGATGTCCGTTACCGGCACTGCGACGTGTGCGACCCTGCATCGATCAAGGCGCTGATGGACGGCGCCGCGGCAGAGACCGGCGGCATCGATGTCGTGTTCAACAATGCCGGCGCGGGCGGCGCGCGTGCTGCGATCGACGAGATCGAGCCGGACGAGTGGGACCGGACCTTCCACCTCCTCCTGCGCTCGGTCGCCTTCGGCATCCGCTATGCCGTCCCGCACATGAAGGGCCGCAAGGGCGCAAGCATCGTCAACGTGTCGAGCGTGGCGGCCGTGGGCCCTGGCTATTCGCCGACCGCCTATGCCGTCGCCAAGGCAGGCGTGCTGCACCTTACCAAGTGCGCGGCGACCGATCTTGCCCAGCACGGTATCCGCGTGAACGCGGTGCAGCCCGGCTTCATCAACACGAATATCTTCACCGCAACGCTGGGGATCGAGGGCGATTTGCGCCGACAGGCCAATGCGGCGATCGCGCAGATGTCGTCCAACGCCCAGCCGGTCGCGCGCGGCGGCCAGCCCCGCGATATCGCCGAAGCGGTCGCCTTCATGGCAAGCGATGCGGCAGGTTTCATGACCGGCGCATCGATGATCGTCGATGGCGGCATCACGCTGGGCCCGCGGCATAGCTGGGATCCCGAAGAGCCCGGCCTCTTCGCAGCACTCGAAGCGATGGCGGAACAGGCCCAAGCAAACGCCTGATGCCATTCGTTACCGGCCCCCTGCCCCAGCGGCTCAAGCTGATCCACGGCTTCGGATCGGTCGCCTTCGGGGTGAAGGATTCAGGCTTCAGCTTCTTCCTGCTGCTCTATTACAACCAGGTCCTGGGCATGGATGCCGGGATGGTCAGCCTTGCGCTGGTGCTGGCGCTGCTGGTGGACGCCGTGGTCGACCCGGTGCTCGGAGCGCTGTCGGACCGGACCTACACCCGCTGGGGCCGCCGCCTGCCGTGGCTCTATGCCGCACCGATCCCGCTGGCGATCGTCTGGGTCATGCTGTGGTCCCCACCGACGGGCGAGGCGCCGAGCTGGTGGGGCCTGTTCGGCATCGCCGTGGTGGTGCGCATCCTGCTGTCGGCCTGCGAGGTGCCGTCGGTCAGCCTCGTCCCGGAAATCACCTCCGATTACGACGATCGCACGACGCTGTTCCGCTACCGCTTCCTGTCCGGGTGGACCGGCGGCCTCCTGATGATGGTCATGGCCTATTACGTCTTCATGCCGACGCCCGAAGCGCTGCTGCAGCGTGACGGCTACATGATCTACGGCATATTCGGCGCGGCACTGATCGTCATTTCGGTCGTCGGATCGGCCTGGGGCCAGCACCAACTCGTCGCCCACCTGCCCGAAGTGAAGCCCACCCCGCTCACCTTCCGCGGCATTTTCGGCGAGATCATCGAGGCGTTTTCCGAGCGCGCCTTCCTGATCTGGGGCCTCGGCGCGCTGGCGGCCTATGTCAGCCAGGGGATGACCTTCTCGATCTCGAACTACGTCAACCTGTTCGTGTGGCAGTTCAACGGGCTGGCGCTGAAGCTCTACCCGGTCGTGCTGTTCTTCTCGGTCATCGTCATGTTCTTCATCGTCGGGCCGCTGCACCGCCGTTACGGCAAGCCCAAGAGCGCCTCTTGGAGCGCGATTGCCGCCATGGTCGTGGGCCTTACGCCCTACGTCCTGTTCCTTGCCGGCGCCTGGCCGCAGCCGGGCGGCACCGCCTCGACCGCCCTGTTCTATCTGTTCCTGTTCTTCGCCAACATGCTGGGCGTCGTCACGATGATCTCGGCCACCTCGATGATCGCCGAAATCGTCGAGGCGTTCGAGGAACGGCAGGGCCGCCGGGCCGAAGGCGCGTTCTATGCGGGCAACTGGTTCGTGCAGAAATGCGCCACCGGCGTCGGCATTTTCCTGACTGGCCAGATCGTTGCCGCAGCGGGCCTCGCATCGGATGTGAAGCAGGGCAGCGTGCCTGCCGAAGTGCTGGAGCACATCATCCTGTATTACGGCGGGGCGGCCGTCGTGCTCGCCCTGTTCGCGGCCTACTGGCTCGGCCGCTTCCCGATCGGGCGCGAGGAACACGAGGCACGCGTGCGCGCGCTCGACCTTGCCGCACGCGGCGATATCGACGGCGGCACCATGGTACCCTGATTTCCCCCTTGGCGAGGCTGAAAAGCTCTGCCAGTTTCATCACGCAACGGATTTTTCGAAGAGAGGATTACACGATGGATTTCGAACCCACCGAAAGGCAAACCTACTGGCGCGACCGGGTAAGGAACTTCATCGAGGCCAATGTCCGCCCCGCCGTCGCGACCTACAAGGCGCAGGATGCCGAGGGCGAACGCTGGAAAGTCATCCAGGTGGTCGAAGACCTCAAGGCCAAGGCCAAGGCCGAAGGCATCTGGAACCTGTTCATGCCGCCGCGCAACGACAGCCACCACCATGTCGACGACACGTTCGAATTCGAAGGCCCCGGTCTCACCAATCTCGAATATGCGCTCTGCGCCGAGGAAATGGGCCGCATCGGTTTCGCATCCGAAGTGTTCAACTGTTCCGCCCCCGACACGGGCAACATGGAAGTGTTCCACCGCTACGGCACGCGCGAGCAGAAGGAGCAGTGGCTCACCCCGCTGATGAACGGTGAAATCCGTTCGGCCTTCCTCATGACCGAACCCTTCACCGCTTCTTCCGATGCGACCAACATCGAATGCCGGATCGAACGTGACGGCGACGAATACGTGATCAACGGCCGCAAGTGGTGGTCCTCGGGCGTGGGCGATCCGCGCTGCAAGGTCGCCATCGTCATGGGCAAGACCGATTTCTCGGCCGGCCGCCATGCCGCCCAGTCGATGATCCTCATGCCGATGGATGCGCCGGGCGTGACCATCCTGCGCCACCTGCCGGTGTTCGGCTATGACGATGCGCCGCACGGCCACATGGAAGTGGAACTGAAGGACGTGCGCGTCCCTGTCACCAACATGCTGCTGGGCGAAGGCCGCGGCTTCGAGATCGCGCAAGGCCGCCTCGGGCCGGGCCGTATCCACCACTGCATGCGCACCATCGGCGTTGCAGAGGAAGCGCTCCACAAGATGTGCCAGCGCCTCCAGGAGCGCGAGGCCTTCGGCAAGCCGATCTACAAGCACTCGGTCTGGGAAGAGCGCGTCGCGCGTGCCCGTATCGACATCGACATGACCCGCCTGCTCTGCCTCAAGGCGGCCGACATGATGGACAAGGTCGGCAACAAGGCGGCCAAGCAGGAAATCGCCATGATCAAGGTGCAGGCGCCGAACATGGCCCTGAAGATCATCGACGATGCCATCCAGGCCCATGGCGGCGGCGGCGTGTCGGACGATTACGGCCTTGCCAATGCCTATGCCCACCAGCGCACGCTGCGCCTGGCCGACGGTCCGGACGAGGTCCACGCCCGCTCCATCGCGCGCATGGAATTCGCCAAGCACCTGCCCAAGGCCGGCCCCACCGCCAACGCCCTGCGCGATGGCAAGGCTCCGACCACGGGCAATGACAACCTCAGCTCGGGCGACATGGGAGTGGCGCGCTGATGGCGAAGGCTGCAATCCTCGAAGCCGTGGGCGGGCTGACGATCGGCGAGGTGGAACTCGCCGATCCCGGTCCGCACGAGGTGCTGATCGACACCAAGGCCTGCGGCCTGTGCCATTCGGACCTGCACTTCATCGAAGGCTCCTACCCGCACCCGCTCCCGGCGATTCCGGGGCATGAGGCGGCAGGCGTGGTCCGGGCGGTCGGCAGCGAGGTGAAGACCGTGAAGCCGGGCGACCACGTGGTTTCCTGCCTCTCGGCCTTCTGCGGCCACTGCGAATTCTGCGTCACGGGCCGCATGGCGCTGTGCATGGGCGCCGACACGCGCCGCGCACAGGACCAGGCCCCGCGCATCATGCGCGCCGACGGCAGCGGCCCGGTTGCGCAGATGCTCAACCTGTCCGCCTTCTGCGAGCAGATGCTGATCCACGAGCACGCCTGCGTGGCGATCGACAAGGACATGCCATTGGACCGTGCCGCCGTGATCGGCTGCGCTGTGACGACGGGCGCCGGGACAATCTTCAACGCCTGCTCGGTCGTGCCGGGTGAAACCGTGGCCGTGGTCGGCTGCGGCGGCGTGGGTCTTGCAGCCATCAATGCGGCCAAGATCGCGGGCGCCGGCAAGGTCATCGCGCTCGACCCGATTGCGGAAAAGCGCGAACTGGCCATGGTCCTCGGCGCAACCCATGCCTTCGACGCCATGTCGGCCGATGCGGTCGACCAGGTGATGAAGCTCACCGGCGGCGGCGTGCATCACGCGATCGAGGCGGTCGGGCGGCAGGCATCCGCCGATCTCGCGGTCAAGCTGCTGCGCCGCGGCGGGACGGCCACGATCCTCGGCATGATGCCGCTCGACTGCAAGGTCGGGCTCGGCGCGATGGATCTTTTGTCGGGCAAGAAGCTGCAGGGCGCGATCATGGGCATGAACCACTTCCCGGTGGACCTGCCGCGCCTCGTCGATTTCTACATGCGCGGCCTGCTCGATCTCGACACGATCATCGCCGAGCGCATCCCGCTCGAGAAGATCAACGAGGGATTCGAGAAGATGAAGGCCGGGCATTCGGCCCGCAGCGTGGTGGTGTTCGACTGATGGCGACGGGTCCGGAAATCGATTTCGACAAGGAAATGGTCGGCACCATCGAGGTGCCCGAACGCGACCGGCTCGACCTCGACGCGCTGACCGCGTGGTTCGAGGCGAACGTGTCCGACTTCGAAGGGCCGATCAGCTATTCCAAGTTCAAGGGCGGACAGTCGAACCCGACCTACCGGATCGATACGCCGGGACGCTCTTATGTCCTCAGGCGCCAGCCGTTCGGCAAGCTGCTGCCGAGCGCGCATGCCGTGGACCGCGAATACAAGGCCATGCACGCGCTCGGGCCGACCGGCTTCCCCGTGCCGAAGACCTACGGCCTGTGCGAGGATCCGGAGGTGCTGGGGTCGAAGTTCTTCGTCATGGGCCTCGCCGACGGGCGCAGCTTGTGGAACGGGTCACTGCCCGGCGTCGCCCCGTCGGACCGGCGCGAAATCTATAATGCCATGATCGACACCATGGCCGACCTGCACCTCCAGAAACCGGAGGAAATCGGCCTCGGCGACTATGGCAAGCCGACCGACTATTGCGCGCGACAGATCGCCCGCTGGTCGAAGCAGTACAAACTCTCCGAAACCGAGCACATGGCGAAGATGGAGCGGCTGATCGAATGGCTGCCCCAGACCATCCCGCCGCAGCACGAGAGCAGCGTGGTCCATGGCGACTACCGCCTGGACAACATGATCTTCGAGAAGGACGCCAACCGCGTCCTCGCCGTGCTCGATTGGGAGCTTTCGACGCTGGGCGATCCCATCGCCGACTTCAGCTATCTCATGCTGAACTGGCACAATCCGGCCGACGGGCGTGCGGGCCTGCTGGGCCTCGACCTCGCCGAACTGGGCATTCCCACGCAGGAAGAGGCGGTGGACCGCTACGTCGCGCGCACCGGCTATCCGGTGCCGCCGATGGACTGGTACTTCGCCTACAACCTCTTCCGGCTCGCCGGCATCATGCAGGGCATCAAGAAGCGCGTCATCGACGGCACGGCATCTTCCGCCCATGCCAAGGCAATGAGCGAACGCGTCGGTCCGCTGGTCGACCGCGCCTACGAATTCGCCCAAGCGGCGGGGATGGACTAGCGCGGCAAGGCTGCTAACGACCGCTCCGCATATTCTTACGGAGACCAGCATGAGCGCCGAGCTAGAAACCGCCATCGAAGCCGCGTGGGAAGACCGCGCCAACGTCACGCCGCAGAGCGCGGACGTGCGCGCTGCGGTCGAGGCTGCCCTCAAGCTGCTCGACAGCGGCGAAGGCCGCGTAGCCCAGCCTGACGGCAAGGGCGGCTGGCAGGTCAACCAGTGGCTCAAGAAGGCGGTCCTGCTGTCCTTCCGCCTCAACGACAACCGCGTGATGGAAGGCGGCAGCGCCGGCCATCCCGCCTTCGACAAGGTGCCGAGCAAGTTTGCCGGCTGGGACGATGCCCGTTTCCGCGAAGCAGGCTTCCGCGTGGTGCCGGGCGCCGTGGCCCGCGAAGGCGCCTATATCGCGCCCGGCTGCGTGCTGATGCCGAGCTTCGTCAACATCGGCGCCTATGTCGGCAAGGGCACCATGGTCGACACCTGGGCCAGCATCGGCAGCTGCGCGCAGATCGGCGAGAACTGCCATATCTCGGCAGGCGCAGGCATCGGCGGCGTGCTTGAACCGATGCAGGCGAACCCGACCATCATCGGCGACAATTGCTTCATCGGCGCGCGCAGCGAAATCGTCGAGGGCGTGATCGTGGGCGAAGGCTGCGTGGTTTCGATGGGCGTCTTCATCACCCAGTCGACCAAGATCGTCTACCGCGACACCGGCGAAGTCATTCGCGGCCACCTGCCGCCGTTCTCAGTCGTCGTCCCCGGCACGCTGCCCGGCAAGGATGGCGGCCCCGGCCTCGCCTGCGCGGTGATCGTGAAGACGGTCGATGCCCAGACGCGCGAGAAAACCGGCATCAACGAGCTGCTGCGCGACTGAGCGGGCGCGGAACATTCGTCACATCTGACCGTAGAAACCCCTGAATCCCGCGCGGTCGCGGAGAACAGGGAGTATTCACGTGCACAAGGAAGGTGACGAAATCCATATCGACGATGTGGAAGCCAGCGGCGGCTCCAAGGAAGGCGTCGTGCGTTACGTGCTCGCAGGCGGCCTGATCCTGGCCATCATCCTGATGTCGGTCGTCTGGATCGTTCCGGCGATGACGCAGGGCGATGTCGAGGAAGAAGCCACCATCAGCGGCGAAATTTCCTCGATGGAAGAGGAAGGCGACAGCACCGACAGCATCCTCGGCACCGGCGAGGAACCGGTTGGCAACGACGAAGTTACCCAAGAGGACGGGATCGAAGTTATTGAAAACTAAGATACCGAGGTGACCTGATGAGCAATTCGAACAGTTTCCGCACCGACCAGTACGTCAAGTGGGACTGGGGCAACGGGATGGCCAAGGGCCAGATTAAGGAACGGTTCGAACGCGAGGTCACCCGGACCCTCAAGGACTCCGAAGTCACGCGAGACGGGAGCGAGGACAACCCCGCGTATCTCATCAAGCAGGAAGACGGCGACGAAGTGCTGAAGCTGGGCTCGGAACTGCAGGCGCAGGACTGACCCGCCCCGCCCCGCTTCACTCCACGTCGCGGGGTTTGCCCACCGGATATTCGATCGGCGCCATGTCGCGGCGGCTTGCGGCGAAAGCCTCTGCCTCGCGCATGGCGCGCATCATGTTGCGGCTCGAAATCTTTTCGAGGTCCGCCTGCGAATAACCGCGTTTCGCCAGTTCGACGAACAGCGCTGGATAACCAGCCACGTCTTCCATACCCACGGGGCCGGTCGGCATGCCGTCATAGTCCCCGCCGATGCCGATGTGGTCGATGCCTGCAACCTTGCGGATGTGGTCGATGTGGTCGGCCATGTCGGCCACGGTCGAGACCGGCGGGCGATTGGTGGCGTCCCATTTCGCCAGCCCCGCCTCGACATTGTCGGGCAGGCCCGGGAACAGCGCCTTCAGCCGCGCTTCTTCGGCCGAGCGATTGGCCGAGTGGTTGCGCAGTTCCTCGTTGATGAACCAGGGCAGCGCGACCACCATTAGGACGCCGCCGTTTTCCGGCAGGCGGGCAAGCACGCTGTCGGGCACGTTGCGCAAGTGGCCATTGATCGCGCGGGCGCCCGAATGGCTGAAGATGACCGGCGCGCCCGACACGTCCAGCGCATCGTGCATCGCGGCTTCGCTCACGTGGCTGAGGTCGACCAGCATCCCCATGCGCTGCATCTCGCGCACGACGTCCTTGCCGAAAGTGTTCAGCCCGTCATGGCGCGGCGCATCGGTCGCGCTATCCGCCCAGTCGAGCGTCGTCGAGTGTGTGAGCGTCATGTAGCGCGCGCCAAGGTCGTACATCTGGCGCAGCACAGCGAGGCTGTTGCCGATCGAATGGCCGCCTTCCATACCCATCAGCGAGGCGATCCTGCCCTCTGCCATGGCCTTCGCGACATCGTCGGCGGTCAGCGCGAGCGCGAGCTTGTCCGGGTTGCGCGCAATCAGGCGCTTGGTCACGTCGATCTGCTCGATGGTCGCCTGTACGGCTTCGGGCTCGGGCAGCGCGGCGCTGACATAGACTGACCAGAACTGCGCGCCGACATCGCCCTTTTCCAGCCGGACGAGATCGGTGTGCATGGCCGCCCGGTCGCCATCCTGCGTGTCGAGCGTATCGACGAAATCGAAATCGTTGATGAGATTGTCGAACCGCCCGCGCAGCTGGATCGGCACGTCGTTGTGCCCGTCCCACACCGGCGCTGCCTCGAGCGCGGCAGCCGCCACCTGTTCCGGAGTCTCTTTCGCTGCTGCCGGCATGGCGAGGACGGCAGTGGTGGCAAGCAGTGCGGCGGCGATGCGGTTCACGCTAATTCTCCCTTTCGGAACGCAACGGGTTCTCGATGGCTCTATTACCCATGGAACAGGGTTTGGAAAGGACTGCGCGATGACTGTAGTGGCAAGCTGGAACGGCGAGGAAATCGCGCGCAGCGACGATACGGTGGTGGTCGAGGGGAACCACTATTTCCCGGCCTCCGACGTGGCGCGCAGCGCGCTGGTGCCGAGCGAGCGGACCAGCGTGTGCCCGTGGAAGGGTACGGCGCAGTACCATTCGGTCAATGCCGGCGGCGCGATCAAACCGGACGCGGCGTGGTATTACCCCGACCCCAAGGAAGCGGCTGCCGAGATCAAGGACCGCATCGCCTTCTGGAAGGGTGTCGAGGTGCACGAGGAATAGCGCGCAAAGAAAAGCGGCGCCGCGAACTGGTCGCGACGCCGCCTTTGTTGTCAGACCTTCGAGCGATCAGCTCATGTGCTTGGAAACGGCACCGGTCATCTTGAACATCGAGATCTGGTCCTTGCCGATCACCGCGCCGAGCTTGGCGTCGGGATTGATCATGCGCTTGTCCTTCGAGTCCTGCAGGCCGTTCGCCTTGATGTGGTCCCACACCTTCGACGTCACCTGGGCGCGGGTCATCGGACCCTTGCCGACGACGGCTTCGAGTTCCGGCGTCAGGTTCACCGGCTTTTGCAGTGCGTTGTTCTTGCCAGCCATTTCAGGTTCCTTTCACTTGGCTATGCTTGGTATTATCAGATGTCGAATTCATCCTCGGCATCCCATTCCTCGACCTCGTGACCTTCGAAACGGGCACTGAGGATCGCGAGTGCGGTGACATGGTTTTCCATGTTCCTGACCAGATCTGCATGCGTGGCGCCGGGCATCAGCGTCAGCGGCAGGTCCAGTGCGAAAAGCTGGAAGGCATAATGATGCTCCACCCCCACGGGCGGGTCGGGCAGCAGCCATTCCGAATTGCCGCGGGCATTCTTGCCGGTGCGCGGCGGCACCTCACCTTCGAAGAGCGCGCCCTTCTGCCCGGGCAGGCCCCAGACGAGCCAGTGCACGTCGCCGCGCTCCACGTCCTCGACTACCAGCACGAGTTCCTGCGTGCCGGGAGGCGGCGCGGTCCATTCGAGCGGCGGTGCAACGGCATCGTCCTCGCAAGCCGTGAAGCTAGGGTCGAGTTCGCCGCCATGGCGGAACGCCGGGCTGGACAGGGTAAAGCCGCCGCGGCCGAGAGCTTTCTCTTCGGCCACCATAGCAGCGGTCAGCCCGGCCTTTACTTCGCCGTTGCCGATCGCCTGCTGGATCCATGCGGGCACGCCCGTACTCACAACTTCAACTCCGTCTTCTACTGCCAAATTCGCATATCGAGGACAAAGACTAGGCACACCGACGGAGCAAAGGCCACTACACAGGCGCTAATTTGCACTGTTTTCAGGCGAAAACGGCCTTGTTTTCCCCCGAAAGACGATAACTCAGGCGGTGCTCTTGCTCAGGAGGGGTTAATTGCGCAGTTTGCAGTTGCAAATACGGACCGAATTCGGGTCGTTCTGGGAGGAATTTTTCGCATGTCCATGGGTCGCGCCATCATCTCTTCGGTACTTGCCATCTCGCTTGCCGCTTGCGGCGGCGGGGACAGCCCCAGCGGTGGCGGCGGCACGCCCACCCCGCCGCCTTCCGGAGGCGGCACGGACACCTGCTCGCTTTCGGCCCGGCAGGACTGGGTGCGCGGTGTTCTCGACGAATGGTACCTGTTCCCCGAGCTGCTCGACAACACAGTCAACAAGGCGAACTATTCGGACGTCCAGACCTATATCGATGCTCTCGTCGCGCCCGCCCGGGCGCAGAACAAGGACCGGTTCTTCACCTACCTGACCTCGATCAAGGAAGAGAACGACCTCATCAACAACGGGTCGAACGCCGGCTTCGGCATCCGCCTGATCTACGACACCAGCGCGAACCGGGTCTATGTCGCGGAATCCTTCGAAACCGGTCCGGCCTTCCCGGCGGGCTTCGATCGCGGTACCGAGATCATCTCGATCAACGGTCAGTCGGTCGCATCGCTGATGGCATCGGGCGGGCCGACCGCGGTCAGCCAGGCACTGGGGCCGTCCGATCCGGGCGTGACGCGGACCTTCGTCATCCGCAATGGCAACGTCGATCAGACCGTATCGGTCACCAAGACGGAATACCCGCTCGATCCGATTTCGGACCGCTACGGCGTCCAGATCCTCAACGACGGCACGGGCGAGGTCGGCTACGTCAACCTGCGCACCTTCATCGTGTCCGATGCCGGCCCACAGCTGCGCGCCGCGTTCCAGCAGTTCCGCGATCGCGGGATCACCAAGGTCATTCTCGACCTGCGGTACAATGGCGGCGGCCTCGTCTCGGTGGCCGAGCTCCTCGGCGACCTGATGGCCGACGGGCGCGAGGGCCAGGTCTTCTCGCGCACTGTGCTGCGCGATTCCAAGTCTTCGGAAAACTCGACCGACCTGTTCCAGAACCAGCCCGAACAGATCGCCGTGACCAAGCTTGCCGTCATCGGGCGCGCGGGCACCGCTTCGGCGAGCGAGCTGGTGACGAACTCGTTCATTCCCTACCTCGGCGGAAATCTCGCGCTGATCGGCACCAACACCTATGGCAAGCCCGTGGGCCAGTTCGCCTTCGACCGTTCGGCCTGCGACGACCGCCTTCGTGCAGTCGCGTTCAAGACGGTCAATTCGGCCGGAAACGGCGAATATTTCAGCGGCCTTGCCGGCGTGATGCAAGCCACCTGCCGCGCGGACGACGGTATCTTCAAACCCTTCAGCGACCCGAGCGAGGCATCGATCAGCGTGGCGCTCGACTTCCTCGCGGGGCGCAGCTGCACTGCGATTACCGGTCGCGGTTCGGATCCGTCGGTCCAGTCGGTCGGAACGCGCAAGGAACTGCTGCAGCCGGCCTGGCCGACCGCCGCCCAGCGCGACGTGCCGGGTATCTTTTGATCGCACTTAACTAGGTCAGGGCGATGGCTATGGTCATCGCCCCCAGCCCCACCGACAGCGGGACACGCAGCGCCATCCACCAGCGCGGCGCGAGCGAGCCGAGGCGCGCATCGACGCCGAGGCTGATCAGCAATGCCGCGCCGAGCATGACCAGCGAGGGTTCGGGCCAGCGCCAGCCGAATGCCCACGGCAGGAAGCAGGCGAGCGCCACCAGGCTCGGCGTGACAGCCGCGATCCACAGCCAGCCCAGCGCCCTGCGCCGTTCGGCAGCCGGCGCGCCTGCGGCAATGCCCCACCACAAACCTCCGAGGAAGCTGAGGATGAGGGCCGCGTAGATTGCCGCGATGCGCAGGGCCGGTTCGCGCCATTCGGGCGGGCCGAACACCAGCGCGATCAGGCAGGCCGCCTGCGGCAAGAGGCCCGAAAGGCCGAGCACCCGTGCAAGACCGGGAATTTCTCTCATCGTACCCCTCCGCTGCGAACGAACCTTCGCGCCTTAAACCGCGTCAGGGTGTTTCGGGTCCCGAATAGGGCTGGAGGTCCGTCCACGCGCAGCCCGTGCGCTGCTCTTCGCCAAGCAGGAGTGTAACGGTGAAGGGATAGGTCCGGTCACTCATCCCGTCAGAACATTCGCCCGGCGTCACGGTCGCATCGAACCGCTGTCCGTCCGCCATGCCGGAAAAGGCCACCCCGTTGAGGCCCGCAAACCGACCGGCCGGAAAGCGCAGGCCGTCGATGTTCTCGGGGGTTTTGTAGAACGCCTCGCCACCGGCAATCTCCGCGCTCCAGAAGGGTTCGGTGCCGGTCAGGTATACCGTCTCGCTCGCGGCAATGCCGTCGAATGCCTCGGTCTGGGCCGAATTGCCCTGCTCCGCTCCGTTGCAGGCGGCGAGCAGGAGGAGCGGCATCAGGATCGCTGCAAGTTTCACAGGGCATCCTTCACATGGACATGGCGCAGGAAGGCTGCCGTCTCGTCCAGCGCGGCACGCCCTTCCGGGATCGGCAGCAGCATCCAGACGTGCTGCATGCGCTCCGCCTCGCGATACACCGCCGGCGGCTCTCCCAGCGAACCCAGCTTTTCGCGCAAACGCCGCGCGTCAGACACGAGGATATCGGAGGTCCCGGCGAAGACTGCCACAGGCGGCAGACCGGTGAGATCGCCGAACAGCGGGCTCAGCCGCGGATCGTCGAGCGGAAGGCCGCCTGCATAGCGCGTCCCGCAGGCCTCCAGCCCCGAAGGCGCCAGCATCTTGTCGCGCGGTTCGATGGCGTCCATCCCCTCGCCCGACGCGGTAGCATCGAGCCAGGGCGAGAACAGGACAAGGCTGCCGGGCAATGGCTGGCCGTCCTGCTTGAGGTCCTGCACCAGTGCCAGCGCCATGCCGCCACCGGCACTGTCGCCGCCGACCGCGATGTTTTCCGCGCCGAATTCCCCCGCCAGCTCGTCATACAGGGCGCGCATCGCTGGCAGCGTGGTGGTCACCGTCACTTCGGGCGCGAGCGGATAGATCGGCACGCTGGCCGAAGCGCCGAGCCGGTCGCACAGCGAGGCAATGGCCTCCCAGTGCAGCGCGGCAATATCCATGACGTAGCCGCCCCCATGGAAGTAAAGCAGGTGCGGGGCGTGCGGCTTCGGCCCGCCGATCGGCGTCAGCGTCACCAACGGGTAGCTGCGCGAGGTATCTTCCTCGATCGTGAACCGCTTCTGCCACTTGGCAGCGGGGCGCGGCGATTTGGCCTGGCGCATCTTGGCGAGCCGCTCGTCCATGCGGTCGGGCTGGGAAAAGAACCGCTTGATGCCGAGCAGCGGCAAGGCAAGTTCGGCAAGGCGTGCACGCAGGCTGATCATCGGTGGTCCTCTCCCCGCAATCGAGAAGCGGACGCTAGCGCAGCGCGGTCATGCTTTCCAAGACTGTTTGCAGGTTCTGCCTCAGCGGCCGAAGAAACGCGCCACGAAGCCGCGCTTCACCGGATCGTCCTCCTGACCGGTTTCGGCGACCTTGCGGCGCAGGTCGGCCCCGGTGAATTCCTTCACGTCCTCGACTGTGCGGCGGGCGATGAAATTGGCCGGGATGATCTCCGCCATCTCGGTGGCTTCCTCGCTCTCGCGGTCCGCTGCCGGATTGCGGGCACCGATACCGTGCACGCAGACGACATCGGGGCGCAGGTCCACCATCCCGGCAATCACCGGGATCCCGCCGGGAAGCCCATGAATGGCGCATTCGCTGGCAACCGCCTGCTGGAACAGCAGGGCCCGCCACCAGCAGGCGACCACGTATTCGACATAGCGCCGCGGGGCGCTTTCGGGCGCATCGTCGCGGAAGAAATGACGCTGCTTGTGGAACAGGAGGCGCGTGTTGAGGAGGTCCAGCCCCTCACAATCGAGATAGACTTCGATATCCTCGTCATGGCCGGCCCATGCGGGGCCGTCCTCGCACCGCGTTTCGGCGATGAGGCCCGCCACATCGGCGGCTGAAAAGGCATAGCCCTCGTCCGAATAGAGGCCGAGCATCATGTAGGGCCGGTGCATCTGGCCCTTCTCGAAGGTGCTGTCCGCATCGTTGGCGATGGCAAGGGTCACGCCGGTGATCGGCTTGCCTTCGTGCAGCGCGATGGCTTCGACCAGTTCGGACCAGCCGGACAGCGACACGTGTTCCGGCGTGATCGCGAGGCATTCGCGGGTCAGCTCGGTATCGAGATCCGTCAGGGCCTGCGCGAGCAGGTCGTGCGCCTTGTCGAGATCGCCCGCCTCGAACAGGTCACGCAGACCGTCTTCCCAGCGTGCCTCGCCGTCCGCTGCCGCGAACAGGCGCTCCAGTTCATGCATATCCTACCCCATTGTCCTCGCGGATGCCGCGGCTCTCCTAGCCGCAGAACATCACCATGGCGTTAACTCTAGGGATGAACCTTTGCGCGCCGCTTACCGTGCGTCCTAAACAAGCCATGAAGGCGTCATCCGGTTAACCACGCAGAACGCGAAGGGAACCTCGCCACGGGCTTTCTCGTTCAACCGGCATGAAGTTCGCACCGCACATCATCGGAGCCTTCGTACTGGTCGCTGTGGCAGGGGCGGTCAGCGGCGCAGCGATCGGCGACGCTCCCATCCTGAAGCCCGAGACGCAGGACAGCCTGCCCGAAGCGCAGCCGTTTTCGGCGCTCGACCAGGCCGCGCATTCGACCAAGCGCCCGCCCGACCAATATGCTCTCGAGACGCCCGAAGGCACGGTAGAGGTCGCCGAACTCTCGCTCCGCGGACGTTTGCGCAACACCGCGCATGCCCATTGGTGGCGCGAGAGCCGCGAGGCCAGCGGTCCGGCTAGCGACTACGCTATCAAATATGGCGAGGAGGACATCGCCCGCCTCGCCCGCGAGGAAGCGCTGATCGCATTTACCACCGAGCCGGAACCCCGGCCGCGGACAGGCCCCACCCGGGCCGAAGCGCCCATGGCGCTCGCGGAGCGCCCGGCTCCCCCGCCCGCGCCGCGTCCGGCAGAGCAGGAAACGATCGGCAATGCGAAGACCATCGACCTAGCCGCCGCGCTCGCAGCGCAGGGCCGATAGGCGTTACTCCACCGGTCGCCCTTTCCAGGCGAACAGCAGGTAGGCGACACCCAGTACAAGCAAGGCCGGTGCCATGTGCTGCGCGATCCAAACCACCCGGAACCAGACATCGTCCTGCGTGGAGAGAAACAGCGCAATGAAATGGCTGTGATCCGTTTCGGGCACGTTCCTCAGCGAACTAAGCGCGTGGTCCCTGATATGCGCCTGCTGCACCAGCATGGCGGTGAGGAGGCCCATGCCGACTAGGTAGAAAACGAAGGCCGCGACCCTCAGCGAGAGCGAAGCACGGTGGAGGAAGGTCCAGACCGCCACGATCATCGCGAAGTTGATGGTGATCACCATGCCGAGTAGCGCCGCGTAAATGGTGTGGACGCCCTCGATCACGTCGAAGAGTTCGCTCTCGCTCATCTTGCCCTCCCCATGGACTGCCCCGCTATCATGCCACAGGCTTTCCGCCGGACAAGGCCGGACGCAAAAAGGGCGGCCCGCGAGGAGCCGCCCTTCGTTATCGGTTGGCCCCAGCTTACTGCGGCATCAGCACGGTATCGATCACGTGGATTACGCCGTTCGATGCTGCGACATCGGTCGCGGTGACGGTCGAGGTGCCGCCGGCCGCATCGGTCAGGACGACGTTGCCGTCGACCACCTTGGCGGTCAGCGTGCCGCCATTGACGGTGGTGATCGTGTAGCCGGCTTCGCCCGCATCCTCGATGGCCTTGGTCAGCGTTGCGGCATCAACATTGCCCTGCACCACGTGGTAGGTGAGGATGCTGCCGAGGGTTTCGGTGTCGTTCGTGGTCAGCTCGGTCAGCGTGGCTTCGGGGATCTTGCCAAAGGCGTCGTTGGTCGGAGCGAAGACGGTGTAGGGACCGTCGCCCGAAAGCGTTTCGCCGAGGTTGGCCGCAGTAACGGCGCTCACCAGCGTCGAGAAATCGGGGTTGCCCTGCGCCACTTCGACGATCGTGCCGGCGGTGGCGGTATCGTTGGCCATCTGGTCGGCCATCGCAGTGTCTTCGGCCGGAGCGGTTTCCTCGACGGGATCGCTGCATGCGGCAATCGCGAGCGATGCGGCAGAGGCGAGCGCAATGGTCAGCTTGTTCATGTTCGTACCCTTTTATGCGTGTGAAATAAGCACAATCGCAGCCGGCTCACCCGGCTGGTGCTTCAAGATACGAACGCCGCGCCTGTTTGGATGTTTCGCAATCCCACAAAATCGTGACGAGGCGGGATTCGCACGCGGCAGGGCGTGGGTGGGTGGCTCAGACCGAGGCGGAGCGCCCCTTCCCCAGCAGTATCGCGAGAAAGGCGAGCATGAAGAGCGCGTCGCCTGCAAGGATCCAGCCGACGGCAGAGGGTTGCGCACCTGATGCGACCTCCGGCCCCATCAGCGCCACCACGCCAAGCTTGCCGAGCACGCCTGCCCACAGGACCGGCCTGAACCGCTCCACATCTCGCGAGACCACGGCGTAGACGACGCCGAAGCACAGCACGAGCAGGCCGACCACCCGCGTTTCGACGGGTGCTTCGGGGCCGAACAGCGATCCGGCCCCGATCACGATATTGTAGAGTGCTGCCACGATCAGCAGCGGCTTTGCCCAGTTCATCCCTCGATCTCCCCCCACGAACGATTGCCCTCGACTACATCACCTTTTCAGGGCGCGGGTCGTGGCCGTGGCGATTGCTCTTGCCGAAATGCCGGTCGAGCCGCTGCGCCAGCGTCGTCGCAGCCTTGCGCGCCGCATCGTCCACCGTGGATGCACCCTCGGTCACGCCGATCGGGCGGCCACCACGCGGGCGTGCCTCGATGGTGCAGGCCTTGTCGTCATGGCCGTGCTTGTGCGCGTTTTCATCGTGGACGTGGATCTCGATCCGGGTGAGCCGTTCCTCGAACCGCGCCAGCTTGTCCCGCACCTTGGTCTCGATGCGTTCGGCGACGTTGGCCGTGCCCATGACGCTGCTGTCGGAATTGAACTGGACCTGCATGGTGCGTGCTCCTCTCGGTTGTGGTTCTCTTATTCCGACATGGGGTGCGACAGGGCAATGTCAAAGCGATTTCGCCCCTTCCCCGGATCGCTTCGCCGGATCAGCTGCCGAGAGCCTTGTCGGCCAGGATCGTGTCCATGTACTCGCGCACCTCCACGATCATTCCATCACGCATCCGGAAGACGAAGCAGTAATCGTTGTCGTAGCGTCCGCCGTCGACGGTTGCGGCATTGCCCTTGGCTATCACCGCCACGCGGTCGCCGTCGGCAAGGACCAGTTCCGCAGTGGTCAGATAGGGGCCGTCGATCCGCGCAAAGAGCGGTCCGACAAGATCCCGCTGGACCGCCTCCAGCCCCTTCAGGTGCTTCGACCAGGCGGAAGAGCCCATCACGCGCCATTCGATGTCAGGCGCGAACAGCGCCGTGAAATGGGTCGGATCGCCCTTGGCAAGTCCGTCGTAGGCCTTTGTGACAAGGGCACGGTTGCGTTCGGTTTCATCGCTCATGGTTCTCTCCTTGCGTGAATGTTCCTTCCGGCCTGCCCTCGCCTTCCAGCCCCAGCCGGCGCCCCCAGTCGATCTGCGCCAAGAGGACCAGCGCGCCCAGCATCGCCACCTGCAGCGCAATGCCGAGCGGGCTGGACAGCTCTTCGCGCAGCACCTCGCCCATGCTGGTCGACCGGATACCCTGCGCGGTCAGGCCGTAGATGGTATAGGACACCACGCGCCCTGCAAAGAAGGCCGTCGTGAAGGGCAGCAGCTTCAGCCGCGCCAGCCCCGCCGCCTCGAACAGCTGGGCCGACGGCACCGGCGACAGCGCGAAGAGGCCGAGCGCCAGGAGGCTGTTGCGCCGCCGCCGTTCCAGCGCCTGCCGCGCGGCGGCAAGGTTGGCGTGGGTCTTCGCCGACAGGTACCGCGTCCCCAAGGCAAGCGTCGCATGGGCCAGCAGGAACCGCCCGCTTGCCGCCGCCAGCGCCGCGAGGCCTACCAGCGGGGCCAGCGCCATGTCGCTGTTGAAGGCATAGAGCGCGATGATCGACCAGGTCGGCGGCCCGAAGGCGGGCAGCAGGTTCACACCGAGCACGAGGGCGAAGAAGAGGAGATATTCTTCCATCGCCCGGCCTTATCACTCCCCCGCAGTCTCTTGCGGGTTCCACGCCCAGCATTCCATCTCCACTCGCGCGCCCAGCGCCAGGCCGTTCACACCCATGGCGGAGCGCGTGGGATAGCGGCCCTTCTCGAAATAGGTCGCATAGATCGCATTGAAGGCAGGCCATTCGCCCATGTCGGCCAGCATCACCGTGCACTTGAACAGGTCTGCATAGCCCAGGCCATGCGCCTCCAGCGTCTTGCCGATGCGCGCGAACATGGCGCGCGTTTCGGCCTCGATCCCGCCGGGCACGACCGCGCGGCCCGTCTCGTCCGCGCCGATGTCGCCGGACAGGTAGAGCACATCGCCCACCTGCACCGCGCTGGAGAAGGGATAGGGCAGTTCCGAAGGCGTGAAGACCGGCGGCGCGGCTTCCTGCGCCAGTGCGGGCGTTGCCAAGGCGGCGAGCGCGAATGCGATGAGGCTGCGCATGGCTCAGTCCTCCCCGCCTTGCGGCAGCTGCGCGGTCACCTTGACCTCGACCAATGCCGTCGGTTCGTAGAGCGCGCTGATGCCGATCGCGGTCCACGCAGGGAATGGCGCCTTGATGTAGCGGTTCTTCACCTCAGCAAACGCATTGTTCTGGCCGGCAAGGTCGGTGTGGAAGGTCTCGATCTCGATCATGTCGTCCCAGCTCGCCCCGGCCCGCTCCAGCGTGCGGCCGATAGCGTCGAACACGCGCACGAAGCTCGGCTCCATGCCATCGTCGCCCTCCATCGGCACTGCGACCACGCCCGACAGGATCACCGTGTCGCCGTGGATGACCGCATCGGAATAGCCGACCGCCTCCTGGAAGGCGCGCGCCTCGTCGTTCTCGGGCATCAGCGTGCGCTTCGCCTCCTGCGCCTGCGCGCCCGTTGCCATCACGAGCGCTGCGAGCGCCCCTGCGAATGCTTTAGTTCGTGTCACCGGCACCTCCCCTGTGGTCGCGACCTCCACGGAGACTGACGCAGCAGGCGAAACTGTCAAGCGCGGGCGGAGCGGAGAAGGTGTCATCCGGCGACATGAGGCACGGAGAGAGGGAGGATGCAGGAAAGAAATAACCGGTTTCTCTTAGCGTTCAATTCGATATTGTTTCGAAGGGAGGTGACGAATCGTGTTCGAGAAACTGTTCTCTTCAGTATTGGACGATCCGAAGCTTATTATTCTCGGCGTTATCGTCATTCTCGTTTTATTGGCGACCCAATGGAACAACGCCGGAAAAAAGCAACCCTATCGCAAGCGGCGTAGCGGCTACCGTCCCAATTTGAAGATCGTGCCCAAGGCGGGCGACGATCCCGCGCTCGCCTCGGCAGCCGAGCAGCTGCGCACGGTCATGGGAGCGGATTTCAAATCCCGCTCGCTGCTCAACCGGCCCGAGGCAGTCGTGTTCAAGGCGCTGGACGAGGCTGTGATCGCCCGCAATTCGGCTTGGCAGGTGATGGCGCAGGTGTCGCTTGGCGAGTTCCTCTCCTCACCCGACCGCAAAGCCTATTTCGCGGTCAATTCCAAGCGGGTCGACTTCGCGCTGATGGACGAGAAATGCTGCGTGCGCCACGCGCTCGAATACCAGGGCAACGGCCACCACCAGGGCAGCGCCGCCGCGCGCGATGCGGTGAAGAAGGAAGCGCTGCGCAAGGCGGGGATCGGCTATCACGAGATCGTCGCCGGCCACACCACGCCAAGCGAACTCAGGGCGCTCGTGGAGAAGCTGGTACCGGCGGGCTGACGGATCTGCGACGGTAACTTATCAAACCATTGCTTTAGCTTGCCAATCCCGGGAAATCGGGTCCATTATGGATCAGTAATGGAAACCAAGTTCGATCTGGCGAAAGCTGCCAATCTGACCCCACGGCAAGCCGACTGCATCGAGCTTGTCAGGCGAGGACTCACGGCGAAGCAGATTGCTCACCAATTGGGAATTTCCCATCGCACGGTCGAACAGCACATCGCGACCGTGATGGACATCTTGCAGGTCAACAACCGCTTGGCAGCAGTTGCACGCTTGCAGGAAATCGAGCGGGAGCACGAAGGTACCAGCCCCAAATTCATGCTCGACCCCAACGCAGAGCTGGTGGATTTTTCGAATGCCTTCATTCAGGCCCCACCTCTCCGCACGTCCGCCAAGTCTGCACTCAGCCAGTCGATACTCCCGCCACTCGGCGGCTCCAGGAATGACGCGCCCAAGGTCCGGCGCATGATCTGGATGGTGCGCATCGCAGCTGTTGCCACGATGCTGAGCTGCCTCGTCTTTCTAACCGTTTTGGGCCTTTCCGACATGGCCGAGTTCGCCAATTCGTGACCTCATCACTGCACCGATTGATGGCAACAAACCGAAAGGATCATTCGATGCACGATATCAAAGCAGCAGCAGGCAGGGTCATCGCCAGCGACACGCAGGCTTCCGTCGAGGCTGTCGACACCGCGGTCATGCGCCTGGCGCAACTGTGCGCAAGCATTGTCGAGGTCAGCAAGGCATCCAGCCTTCCTGTTCTCGCCGCACAGGGAGCACTCGCAAGTGCCGGTGACGGCCTGACCAAGATGATCGGCACGCGCAACGACATCGGCCAGGCGACACGGGAATTGCGGAAGATCCAGAAGGCGTCGAACCTCCAGGCAGAAGCCTTCGGCTGCCCCCCCGATTACAAGGTTTCGGGCAGGCTCGCCCATGCCGAACGGAACGCCGAGGCGGCCTGAGAATGACCGACTATTTCCTGCTCGCCTTCTGGTTGTTCCTGCTTGGAGCTCTGACAATCAGCTGGCGAGCAGGCGATCGCCGCGATCGAGTAATGATCGCGCTTATCGTCGCGACAGCGATTGCCTCAAGCCTGACATTCAGCTTCCTCGCCGCCGGTCAGGCTCTGGCGGTAGTGGTCGTCATCGATTGCATCCTCTTGGCTGCAATCGGCCGCTTCGCACTTTCGGGCGACAAATACTGGCCGCTTTGGTTTGCAGCATTCCACGCAGCGACAGTGACGTTCGAAGGCATTGCCCTCTTCCTGCCGCCTGAAGCCAGCATGGTTTTCTGGCGCGTGGGCGCTTTCTGGTCGCTCCCAGCCCTGCTGGCGATGACGACCGGCTTGATCCTGGATCAGTACTTCGCTCGCAATGCAAACGGAGACGCCGTGGTTCAGTCGGCGGGGTCCGCCGGCATGTAAAGATCGCCACCTTCGCGATATTTCTCGGCCATCTCACCCATCCCAGCATCCGCCCCCTCGACCGGCGCGGTCGCTGCCAGATAGCTGTCCGAGTTCTGCTTGGCCGCGAAGTCGCGCACTTCCTGCGTGATCTTCATCGAGCAGAATTTCGGGCCGCACATCGAGCAGAAGTGGGCGGTCTTGGCGCCTTCTGCGGGGAGGGTCTGGTCGTGATATTGCTCGGCCGTGTCGGGGTCGAGGCTGAGGTTGAACTGGTCGCGCCAGCGGAATTCGAAGCGGGCCTTGCTCAATGCGTCGTCGCGGACCTTGGCGGCCGGGTGGCCCTTGGCAAGATCGGCGGCGTGGGCGGCGAGCTTGTAGGTCACCACGCCTACCTTCACGTCGTCGCGGTCAGGCAGGCCGAGGTGTTCCTTGGGCGTGACGTAGCAGAGCATCGCGGTGCCGTACCAGCCGATCTGCGCCGCGCCGATGCCGCTGGTGATGTGGTCGTAACCCGGCGCGATATCGGTGACGAGGGGGCCGAGCGTGTAGAAGGGCGCTTCGCCGCAGGCCTCCAGCTGCTTGTCCATGTTCTCCTTGATCTTGTGCATCGGCACGTGGCCGGGGCCTTCGATCATCACCTGCACGTCCTGTTCCCAGGCGCGCCTGGTGAGCTCGCCCAACGTGTAGAGCTCGGCGAACTGGGCTTCGTCATTGGCGTCGGCGATGGAGCCGGGGCGCAGGCCGTCGCCCAGCGAATAGGCGATGTCATAGGCCTTCATGATCTCGGTGATCTCGTCGAAGCGTTCGTAGAGGAAGCTCTCCTTGTGATGCGCGAGGCACCATTTCGCCATGATCGAGCCGCCGCGCGAGACGATGCCGGTGACGCGCTTGGCGGTCATCGGGACATAGGGCAGGCGCACGCCCGCGTGGATGGTGAAATAGTCGACGCCCTGTTCGGCCTGCTCGATCAGCGTGTCGCGGAAGATTTCCCAGGTCAGGTCCTCGGCGATGCCGCCGACCTTTTCCAGCGCCTGGTAGATCGGCACGGTGCCGATGGGGACGGGCGAGTTGCGGATGATCCATTCGCGCGTGTCGTGGATGTTGCGGCCCGTGGAAAGGTCCATCACCGTGTCCGCGCCCCAGCGGATCGACCAGACCATCTTGTCGACCTCGCTCGCCACGTCGGAGGCGACGGCGGAGTTGCCGATATTGGCATTGATCTTGACGAGGAAGTTGCGCCCGATCGCCATCGGCTCGGTTTCGGGATGGTTGATGTTGGAGGGGATGATCGCGCGGCCCCGCGCCACCTCGTCACGCACGAATTCGGGCGTGACGTAATCGGGCAGTGAAGCGCCCCAGGGCTGGCCGTCGTTACGGGCGGTCAGGCGCGCAGCCTCGTCCCGCAGCATTTCGCGGCCGAGGTTCTCGCGCTCGGCGACGTATTCCATTTCCGGCGTGATGATGCCGCGCTTGGCATAGTGCATTTGCGACACGTTCATGCCGGGCTTCGCGCGCAACACCTTCTTCGCCACGTTCGGGAACGCGGGCACGCCGCCCGACCGGTCGGGACCGAGCTGGCCGTTGTCTTCCGGGCGAACTTCGCGCGCGTCGTATTCCTCCACATCGCCGCGGGCGAGGATCCACTCGCGGCGCTTCTGCTCGAGACCCTTGCGGATATCGATCTGCGCATCGGGATCGGTGTAGGGGCCGGAGGTGTCGTAGACGCGCACGCTGGGCTCGCCGCCCTCGAGGTCGATCTCGCGCATGGCCACGCGCACGCCGCTGCCGCTCTTGGCGCCGACATGGACCTTGCGGCTGCCGCGAATCGGGCCGGTGGTGACGCCGATGTCGAATTTGCTGTTGATGTCGGCCATGCGAAGTCTCTCCAGAAGGCGGACGGAGAGCGGAGTTCTGGCAGTGACCAGCCCACTCCCTCCGCCGATGCTAATCGGTTCAGGTTCGACGGGTCGGGCGGTGCTTAATCCGCCCCTCTCAGCGAAAGCTCGCTCCCCGGGGATGGACGGGGCTTAGCCGAGGCCGCGCGGGGAATCCAGCGCCGATGGAGCCTCAGCGTCGGCGCGGGCCGTAGAGTTCGCAGGCCACCCCGTCGCCGTCACCGTCCATCTCGGGGCGATAGCCGGGCTCACCGCGATAGAGGGGCGCCTTGCCGGCGGCCCGCACTTCGCGGCAGCCGCGATAATAGACCCCGGCGGTCGCCTGCCTGCTGGCGGGCAAGGCTTCGAGACGCCGCTTTCGTGCGGCGAGCATGGCAGCGAGTTCGTCGCTGGTCTGCCGGTCGCTCACGCGGAACTCGGACGGCTGCATGAACTCGCCCGACCAGATGCCAACCGTCTTGCCGCGGGCGAAATCCTCCCACTCCGCATAGGCCGGACCTTCTTCGGGTATGTGGAGCGCATAGCCCATCCGGACCATTTCCTGCCCGAGGTCGCGTCCATCAGCTTCGCACCTGGCGATGACACGGCCATAGGCATCGGTCCCGGCCTGCTTGCAGCTGACGTTCTTGCCCTCGACCAGCGATTGCAGGGCGGCGGTCGCATATTCGCCGCAGTTCCATTCCGCATCGCCGCGCTTGCACGTCTGCCGCGCCTCGACGGCATCGACACCCGCCAGCACGAAGCGCACGCCGGTCATCTCCAGCGTATCCCCGTCCACCGCTACCGCTTTGCCGAAGTAAAGCTGCGCAAATGCGGGCGAAGAAATGCAGAACAGGGCAACAAGAAGGAGGCGGGCGTGCATGACTTGCTTTCGGATTACTTGCGAATTCTCGGCAAGCTAACACGAATCCATGCGCAAGTCGTAAAGATCGGCCCGGAGGTGCTGCGCCAGTCGCGCTGTCAATGTGGGAGAAGTGGATGCCCCGTGAGGATTCGAACCTCAATTGACGGAGTCAGAGTCCGTAGTCTTACCATTAGACGACGGGGCATCAGCATCGCCGGTCGGGGCGCCGAGAATCGCGCGCCGCTCCGGGAGAGGGGGCGCACTTAGTTTCGCTGGCGCGCCCGGTCAACCCTTCTGCTTGCCCGAAACGTCATGTGGCGCTAGCGTCGGCGGCAAGTCCCCGTGCGCGTTGGTTCGTGCGGGAGGATAGAAAGAAGACACCCCATGGCGGATCATTCTCCGCCGGACAGTAAAAGGGGGCCTGGTAAGAACAGGGGCGGCACGTCCGGCAAGGTAGCCGATTTCCGCTACAAGCGCCCCTCCCGGCCCGATGGCAAGCCCGGCAGAAAGCCGGCCCCGCGGCCTGCGAAACCGCGCGCGGCGGACAAGCAGGCCAACCCAATCGAAAACAACCGGCAGGCAGCGCCCGCGGAACGCGGTTTCCAGCGGCGGCAGGCCTATGCCGCGCTCGACCTCGGCACCAACAACTGCCGCCTCCTGATCGCCCGCCCCTCGGGCGAGAATTTCACGGTCATCGACGCCTTCAGCCGCGTGGTGCGCCTCGGCGAAGGGCTGGCCGCCAGCGGCCGCCTGTCGGACGCGGCGATGGAGCGTACGCTGGCCGCACTGCACGTCTGCGCGGAAAAGCTGCGCCGCCGCCATGTCCACCTCGCCCGCTCGGTCGCGACCGAAGCCTGCCGCCGCGCCTCCAACGGCGAGGAGTTCATCGAACGCGTGCGGCAGGAAACGGGCATCGTGCTCGACATCATCTCCGCACAGGAAGAGGCACGCCTCGCCGTGCTGGGCTGCCACATCCTGCTCGAAGACGGTCCCGGCCCGGCGGTGATTTTCGACATCGGCGGCGGCTCGACCGAACTGGTGCTGGTGGAGCCGAGCGGCGCGGTCCCGCGCATCCTCGACTGGATGAGCGTGCCCTGGGGCGTCGTCTCGCTCACCGACACGGTGACCGGATCGGACGAGACCCTGGAAACCCGGCTCGACCGCTACATGCGCATGCGCCGCACCGTGGGCGACAGTTTCAAGCCCTTCGCCAAGCGCATCGCCCAACACGCGCGGGGCAAGCACCCGATCCGCCTGCTGGGCACCAGCGGGACAGTGACCACGCTTGCCAGCCTGCATCTGGAGCTGCCGCAATACGACCGGCGCGCGGTCGACGGGCTGATCCTCGAATCGAAAGCCATGCGCGATATCTCCACGCGCCTTTCCCGCATGAGCGGGGCGGAACGGCAGGAACTGCCCTGCATCGGCGATGACCGCGCAAACCTGGTGGTGGCGGGCTGCGCCATTCTCGAATCGATCCTCGACATCTGGCCTTCGCAGACGCTGGGCGTGGCCGACCGCGGGATCCGCGAAGGCATCCTGCGCAGCCTGATGGCCGCCGATGCCGATGGCGAGCGCAGCCGCGCCGCACTGCAAAGGATGAGGGAACAGGATGTCTAGGTCGGGCAAGGATCGCGACACGCGGGTTCGCACCGCCAAGAAACGCACCGCGTCGTCGACGCGCTGGCTGCAGCGGCAGCTGAACGACCCTTACGTCAAGCAGGCCAAGGCGGAAGGCTATCGCAGCCGCGCGGCCTACAAGCTGATCGAGCTGGACGAGAAATTCGGCCTGCTCAAAGGCGTCGAACGCGTGGTCGATCTCGGCATTGCGCCGGGCGGCTGGAGCCAGGTGGTGCGCAAACTGCGGCCCAAGGCACAGGTGGTCGGCATCGACCTGCTCGAAGTCGAACCCATCGAGGGCGTGACGATCTTCCAGATGGATTTCATGGACGACGATGCGCCGCGCGTGCTCGAAGAGGCGCTGGGCGGCAAGGCGGACCTCGTGATGAGCGACATGGCCGCCAACACCGTCGGCCACAAGCAGACCGACCATCTGCGCACCATGGGCCTCGTCGAGGCGGGCGCATGGTTCGCGGTCGAGAACCTCGACAAGGGCGGGACCTTCCTTGCCAAGGTGCTGGCCGGCGGGACCGATGCGGACCTGCTCGCCCTGCTCAAGAAGCACTTCAAGACGGTCAAGCACGCCAAGCCGCCCGCCAGCCGCAAGGGCTCGAGCGAGTGGTACGTCATCGCCCAGGGCTTCAAGGGCGAGGCCTGAGGGCAAAGAAAAACCCCGCCGAAGCGGGGCCTTTCGTCAAATCTTCCTGAAGCCGGAAAGCTCAGTCGATCTTGGTCGCGCCGCCAGCGTCGGTGGCTGCATTGGCTGCAGCGACGGGCTGGTCCGCGCTCATCGCGCCGGCAGCTTCGGCGCCGTCGACCGGTGCGCCTTCGACCGGGCCTTCGCCTGCGCCGGGTGCGTCAGCCGCGGCTTCTTCGGCCGGAGCGGCCGGGGCCGGATAGTCGGGGCCGCCACCGTTCGCCTTCAGGTAGGCGATGATGTTGGCGCGGTCTTCCGGCTTCGACAGGCCGGCAAAGCTCATCTTGGTGCCGTTGGCGAAACCGCGCGGGTTGGCGAGCCATGCGTCCATGTTGGCATAGTCCCAGGTGCCGCCCTTGTCCTTCAGCGCCGAGCTGTAGGCGAAACCGGCAGCATGCCCGCCGAGCGGGGTGCCGAGGACGCCCCACAGGTTCGGGCCGATGCCGTTGGCCCCACCCTGGTTGATCGTGTGGCAGGCACTGCACTTGGCGAAGACGGCTTCGCCGGCCGTCGCGTCCGCCGCAGCAAGCAGCGTGCCGAGATCCGGACCGGAATCGGCGCCGCCTTCTTCGGCTTCACCTTCGATGAAGAAGCCGAAATCCTTGCCTTCGGGATAGTCATGGCTGTCGGCATGGAAATACATGCCCGAAGCGATCGATGCCCCGAGGGCCACGATGCCGGAGAAGAGTACCCAACCGGCGGCGGTGTTGAAACGGTCGTCCATTGCGTGAGAACCTGCGAGAATCCGTGTGGTCTATGGTTGCGCGCCGCTCTAGTGCCGTGCGCGCCTTCGTGCAAGTCCGCCCTGTGCAATAGCGCTTGCGATGGGTGCAACTGGTGCCTAGCAGCGGCCTCCCATGCGTAATTTTGCCAAGCCAGCCCTCGCCATGGTCGATTCCATGCGCGCCGCCGCCGCCGAGGAACCCGCGCGCGCCATCGCTTTCGGCGGTGCGCCCGGTTCCAATTCGCACCAGGCGGCGATGCAGTTCGCGCCCGAAGCGCTGCCCCTGCCCTGTTTCAGCTTCGAGGATGCGCTCGACGCGGTGAAGAGCGGCGCGGCCGGCTGTGCGATGATCCCCATCGAGAACAGCCAGCATGGCCGCGTGGCGGATATCCACTTCCTGCTCCCTGAAAGCGGGCTGGCGATCGTGGCCGAACATTTCATGCGTATCACCCATGCGCTGATGGCGGTCGGCGACGGTCCGTTCGAGGCGGCCTACAGCCATCCGCAGGCGCTCGGCCAGTCGCGCGAATTCCTGCGCGCGCGCGGCATCACCGGCATGAGCTATGCCGATACGGCGGGCGCGGCGGCCTATGTGGCGGAAACCGGCGAGGCGAATATCGCCGCCATCGCCCCGCCGCTCGCTGCCGATCTCTACGGCCTCAGGATCGTGGAAGACGCGGTCGAGGACGCGCATGACAACACCACGCGCTTCGTCGTGCTGGCGAAGGAACAACTCGCGCCGGGCGCGCTCGCCGGTGTCGATGCGATGACGACCTTCATCTTCGAGGTGAAGAACATCCCTGCCGCGCTTTACAAGGCGCTGGGCTGCTTTGCCACGAACGGCGTCAACATGACCAAGCTGGAAAGCTACCAGAAGGGCGCCAGCTTCGCGGCCACCATGTTCTTCGCCGATATCGAAGGCGCGCCGGGCGATGCGCGGGTCGATACCGCGCTGGAGGAACTGGCATTCCAGACCAACGAGGTCCGCCTGCTCGGCAGCTATCCGCGCGCCCGCAAGCGCGGGTAGGCGCAGGGCAAGAGAAGACGGGCCGCAGGGCGACCCGCCTTCTCCCGGGGGGCAATCGTCAGTCGCGCCAGACGAGGCGCTTGATCAGCACATCGCCGAGCACGGTGCGGTATTTCGCCCGGTCGCCGCTTTCGGCCTGCAATTGCTGGATGTTGCGCTGCATGAAGGCGCGCATCTGCTTGTTGCGTGCTTCGAATTCATCGTTGCTTTCGAATTCGTCGAAGCGGGTGAGGAGCCACATGTCGGGCTCGCCCTGGCGCGCATACGCGTTCGACCAGATCTCGTAGCTTTCGATCCAGCCCTGCGAGACGGCATAGTCCATGCGCTTGCGCCATTCGCTTGCCAGCCAGTTGGCATATTGGAGGCCTCCGCCGTCCTCGAGGCTGATGCCGGTGACCTCGATCCACTCCGCGCCCTTGAGCGGGTACTGGTCCTGCGCCACGGCAGCCTGCGGCATGGCGACAAGCAGCGCGCCCGCGGCGAGCACGGCTTTGGTAAGTGATTTCATGGTTGTGACTCCTAGGTGACGAGTTGAACGACCCGTGACTTCGGCGTCAGGACCTTATGCGGCCCGTTGTGATGGATTTTCGTCCCCCAACGCTGGCGGCAGGCTGCGCCTTGCCGTCCTCAGAGTCAAAAGAGGGGCGCAAACGCCTGAAAAGCGTGACCAATCGCGTCTTTCGCGAACCGCCAACCGGCCCTGCGACTCGGAGCTATTCGTCGCCGTAGATGGCGACTTCGTTGACGCCTGCGCTGGTGGCGCGGCCTCGGTACATGCCGGCGGTATTGAAGCTGTAGAGCGCGTGGCCTTCGGGCGTCACGACGATCACCCCACCGTCGCCGCCCAGCGCCTTGACATCGTTCATCACGGCATCGGCTATGTCCTGTGCCGCACCTTCGGGAATCGCGACTTCGGGCATCTCGGGCCCGTCGTGATGGTCCAGCGCGACCAGCGTCGGAATCCTGTCGGCGGCGCTCATCGCACCCACGGCCTTCTCCATGCGCAGGCGCGCGCAGATCTCGTGCGCCACCCCAACCCGGATGAAGAATTCGCCCCAGCCGGTCGCCGACACGGCGCAGGCGCGGTCGTCGGCATAGGTGCCGGCCCCGATGATCGGCGCATCGCCCACGCGGCCCCAGCGCTTGCCCGTCATCCCGCCGGTGGAAGTGCCTGCGGCCATGTTGCCGTGCCGGTCCAGCGCCACCGCGCCGACGGTGCCGAATTTCAGGTCGACATCGAGCGCGGACAGCTGTTTCGCCTTCATCCGCTCCAGCGCCTTCAGGCGGAACTCGGTATCGAAATAGCTCGGCGGAACCAGCTCGATGCCCTGTTCGGCAGCGAATGTTTCCGCGCCCTTGCCCGACAGCATCACGTGCGGGCTGTCGGTCATCACCTTGCGCGCGAGGAGGATGGGATTGCGCACGGTGGTGACGCCTGCGACCGCGCCGGCATCGCGCGTGCGGCCGTCCATGATCGAGGCATCGAGTTCGTGCGTCGCGTCCCAGGTGTAGACCGCGCCCTTGCCCGCGTTGAAGCGCGGCTCGTCCTCCATGATCAGGATCGCTGCCTCAATCGCGTCGAGCGCGCTGCCGCCATCGGCCAGCACTTTCGCGCCGGCATCGAGCGCGGCCTGCAAGGCGGCGCGGTGCGCGGCGTCTTCTTCGGGCGTCATGCTGTCGCGCGCGATGGTGCCTGCCCCGCCATGGATGGCGAGCGACCATCCGGCCTGCGCATGGTCCTGCGCCGAGACGGGGTACGAAACGGCGAGCGCGAAGCCCGAAGCCGCGATAGCGAAGCGGGTGAAAAATCCTCTCATGCGAGCGTGATAGCAGCCAAAGTTATCCACTCCAGTCTTTCGTGGATTTTTGGATATTTCCGACAGCGTGATAGGCCATGCCGTAGGGGAACCAATGGGGAGAGGTTTCATGCAAATCGGTAGATATCGCTTCGACGAAGAGGTGGCGATGACCGTCATCGAAAAGGTCGGACTTGCACTCATCGTCCTGCTCGTAACCTGGGCTGCGGCGAAAGCGGCCAAGTGGGCATTCGCCAAGCTGGTCGACAACATATCCTTCTTCCAGCGCGGCACCGGCAGCGGTTCGTCGCTGGGGGCATCGCTCGGCAAAATCGTCTCGCTGCTGATCTGGCTGTTCGGCCTGCTGGTAATCCTGCAGGTGCTGGGCCTCGGCGCAGTGGCAGGGCCGGTCGACAGCCTGCTCGAAAACGTGGTCGCCTTCATCCCGAACCTGGTGGGCGCTGGACTGATCTTCTTCATCGGCCTGATGGTCGCGCGGATCGTGCGCGATCTCATCGTCACCACGCTGCAGACGGTCGATTTCGACAAATGGGCCAATCGCGGCGGGGTCGACAATGTCACCGGCAACACCGCGATCAGCAACACGATCGCGACTATCGTCTATGCGGTGATCGTGATCTTCGTGGCGATCATGGCGCTCGATGCACTCAATATCGAGAGCATCTCGCGGCCTGCCAGCTCCATGCTGCAGCTGATCTTCAACGCCATCCCGAACATCATCGCGGCCGCGGTGCTGCTGGGCATCGGCTACCTGATCAGCAAGTTCGTGGTGCAGGTGCTGAAGGAAGTCCTGCCCGGCCTCGGCGTCGACAGGGCTCTGGCGGAAAGCGGGATGATGGGCGAAAATGCCCGCGCATCCAGCATCATCGCCCGCGTCGTGCAGGTGGCCATCATCCTGTTCTTCGCCATCGCGGCGACCAGGCTGCTGGGCTTTCCCGAACTGACCGCAATCCTCGATGCCGTGCTCGAACTGGGCGGCAAGGTGATCTTCGGTGCGGTGGTGATCGCTTTCGGCTTCTTCATCGCCAATTTGCTGGCCCGGCTCATCTCGGGCGACGGGGAGAACGCGACCGCGGCGACCATCGTGCGCTGGGCGACGATCATCCTGTTCGTCTTCATGGGCCTGCAGTTCACCGGCATCGGCGGGATGATCCCGGCCAATGCGCTGACCATCCTGATCGCAGGCGTCGCGGTTGCAGGCGCACTCGCCTTCGGCCTCGGCGGACGCGACTGGGCGGCACGCAAGCTCGACCAGATGGATAGCGACCTGGCAGGCGCCGCAGGCGCTGCTCCGAAGCCGAAGAAGCGCAAGGCGGGCTCGGCCAACGATCCACTGCCGCCGGGCGCATAACGAGACCCCAAGGGGACGCAAGGAGGGGGCGCGGGACGATAAGGTCTCGCGCCCCCTTACCTTTGTGCTAAGCCACCTCCTGCCCAAGAGGAGACAGGATGATGAGCAAGTTCGGTTACGAAAGCACGGCGGACGAAGTCCTCGAAGGCAAGGACCTGACCGGCAGGACGGTGTTGATCACCGGCGCCTATTCGGGCCTCGGGCGCGAAACGGCGCGGGCCATGGGCGCGAAAGGCGCGCATCTGATCCTGTCGGGCCGCGACGAAGGCAAGCTGGCCGAGGCGGCATCGGAAATTTCGCAGGAAACCGGCGCCAGTGTGGAAACGCTGGTCTGCGACCTCGCATCGCTCGCCAGCGTCCGCGCGGCTGCGAAGGAAGCGAACGAACGGTTCGACAAGATCGACCTGCTGATCAACAACGCGGGCGTCATGGCCTGCGACCAGGCCAAGACCGCCGACGGGTTCGAGATGCAGTTCGGCACCAACCACCTCGGGCATTTCGTGCTGACCAACCACCTCGTCCCGCTGCTGGAGCAGGGAGAGCGTCCGCGCATCGTCAACCTGTCGAGCCGCGGCCACCACATCGCGCCGGTCGATTTCGACGATCCGAATTTCGAGCGCCGCGAATACGAGAAATGGCAGAGCTACGGCCAGTCCAAGACCGCGAACGTGCTGTTCGCCGTTGGCCTCGAAGACCGGCTCGCCGACAAGGGCATCCATGCCTATTCGCTTCACCCGGGCGGGATCATGACCAATCTCAGCCGTCACATGACCGAACAGGACATGGCCGATCTGATGGAGCGTATCCGCAAGAACGCCGAAGCATCGGGCCAGACGCCCGAGCCGTTCAAGTCCATCCCGCAGGGCGCGGCGACGACCTGCTGGGCAGCCACGGCGGAAGAGCTGGAAGGCGCAGGCGGGCTCTATTGCGAGAATTGCCACGTGGCCGACCAGGACGACGAAAGCCCCAGCGGCGGCGTGCGCAGCTATGCCATCGACAAGGGCAATGCCGACCGCCTGTGGGCGATGAGCGAGGAAATGGTGGGCGAAAGCTTCGCTTACTGAGCGAGGCCTTCGACCAGCCCTTCGGCCAGCCAGCGCGCGAGCATGGCCCCGGCGGCGGCCGGTGCCTCTTCCTCGCCCAGCAGGCCGGACAACAGCTCGCAGGCCTCGGCGAAGCTTGCGCCCTCCATCATGGCGGACAGCGCCTCGCCTTCGGGCAGGGGCAGCTGCTGGAAGACGGGCCACTCGCCCTCGCGCCAGACGATGCAGCAGGCGACCTCTTCCAGAAGGTGCGCGTCCCCGTCTGACCAGAGACGTTTCACGTCGTGACGGAGCGTGCGTAGAGCGATGCCGGGCACGAAGCGCAGCCGCAATCCGGCCCAGTCCGCATCGCCGTAGCTCGCCGTCGCTGCAGCAAACCCCGCCCCGTCGAGCCTTGCCGCATCGCGCGCGACGAAGGCGCAGTGCATGGCCCATTCCAGCCAGGCGAGTTCGGCAACCTCGGGGTCCCGCGCGAACAGCTGCGCGCAGGTCGCATCGAACCCCTCGCCTGCAAAGTCGAGGGTCCAGCTGGTCGGAGGGTGGGTAATCACGTGATGCGCGGCGGCGCGCTCGAAACTGTCCTCGCCGACCAGCCGTGCGGTGCGCTCGAAAGTCGACCGCAGCGCCTCGACCAGCGCGGAGCGGTAGTTGTTGCGATAGACCGCAAGGCCCGCTGCATGGCGCGGTGTCCAGCCTGCCGGAAGCGGCAGGTCCTCGTCGAGGATACGCGCCAGCATCGCGTCCTGCGCCTCGGCAAGCCCGCTCATGCCGCGATCCGCTGCGCCGCCAGTGCGCGGGCGTGGTCGAGTTCGCCGAGCAATTCGGCCAGCGGTGGAATCTTGTCGTCGCGCTCGATCATGGTGGCGACCGGACCGGTGCGGGCGATGGTTTCCGCAAAAAGCGCCCACACCTCGCCGCAGACTGCGCGGTCGTGCGTGTCGATGACGATCTCGCCCGGCGTGTGTCCGGCAAGATGGATCTGCCGTACACGGTCGAGCGGCAGTCCGGTGATGTAGTCACTCGCCGAGAAACCATGGTTCCGCGCGCTGACATGGACGTTGTTGACGTCGAGCAGCAGGTAGCACCCGGTGCGCCGTGCCATTTCCGAAAGGAATTCCCATTCCGCCATCTCGTCCTCCGGAAAGGCGAGATAGCTCGACGGGTTCTCGAACAGCATTACGCGGCCCAGCGCGGTCTGCGCACGGTCGATATTCTCGCACACCACCTCCAGCGCCTCGCGCGTGAGCGGCATGGGCAGGAGATCGTGCGAATTATGGGCGCTGTTCCGGGTCCAGCACAAATGGTCGGACACCCAGAGCGGCTCTATCCGGTCGGCCAGCGCCTTCAGCTTGGCCAGGTAATCGCGGTCCAGCCCGTGGGCCGAGCCGATCGACATGGAAACGCCGTGGAGGATCACCGGATGGTGCGCGCGCACCTGTTCGAGGATGCGCAGCGGCTTGCCGCCCTCCACCATGTAGTTTTCCGAGATCACCTCGACGAAATCGACCGGCACGTCGCCTTCGAGGAAGTCCGCATAATGCGTCCGCCTGAGGCCGAGGCCGAAGCCGTGGAAGGGAGCGATGCTCGTCATGGGTGTCTCCGGCAGCAAGGGAAAAGGCGACCCGGCGAGGGACGTTGGGGGACACGAAGGGGGAGGATCCCCCGCACGCCGGGCCGCCCACTTGGGGCAGTGAGGATCAGCCGATGTCGCCGATCGTCCCGCCCTTGGTCAGGCACTGGCCCGCCTTCATCGCCTTGAAGCCGTGGCCCTTGCATTCGTTCTGGCCCTTGCAGGCGTTCTCGCTGGTGGCGCAGTCGGCCTGGCCCTTGCAGCTGTGCACGCCGTAGCAGTGGACGGTATCGTCGGCGGCAATCGCCGAACCGCTGCTGCCGGCAGGGGCAGGCGCGGCAAGCGCGCTCATCGACGAAAGGGCAAAGGCCGCGGCGGCGGCGGCAGTGGCGGTCTTGCGGGTAGCGAGGTTCATGGCATCCATTCCTTGTGATCTGATGCGTGCGTCGGTGCACCCGGTATCCTTCGCCCCCGGCCAGCGACCGGTTACAGGCACTTTTTTCGCAAACCGGCGTAACCGCCCGGCCTCTCGCCCCGAATGACCTGCCAGTTGCGGCGCCCCCGCCCCGACACAGCATTCGAGAACAAGAGAGACTTGCCATGCACAATCAATCGATCGCCCGCCTTGCGGGCCTTGCCCTGACCGCCGGCATCGCCGCCACGCTCACCGCCAGCCCCGCCGCTGCGCAGAAGAAACACGCGATGGAGAAGTGCTACGGCGTCGCCAAGGCAGGCGAGAACGATTGTGCCGCCGGTCCCGGCACCAGCTGCGCGGGCACGTCCACCCGCGACTGGCAGGGCGATGTCTGGAAGCTGGTCAAGAAGGGCAGCTGCGAGACCATCTCCACGCCCAAGGGCAAGGGTTCGCTCACGCCCGTGAAGCGCTGAGCCAAGCGTCCCTCCCGCCTGCCCGGCCAGCCCATGACGAGGTGAGACATGCAGCGAGTACTGACCCCCTACGACCGCCTGGCCGCCTGGCTCGCATCGCGCGGGCCGGAAAGCCTCGCACTGCTTCTCACCCGCGTGGCTCTGGCCGGGATTTTCTGGCGATCGGGCCGCACCAAGGTGGAGGACGGCACGGCGCTGACCGTCAGCGACAATGCCGTCTTCCTGTTCGAATACGAATATACCGGCCTGCCCCTGCCCGCCGACATTGCGGCTCCCCTGGCTACCTATGCCGAGCACCTGTTTCCCGCCCTTCTGGTCGCCGGATTGTTCACGCGCTTTGCCGCGCTGTCGCTGCTGGGAATGACGGTTGTCATACAGGTCTTCGTCTATCCGGAAGCCTGGTGGAGCACGCATGTCGCCTGGGTTGCCATGGCGGCGATTCTCGTCTCGCGCGGCGGCGGGGCGCTGTCGCTTGACGCGCTCCTCGCCTCGCGGCGGGCGGCGTGATAGCCATGCTTGCGGAGGGGCAGAAATGATCGCCGACGAAGCCAGCATGGCGCACATGATGGCGGCCGCGCAGAGGGGCGACCGCGAGATGTACCGCGTTCTCCTGGGCGAAGTGCAGCTGTGGCTGGCGCGCTATTTCAGGAAACGCGTGCCGCCCGCCCAACTCGACGATTTGGTGCAGGAAGTGATGATGGCGGTCCATGCCAAGCGCGCCACCTGGGACCCCACCCGCGCCTTCTACCCCTGGCTGGCTGCCATCGCGCGCTATCGCTGGGTCGATCACCTGCGCAAGGTCTACCGCAGCGCGGAAGACGGGCTGGGTGACCACGATGCCGCCGAAGACAGCGAGGAAGAGGCGGTGATGGCCCGCATGAGCCTCGAGAGGTTGTTCGTGCACCTGCCCGACCGGCAGGTCGAGGTCATCGAACTGGTGAAGATAGAGGGGCTTTCCATCGCGGAAGCCGCAGAACGGACCGGGCAGAGCGAAAGCCTGGTCAAGGTGAACATCCATCGCGGGCTGAAGAAGCTGTCCGCGCTCGTAGAAAAGGCCGAATGACAATGAACCGGGTCCCTAATCCGCTGATCGACGAACTGGCGGACGATCTCGCCCCCGTCGCCCCGATCCGCTTCTGGCACGGCGCGCTGCTGGTCGCGCTGTCCGCGCTCGCCACCGTGGTGCTCGTCGAACTGGTCGACGGGCTGTGGCGCGGCATCGCCAGCGGCGCTGCGTCGAGCATCTTCTTCATCGCCAATGGCATGCTGGGCCTACTCGGCGTGGCAGCGGCAGGCGCGGTCCTCTCCATGGCCAGCCCGCGCGTCGGCAACCGCCACGAAGGTGCGCGCTGGTCGACGGCCATGCTCGGCCTCCTGCCTCTGACCGCCCTGCTCGCGCTAGGTGCCGGCGGCCTTTACGCGGCGGTATCGAGCGATCCCTACGGCTTCGAGTGCTTCCTTGCCGGCGCTGGCTTCGGCCTCGTGACGGCGACAGCGCTGGTGCTGTGGCTACGCCGCGGCGCGCCTGTCTCGCTGGGTGCTGCAGGATTGTTCACCGGCATTGCGGCAGGCGCCATCGGCAGCTTCGCCTACGGCCTTGCCTGCCCGATCGACAGCATCGGCCACCTCGGCATCTGGCATGTCGCGCCGGTCGCACTGATGGGGCTCGTCGGCCGGATCGCCGTGCCCGCGCTGGTGCGCTGGTAGGGCCTAGAGCCAGCGCAGGCGGCGGAAGACGACGATCAGGCACACGAACAGCACGAGGCATAGCGCCACGACGGCCCAGAATGCATCCGGATCGTCCATCCCCGGCATGCCGCCGACATTGATGCCGAGCAGGCCGGTCAGGAACGACAGCGGCAGGAAGATGCCCGCCACGATGGTCAGCATGTAGGTCGCATGTTCGCTGCTGGCGAGGCTGCGGGCACGCAGTTCGTCCTGCAGCACGACGGCGCTTTCCTTGCTGATGTCGATGTCGTCGAGATAGCGGCGCAGGCGCGCGATGCTTTCAGCGATCTCGCGGCGGTCCTCTTCCTCGAACCAGTCGGGCGAATCGCGGCTGATCTGCTCCAGCGCCTCGTGCTGCGGAGCCATGTGACGCTTGAGGCTGAGGCAATTGCGCCGGATGGTGGAGATGCGCTTCAGCATCCCTTCCGGGTCCTTCTCCGGGTCCTCGTCCTCGAGGTCGTCCAGCACCTGGTTCATGTCGACGATCGACTGGCTCATCCGGGTGATGAGCAATTCCGCCAGCAGCGTGATTGTGGCCCCTGCATCGAGTGGGCCGTCGCCGCGGTCGAGCATTCCCATGACCTCGCGCGGGGTCTGCATCGGCGCGCGGCGCAGGGTTATCAGGCGCTGTCCGTCGCTCCACAACTGCATGGAGATCATGTCTTCCGGCTCGGCACCGGGATTGAAGTTGATGCCCCGCAGCGTCGCCACCAGCGTCTCACCCTCGCGAAAGGCGCGCGGCCGGGTCTGGTTGCTGGTCAGCAGTTCTGCGGTGGGCTCGGGCATGCGGAGTTCGTTTTCGAGCCACAGGCGCGTGCCCGCGAAATCGCGGCGCAAGTGGAGCCACAGCACTTCGCCCGGCGACTGCGGCGTCCAGCCCTGCGCTTCGTCCCAGCCGATCGGCCGGGCCCCGCCCCTGCCGTCCATCACGCGCCCGAACAGTAGCGGGGTCTGGGTCGAGAATTCGTCGGTCGCTTCGCTCATGCGCGTCTCATGCCCCAAGTCGTGCGGCCTGTCATTGCCCCTTCATCGAAGCGCCTCTATATCGCCCCCATGTCTTCCGTACGTCCCTGGCGCACTATCGAGCGCCGCCAGTCCCGCCAGATCATGGTCGGCAATGTCCCTGTCGGGGGCGATGCGCCGATTACCGTGCAGACCATGACCAATACGCCCACCGAAGACGTGGGGGCGACGATCGACCAGATCCGCCGCTGCGAGGACGTGGGCGCGGACATCATTCGCGTCTCCTGCCCGACCGAGGAAGCGACCGCGAATTTCGACAAGATCACCAAGGCAGCGAATGTCCCGATCGTCGCGGACATCCACTTCCACTACAAGCGCGCACTCGAAGCGGCCGACAAGGGCGCGGCCTGCCTGCGCATCAATCCGGGCAATATCGGTTCTTCCGAACGCGTCGCCGAAGTCGTGCGAGCCGCCAAGGCGAACGGCTGCGCGATCCGCATCGGCGTGAACGCGGGCAGCCTCGAGAAGGACCTGCTGGAAAAATACGGCGAGCCCTGCCCCGAAGCGCTGATCGAAAGCGCGCTCGACCATATCAAGCTGCTGCAGGACCATGATTTCCACGAATACAAGGTCGCGGTGAAGGCGTCCGACGTGTTCCTCGCGGTCGCCGCTTATCACGGCCTTGCCGAGGCAGTGGATTGTCCGCTGCATCTCGGCATCACCGAAGCGGGCGGTCTCATCGGCGGGACGGTCAAATCCTCCATCGGCATCGGCAGCCTGCTGTGGGCCGGCATCGGCGACACGATCCGCGTGTCGCTGTCCGCCGAGCCGGAGCAGGAAGTGAAAGTCGGCTTCGAAATGCTGAAGGCGCTGGGCCTCAGGACCCGCGGCGTGCGCGTCGTCTCCTGCCCCAGCTGTTCGCGCCAGGGCTTCGATGTCATCCGCACGGTCGAGGCGCTGGAAAAGCGCCTCGAACACATCAAGACGCCGATGAGCCTTTCGGTCCTTGGCTGCGTCGTCAATGGTCCGGGCGAAGCGCGCGAGACCGACATCGGCCTGACGGGCGGCGGCAATGGCAAGCACATGGTCTATCTCTCGGGCGTGAAGGATCACCACATCGAGAACGAGGACATGCTCGACCACATCGTCCGGCTGGTGGAGGAAAAGGCCGCCGCCATCGAGGCCGGAGACGCGGTCGCTTTCGATCCGCACGCGGTCGCCGCCGAGTGATCAAGGCATTCGCGCGCCGCATCGTTGATGTCCTGCGCGACAGCGGCCGCATCTGGCTGCTTGCGCCGGTCATCCCCCTCATCGCGATCGTGCCGGAATTCATCCAGCACGTAGCCGAGATAAACCTGGGCATGTTCGACGATATCGAGACCGCGCGTACGGTATCGAACGGCGAGACGCGCTGGGCCTTCGGCTATGCCAAGCTCGCCGGCTACCTGATCGCCATCCTTGCCGCGATCCGCTTCTGGGCCGCGCAGCGCGAGGGGCTGCCCTGGTGGTCGATGAAGGGCATCGCGTGGAAGGTCTTCGGCATCGCGCTGGTCGCCAATATCGTGGTGGGACTGGCGAGCGCAGGTCTCGAAATCGGCACTGCGCACTATGGCGAGATGGCCGTGCAGGCAGTCTCGATCGCCTTCAGCATCATTACCCTGCCGATCTTGGTCATGTTCATCGCTGGGCTGGTCGGCGACCAATCTGCAACGCTTGCCTCGCTTTATCGCTCTGGCTGGGGCGCGGGGCTGCGGATCGTGATCTTCTCGGCAATCGTCCTCGTTCCGCTGATGTGGCTTCATTCGCAAAACCACGCCTGGGCGATGGGCGCGGACAAGGCACTGGTCTGGGCGCTGATGGTGTTCGACAGTCTCGTCGTCGGCCTGCTGGCGGGCGCATGGGGCACCGCGATCCATCACGGCTACCGTCCGCTGTCCGAACCGCTTGAGAAGGGCGACGACGCGGGCTTTACGGCGGTTTAATCCCTTCCCGCTAGGTTTGCGTCCATGATCAGGCCGCTGCTCTTCATCGTTGCCGCCATTTCGGGCCTCGCCGCGTTCGCCGTGCGCGACCACCCGGGCGTGACCGCGGGGGAGCCGGGAGAGGTGAAACGCTTCAACTCCTCGCCCAACCCGTGGTCGAGCGATGCCGTGATCGAAACCCAGCAAGGCGGCGAATGGTACGGCGAAGTCCGCCTCGAACGCGCGGGCGACGGCCACTATTATTCCAGCGCGAGCGTGGGTGCGGCCAAGTTCAACGTGATCGTCGACACCGGCGCATCGGTCGTGGCGCTGACCGGCGAGGATGCCCGCGCGGCTGGCCTCAATTGGGAACAGCACGAGGTCGCCGTGGTCGGCCGCGGTGCTAGCGGCGATGTCCACGGCGTCATCCGGCGCATCCCCGAAATCGATGTCGGCGGCATCACTGCCCGCAATGTCGAGGCGATCATCATTCCCGAGGGGCTGGACGTCTCGCTGCTGGGCCAGAGCTACCTTACCCATGTCCGCAGCGTGGAAATCCGCGGCGGGCAGATGGTGCTGTCCAACATGTGACTGCGATAGCAGGGCTTTCGGCCCGGCATGACGCTCGCTAAGAACCGGTGATGCACCGCACACCGCTCCTTCTGCTCGCGAGCCTCTCCCTCGTTGCCTGCGCCACCGTCCCTGAAGCTGCCGCACCGGCCCATCCGGAAGCGCGGCCCTATGCCGTAACGAAGAACCCGATGGGCGAAGTCGATGCAGCGCTGGCCCGCGCGTCCGAGCGCGGCACGCGCCTGCTGCTGGTGATGGGCGGGAACTGGTGCCACGACAGCCGTGCGCTGGCAGGCTGGCTGGAAACGCCGCGGTTCGCCGAACTGGTCGAGCGCAAGTACGAACTCGTCTACGTCAACGTCGGCCTCCCGCAGACGGGCGACGGGCACAATCTCGACATCGCGCAACGATTCGGCCTCGAAGAACTGCCCGGCACGCCGAACTTGCTGGTCGTCACCGCCGACGGCACACTGGTCAATGCGGACACGGCAACGACGTGGCGCAATGCTGCGAGTCGCAGCGAGGATGCAATCTACGAGGAACTGGTCGGCCTCGCCGGATAGGAGAAACGGCGCAATGGCTCTCGAAGCGGATTACCTGGTCATCGGCGCGGGCGCGACCGCCCTCTCCTTCGTCGACACGCTGCTCGAACAGGACGAACAGGCGACGGTGGTAATGATCGACCGCCATTCGGCGCCCGGCGGGCACTGGAACGACGCCTATTCCTTCGTCGCGCTGCACCAGCCAAGCTCGTCCTACGGGGTCAACCGCGTGCCGCTGGGGCAGGACCGGATCGACGAGGCCGGTCCCAACAAGGGCTTTTTCGAACTGGCGAGCGGGGCCGAAGTCCTCGCCTATTTCCAGTCCGTCATGCGCGACCACCTGCTGCCCACGGGCCGGGTGCAATATTTCCCGAACAGCGAATATGACGGCGAACGCGGCTTCCGGAACATCTTCTCGGGCGAGGAGACGCAGGTGACGGTCCGCCGCAAGCTGGTCGACACGACCTATTTCGAAACCTCCGTCCCCTCGACCCACAAGCGCGCCTTCGCGGTCGCCGACGGGGTGCGCGTCGTCGTGCCCGGCGCGCTGCCCGACCTGTGGAAGAGCGGGCCTCTGCCGCCGCATTACTGCATCCTCGGCGCAGGCAAGACCGCGATGGACACCGGCGTCTGGTTGCTGGAGGCGGGCATTCCGACCGACAGCATCACCTGGGTGAAACCGCGCGAAAGCTGGCTCATCAACCGCGCTACCGTGCAACCGGGCGAACAGTTCTTCGACAGCACCATCGGGGGACAGATCAGTATCATGAAGGCCGCCGCCACAGCCACCAGCGGGGCGGAGATCTTCAACCAGCTGGAACGCGACGGCGTCATGCTGCGCATCGACCGCGACGTGGAGCCGGAGATGTTCCACTACGCCACCATCTCGCAAGGCGAGGTCGACCGGCTGCGCGGCATCGGCAACGTCGTGCGCATGGGCCGCGTCGAAGCGGTCGAGCATGGTCGCATGGTGCTGCAGGGCGGTGAGGTCGCGATGCCCGAAGGCACGCTCTACATCGACTGCACGGCTTCGGCCGTCCGGCCCAAGCCCGTCGCGCCGCAATGGCAGGGCGACCGCATCGTGCTGCAATTGCTGCACGTCCCGCTGGTGACGCTCAATTCCGCGGTCAGCGCCTTCATCGAAGCGAATTTCGACACCGACGAGGAGAAGAACGCGCTCTGCCATCCGGTGTCCTTCATCGACAATATCGATGGCTATGCCGGCATCATCCTCGGCACCGGCATCAACCGCTTCACCTGGGCGCAGAACCCCAAGGTATCGGAATTCCTCGCGGCATCGCGGCTCGATCCCTCGGCCCCGACGATCCGCCAGCTGCGCGAAACCGCGCCCGAGCGGCTCGGCATCATTGCCGAGATGCAGGGGGCGGTGATGGCGGCCATGCCGAACCTCCAGAAGCTGGCGGCCAAGGCTGCGACAGAGGCGCAGGCAGGCTAGAGGGCGCGCCATCCTCCACGTCGTCCACCACGTCGATTACATGGCGCCCGCGCCGGCGCGCGGGACCTTCCGCTTCGACAAGTACCGGGCGGTCATGCAGGTGCTGCGCGAAAGCGGCGAGCCGATCACCGAACACGCGCCCCCGCCCTGCCCGCGCCACTGGCTGGAGGCGGTCCATTGCCCCGATTACGTCGAGGAAGTGCTGAGCGCCGCGGTCCCGCCCGGCAAGGAACGCCGCATCGGCTTTCCCGTCACTCCGCATATCGCCAGCCGCGTTACGCATACCAACGGCGGCACGTGGATGGCCGCGCAGCTTGCCTTCGAGCACGGCTATGCCGCCAATTCCGCTGCCGGCAGCCACCATGCGCTGCACGATACCGGCGCGGGGTACTGCGTGTTCAACGACCTGGCCGTCTGCGCCAACCGGCTGATTGCGGAAGGCGATGCGGGGCGCGTGCTCGTGGTTGACCTCGACGTGCACCAGGGCGACGGGACGGCCAGCCTCACGGCGGGGCGCGACGACATCTTCACCCTGTCGCTCCACGCGGAAAAGAACTTCCCGGTGCGCAAGGCGCGCTCCAGCCTCGACGTGCCGCTGGCCGACGGGACGGACGACGACGGTTATCTCGAGGCGCTGGAACGCCACCTGCCGCAGGTGCTCGACATTTTTGCGCCCGATATCGTGCTGTACCAAGCAGGAGTGGACGTCCACGCGGACGACCGGCTGGGCCGGCTGGCCCTGAGCGATGAAGGCATCGCGGCACGCGACCGCTTCGTCGTGAATGCGGTGCGCGAGCGTGGACTCCCGCTCGCAAGTGCGCTTGGTGGCGGATACGGGACCGATCCGCTGGAAGTCGCCCGGCGGCACGCGCGTTCCATGCTTACCTGCGCGCAGGCGAATGTCGCATTCGACCATTCATTTTCGCGCAGCACATCCTATGTTATAAGCCAGAAACCATGAAGCGTCGCGATCTCATCAAGGGTACCATTGCAGCCGTCACCGCTGCCGCGCTGCCCGCGCGCGTCTTCGCACAGGTCAATTCGACCGCATCGCGCGACCGCAAGCTGATCGAGATCGCCCGCCGCCAGCTGGACCGCGTGGGCGCGGATATCTGGAAGAAGGATATCGTCGGCATCGCCGATTTCGGCCTCCATTCGGCCAAGGAACGCTTCCACTTCGTCGATCTCGACAACGAGCGGGTGGAAAGCTTCTTCGTCACCCACGGCACGGGTTCCGACGGCGAACACGACGGCTGGCTCAAACGCTATTCCAACATCGAAGGCAGCGAGGCGACCAGCCGCGGTGCCTATATGACGCGCAGCTGGTATCGCGGGCGCTACGGCACCTCGATCAGGCTGGACGGGCTGGACCCGACCAATTCCAACGCCCTGCCGCGCGCCATCGTGATGCATCCGGCCGAATATGCGCGGCCCGAACATATCTCGCGCTATGGCCGGCTCGGCCGGTCGAACGGGTGCTTTGCGCTCGGCCCCGACCAGTTCGACAAGGTGCTGCTGAAGCTGAGCGGCGGGCGCCTGCTGTTTGCCGAAAGCCTCGGCCTCGAAGCGGACGGCAGCCAGCTGCCCCCGCCGATGGCGCAGATGGACCTGCTCCTGCGGCCGGGCGGCGGCACGTTCGAGCGCACCAATCCCGGCCTCTTCTAGGCCCTATTTCTCAATCGCTCAGGTCTGCATGTCGTCGACGATCTCGACGACTTCCTCGCTCGTCTCGCGGGCGCGGTTGGACTGGCGCGGCGCATCGAGTGCGGCCAGCACGGGCGCATCGCGGTCGTAGATGTCGCCGAAGGTCTTCATCACTCCGTCGACGTCGCTCGCCATGGTGAAATAGGTGATGTAGACCGGCCACTGCTTGTCCATCGCATAGCGCGTGTATTCGCCGCTCGCGGTGATTTCGGACACCTCCTGCTGGATCAGCGGCAGGTCTTCCTTGCTCTTCGCATTGCCGAGCATCGACATGGTCATGGCCAGTTCGCGCGCGCCCTGCACGCGGATGCAACCGTGGCTGAGCGCCCGGTTGTCCTGCGCGAACAGATTGCGGCTGGGCGTATCGTGCAGGAAGATCGCATGCGGATTGGGCATGTCGAGTTTCATCAGGCCGAGCGCGTTCTGCGGCCCGGGCTGCTGAACCACGGTGACCCAGCCGTTGGCGCCCTTGGTCGCCTTGTAGCCGGCGGCCTTGGCCCAGCCGGGATTGCCCAGCACTTTCGCGCCAAGACCTTCGCCCTTCACGATCGACTGCGGGACGGTCCAGGTCGGGTTGTAGATGACTGCCTCGACCATTTCCGCCAGCTGCGGGGTCGCGGTGCGGCCCGGCTTGCCGACAATGGTGCGGTAGCTCTTGATGATGCGCCCGTTGACGGTCAGCCGCAGCTTGTATTCGGGCACGTTGGTCAGGAGGTACTGCTTGCCGAGGTCCTGCGGCAGCCAGCGCCAGCGGTCCATGTTGGCGCGGATCAGCTTGCGCTTGGCGGGATCCTTGGCCGACGCCAGTTCGGTGCGCAGCCTTTCGTAATCGGGGTGCACGGGATCGAGCGAATCGAGCGTGCCGGCGATGTCGCCGCTCGCCAGCGCGTCTTCCAGCAGCTTCCAGGTCGGCAAGCGGTCCGCGTCGGGATCGACGACGAACCACTGGCGGCGCGATTCCATCGGCGTGCGCCCGTCGCGCAGGTCCTCGACCAGCCAGACGAAAATCTCGCTCGCCATGCGGTTCACCTCGCCGCCCGGCCCCTTTACGGTCAGCAGTTCGCTGAGCTCGTCGGCGCGGTAATCGGCCGGGTTCAGCCCTTCGGCGGCAACGGTCGGGATATAGGCGAGCAACGCCTCGACCTGTTCGACGCTCCAGACACCTTCGAGCGACGGGACTTCCTGCACGACTTCGCCGCTTTCCATGCGGATATCGCCGAAGGCTTCATCGACGCTCTGCTGCTTTGCCGGGGCGGGCTTGGCCGGCTGCGCCTTGGTGGCCGGCAGGAGGCTTTCGGGCGCGCTGTTCTGCGCCTGCGCAGTGCCTGCAAGAAGAATGGCGCCAGCCGCGCCGGAAAGAAGAAGAGTCTTGATAGTCATTCAGCCCACCGGATGCCGTCCGTTTCGGATCGACCTTCATTAGCAATTGTTTGGCCCTTTATCCACGTGTGCGGCTTGCACAAGGATGAACCAGCGTGACCTTCTCGCCTGCCCGTAATATGCCCGCCCTGCATGAGCGCGCAGGACAACTCGATCCGCCCGGTACTGGCGGCAACGCTGGGAATTGCGCTGTTCGCGGCGATGGATGCCGTGATGAAGGGCGGCGCGCTGGCGATCGGGGCCTACAGCGCCTTCCTGCTGCGCTGCCTGATGGGCAGCGTGCTGCTGGCGCCGATATGGTGGTGGCGCACAAGGGTCTTCCCGAGAGGGCGCGTACTGCGCATCCATTTGGTGCGCGGCACGGTCATCGCCTTCATGGGCTGGAGCTTCTTCGCCTCGCTCGTCTACCTCCCGCTCGCCGAAGCCATCGCCATCAGCTTCGTCGCGCCGCTGATCGCGCTCTATCTCGCGCGGCTGCTGCTGGGAGAAGTCATACGCCCCCGCGCCGTGGCCGGAACGATCCTCGGGCTGGTGGGTGTAACCGTGATCGTGGCGGGCCGCATCGGGCGCGAACGGCTGGACGGCGATGCCGCCTTCGGCATCGCTCTGGTACTGGTATCGGCCGTCCTGTTCGCCTGGAACCTGATCCTCCAGCGGCAACAGGCGTTGGTGTCCTCACCGCTCGAGGCAAGCACCTTCCAGAATGGCACGGTAACGCTGGTGCTGGGGGTCGGCGCGCCATTCCTGCTGGTTTTGCCGGACCGCGAGACGGTCATGCTGCTCGGCCTTGCCGCCGTGCTGGCGATCCTTGCCGCTATGCTGTTCATCTGGGCCTATGCCCGCAGCGAAACGCAGCGGCTGGTGCCGATCGAATACACCGGCTTCCTGTGGGCTTCTCTGTTTGGCTGGCTGTTCTTTGCCGAGCCGATCCGTCCCTTGACCGTGGCAGGGGCGGTGCTGATCGTCATCGGCTGCTGGATCGCGACCCGTCGCAGGACCGAACAGACCGCGCTTTAGCGGGCAGCGGCGATCAGCGTATCGGGCTGCTCGCTCGCCTGTGCCGGATTGCCGGCGCAAGTGAAGGCGGCGCTGAAGCAGCCGATCACGCCAAGCGCGGCTGCAGTTACGGCGATACGAAGGGTGCGGCGCGAACGGGTGTGCGCCTGCGACTGGGCAGTCATGTCATACTCCTCTGGCGGGCCGCGCCTCGACTGGACTGGCCGCCCGGCGCCGTTGCCCCAATTTTGCCTTAATAAGCCATGAAGCGTCGCTTTTGTTCCCGATGAGACGTTTTGCCTAGGCGGCGGGCCTTGATTTTTCGCCCGTCTCGGCGCAGGTGCGCGGCACATTGTGCCCGCCCGCCCGCACAGGCGCGAAAGGCCCCATTCTAGATCAAGGACGAATGCGCGCATGACCCAGGTCGGCAAGGATACGCTCGGAACCCGCTCCACCCTCACCGTCAACGGCAAGGACTATGCCTATTACTCCTTCGCCAAGGCGGAAAAGACGATCGGCGACGTGTCGAAACTGCCGTTCAGCCTGAAAGTGCTGCTGGAAAACATGCTGCGCTTCGAAGACGGCGGCTTCACCGTTTCGACCGACGATGCGCAGGCGATCGCCGACTGGCAGAAGAACCCCGCCACCGGCAAGGAAATCCAGTACCGCCCGGCGCGCGTGCTGCTGCAGGACTTCACCGGCGTGCCCTGCGTGGTCGACCTTGCCGCCATGCGCGATGCGATCAGCAAGCTTGGCGGCGATACCGCCAAGATCAATCCGCAAGTTCCCGTCAACCTCGTCATCGACCACTCGGTCATGGTCGACGAATTCGGCCACCCCAAGGCGTTCGAAAAGAACGTGGAACTCGAATACGCCCGCAATGCGGAACGGTACGACTTCCTCAAGTGGGGTTCCAAGAGCTTCCAGAACTTCACCGCAGTGCCCCCGGGCACCGGCATCTGCCACCAGGTGAACCTCGAATACCTCGGCAAGGGCGTGTGGTCCTCCGCTGGCGATGACGGCCAGTTGGTCGCCTATCCCGACACCTGCGTCGGCACCGACAGCCACACCACCATGATCAACGGCCTCGGCGTGCTGGGCTGGGGCGTCGGCGGGATCGAAGCCGAAGCTGCCATGCTCGGCCAGCCGGTCTCGATGCTGATCCCCGAAGTCGTCGGCTTCAAGCTGACCGGCTCGATGGCCGAAGGCGTGACCGCCACCGACCTCGTGCTGACCTGCGTGCAGATGCTGCGCGAAGTCGGCGTGGTCGGCCGCTTCGTCGAATTCTACGGCGAAGGCGTCGCCAATTTGACCCTCGCCGACCGCGCGACGATCGCCAACATGGCGCCCGAATACGGCGCGACCTGCGGCTTCTTCGGCATCGACGACAAGACGCTCGAATACATGCGCCTGACCGGCCGCGACGAAGACACCATCGCGCTGGTCGAAGCCTATTCGAAGGAACAGGGCATGTGGTTCACGCCGGAGAACGAGCCGGTCTTCACCAAGACCCTCGAACTCGACGTGTCGAAGGTCGTCCCCAGCCTTGCCGGCCCCAAGCGTCCGCAGGACCGCGTCGCGCTGCCGCAGGTGGACGAGCTGTTCAACACCGACCTCGAGAAGGTCTACAAGAAGGCCGCTCCGGCACGCGTCGGCGTCGAGGGCAAGGACCACGACATCGGTGACGGCGACGTGGTCATCGCGGCCATCACCAGCTGCACCAACACTTCCAACCCCGACGTGCTGATCGCCGCCGGCCTCGTCGCCAAGAAGGCGAACGAACGCGGCCTCAAGCCCAAGCCGTGGGTCAAGACCAGCCTCGCACCGGGATCGCAGGTCGTCACCGACTACCTCGAGAAGAGCGGGTTGCAGGACGATCTCGACGCGCTCGGATTCGACCTCGTCGGCTATGGCTGCACCACCTGCATCGGCAACTCGGGCCCGCTGGCCCCGCCGATTTCGAAGGCGATCAACGGCAACGACATCGTCGCTGCCAGCGTCCTGTCGGGCAACCGCAACTTCGAAGGCCGCGTGTCGCCCGACGTGCGCGCCAACTTCCTCGCCAGCCCGCCGCTGGTCGTCGCCTATGCATTGAAGGGCACGGTAACCGAGGACATCACGCAGACCCCGATCGGCCAGGACCAGGACGGCAATGACGTGATGCTGGCCGACATCTGGCCGTCGAACGAGGAAGTGCGCGCACACCGCATCGCCAATATCGACCGCAACATGTTCGAAACCCGCTATGCCGACGTCTACAAGGGCGACGAGCACTGGCAGGCGATCAAGGTCGAGGCCTCGGACACCTATCGCTGGAACCCGGTCAGCACCTACGTCGCAAGCCCGCCCTACTTCGAAGGCATGGGCATGGAACCGGCACCGGTCACCGACATCGAAGCCGCAAAACCGCTCGCCATCCTCGGCGATTCGGTCACCACCGACCACATCTCGCCCGCCGGTTCGATCAAGGAAGACTCACCCGCAGGTGAATACCTCAAGAGCCACCAGGTCTCGAAGGCGGACTTCAACTCCTACGGCTCGCGCCGCGGCAACCACGAAGTCATGATGCGCGGCACCTTCGCCAACATCCGCATCAAGAACGAGATGGTCCCGGGCGTCGAAGGCGGCGTGACCACCTACAATGGCGAACAGATGGCGATCTACGACGCCGCGATGAAGCACAAGGCCGACGGTACGCCGCTGGTCGTCGTCGCGGGCAAGGAATACGGCACCGGCTCCAGCCGCGACTGGGCGGCCAAGGGCACGATCCTGCTGGGCGTTCGCGCGGTCATCGTCGAAAGCTTCGAGCGTATCCACCGCTCGAACCTCGTCGGCATGGGCGTGCTGCCGGTCCAGTTCAAGGACGGCGAGACGCGCAACAGCCTCGGCCTCACGGCGACCGACAGCTTCACGATCCGCGGCCTTGCCGACCTGACGCCGGGCCAGGATCTCGAAGTCGAAGTCACCCGCGAAGACGGTTCGACCTTCACCTTCACCGCGCTCTGCCGCATCGATACGGCGAACGAGATGGAGTATTACCGCAACGGCGGCATCCTCCACTACGTCCTGCGCAAGCTGGCCGCATGATGCTGCGGTCGCTCTTTGCCCTTGCGGCGGCGGGCCTGCTCGCCGCCTGCTCGGCAGGTGCGACCACAGCGGACGACGATGTCGCCGCGCCGCATCTTGCCGGCGCGCTGACGATCGAGGCCAAGGCGCTCGCCACGCGCATCGAGGCGGGCGAACAGATCCAGCTGATCGACGTGCGCACGCCGGAAGAATTCGCCGAAGGCCACCTGGAGGGCGCGATCAACGTGCCGCTCGACAGCTTCGACCCTGCTACCCTGCCCGATACGGGCGGGGCCGAGCGGGTGCTCTACTGCCGTTCGGCACGCCGTTCTGCCGAGGCGGCGGAGAAGCTGGCCGATGCGACCGGACGCGATGCGGTGCACCTCGAAGGCGGCATCCTCGCCTGGGAAAAGGCAGGCCTTCCGGTCAAGCGTGACTGACGCGGCGTGACGCTGCTCGGCCGCCTGTCGGGACTGCTGCGCCCGCGCCCGGTCGATCCCAAGGCCGACCCGCAAGTCCTTTCCGCCATCGGCTCTAGTGTCCGCGAACGGCTGCGCGCCGACCCGCGCGCGCAGGAGCGTGGGGGCACCAAGGCCGACCTGTTCCTGCTGCCCGGCTTCCTGGCGGCTGAAGAATGCGAACGACTGATCGCCATCATCGAAAGCCGCATCCAGCCCTCGAAGCTGTTCAACGAACGCAAGGTGCCGAACGCGCGCACCAGCTCGACGCATTTCTTTGCGCAGGAAGCGCCCGAAACGCTCGCGCTCGGGCGCAAGATCGACGAAGTCACCGGCATTGCTCGCAGCCATGCGGAAACCATCCAGGGCCAGCGTTACCGCGTGGGCGAGGAATACCGCCACCACCGCGACTACTTCCGCGAGGAACGCGACCACTGGCAGAACGAACGGCGGCGCGGCGGACAACGCAGCTGGACCGCGATGGTCTATCTCAACGCTGTGGAAGCGGGCGGGGAGACCGAATTTCCCGAACTCGGTCTCACCGTCACGCCCGAACCCGGCCTGCTCATTGCATGGGACAACATGGACCGCAGCGGGCGACCCAACCGCAATACGCGCCACGCCGCCTTGCCCGTCATCAGCGGGGAGAAATACGTGATCACCCAGTGGTACCGGCAGGAAGAATGGAGCCGCAATTACCGCTGAAAAACCAGCCTGCAGGACTACGACCGGCCGAGCCTGTTCGACGAGCGGCTTTGCCATCCAGTCATGCTACGTGCATAATACTGCTCTATCTCCATGAATGTTGAGACAGATTTGGCCGTCCGATTGGCCCGGAAGGAAGAAACATGAAGAAGACCGCAATGGCCCTCGCCGCAACGCTGCTGCTGGCCCCCGCCGCTTTTGCGCAGGATGCAGAACCCGCTGCCGGCGACACGGCCGCAACCACCTCCGCAAAGAGCGGCGATGAAGAACGCGTCATTTGCAGGCGCACGTCGATCGTCGGATCGAAGTTCAAGAAGAAGATGTGCGGCACCCAGGCCGATTGGGATCGGATGGCGCAAAACGCCAAGGACGCTACGCGCGAGTTCCAGACGCGCGGCCGGGGCGTCGAACCGGGTAACTGATCCTGCTCGTATTCAGGTTCGAAAGGGCGCCGCCTTCGGGCCGGCGCCCTTTTTTCATGTCCAACGGAGGTTCGTGACCTGCCAAGAAAAAGCCCGCCGCGGCACGTGTGCCGGGCGGGCTAGAGGCCGGGCCGGACAAACCGGCCCTGCGGTGTTCGAATTCAGGCCTTCGCGCCTTTCGCGCCGCGCACCAGTCGCAGGCGTCGCCGCCCGAGGATAGCGGCCGCGCCCAGCCCGAACAGCGCCATCATCGGCGGCGCCGGCACTTCCGTACCACTGCTCGTGCTCGACGGCGGCGGCGGAGGCGGCGGAGGCGGAGGAGGCGGAGGAGGGGGCGGCGGCGGTTCGCCACCGGTCGTCGTGCCGCCGGATGTCGAAGTGCTGGTGCTCGTGCTGGTCGAGGAACTCGTGCTCGAGCTCAGGTCCCCGCTGGTCGAGGTCGAGCTTGTGATATCGCCCGAAGTCGAGGTGGACGTCGAGCTGGAAGTCGAGGTCGAGCTGCTCACATCGCCCGAAGTCGAGGACGAGGTCGACGTCGAGCTCGACACGTCGCCCGAGGTCGAGCTGGACGTGGAGCTGGTGACATCACCGGAGCTGGACGAGGTCGAGGTCGAGGAGACCTCGCCCGTCGAGCTGGAAACGCTGCCCGTGCTGGTCGAGGTGGACGTCGAGCTAGAGGTGCTGACCTCGCCCGTTGAGGTGCTGATCCCGCCGGTCGACGTGCTGGTCGAGCTGCCCCCGGTGCTGGTGCTGGTCGACGTGGTCACGGTAATCGGGGGCAGGTCGCCGCCCGTGGTGGTGGTCGAATTAACGACCACGCTGCCGCCGCTCGATCCGCCGCCGAAGAAACCGCCGAAGAAACCGCCGCCGAAGCCGCCACCGTACCCGCCGCCATAGCCGCCCTGGATCGAGCGCGAGCCACCGCCGCCCGACGGCGGGGCCGCCTGCGGCAGCGGTGGCAGCGGCACGGGGGCCATTACCACTCGCTGCACCGGCGGGCAGACGTTGTTGGGATCATAGGCCGCTTCGGGCGAATCGGCGGGAACGCATTCGAGCACGCGCTGCGGAATGGTGCGCGCGGCGCGGACCGGCGGCTTGGCCCGCTTGATTGGGACCGGCTTCGCCTTCGCCTGCTTGATGCTCTTGGACTTGTAGCTCGGGGCATCGGTGATCGGGCGTTCGGCCACATGGACCGCGCCGCCAGCGACGAGCGCACCGCCGGCGGCGATGGCTGACAATTTGGCAAGCGCTGCTTTGACCGACATATGATGCACTTCCTGCTGCGCGGGGGGCTACCCCGCATCGATCGGAAAAGCCGGATTTTCGCGAATCCCCCGACCGACGAATTTACACGTCCTTATGAGGCCACAAAACTAAATTTTCCTGACCGGCGCGAGCGTTGCGCAACGCCTGTCCCGCTATGGGACCGGAAATTCGCGGGATGTTACCGGGCGATTCAGCCTATTTGTCGAACATGTCCGACTGCCCCGCCGCGCGCGGCGCGCTCATGCCGAGATGCTGCCAGCCGCCGTCGTTGAGCATTCGCCCGCGCGCGGTACGGGCAATCAGGCCCAGCTGGATGAGATAGGGCTCGATCACCTCTTCCACCGTGTCGCGTGGTTCGCTGAGGCCCGCTGCCAGCGTCTCCACGCCCACAGGACCACCCTTGTAAGTTGTGGCGATCATGGTGAGATAGCGGCGGTCCATGGCATCGAGCCCGAGGCTGTCGACCTCGAGCCGGGTCAGCGCCTCGTCAGCGACCCTGGTGGTCACCACCGCTTCGCCGAGCACGCTCGCAAAGTCGCGTACGCGGCGCATCAGGCGGCCTGCGACACGCGGCGTGCCGCGCGAACGGCGGGCGATCTCGCGTGCGCCGCCCTCGTCGATGCCCATGCCGAGCAGGCCCGCGCCGCGAGTGACGACCTTTAGCAGCTCGTCCTCGGTGTAGAAATTGAGCCGCACCGGGATGCCGAAACGGTCGCGCAGCGGCGTGGTCAGCAGCCCCTGCCGCGTGGTCGCCCCGACCAGCGTGAAGGGCGGCAAGTCGATCCGCACGCTGCGCGCCGACGGCCCCTCGCCGATGATGATGTCGAGCGCGCGGTCCTCCATCGCGGGATAGAGCACTTCCTCGACCACCGGATTCAATCGGTGGATCTCGTCGATGAAGAGGACGTCGTTGGGTTCAAGGTTGGTGAGCAGCGCGGCGAGGTCGCCCGCCTTGGCGATCACCGGCCCGGAAGTGGCCCGAAAGCCGACGCCGAGTTCCTTCGAAACGATCTGCGCCAGCGTGGTCTTGCCGAGACCCGGAGGCCCGAAGAACAACACATGGTCCATCGCCTCGCCGCGGTTCTTGGCAGCCTCGATGAAAACGCGAAGGTTCTCGCGCGCCGCCATCTGCCCGACGAATTCGGACAGGCTCTTTGGCCGCAGCGCAGCATCCGGGTCTTCCGGCTGCCGCTCGGGCGAATGGAGGGGAACGGGTTCGGTCATCTCAAAACGGGTTCACCGTATAGCCGCGCTGCTGCAGCAATGCGTGAGCCGTCATGGCGGAGAGCGCCATTTCAACGCCCGGCAGCAGGTCCTCCTGCTTCACGCCATAGGCCGCCACGCTCTGGCCGCAGACGATGAAGCGCACGCCCTCGCCGAGCATGACCTGCACCATGTCGGCAGAGGTGTTGTCGGGCTTGGCGAGCAAATCCATCACCGCCTTGCCGTGGACAACCACCGCGATGCGGATGTTGTCTTCCGGCACGCCGTGCGCGACGTGCATGTTGATGAAGCGCGCCGCGCTTTCGAAGCCCCGGTTAACCGTGCCCTCGTCCGCCGGCTTCGACACGTCGAAAGCGATGGCAAACTCGGTATCGGCAGGCACCTGCCCGATCCCCGCGACCGGCGCGTGGGGGCCGAATTGCGGGAAGACGGGGCCGGGTTTGAAGGCGCTCATGTCCTGTGCCGAAGCGCCGGTCGCCATCAGCGCGGCTGCTGCAAATGCTATCGTGATACGCATGGTCATTCCCCTTATCCCGCTGCCCGCTTCAGGGCGACGCGGATGAGGTCGCCCTCGCTTGCGCCTTCTCCCAGTTCTCCCTGCGCCGCTGCGACCGCGCGGGCCGCCACGGCAGGCTTGAAACCGAGGTTTTCGAGCGCGCTCACCGCATCGGCGCTGGCCCCGCCTGCCGGGGTCGCTGCCATCGCCGCGCCGCCGCCCGAGGAGGGCAGCGCGCCCGCCTTGTCCTTCAGTTCGTTGACGATGCGCCCAGCCAGTTTCGGCCCGACCCCGTTCGCGCGGGCGACCGTCGCCGCATCGCCGCTGGCGCAGGCCTGCTGCACCTCTGCGGTCGAGAGCGCGGACAGGATCGCGAGAGCCACCTTGCTGCCCACGCCCTGCACCTGCGTGAGCAGGCGGAACCAGTCGCGCTCCGCCGCTTCGGCGAACCCGAGCAGCCGCATGTCGTTTTCCGACACTTGCAGGTCGGTATAGAGCGTGCAGGCCTCGCCCTTCTCGCCCAGCGCGGCGAGCGTCTTGGTCGAACAGTGGACGAGATAGCCGACGCCCGCGACGTCGATCACCGCCCAGTCGGCACCGGTATCGTCGAGCAGGCCCTTGAGCTTCGCAATCATAAGTCTCTTTCCGCGCCACGCTTCCCTGCATGAGCGCGTTTTGTTCTTGCCCCCCAAGAAGGATTTGGTCCAGCACGAATGGACACGCGCCCACAGTTGCGACAGGAAGGCTCACCATGAGCTGGAACACTTTCGGACGCGTGCTGCGCTTCACCACCTGGGGGGAAAGCCATGGCCCCGCCATCGGCGCGGTCGTCGACGGGTGCCCGCCGGGCATCACGCTGGCCGAGGGCGACCTCCAGCCCTTCCTCGATGCGAGGAAGCCCGGACAGAACAAGTTCACCACCCAGCGCAAGGAGGCGGACGAGGTCCGCATCCTGTCGGGCGTGTTCGAAGGCAAGACCACGGGCACGCCGATCAGCCTGCTGATCGAGAACACCGACCAGCGCTCGAAAGACTATTCCGAGATCGCGAACACATATCGCCCCGGTCATGCCGACTATGCCTATGACGCGAAATACGGTTTCCGCGACTATCGCGGCGGCGGACGGTCCAGCGCGCGCGAGACGGCGATGCGCGTGGCGGCAGGCGCGGTGGCGCGAAAGGTGATCCCCGAAGTCGCAATCATCGCTTACGTCGCCGAAATCGGCGGCGACGGGATCGATCCAGCGAATTTCGACGCTGCCGAGATCGGCCGCAATCCCTTCTGGTGCCCCGATGCAGCCGCCGCCAAGCGCTGGGAAGCGCTGGTCGACGAGGCACGGAAGGCCGGCTCGTCGCTCGGCGCGGTGGTCGAATGCGTCGCCACCGGCGTTCCGGCGGGCTGGGGCGCGCCGATCTATGCCAAGCTCGACAGCGACCTTGCCGCAGGGATGATGAGCATCAATGCAGTGAAGGGCGTGGAGATCGGCGACGGCTTCGAAGCAGCGCGCCTGACGGGCGAGCAGAACGCCGATGCCATGTCGCCGGGCGAAGACGGCCCCGAATTCGCTGCCAACCATGCCGGCGGCATCGCGGGCGGCATCTCCACCGGCCAACCGGTGGTCTGCCGCGTCGCCTTCAAGCCCACGAGTTCGATCCTCACCCCTGTCGCCAGTATCGACCGGCAGGGCGAAGCGACGCAGGTGCGTACCAAGGGCCGCCACGATCCTTGCGTCGGCATTCGCGGGACCCCTGTTGTGGAGGCGATGATGGCGCTGGTGCTGGCGGACCACAAGCTGCTCCACCGCGGACAGACGGGCCGTTGACCTAGGGCTTCTTGCCTCCGGGCGGAGGCTTGAAATGCGCGTTCAGAATGATCCGCTCGCCATAGATGCGCGTCCCGTTGCGCTCGCGCAGTTGCAGGCGATAAACGCCCTCTGCCTGCAAGGCCGCCTCGCCGAAGCCGTAATTGGCAGGCGCTTCTCCCAGCAGGCGGCAATCGCGCACCCGGTCGCGGCGGATGATCTCGCAATCGAGGCGGGCGACGCCTGCAATCCGTTCGGACTTGGCCGCGTCGGGATAATAGCGGTGCAACCGCTCGAACCGCATCGACGGGGCCCAGCTCAACCGGACCAGCCGCTTGGGCGCGGCCGCCTCGCCGCCACCGCCCTTGCCGCTGCCTACGCCCGACCCCGTTCCCGTTCCGATGCCGCCCAGCCCGGTTCCGCCCGGCCCGGTTATGGCGGAAGGCGGCACAAGGGCGAGATCAGGCCGCTCGACAGCGACCATCACCGGCTCCGGCTCCGTCAGGACGATCGGGGCCAGCGGCAGGCTGCGCGCTACTTCGGGGGCAGGTGCGCCGCCCGCGATGTCCGGCTCTGCCGCAGGCGGATCGGGCACCGGCGGCGGCGGTTCGGGCGCAGCTTTGGGTAGCAGGATCACCGGCAGCGGCTGCGGCGGTTCGGGTACCGCGGCGCGCATCTGGAGGGCAATCAGCAGGAGCGCGAATTGCGAGATCGTCAGGCCGGCCGCAATGCCGGCGCTGCGCCAGTCGAGGCGCCTGTTTCCTGCCGCGGAGCGCGGGGATCGGTCTGCGAGGACAGCTCCCATCCCCTTCACCTAGCACGAAAATCAGGATTTCGCGAACCGGCCTCCCACACCCCTCTCTTGCGTCAGGCGCAACGAAATCGCGCGACAGTTGCACTTATCGAAAGTTCCAATCGATTGATTGATTATTTCGATGCTCGCAATCGCACAAAATCACTTTTGTGCATCGCAGCGAACCCTATCTGGAGGGCACGAATTTCAACCCGAACATACGGAGAATAACAACCATGGGTATCATCGGAAGCCAGATCAAACCGTTCAAGGCCACCGCCTTCCAGGCCGGCAAGGACTTCTACGACGTCACCGACGAAGACGTGCGCGGCAAGTGGGCCGTGTTCTTCTTCTATCCGGCCGACTTCACCTTCGTCTGCCCGACCGAGCTCGAAGACCTCGGCGAGCATTACGAAATGCTCCAGAAGCTGGACGTCGAAGTCTACGGCGTGTCGACCGACACCCACTTCAGCCACAAGGCGTGGCACGACACCTCTGAGAAGATCGGCAAGCTGAACTTCCCGTTCCTGGGCGACCAGAACCACGAGCTGGCCAAGAACTTCGACGTGCTGCGCGAAGGCGTCGGCCTGGCCGATCGCGCCACCTTCGTCGTCGATCCGGACGGCGTGATCCAGCTGGTCGAACAGACCTGCGAAGGCGTCGGCCGCAATGCCAACGAACTGGTCCGCAAGATCCGCGCCGCCCAGTACGTGCGCAACAACCCCGGCCAGGTCTGCCCGGCAGCCTGGGAAGAAGGCAGCGAAACGCTGGCTCCCTCGCTCGACCTCGTCGGCAAGATCTAAGCGCGACAAGACTGGCGGCGCCCATCTTCTCCGGGCGTCGCCCAAGAGCCCGAGCCTGACTGGACTCGGGTCGCTGGAAGGCCCGGGGCACTTGCCTCCCCCCCCGCCCCGGGCCTTTTCCCATTTCCCATCCCTTCGGAGACTTTGCATGCTCGACACCGCGATGAAGCAGCAGCTTTCGACCTATCTCGCCAATCTGCGCGAGCCGATCGAACTCGTCGCCTCGCTGGGCGATGACGCCAAATCCGCGCAGACGCGCGAACTGCTGGAGGAAATCGCCGCGCTGCACGATCTCGTGAGCGCAAGCTTCGACGGGACCGACGCGAGGAAGCCCAGCTTCGTTATCCGCCGCGCCAGCGATGCGGAAAAGTGGGTGCGCTTCGCGGGCCTGCCGATGGGTCACGAGTTCACCAGCCTCGTCCTCGCCCTGCTGTGGGCCGGCGGCCACCCGCCCAAGGTCGATGCCGACCTCATCGAACAGGTCCGCGGCCTCGAGGGCGATTACAATTTCGAGATGTACTTCTCGCTGTCCTGCCACAACTGCCCCGACGTGGTGCAGGCGCTGACGCTGATGGCGCTGGAAAACCCGCGCATCACCGCCACGCTGATCGAAGGCGGCACGCACAAGGACGAGGTCGAGGCACGCGAAATCATGGCGGTGCCCGCGACCTTCCTCAACGGTGAGCCCTTCTACAACGGCAAGATGGAACTGGCCGAAATTCTCGCCAAGCTGGATACCGGCAGCGAGGAAAAGGCGGCTGAGAAGCTGGCGGCCAAGGACCCGTTCGAAGTGCTCGTTATCGGCGGCGGCCCGGCAGGCGCTGCGACCGCCATCTACACCGCGCGCAAGGGCTTTCGCACCGGCATCGCGGCGGAACGCTTCGGCGGCCAGTTGCACGATACGCTCGGCATCGAGAACCTGCCCGGCACGCCTTATACCGAAGGGCCGAAGCTGGCTGGTGAACTGAAGCGCCACGTGGGCGAATACGACATCGACCTGATGGATCTCGCCAAGGCCGTGAAGCTCGTCCCCGCCACCAAGGAAGGCGGCCTCCACACGGTCGAACTGGGCAATGGCGCAAGCCTCAAGGCCCGCAGCCTGATCCTTGCGACGGGTGCCCGCTGGCGCAATCTCGGCGTGCCGGGCGAGGCGGAATACCGCAACAAGGGCGTCGCCTATTGCCCGCACTGCGACGGTCCGCTGTTCAAGGGCAAGCGCATCGCGGTGATCGGCGGCGGCAATTCCGGCGTCGAGGCGGCTATCGACCTCGCAAAGATCGTCGGCCACGTCACACTGATCGAATATGACGAGAAGCTGCGCGCCGACGAGGTGCTGCAGGCCAAGCTGCGCAGCCTCCCCAACGTGGAGATCGTCACCAGCGGCCAGACGACCGAGATCACCGGCGAGAACGGCAAGGTGAACGGCCTCGTCCTCAAGGACCGCAAGTCGGGTTCCGAACGCCGCATCACGCTCGAAGGCGTGTTCGTCCAGATCGGCCTCGTGCCCAACACCGAATGGCTGCAGGGCTCGGGCCTCGAACTGACCAAATTCGGCGAGATCGTCACCGACGAGGAAGGCCGCACCAATGTGCCCGGCATCTTCGGTGCAGGCGATGTGACCGACGTGCCTTACAAGCAGATCGTCGTCGCCATGGGCGAAGGGTCGAAAGCGGGCCTGTCCGCCTTCGATTACCTGATCCGTACAGAGCCGGTGGAGGGCATCGCCCAGGCCGCCTGAAATTGATCCAGATCAGTCACGAAAGCGTCGTCATTCCAGCGGGATGGCGGCGCTTTTCGCATCTGGGGCACGCATCACCGCTAAATCGCTTATGGCAATCAATTTGAACCGTTTAATCGATTGGACGAATTAACGGGCGCCGTTCATCGTCCTTCGGTTCTCGGGCGGGAGACCGAGTCTTTTTTCGAAGGAGAGAGTTCAATGGACGCCAAGACCGGAGATATCAGCGGTTGTCCTTTCCACGGCAACGCCGGCACACGCTCGCTGTTCGGCCGTACCAACCGCGACTGGTGGCCCGACCAGCTCGACCTTGAGATCCTGACCGAAGGCGGCCGCGCGGCCGACCCGATGGGCGAGGATTTCGACTATTGCGAAGCCTTCAACGCGCTCGATTACAACGCGCTCAAGAAGGACCTCACCGCCCTCATGACCGACAGCCAGCCCTGGTGGCCGGCTGACTATGGTCACTACGGCCCCTTCTTCATCCGCATGGCCTGGCACGCAGCCGGTACCTATCGCACGGGCGATGGCCGTGGCGGCGGCGGCAGCGGCCAGCAGCGCTTCGCTCCGCTCAACAGCTGGCCGGACAACGGCAACCTCGACAAGGCCCGCCGCCTGCTGTGGCCGATCAAGCAGAAGTACGGCAAGCACATCAGCTGGGCCGACCTGTTCATCCTCACCGGCAACGTCGCCATTGAATCGATGGGTGGCCCCGTCTTCGGCTTCGGCGGCGGCCGCAAGGACGTGTACGATCCGGAAACCGTCTATTGGGGCACGGAAGAACAGTGGGTCGACACCGGTGCGGAAACCCGCATCCTGCCCGACGAGGGCAAGGCGCTCGAAAACCCGCTGGCAGCGATCCAGATGGGCCTCATCTACGTCAATCCCGAAGGTCCGGGCGGCAATCCCAACGACTGGGAAGGCATGGCGCGCGACATGAAGGAAACCTTCGCGCGCATGGCCATGAACGACGAGGAAACCGTTGCGCTGACCGCCGGTGGCCACGCTTTCGGCAAGGCCCACGGTGCCAAGCCTTCGGACACGTTCTCGGGCGCGCCGGAAGGCGAAACCCTGCACCGCATGGGCTTCGGCTGGCTGACCGATCCGGAAGAAATCGAGAAGGGCCACATCACCACCTCGGGTATCGAAGGTGCCTGGACGCCGAACCCGACGCAGTGGGGTGGCGACTACTTCCGCTTGCTGTTCAAGTACGATTACGAGCTCGTCCAGAGTCCGGCCGGCGCGAACCAGTGGCAGCCGATCAATCCCGATCCGGAAGACATGGCACCCGATGCGCGGGACCCGAGCAAGAAGGTCCCGACCATGATGACCACCGCCGACATGGCGCTGAAGCGCGACCCGGATTATCGCAAGATTTCCGAGCGCTTCCGCGACGACCAGGCGGCGTTGGACGATGCCTTCGCCCGCGCATGGTTCAAGCTGTGCCACCGCGACATGGGTCCCAAGGTCCGTTACCTCGGCCCGGAAGTCCCGGCTGAAGACCTGATCTGGCAGGACCCCGTCCCCGCCGGCAAGCAGGCCTCGGACGCTGCAGTTGCCGACTTCAAGGCCAAGGTCCTCGCCAGCGGCCTGTCGGTTGCCGAACTCGTCAAGACGGCCTGGGCCTCGGCCTCGACCTACCGCAATTCGGACCACCGCGGCGGCGCCAACGGTGCCCGCATCCGCCTCTCGCCGATGAAGGACTGGAAGGCGAACGAGCCCGACAAGCTGGCCAAGGTCCTTGCCAAGCTCGACGAGCTGCGCGGTGACCTCTCGATGGCCGATGCCATCGTGATCGCCGGTTCGGCTGCGGTCGAGAAGGCGGCCAAGGATGCCGGTTTCGACGTCTCGGTCCCGGTCACAACTGGTCGCGGCGATGCAAGCCAGGAGCAGACCGACGCCGAGAGCTTCGAGCCGCTCGAACCCTTCGCCGATGGCTTCCGCAACTACCTCAAGACCAAGGCTTCGGTGAAGACCGAGGACATGCTGGTCGACAAGGCACACCTTCTCGGCCTCTCGATCCCCGAGATGACCGTGCTGGTCGGCGGGCTGCGCGCGATGGGCGCGGTCTATGGCGACAAGCCGCTCGGCGTTCTCACCGACACCCCGGGCAAGCTCGACAATTCCTTCTTCGTGAAGCTGCTCGAAATGGGCACGGTGTGGGAAGTGGTCGACGAGAGCGGCGACGAGGAATTCGTCGGTCGCTGCCGCCTGAAGGGTGCCGAAAAATGGCGCGCCACGCGCACCGACCTCGTCTTCGGCTCGAACTCGCGCCTGCGCGCAGTGGCCGAAGTCTATGCCGAGAACGGTAACGAGGAGAAGTTCGTGCGCGACTTCGTCAAGGCCTGGACCAAGGTCATGGACGCGGACCGCTTCGACCTCACCTACGCCAAGTACCACAAATAAGGGTCATACCCAAGCCCACTGGGCCGCAGAAGAAGCCCCCGGCAGCGATGTCGGGGGCTTTTTCGTGCTTTACTGCACGCCGCCACCCGCTACGCAACGGGCATGAGCATCGCATTTTCGCAACGGGCCCGCGTTCTCGCCGGCATCATTTCGCTGGCAGCCTTCATCGGCCTCGCGGTCCAGTCCACGCTCAATCTCGAACGGGACGGCAGCCCGCTCGTCTCCTTCGCCCTGCTGCTGCGTTTCTTCACGATCTGGAGCAATCTGGCAGCCGCCGTGCTGTTCGCCTGGATCGCAGCGAAGGGATCGATCCACCGCGCCGTGCCTTTTGCGCTTGCGACCGCCATCACGATCGTGGCCATCGTCTATCACACTCTGCTGGCGGCAGATCACTACCCGGTCGGGCTGGACTGGTATACCAACCAGATGCACCACACGATCATTCCCGCCGCGACGGTCGGCTGGTGGCTGGCCTTCACCCGTCCGGTCAACAATGGCTGGAAGGACCTGCCGCTGGTGATGATCGCACCGGTGGCCTACACCGTCTTCGCGCTCGTCTATGGCGAGATGAGCGGCTTCTACGCCTATTTCTTCCTCGACGTGCCGCAGTACGGATATGGCCGGGTCTTCGCGAATATCGCGGGGCTTGCGCTGGTGTTCATGTTGTTCGGCGCGCTGCTGCTCGGTCTGCGCCGGCTCGTCAGCGCTCGCGCCTGAGCACGATGTAGAGCGCGCCGTCCCCGCCATGGCGCTGGTGCGCGCGGCGCACGGCAGCGATGGCGGAATGGTGGCTTGAGGCCGCCAGCCAGTCCAGCACCTTGGCCCTGATGGCACCGCGCCGTTCCGCCCGGTCGGCAGGCGCGACGGGCCGCGGCTTGCCAGTAATGAGCAGCACCGTGCGCGCACCCATGGCCCGGGCCTGCGCGATGCCGCTCATCAGCCGGTCGTAGGCCGCATCGAGCCCGTGGTCGTGCAGGTCGAGCGTCACATCGGGCTGGATCGAGCCCGATTTGAGCCTGCGGTCCCAATGGGAATCGAGCGAATTTGTCTGCGGAGGCGGAGGTGGTGACGGTGCCTGCTTCGGCGGCGCTGCCGCCTTGCGGACCTTCGGCAGGGGCTTGGGCGGAGCAGGCGCGGGAACGGCAGCCGGTGCAGGCGCCGCAGCCCGCTTTACAGGCGGGTGCAGCGGATCGACCGTCGCCGCGACCTTTTCCCAGGCCGCCGCTTCTTCTGCCGTCAGGCCACGCGGCGCGCTCACGGTTTGAGACGCGCGAGCGTTCCCTTGGGCAGGAGGATATAGGCCTTGCCGCGCCCGCTCATGCCGCCGGCGATCTCGCGTGCATCGGCGCCGTTGCCCCAGAACGTATCGAAGCGGTTGGCGCCCTTGATCGCACCGCCCGTGTCCTGCGCCACCCAAAGCCCGTCGGCCACGTCGCGGTCGAGATCGAGCCAGACGGGCGCGCCATAGGGCACGAACTTGGGGTCCACAGCCACGCTGTCGCCCCGACGCACCGGCACTTCGAGCGAGCCGAGCGGCCCATCGGTCGTCAGCTCGCGGAAGAAGATCCAGCTCTTGTTGAGGTTCATCAGCGCCTGGCCCTCTGCAGGGTTGTCGCGGATGTGCTGGATGATGCCCTGCATCGAGCCGGGATACTGGCCGGGCCCGTCGCCGATCAGTCCGCGTTCGCGCATGACCGAGCCGACACCGACATATTCGCGCCCGTTCTGCCCGGCATAGCCGATGCGCATGACGCTGCCGTCGGGCTGGCGCAGCAGGCCCGAGCCCTGGATCTGGAGGAAGAAGAATTCGACCGGATCGGCGGCCCAGGCAATCACCGGCACCTTGCCTTCGAGCGCGCCTGCGACGATTTCGGCCCGCTCGAAATAGGGGACGAACTTGCCGCTCTCGTCATACCGGCCGAGCGGAGGGCGACCGGTCCGTTCGGCTTCGGGCGTGTTTTCGGGCCATGCACGCACGAGGTCGGTGGGCATGGCATAGACCGGCACGTCATATCCCGGCGCGCGGGTACGACTGCCGAGGATTTCAGGCTCGAAATAGCCGGTGGCGAAGGCCTTGCCCTCGCCCACGACGGCGGTTTCGAACTGGCTGGTGAAGAACAGGCGCGGCTCGCTCGACCAGTTGGTCGCGGCAAGGCACGGGCCCTGCCAGTCGAGCCGGCTGGTCAGACCGCTCGCATCGTCGCGGAACAGGATCTTGTCGCACGAGGCGCGAAATGCGGACAGCGCCGCGGCGGCATCCTGCGAGCCAATCGGCAAGCTGGCGATGTCGGGCCCGGCGGTCAGCCCTGCCGACAGGGCATTGTCGGCCAGCGTCGCGGGCGGCGGCGGGACCACGCCCGTGTCCATCGGCGGCCTTGCATCGGGAACCACTGCACAGGCGGACAGCAGCAAAGCCGCCCCTGCTATGAGCGCGCTTCGCATCCATCGGTCTCCTGTCCTGGCGGTGATCAGTCCTGGTCGGTTTCGTCGAGGACCCAGTTCGGGTCCATCGCGTCGACATGGCGGCGGAAGGTCCAGATGTCCCGGCTTTCCACGGCATCGTCGAGCGAGCCTGCCACCACGGTGCCGTCCTTGTCGCGGGTCACGGCCGCGATATCGGCGACGAAGCGCACGGCGATGCGCGCATCCTTGCCCGCGAGTTCGGCCGAATGGACAGTCGCATCCTCGATCCGGATCAGGCGGTTGTCGAGCGTTTCGCCCGCAGCTTCGCGCGCGTCGATAGCGGCAGCGAAGCTGGCGTAGACATCGTCGTCGGTCAGTTCTCGCAGGGTCTCGCGGTCGCCGTTCCAGAAGGCTTCGAGGATCATCGCATAGGCCGCCTTCGCCCCTTCGAGGAAAGACAGCAGGTCGAACCGCGAATCGGACGCGGCGATCGCGCGGATCGCGGTTTCGTTGGCGCTGGTGGCATTGTCCACGCTGCGCAGCGTCACGGTCGGGCGGGCGGCAGGAATCGCGTCGGGGCTGCCAGCGACGGGGGGGGGCGGCGCATTCTGTTCGCGCGGGCCGTAGCTGCGGCGGATCGGGTCCTCTTCCTGCTCCGACCGCTGGCCGAGCACCGAATAGAGGCGCAGGCCGAGAAAGGCGGCGATGGCGGCAAGGATGACGATCTCGTAGATCACTGGCGGAATTCCGTTCTAGTCGACTTGGCAAATCTGCGGGGGGAGGCAGGTTAGCGGCCCTGTCTCCCTACTGCCCTAGATAGGGACCAATTACAAACGCACAATGGGCGCTGCCGGGTCCCTACGCCCCTTTCGCGGACCGGACCGTCGCCTTCCTCGCGCATTGCCCCGCGCCCTGCACGGTGCTAGGCGCGCGCCCTGAAATGCGGGGCGCGTGCGCGTCCGGCGACCGATCCCGAATTGCCAGTCTAGAGAAAGCTTGCCCGATGGCCGATGAAAACGACGTACTGACCGATCTCAACGCGGACCCTGCAGCCGGTGCCAACGGCGCGGACAACCGCCCCACGGTCGGCGTCCTCAACCAGTATGTGAAGGACCTCTCGGTCGAGAACCCGAATGCGCCGGCTGCCTACCAGTGGACGGAACAGCCGCGCATCGACGTGCAGGTCAACATCGCGGCCAACAAGATCACCGACGAAGTGCACGAAGTCGAACTGAAGATGACCGTGCGCGCCGATGCGGACCAGGGCGCGATGTACATCGTCGAGCTGGCCTATTGCGGCCTCGTCGGCATCCGCAACGTTCCCGAAGAACACGCGCACGCTTTCCTGTTCGCGGAAACGCCGCGCCTGCTCTTCCCCTTTGCCCGCGGCATCATCGCCGAAGCCGTGCGCGACCTCGGCTACCCGCCGCTGATGCTCGATCCGATGGATTTCGGCACGCTTTACCAGCAGCAGCTGCAGGCTCGTGCCGCGCAGCAGGCGCAGGGCACCCCGGCTCCGACCGGGAACGCCTGAGGCCCCGGAGGGCTGATGGAGGCTCGCCCATGAGCCTGCTCAAGCACGTCGGCACGATCGGCTCGCTCACCATGGTGAGCCGCATCGCCGGAATGGCGCGCGAGATGATCTTCTCGCGCGTCCTCGGCGCGAATGCGGTGACCGATGCCTGGTTCCAGGCCTTCATCATTCCCAACGTCTTCCGCCGCCTGTTCGCGGAAGGCGCATTCTCGGCCGCCTTCGTGCCGATGTTCTCCAAGCGGCTCCACGGCGATGGCGGGCTGGAAGACGCGCGCAGCTTCTCCGCCGACGTGCTCAGCGTTTTCCTGCCGGTGCTGATCGCGCTGTGCATCGTCTTCGAACTGGCGATGCCGGGCGTGATATGGGTGCTGGCGGACAAGCCGGTCGATCCGGGCGAATTCGGCCTCGCGGTCGATTTTGCACGGATCATGTTCCCCTACATCGTGCTGGTCAGCCTGGTGACGCTGTTCACCGGCATGCTCAATTCGGTCTCGCGCTTTGCGCCGGGTGCCAGCTTTCCGATCATCCTCAACATCGTGCTGATCGCAGCCTTGCTGACCGGCGAAAGGTGGATGGAGGCGGGCGCAAGCCTGGAACAGGTCACTTACGGCATCGCCTGGGCGGTGACCGCAGGCGGCGTGATACAGCTGCTCTGGCTGCTCTACTGGGTGCGGGTCGAGGGCTTCCGTCCCAAGCTCCTGTGGCCGCGCATCACGCCCGAGGTGAAGCGCCTGTCGATCATCGCCCTGCCCGCCGCGATCGGCGGCGGCGCCTACCAGATCAACACCCTGGTCCAGCTCTACTTCCTCAACCAGCTCGAAAGCGGGTCGGTGAGCTACATGAACTATGCCGATCGGCTGAACCAGCTGCCGCTCGGCATCATCGGCATCGCCCTGTCGACCGCCATCCTGCCGACGCTGTCGAAGTTCGTGGGCGGCAACAACAAGGAAGGCGCGGACCGCATCCAGTCGGACGCGATCGAGCTGTCGATGCTGCTGACCATTCCGGCAGCCGTGGCGATGGCGATCTGCGCGACCCCGTTCATCACCATGATCTTCCAGGGCGGCCGCTTCGACCTGGCCGATGCGGCGGTCACGGGCGAGGTGCTGGCCGCGCTCGTCCTCGGCCTGCCCGCCTATGTGCTGGTGAAGGTGCTGGTGCCCAATTTCTACGCCCGGTCGGACACCAAGACGCCGGTCTATGCCGCCTTCATATCGCTCGCGGTATTCGTCGGCTTCAACATCGCCTTCCTCCAGCGGTTCGGCGTGGTCGGGGTCGCCTATGGCAGCGTCATCGGCGCCTGGATCAACGTGGGGTACCTCTACCTCGTGCTGCTCAAGCGCGGGTATTACGCGATTCCGCTGTCACTAGTCGGGCGGGTCGGGCGGCAGTTGCTGGCTGCGGGAGCCATGGGCGCGGCCTTGTGGTTCGCGCGCGATTTGCTAACCGGCTGGTATTCGGCCGGCCTGTTCGAACGGCTGGGCGCACTCATCGTCCTCGTCGCCTGTTCGGCGGTGGTCTATTTCGGGGTGGCGTTCGCAGTCGGCGCCATCGACCGGCAGCGCATCGCTGCCCTCACCAGGAAGAAAGCTTCGTAACCCGTCATGCGCGTTGTTTCCGGCATCCAGCCCACCGGCAATCTCCACCTCGGCAACTACCTGGGGGCGATCCGCAACTGGGTGCGCATGCAGGACGAGATGGGCGACGGTCACCAGTGCCTGTTCTTCCTGGCCGACCTGCACGCGATCTCGATGCCGCACGATCCGGCCGAATTGCGCAAGGGCACGCTGGAAATGGCCGCCGCGCTGGTCGCCTGCGGGATCGACCCGCAGCGCAGCGTCCTGTTCAACCAGGCACAGGTCCCGCAGCACGCGGAACTGCAATGGCTGCTTGGCGGCACGGCGCGCATGGGCTGGCTCAACCGCATGACGCAGTGGAAGGACAAGGCGGGCAAGAACCGCGAAGGCCAGTCGGTCGCGCTGTTCACCTACCCCGTCCTGCAGGCTGCCGACGTGCTGCTCTACCAGGCGACCCACGTGCCGGTGGGCGAAGACCAGAAGCAGCATCTCGAACTGGCGCGCGACATCGCGCAGAAGTTCAACAACGACTTCGCGTCCGAGGAAGCGCCGGTCTTCACCCTGCCCGATCCGATCGTGCCGCCGCAGGCTGCGCGCATCATGAGCCTGCGCAACGGCGCGGCCAAGATGAGCAAGTCGGACCCTTCCGACATGAGCCGCATCAACCTCGCCGACGATCCGGACGAGGTGATGAAGAAGATCAAGAAGGCCAAGACCGACCCCGAGCCCTTGCCGAGCGAGGAAAAGGGTCTGGAAGACCGCCCCGAGGCGCTGAACCTCGTGACGATCTATGCCGCGCTGACCGACGGCAGCGTCGAAGGCGTGCTGAAGGATTTCGGCGGCGAAGGCTTTGGCAAGTTCAAGCCTGCGCTGGGCGAACTGCTGGTGGAAACGCTGCGCCCGATCTCGGCGCGGTTCACCGAGCTGCTCGAAGACCGCGAGGCACTGGACGCGATCCTCGCACGCGGCGCGGCGCAGGCACGCGAGATCGCCGTGCCCACGCTCGATGCCACCTACGAGGCGCTCGGCCTCGTGCGCGGCTAGGTCAGACCTTCACCGCAGTGCCGCTGGCGCTGACCATCAGCATCGAACCGGTGTCGCCGATCACTTCGTAATCGAGGTCGATGCCGACCACCGCATTGCCGCCGCGCGTGGCCGCTTCGGCCTGCAGTTCCTCGATCGCCTGGTTGCGCGCATCGGCAAGGATGCGCTCGTAGCTGCCCGAACGCCCGCCGACGATGTCGCGGATATTGGCGAACAGGTCGCGGAAGATGTTGGCGCCTACGATCACCTCGCCGGTGACGATGCCCAGGTATTCCTGGATCGGCCGGCCTTCGATCGTGGGGGTGGTGGTGACGATGACGCCGCGGGCGTCTTTCCAGGGTCCTGCCATGGCTGCTCTCCTACTTGCGCTTCGGGAATGATGCGCGAAGGAAGGTCGCAAGGAAACCCAGCATCGCGCCGAGCTGCCATGCCGGAATCGCCTCGCCGAAGATCAGCGTGGTCAGCCGGTCGAAAACCTGCGGGAAAATGAGCCCGCCGGCCCAGCCGGCCGCAGCGCCGAACAGCATCGCAACCAGCGATACGATGGCGATGAAGACCGGCCCCAGCAGGACCAGCCCGACCAGTCCTGCCCCGCGATTTACTTCCGACATGCCGCTCTCCTTGTTGATTTGGTGTATTACTTCACCAATACGCAAGGAAAGTCAAGCAAATCAACCCATTCCGAGCGCGGCCTTGTAGGTATCGAGGATCGTTTCCTGCTCGCTGCGCTCGTCCGGCTTCATTTTGCGAAGCTTGATGATCTGGCGCATGATCTTGGTGTCGTAGCCCACCGCCTTGGATTCGGCGTAGACGTCGCGAATATCGTCGGCGATGCCCTTCTTCTCTTCTTCGAGGCGTTCGATGCGCTCGATGAGAAGGCGCAGGCGGTCGTCGGTGGCTTCGGCCATGTGAAGGTAACTCCGGTGATCTTGAGAATCGGTTGGCCGGTGCGAATAGCCACCCAGCCGCGCGGGGTGAAGGCGGCGACTCGCTACTCCACGCGATTTTTCGCGATACTGGCTTCCATGCGCTCCAGTTGCTCCGGCGTGGCAGGAGACTGGCGGGTCGCCTTCCACTGGTCCTGCGGCATTCCGTGCACCAGTTCGCGCGCCTGCGCCTTGTCGCCTTCGTAACCGGCATCGATGATCCAGTCGGCAAGGCAGTTGCGGCAGAAACCGGCCAGCCCCATCAGGTCGATGTTCTGGGCATCGTGGCGGTGCTGCAGGTGGCGGACCAGCCGCCGGAAAGCTGCTGCCGCTACGTCATCGGGCAGTCGGTCGAGCGGGTCGGGTGCATTCGTAACCATGTCATCGTCCTTGAAATGTCGCACCGCCCTGCCATAGCGCTGGTTCATGGCAAAGCCCGACAAAGAGCGCGAAGGCGCACCCAAGCTCGATCCCCGTGGCCGCAAGGTCAAGATTCTCGCGACCGTGGGTCCGGCCAGCCGATCTCCCGAAATGCTCGCCCGCCTGTTCAAGGCCGGGGTCGACGCCTTCCGCGTCAACATGAGCCATGGGGAGCACGAGACCCATGCCGAAACGATCGCCGCGATCCGCGCGCTGGAGAAGCAGTTCCACCGCCCCATCGCCATCCTGGCCGATTTGCAGGGTCCGAAGCTGCGCGTGGGCAAGTTCAAGGACGGCAAGGCGGTCATCCGCCATTCGGGCCATTTCACGCTCGACCGCAATCCCGAGCCGGGCGACGAAACCCGCGTCGAATTGCCGCATCCCGAACTGTTCGGCCTGCTCGAAAAGGGCCAGCGCCTGCTCATCAACGACGGCAAGATCCGCCTGCGCGTGATCCGAGCCGACGAGAACGAGATCCTCTGTTCGGCAGAGGTCGGCGGCGTCATTTCCGACCGCAAGGGCGTCAACGTGCCCGATGCCGAAGTACCGATCCCCGCACTGACCGACAAGGACCGCAAGGACCTCGCCTTTGCCATGCAACAGGGCGTCGACTGGATCGGCCTCAGCTTCGTGCAGCGCCCCGAAGACCTTGCCGAGGCCCGCAAGCTGATGGGCGGCTATGGCGCGCTGTGCGCCAAGATCGAAAAGCCCATGGCGGTCCGCCGCCTCGACGAGATCATCGAACTGTCTGACGGCATCATGGTCGCCCGCGGCGACCTGGGCGTGGAGCTGGAGCCGCAGGAAGTCCCGCCGCTGCAGAAGCAGATCGTCAACAAGGCGCGCACTGCCGGCAAGCCGGTGATCGTCGCCACCCAGATGCTTGAAAGCATGATCGAGAGCCCCGCGCCGACCCGCGCCGAGGTCTCCGACGTCGCCAATGCCGTCTACGACGGTGCCGATGCCGTCATGCTGTCGGCCGAAACCGCCGCCGGCGACTGGCCGGAAGAGGCCGTCACCATCATGCACCGCATCGCCCACCAGGTGGAACGGGACGAGGCTTACCTGCCCCGCGTGCGCTTCCTCGACACGCCGCCTGACAAGACCACCGCCGACGCGCTGGCCCATGCCTGCATGACCGTGGCCGACACCGTTTCGATCGCCGCGATCACTGTCTTCACCGGATCGGGCAGCACCGCCCGCCGCGTGGCGCGCGAACGCCCGAGCGTGCCGATGCTGGTCCTCACGCCCAGCATGAAGACCGCGCGCCGTCTCGCCCTGCTGTGGGGCGCGCACGCCGTGGCCACCAAGGACATCGGCAGCTTCGAAGAGATGATCGCCAAGGGCAAGCGCATGGCGCTGCGCCACGGCTTTGCCGGAGCTGGCAGCAAGCTGGTCGCGCTCGCAGGCGTTCCCTTCGGCACGCCCGGCTCGACCAATCTCATGCACGTCGTCACCGTCAGCGGCGACGAGCTGGAGAAATACGAAGGTAGGTGATCGGCCGCGGCTGTCTCAGCCGTAGGGCAACCTCACATCCCAGCGTAGCGCTTCGACACCGCCCGCATCGAGTGCATCCGCGGCGCGTGCGACGAGGAGCGATTCGTCGGCGATATCCTCGATCGCGTTCTCTTTCTCGCCCGGGAAATACATCTGCGTGGTCAGGCGCGCCTGCCGGCTCTTGATGTCGAAATGGATGTGCCGGGGCCGCGGGGTGCCGCCGAAGGCATAGATGCCGGGGCGGATCGTGCGGAAGCGGTAGCGCCCTTGCGCATCGGTCACCAGCACGGCCGAGCCCTGGAAATAGGGGTCGAGCGGCAGTTCCTCGCGCTGGTCGCCGCCATGCATGTACCGGCCCACCGCATTGGCTTGCCACAGGTCCAGCGTCACGCCCGCGAGCGGCGAGCCGTCGTGGTTGGTCACCACCCCGAAGACATCGAGCAGGTCGCCCTGCGCCGTCCCGTGGACGCCCTGCACATGGGTCAGGTCGGAATCCTGGTCGAGCGGCCTTGCAGTCGGATAGAAGGGGCCGAGCTGCTGCGGCGGGGTCGATTTGCCGAGGACTTCGAGCAGGTCCTGTCCGGCAGCAGGAGCCGCGATGGTGGCAGCGCCCCCTGCGACGATGAAATTACGGCGTGAAAATGCAGGCATAGTCTCCCTCCCTAGAAGAGCTGCGCACCCTGCGACCGTAATTGGCTTGTTATCGGGCCACGCTAGAGCGCGGTCCAGTCCGGCACAAGTCCGCTAGAACTCGAATGGGCCTAGGCCGAGGCGCGCCCCAGCCGCGCGCGCGCCTCCGCCTCGCCGATCAGCGGCAGCAATTCCGCCATGTCGGGGCCGTGGTCCATGCCGGTCAGCGCCTGTCGCAGCGGCAGGAAGAGCGGCTTGCCCTTGCGCCCCGTCGCCTCCTTCAGCGCATTGGTGAGCGCGTGCCAGGGATCGTCGCCCCACGCGAGCAGGCGCGCAGCCTCTGCAAGGTAAGCGCGGTCGTCATCGGCAAAGTCCGGCTGAGCGATCGGGCCGGTCACAAGCCGCCACCAGTCGGCCGCCTCGTGCACGTGCGAAAGGTTCGGCCGGATGGCATGCCAGCCGGCCTCGTCGATGCCTTCGGGCAGGCGATGCCCGACGGATGCAAAATCCATCTGGTGGACCAGCGCGGCATTGATCCGCTCCAGTTCCGCATCGTCGAATTTCGCGGGCGCCCGGCCGAAGGTGGACAGGTCAAAGCTCTCGACCAGCACGCTGCGCTCGGCGATCGGTTCGACCGGCTGGCTGGTGCCGAGACGGGCGAGCAGCGCCACCAGGGCCTGCGGCTCGACGCCTTTCTCGCGGAAGGCATCGCAGCCCAGCGAACCGAGGCGCTTCGACAGCTTACCCTCGCGCCCGACCAGCAATGCCTCATGCGCGAAACGCGGCATTTTTGCTGCAGCATATTGTGCAGCAATCAGTGCGGTAAACATCTGAATTTGAACGGCAGTATTGCTGACGTGGTCTTCGCCGCGCAGCACGTCGGTGACGCCCATGTCGAGATCGTCGACCGCGCTCGGTAGCATGTAGAGCCAGCTACCGTCGGCGCGCCGGATGACCGGATCGGAGAGCTGGGCAGCATCGAATTTCTGCGCCCCGCGCACGCCGTCATCCCAGGTGATCGGCTCGCCATGGTCGAGCTTGAAACGCCAGTGCGGGGCGATGCCTTCCGCTTCCTTCGCCGCACGTTCGTCCTGCGTGAGCTTGAGCGCGCCGCGGTCGTAGATCGGCGGCAGGCCGCGGCCCAGCTGGATCTTGCGCTTGAGTTCGAGTTCCTGCGCGGTCTCGTAGGCGGGATAGACCCGGCCTGCGGCCTTCAGCGCCTCGAATGCCGCATCGTACTTGGCGAGGCGCAGCGACTGGCGCTCCTCGCCATCGGGTTCGAGGCCAAGCCAGGCGAGATCGGCGCGGATCGCCTCGACATATTCCTCGCGGCTGCGCTCTGCATCGGTATCGTCGATGCGCAGCATGAAACGCCCGCCGGCCTTTCGCGCGAGCATCCAGTTATGGAGCGCGGTGCGGATATTGCCGACATGCAGGCGCCCGGTCGGAGACGGCGCGAAACGCGTGATCGTGGTCATGGCCGCGCCGATAGCGCAGCGCGCGGCCTATTGCGAGAAGAGCGTGACCGAATGTCCGCCGCCGCGCAGTTCCATCTGATTGGCGGGAGTTCGGCGCAGCTCCTCTGTCCTTCGCATAAACCCAATCCTCACGCGGCCTGGCCTCCGCGGCGCTTCAGGGCTGCCTTGCGTGCGGCGCGGTAATCGATGACCGCCTTGTCGACCGGCGGGCCGATCTTCGCCCCGTGCTCCGGGTCTTCCTGCGCCAGCGTTTCGGCCAGCATCGGCTTGCAGATGAGGAAGCCCTGCGCTTCCTTCACGCCGAGCTTGCGCAAGAGGTCGAGCTGGGCGCGGTCCTCGATCCCTTCGGCGGTGGTCTCCATGTCCATCGCCTCGGCAAGGCGCGTAATGGTCGAGATGATCGCCTGGCTGCCGAGATCATGCGTCACGTCGCGCACGAAGGCGCGGTCGATCTTGATCCGGTTGAAGGGGAAGCGGCGCAGGTAGGCGAGCGAGGAATAGCCGGTCCCGAAATCGTCGAGCGCGATGCGCACGCCCAGTTCGCGCAGGGCCAGCAGCGTCTCGCGATTGGCATCGCTGGTATCCATGAGCACGTGCTCGGTGATTTCCAGCTCGACCCGTTCGGGCGGGAAGTCCGTGGCACGCAAGGCCTGCGACACGGCGGCGACGAGTTTCGCATCGGCGACCTGGGTGGTCGACAAGTTGATCGCGATGCGGAAATCGCCGTCCCAGCCGACCGTCTCTTCCAACGCTCGGCGGATGACCCATTCGCCGATGGACGTGATCAGCCCGGTATCCTCTGCCACGGGCAGGAAGTCTGCCGGCCCCAGCACGCCGCGGGTCGGGTGGTACCAGCGCAGCAGCGCCTCGTAGCCCGTGGTCTGGCCGGTATCGAGTTCGATGATCGGCTGGAAATGCAGACGCATCTGGTCGCGCGCTAGCGCTTCGCGCAGGTCAGCCTCGATATCGCGCCGCTCGCGCGCTTCCTGGTCGAGACGCGGCTCGAACAGGGCCAGATTGTCGCGCCCCTTGTTCTTGGCCGCATACAGCGCAAGGTCCGCGCGGCGCATCAGTTCCTCGGCGTCGCAATCGCCTTCGAGACAGCGCGCCACGCCCACGCTGGTGGAGACGCGGTAGCTCTGCCCGTCGATCTCGTAGGGCGCACGCACGACCGACAGGAAGCGGTGCGCCCGTTCGATCAGCAGGCCGTCACCTGCACGCGTTTCGAGCAGCACGGCAAATTCGTCCCCGCCGAGCCGGGCGACGAGATCCTGCTGGCGGACTTCGCCGGCAAGCCTCTCGCCGACCTCGCGCAGCAGGCGATCGCCGACAAGGTGGCCGCGCGTGTCGTTGATCGCCTTGAAATCATCGAGGTCGAGATAGAATAGCGCGATGTTCGCCCCGCGCGACCGATTGTCTCCCAGCAGTTCGCGCAACCGCTCGTTGAAAAGGTAGCGGTTCGCGAGGTTCGTGAGATTGTCGTAATGCGCCATGAAAGTGACGCGCTGTTCGATCAGCCGCGCTGCCGTGACGTCGCGGGCTATCCCGCTCATCGTGCCGTCCATTCGCGGGCGGCCCGACAATTGCCAGAAGCGGCGTTCGCCCTCGACCGCAATGGTCACGGGCAGGTCGCGGAATGCGCGCTGTTCGACGAGGTAGCGCGACAGGCTCTCCCGCTCTTCCCCCGGCTCCACGAGATCGAGCAGCGACATTCCCTCGAGGGCCTCCCCGTCAAGGCCCAGGACCTTGGCGAAGCGTTCGCTCACTTCGCGAAGGCGCGCATCGCCATCGACGATCCACAGCGAGTCGGTCGACTGTTCTTCGTAGTCGTCGAGCAGCATGGCGACGGTCGCGGCTGCATCCTCGCGTTCGATATCGCCGACAACTGCCGCCTCGAAAGCGGCATCCATGCGTCCGACCGCCCGCCACAGGGTCAGGCCGTAGACCAGCAGCAAAGCCGCCACGGGCGCCGCTTCGATGCCGATGGCGAGCCAGGCCGCGGCCAGCAGCCCGCCCAGCAGCATGAGGATATGGACATAGCCGGCCTGCGGTGCCGCGCGGTGGATGAGCAGCACGCCGACCATCATCGCGGTACCGACGACCGCCAGCGTCGCGATTTCCAGCCCCTGTGCAATCAGGGCAAGGAGCACGAAACCGACCGCCCAGACCACGCTGGACGCCATCATCGCCGCGGTCACGCGACGGTAATCGCGGCGCAACGAGGCAGAATCGCCGATCTCGGGATCGAGCGAGGCGAAATAGAACGCCCTGAGGCAGAACAGGCCGATGGCCACGCCCGCCCAGGTCAGGATCGGCACCTCCAACTTGGCTTCGTCGAAAGCGATGACGAGCACGAAAATGGAAGCGATGGCCGAAAGGGTCGCAAGCGTATTGCCCGCGGTTACGGCCCGCAGGCGCCGCACCAACAGCAGGCGGCGCACCTCTTCGCTTTTCGCGCTCGGTCTTCCCATGCGGCCCCCGGTTGTGCGCAGGATCGCGCGCATCCTGCTCAAGTGTAACCGAATTCCCGGTCCGCTGTATAGCTTTCTGCTCCGGATCGGGGGATTGTCCGCCCGGTTGTCAGCGCCGCTGCAACACTACCTCGTGTCCCTTGCCCGACAGGATGACGCGGTTTTTCCCGTCCGCGCGCACGGTGTCGGCCATGTCCATCGCCTGCCAGAGCGCGGGCAATTCCTCGGGGAAACCGATGTCGCAGACCATCTCCGGAGGTTTGTGGTCCATGAGGTCGAACCGCGCGCCATCGATCGTATAACCGACCGACTGGCCGGCGCAGCCGGGTTCCCACCAGACCTGATCGAAATTCGCCTCCAGCGGGATCGGCTCCGCGAGGGACTTGCCGTCGAGGCTGACGAGGTCCCAAGATCCGCGGAGGTCCACCGCACGTGCGGCGACCTGTGCGGGGTCGGGAATGCTTTCGAGTTGCACCGTCCCGCCTGGCCCCGACAGCCAGAGCCCGCCCCGCACAGCCGTGATGGTTGTCGCCTTGTCGATAGCGGCGATGATCGCCTCCTCGCCCGGCGCGTAACTGCGCGCGCACATGGCGGGCGGTTCGGCATAATCCCATTCGCCGGTCTCGATACCCTCGCCCGCGCGGTCGAAGGACCAGTCGTCGTAGATACACTGCGACTGGAAATGGATGCGGTTGCCCGAAAAGGTGATCGTCGGCTCGTACCCTTCGATGCCGATCAGCGGCGTTTCTTCATTGACGAAGGTGACGACATAATCGCCGTCGAGGGCAGGCGCAGCGCTGGCCGGGGCATCTTCGGGTGCGGGCGAACAGGCCAGGAGGCCTAGGGTGGCAAGGACGACAGCTACTCGCATCGGACACTCCCCAAACTGTCCGGAGCGCGGATAGAAAAAGGCCCCGGAAGCGATGACTTCCGGGGCCTTTTCAATTTGTTGCGATGAACGGGGGCTTATTCGCCGTCCTTCGCCTCTTCGTTGAGGTAATCGCCCGCATCGGCATCGGTGCCGTGGGTTTCACCTTCCATCACCGCCAGCGGATCGTCGCCGATCGCAGCTTCGGGGCCCTGGGCCAGTTCCGCCGCGTGCTCTTCTTCTGCGGTATTGGCAGCGATGATCGCTTCCTGGGCCTTCTTCCACGAGGCGCGCAGGGCGGCATCGCGGCTGGAGGCAGTGACGCGCATCCGGTTCATGCCCGCGCCGGTACCGGCGGGGATGAGACGGCCGACGATCACGTTTTCCTTCAGGCCGATCAGCGTGTCCTTCTTGCCCTCGACAGCGGCCTGCGTGAGCACGCGGGTCGTTTCCTGGAACGAGGCGGCAGAGATGAACGAGCGGGTCTGCAGCGAGGCCTTGGTGATGCCGAGGAGGATCGGGGTGCCCTGTGCGGGTTCCTTGTTCTTCGGCAGCTTGGCGTTGGTCTCGTTGAGTTCCTCGAGGTCGACCTGTTCGCCCGGCAGCAGCGTGGTGTCGCCGCCATCGGTGATCTCGACCTTCTGCAGCATCTGGCGAACGATCACCTCGATGTGCTTGTCGTTGATCTTCACGCCCTGGAGTCGATAGACTTCCTGGATCTCGTTCACGAGGTACTCGGCCAGCGCCTCGACCCCGAGGACATCGAGGATGTCGTGCGGGTTCGGCGAGCCCGAGATCAGCGTGTCGCCCTTCTTGACGAAGTCGCCTTCCTGGACGTCGATGACCTTGGTCTTGGGGATGAGGTATTCAACCGCATCACCTTCCTCGGGCACGATCGCGATCTTGCGCTTGGCCTTGTATTCGCGGACGAATTCGATCTTGCCGGAAATCTTGGCGATGATCGCATTGTCCTTCGGCACGCGGGCCTCGAACAGTTCGGCGACGCGCGGCAGACCACCGGTGATGTCGCGGGTCTTGGCGGCTTCGCGCGAGGCACGGGCGAGAATGTCACCGGCCTGCACCTGCGCACCGTCCTCGACCGAGAGCGCGGTACCGGGCGCCAGCATGTAGCGCGCGGCTTCGTTCTCGTCGCCGGCTTCGTTGAAGAGGGTCAGCCGCGGACGCAGGTCTTCCTTCTTCGCACGGCCGCTGGTGCGGATCTCGGTGACGACGCGCTGGGCGATACCGGTGGCATCGTCGACGCGTTCTTCCATCGAGGTACCGTCGATGAGGTCCTGGAACTTCACCACACCCGAGGTTTCGGTGATGATCGGCAGCGAGAACGGATCCCATTCCGCCAGGCGATCGCCTTCCTTCACCTTCGCGCCATCCTTGTGCATCAGCACGGTACCGTAGGGCACCTTATGGATTTCGCGCTCGCGGCCTTCGGCGTCGATCACGGCCAGTTCGCCGTTGCGGGCGAGCGACAGGATGCGACCCTTCTTGTCGGTGATGGTCGGCATGTCGCGATAGACGACCTTACCGTCCGACACCGCTTCGAGGTGCGAGGTTTCGTTGAGCTGTGCGGCACCGCCGATGTGGAAGGTACGCATGGTCAGCTGGGTGCCCGGCTCACCGATCGACTGGGCGGCGATGACGCCGACAGCTTCACCGATGTTGACCGGCGTACCGCGGGCAAGGTCACGGCCGTAGCAGGTCGCGCAAACGCCCTGCTTGGCTTCGCAGACCAGCGGCGAACGGATCTTGGCGACCTGCGTTTCGGCCTCCTCGATCGCCTTCACCAGCGGTTCGTCGACCAGCGTGCCGGCCTTGGCGATGACTTCGTCGGTCGATGCGTTGACGATGTCTTCGGCCAGCGTACGGCCGAGGATACGTTCGCCGATCGATGCGATCACGCTACCGCCCTGGACGATGGCACGCATTTCGAGCGCGTTGTCGGTCTTGCAGTCCTCTTCGACGATCACGCAGTCCTGCGACACGTCGACCAGACGGCGGGTCAGGTAACCCGAGTTCGCCGTCTTGAGCGCCGTATCCGCGAGACCCTTACGGGCGCCGTGGGTCGAGTTGAAGTACTCGAGGACGTTCAGGCCTTCCTTGAAGTTCGAGATAATCGGGTTCTCGATGATCTCGCCCGACGGCTTGGCCATCAGGCCGCGCATGCCGGCCAGCTGCTTCATCTGGGCCGGGCTACCACGGGCGCCGGAGTGGCTCATCATGTAGATCGAGTTGATCTGCGCTTCCTTGCCGTCCTTGTCGATCGGCTGCGACTTGATCTCTTCCATCATGGCATCGGCCACCTTGTCGCCGCACTGGCTCCAGGCGTCGATGACCTTGTTGTACTTTTCCTGCTGGGTGATGAGACCGTCCTGGTACTGCTGCTCGTAATCGGCAACCAGCGCCTTGGTCGCTTCGACCAGTTCAACCTTGGCATCGGGGATGATCATGTCGTCCTTGCCGAAGGAGATGCCGGCCTTGAACGCGTGGCGGAAGCCCAGCGCCATGATGGCGTCGGCGAACAGCACGGTGTCCTTCTGGCCGGTGTGACGGTAGACCTCGTCGATCACGTCGGCGATGTCCTTCTTCGTCAGCAGGCGGTTGACGATGTCGAAGGGAACCTTGTGGTTCTTCGGCAGGCATTCGCCGATCAGCATGCGGCCCGGAGTGGTGACGAAACGCTTCATCGAAACGTTGCCGTCCTCGTCCGCCTGGGGAACGCGGGCCATGATCTTCGAGTGCAGCGTGACCGACTTGATTTCCAGCGCCTGGTGCACTTCCGCCATGTCCGAGAACAGGGGCAGCTTCTCGACCTTGTTGCCGTCGCTGTCTTCGGTGAACTCGGGCTTCTTCTCCTGACGTTCCATCGACAGGTAGTAGAGACCCAGCACCATGTCCTGCGAAGGCACGATGATCGGCTTGCCGTTGGCGGGCGAGAGGATGTTGTTGGTCGACATCATCAGGACGCGCGCTTCCAGCTGGGCCTCGAGGCTCAGCGGGACGTGCACGGCCATCTGGTCGCCGTCGAAGTCGGCGTTGAACGCGGCGCAGACCAGCGGGTGGAGCTGGATTGCCTTGCCCTCGATCAGCACGGGCTCGAAAGCCTGGATGCCGAGACGGTGGAGCGTCGGTGCGCGGTTCAGGAGGACCGGGTGTTCGCGGATGACTTCATCCAGGATGTCCCAGACTTCCTTGCGTTCCTTCTCGACCCACTTCTTCGCCTGCTTGAGGGTCATCGAGAGACCCTTGGCGTCGAGACGGGCGTAGATGAACGGCTTGAACAGCTCGAGCGCCATCTTCTTGGGCAGGCCGCACTGGTGCAGCTTGAGTTCCGGGCCGGTCACGATGACCGAACGGCCCGAATAGTCGACGCGCTTACCCAGAAGGTTCTGGCGGAAGCGGCCCTGCTTGCCCTTGAGCATGTCGGAGAGCGACTTGAGCGGACGCTTGTTCGCGCCGGTGATGACGCGGCCGCGGCGGCCGTTGTCGAACAGCGCGTCGACGGCTTCCTGCAGCATGCGCTTTTCGTTGCGGACGATGATGTCCGGCGCGCGCAGCTCCATGAGGCGCTTCAGGCGGTTGTTACGGTTGATCACGCGGCGGTAGAGGTCGTTGAGGTCCGACGTCGCGAAGCGGCCACCGTCCAGCGGGACGAGCGGGCGCAGTTCCGGCGGAATGACCGGCACGACTTCGAGGATCATCCACTCGGGACGGTTGCCCGATTCGATGAAGCTTTCGACGACCTTCAGACGCTTGATGATCTTGGCGGGCTTGAGCTTCGACTTGGTGGTCGCGAGCTCTTCCAGCAGGTCCTCTTTCTCCTGTTCGAGATCGAGGTCCATCAGCATCATCTTGACGGCTTCTGCGCCGATGCTGGCCGAGAAGGCGTCTTCACCGTACTCGTCCTGCGCTTCGAGCAGTTCGTCTTCGGTCAGCAGCTGGAACTTGTCCAGCGGGGTGAGACCCGGTTCGACGACGATGTAGCTTTCGAAATACAGCACGCGCTCGAGCTGCTTGAGCTGCATGTCGAGCAGCAGGCCGATGCGCGAAGGCAGCGACTTCAGGAACCAGATGTGCGCGACCGGCGCGGCCAGTTCGATGTGGCCCATGCGCTCGCGGCGGACCTTGGTCACGGTCACTTCGACGCCGCACTTTTCGCAGACGACGCCCTTGTACTTCATGCGCTTGTACTTGCCGCAAAGGCATTCGTAGTCCTTCACCGGACCGAAGATGCGCGCGCAGAACAGGCCGTCACGTTCGGGCTTGAACGTACGGTAGTTGATCGTTTCAGGCTTCTTGATCTCGCCGAAGGACCACGAGCGGATGCGCTCGGGGCTGGCGATGCCGATCTGGATCTCGTCGAAAGTCTCGGGCTTCGCGAGCTGGTTGGTGAATTTGGTCAGTTCGTTCATGACTTAAATCCCTGTCGGGTTAATTCTTTCGGGCGGAAGCGGTGGGGAGCGAAACGCCCCCCTATTCCGCCGCGATCGCGAGGCCGTCGTCGTCTTCGTCGTCGGTAAGCGACTTGAGTTCGACGTTGAGACCCAGGCTGCGCATTTCCTTGACGAGCACGTTGAAGCTCTCGGGAATGCCGGCCTCGAAGGTATCGTCGCCCTTGACGATGGCTTCGTAGACCTTGGTACGGCCGATCACGTCGTCCGACTTCACGGTGAGGATTTCCTGCAGCGTGTAGGCTGCACCGTAGGCCTGGAGTGCCCAGACCTCCATTTCCCCGAAGCGCTGGCCGCCGAACTGCGCCTTACCGCCCAGCGGCTGCTGGGTGACGAGGCTGTAGGGGCCGATCGAACGTGCGTGGATCTTGTCGTCGACCAGGTGGTGCAGCTTGAGCATGTAGATGATGCCCACGGTCACCTTGCGGTCGAACGCTTCGCCGGTGCGGCCGTCGTAGAGGACGGACTGGCCGTCCGCATCGAGGCCGGCCTTTTCCAGCTCCACGGTCACGTCGCCTTCGCGGGCGCCGTCGAACACCGGAGTGCCCATCGGGACGCCGTAGCGCAGGTTGCTTGCCAGCTCGACGATCTCTTCGGTCGAACGGCTGTCGATCGCCTCGACATACTGTTCGCCGTAGACCTCCTTGAGGCGGTCGATCACGGCTGCAGGCGGCTTGGCCTTGGCGTAATCTTCCTCTGCATTCGGGTTGGCAGCCTTCCATTCGTCGAGCTGCTGGCCGATCTGCATGCCCAGGTTGCGGGCCGCCATGCCGAGGTGCGTTTCGAAGATCTGTCCGACGTTCATGCGCGAAGGCACGCCCAGCGGGTTCAGCACGATGTCGACCGGCGTACCGTCTTCGAGGAACGGCATGTCCTCGACCGGCAGGATGCGCGAAATCACACCCTTGTTACCGTGACGGCCGGCCATCTTGTCGCCCGGCTGAAGCTTGCGCTTCACGGCAACGAAGACCTTGACCATCTTCAGCACGCCCGGAGCGAGTTCGTCGCCGCGTTCGAGCTTTTCCTTACGGTCCTCGAACTTCTCGTCGATGAACTTGACGCTCTCGTCGTACTGCGACTTCACCGCTTCGAGCTGGGCCTGGCGGTTGTCGTCGGCGACCGCGAACTTGAACCATTCGTGGCGGTCCACGCTTTCCAGCAGTTCCTCGGTGATTTCCGAACCCTTCTTGACGCCCTTGGGGGCGGCCGAAGCGGTCTGGCCGAGCAGCATGTCGCGCAGGCGGTTGTAGGTCGCACGGTTGAGGATCGCGCGCTCGTCCTGCGCGTCCTTGCGCAGGCGCTCGATTTCCTCGTTCTGGATCGCGCGGGTACGGTCGTCGATCTCGATACCGTGACGGTTGAAGACGCGGACTTCCACGACTGTACCGGCAACGCCCGGCGGCAGGCGGAGCGAGGTGTCGCGCACGTCGCTGGCCTTTTCGCCGAAGATGGCGCGCAGGAGCTTTTCTTCCGGCGTCATCGGGCTTTCGCCCTTCGGCGTGATCTTGCCGCACAGGATATCGCCCGGGTGCACTTCGGCACCGATGTAGACGATGCCCGCCTCGTCGAGGTTGCGCAGCGCTTCCTCGCCGACGTTCGGGATGTCGCGGGTGATGTCTTCCGGCCCGAGCTTGGTGTCGCGAGCCATGACTTCGAATTCCTCGATGTGGATCGAGGTGAAGACGTCGTCCTTCACGATACGCTCGGAGATGAGGATGGAGTCCTCGTAGTTGTAGCCGTTCCAGGGCATGAAGGCGACGAGGCTGTTGCGGCCCAGTGCCAGTTCGCCGAGGTCGGTCGAAGGACCGTCGGCGATCACGTCGCCGGCTTCGACCGTCTCACCGACCTTCACCAGCGGACGCTGGTTGATGCAGGTGTTCTGGTTCGAACGCTGGAACTTCTGCAGCGTGTAGATGTCCACGCCCGACTGGCCGGGTTCGACATCGCCGATCGCACGGATCACGATACGCGTCGCGTCCACCTGGTCGACCACGCCGCCGCGCTTGGCGGTGATGGCCGCGCCGGAATCGCGGGCGACGGTTTCTTCCATGCCGGTGCCGACCCAGGGCGCTTCCGCCTTCACGAGCGGAACGGCTTGGCGCTGCATGTTGGCGCCCATCAGGGCGCGGTTGGCGTCGTCGTTTTCCAGGAACGGAATGAGCGATGCACCGACCGAGACGAGCTGCTTGGGGCTGACGTCCATCAGCGTGATGGTTTCACGCGGGGCCATCAGGTTGTCGCCGGCCTGGCGGGCCGAAACGAGCTCTTCCACGAAGCCGCCGTTCGCGTCGAGTTCGGCCGAAGCCTGTGCGACGGTGTGCTTCTGCTCTTCCATGGCGGACAGGTAGATCACCTCGTCGGTGACCTTGTTGTCCTTCACCACGCGGTACGGCGTCTCGATAAAGCCGTACTTGTTGACGCGCGCGAAGGTCGAGAGCGAGTTGATCAGACCGATGTTCGGGCCTTCCGGCGTTTCGATCGGGCAGATGCGGCCATAGTGCGTCGGGTGGACGTCGCGGACTTCGAAGCCGGCGCGCTCACGCGTGAGGCCGCCCGGGCCAAGCGCCGAAACGCGGCGCTTGTGGGTGACTTCCGACAGCGGGTTAGTCTGGTCCATGAACTGCGAGAGCTGCGAGGAGCCGAAGAACTCGCGCACGGCGGCAACGGCCGGCTTCGCGTTGATCAGGTCGTTCGGCATGACGGTCGACACGTCGACCGAGCTCATGCGCTCCTTCACCGCGCGTTCCATGCGCAGCAGGCCGACGCGGTACTGGTTTTCGAGCAGTTCGCCGACCGAACGGACACGGCGGTTGCCGAGGTTGTCGATGTCGTCGACTTCGCCCTTGCCGTCCTTGAGGTCGACCAGTTCCTTGACCACGGCGAGGATGTCTTCCTTGCGCAGCGTGGTGACGGTGTCTTCGGCATCGAGGTCGAGACGCATGTTGAGCTTGACGCGGCCGACGGCCGACAGGTCGTAGCGTTCGGCGTCGAAGAACAGGCCTTCGAACAGCGCTTCGGCGGTTTCCTTGGTCGGCGGTTCGCCCGGGCGCATGACCTTGTAGATGGCCTCGAGGCCTTCGTCGCGGTTCTCCGCCTTGTCGACCTTCATCGTGTTGCGGATCCAGGGACCCGTGTTGATGTGGTCGATGTCGAGCAGCACGAGGCTGTCGACGCCCGCATTGTCGAGCGCTTCGAGGTTCTCGGCCGAGACTTCGTCACCGGCTTCGATGTAGATGCGGCCCGTGCTTTCGTCGATCATGTCGGCCGAGGCATAGCGACCGAAGATTTCCTCGGTCGGCAGCAGCAGGGTTTCGAGACCGTCCTTGGCAGCCTTGTTGGCAGCACGCGGGCTGATCTTCTGGCCGGCGGGGAAGACCTCCTCGCCGGTCTTGGCGTCCACCAGCGGGAAGGCCGGCTTACGGCCGCGCCAGTTTTCGGCGACGAACGGGATTTCCCAGCCGTCCTTGGCACGCTTCCAGGTGACGGTGTCGTAGAAGTGGGCGAGGATGTCCTCGGCATCGAGGCCGAGGGCATAGAGCAGCGCGGTGACCGGCAGCTTGCGCTTGCGGTCGATACGCACGTTGACCACGTCCTTGGCGTCGAACTCGAAGTCGAGCCACGAACCGCGGTAGGGAATGATGCGGGCTGCGAACAGCAGCTTGCCCGAGGAGTGCGTCTTGCCGCGGTCATGGTCGAACAGCACACCCGGCGAACGGTGCATCTGCGACACGATAACGCGCTCGGTACCGTTGATGACGAAGGTGCCGTTGTCCGTCATGAGCGGCATGTCGCCCATGTAGACGTCCTGCTCCTTGATATCGAGGACGGAGCGGGTTTCGGTTTCTTGGTCCACCTCGAACACGATCAGGCGAAGGGTGACCTTCATCGGGGCGGCGTAGGTGATGCCGCGCTGGCGGCATTCGACGATGTCGTACTTCGGCGCTTCGAGCTCGTAATGCACGAAGTCGAGCTCGGCGGTGCCAGCGAAGTCGCGGATCGGGAACACCGAACGCAGCGTCTTTTCGAGGCCCGAGACGTAGTCGATCTGCTTGTTCGAGCGCAGGAACTGCTCGTAGCTTTCACGCTGCACCTCGATGAGGTTGGGCATGTCGACGACTTCGTGGATGTCGCCGAAAATCTTGCGGATGCGCCGCTTAGCGGTGCCCGACGACGTGTTGCGGGGTGCCTTCGCCTTGGTAGCCATAAAGGAGCTCGTGCCTCTTTTCGTGTGCTTGCAGCCCCGCGCGGACAGGGCTGCCAATCAGATGTCTCATGCGCGTGAGAACCGTATCGCGAGACGCAAAAAGGCCGCAGCGATGACACGCCCGTGGGGGCGGCGGCTGCAGCTCGTTAAAAAGCGTCGCGATATGGAAACGCCGCTTCCATCCTGTGTCCGAAACCCGCGCATGAATCGGACTCGCTCGAAGCGTGCGGTCGAGGGGCATTTAGGAAGGCGCAGGGGCTTTGTCAAACGCCCTGCGACGTAACGACAGGCAGGCCTCGCAGGTCGCAAAAATATGCTATGGACCGGGCTTCGCAAGGGGGGAGGACGCATGCTGCGACTGCTGGTCCTGCTGGCAAGCCTGCTGCTCGCGCCACTCGCGCTGGCAGCGCAGGAGGCCGCACCTCCTGCGCCTGCCCGCATCGTCGCGGTGGGCGACCTGCATGGCGATTACGAGGCATGGGAGGAAATCGCCCGCGCGGCCGGCATCGTCGATGCGAAGGGCGGCTGGTCGGGCGGCGGGACGACGCTGGTCCAGATGGGCGACATCACCGACCGCGGACCGGATTCATTGAAGATCATCCGCCAGCTGCAGCGGCTGTCCGGCGAAGCGCCTGCGGCCGGCGGGCAAGTCATCGTCCTGCTCGGCAATCACGAGGCGATGAACGTCACCGGCGATCTGCGCTACGTCCACCCCGGCGAATACGAGGCCTTCCGCGACCGAAGCTCGCGCGCGGTGCGGCTCGATGTCTGGGCCACCCAGCGCGACCGGCTGGCAGAGCTTTACCGGACGGCGAAACCCGACCTGCCGATCGACGAGATCAAGCGGCGCTGGCTGGCCGAAACGCCGCTCGGCATGATCGAGCACCGGCGCAGCTGGCGCGCCGGGGGCGAGCTGGGCTTGTGGGCCGCCACCCTGCCTGCCGTGGTGCAATTGGGGCCGACCCTCTTCGCGCATGGCGGCCTCAGCGCGGAACGGTCGGCAGAGGATATCGCGACGATCAACCGCCGCCACCAGGCCGCGCTCGCCCCCGGGGACGAGGTCGACAGGAGCGTGCTCGACGATCCGCTCGGCCCCTTGTGGTATCGCGGTAACGTCGTCCGCGAGGCCGATGACACTACGCCCCCTCCCGCCAGGCTATCGCGCGAAGAAGAGCTGATAGCGGTCCTCGCCCGTTATGGCGCACAGCGGCTGGTGGTCGCCCATACGCCCTCGCGAGACGGCATCGCGGACGATCTCGGCGGCAGGCTGCTGCGCATCGATACCGGCATTTCGCGCCATTACGGCGGGCCTGCATCCTACCTCGAAATCGAAGGCGATCGCGTCACCGCGCACCAGCGCGGCAGCGACGGCTCGTGGACCAGCCGGATATTGTCCGAAGGAGCGCCCCGATGAAGCGTCTCGCTCTCACCCTTGCCCTTGCCTGCGGTGCCCCACCCGCTTTCGCACAGGGCGAGCCCACCCCGCTCTTCGCGTCCGACGAAATCCTCGAACTCGCGCTCGACGGACCGATCCGCGAGATCGTGGCGCGGGGCGAGAAATCGACCGATCCCCACCCCGCTACCTTGTCGGCTGCCGGCGAGAGCCACGCCATCCAGCTGTCCGCCCGCGGCAATTCGCGGCGCCTGAAGGAACTGTGCCGCTTCCCGCCATTGAGGGTACGTTTCGATGCCAAGCCGGACGAGGCCTCGCTGTTCCACCGGCAGGGCAGCATCAAGCTGGTCACCCACTGCCGCGACAGCGACAGTGCGGAACAGACCATGCTGCGCGAATATGCCGCCTACCGGCTCTACAATGTCCTGACGCCGGAAAGCTTCAGGGTCCGGCTGGTACGCGTCAGCTACCGCGACGGCGTGAGCGAATATGCGCGCCGGCTGGCCTTCTTCATCGAGGACGGGGACGATGCGGCGCGGCGGCTGGGCCTGAAGGAACTGGACGTTGGCAACACCCCGCTGGCGCAGGTCGACCGCGAGGATGCCGCCCGCTACGCGCTGTTCCAGTACATGATTGGCAATACCGACTGGGCCATGGTGCTCGGCCCGACGAAGACCGATTGCTGCCACAACTCGCGCCTGTTCGGAGCAAGCAAGGAAGCCCGCAGCGAGCTGGTGCCGGTGCCCTATGATTTCGACAATTCGGGGCTAGTGGACGCAGGCTATGCCGTGCCCAATCCGGAACTCGGCACCTATTCGGTGCGCACCCGCGTCTATCGCGGCTTCTGTTCGTTCAACGACCTCGTCCCTGCGGCGGCGGCACGGATGCGCGCCTTGCGCAGCCAGCTCGAAGCGAGCCTTGCCGCAACGCCCGAAGCCGATGCCGGGACCGTGGCGGCCATGACGAAATACCTCGCGACCTTCTACGAGGACATCGAGGACGAGGAATCGATCGGGAAGAAGCTGCTGAAGAAGTGCCGCTGAGGGCGGGCGGTCAGCCCACCTCGCTGCCTTCGCCCGACTGGTCGTGGCGGTCGGTGTCCGCATCCTTGCCGCCGGCAGAGGCCTCGGGCGAACGCAGGTAGCGGTGGGTGCCGTCCTTGGCCCCGTAATCCGCCATCCAGAGCAGCGCGAAGGCGTAGTTGAACATCACCGTCATCACGAGCGCGATCTCCAGCGCGCCGATGCCGGCGGCCAGCCCGATGCCGATGGCGAGCAGGATATAGATCGCATCGCCCGAACTCTTGAGCGTGTTGCGGAAACGCACGCCGCCCACAATACCCGCCAGCGAGAAGGCCAGCGCCAGCGAGTTGTGGACCATGACCACGATCGCGGTCACGGCGATGGGCAGGACGATCATCGTCTCGACCAGCGCCTGGTCGTATTCCGCGCGGTTGCGGCTGGCCATATAGGTCCAGGTCACCGGGATCGTCGTCAGCATCGCCCCGGCCACGGCGACGAACAGCCAGAGGATCGAACTGCCGAGGTTGGCGACCTTTTCCGCCCCGATCTGCACCCCGCCGAGCGGATCGCCGGAGGTTGCGCTGAGCAGCGTCTGCGCGCCGCCGATGGGCAGGAAATGGCCAAGCGAGGGATCGAGCGCCACCACGCCCAGTACCGCGCCGGTCACGACGAGGTAGAACACCGTCAGCCTGACGAACAGCATCCGGAAAACCATGAAGACCAGCCCTCCCCTTGCGTGCCTTATAGAGTGAAGCGGGGCGCCTGCCAAATCCCGCTCCTGGGGCCTGAGCGAGGCCCGTTTATCGCCTCTCGCTAATTCAGATATTGTTTTTCGATATTATCGATTGACAATAAGTGCGACTCGGATTATTGATTATCGATATTGAGATGCAAGGAGATCGATAAATGTCCCGTTTCCAGTCCCACTTCGCCGCGGCGCTTGCCGCCATCGTCATCACCCTCGTTTCGGTCCAGACTGTCGTGACCGTGCCGTCTGCTCAGATGGCGGTGGTATCCGCGCCGCTCATCGCCTGACCCGGTAGAGAAAGGACCAGCCATGGCCCGCATCATTCCCAACGACCCGCTGCTCGCGATCGGCCGGATCATCATCCTGATCGGCCAGGCGATCATGGGCTTCGCCGCCACCGCCGTGGTGGTCGGACTCCCGCTCGTCATCTTCCTGCGCGACAAGGCGACCGTCGAAGTCCGCGCCGAACTCGGCAATCCCGACTTCGTTTTCCCCACGCTCGCCGTAGTACTGGTCATGCTGCTCGCGCTGGCGATCGTCGTCATGGCCTTCCTGTTCCTCGACCGGATGCGGCGCATCGTCGACACGGTCGGCGAAGGAGATCCGTTCAAGCCGGAGAACGCGCAGCGCCTGACCTCGATGGCGTGGCTGATGCTCGGCATCCAGCTGCTCGCCATCCCGGCGGCAGGGGCCGGCCTCTACATCGCGAAGCTGATGGAAGAGACTGACGCGACCGTCGATGCCTCGATCGACCTCAGCGGCGTCGTCATGGTCGTCACCCTGTTCATCCTCGCCCGCGTCTTCCGCAAGGGAACCGAAATGCGCGCCGACCTGGAAGGGACCGTGTGATGGGCGCCGATTCAGAAGGAACCGCAATCATGGTCAAGCTCGACGACCTGCTCCACGACCGCCGCATGACGCTGACCGAACTCGCGGAACGCGTCGGCCTCACTCTCGCCAATCTGTCGATCCTCAAGACCGGCAAGGCCAAGGCGATCCGCTTCTCCACACTGGAGGCGATCTGCCGCGAACTCGACTGCCAGCCGGGCGATCTGCTCGCCTACCAGAAAGCCCAGTGAAAGCTTGACAGAATCGCAGGAATGCTTAGAGGCCCGCCCCCGAAGGCGGGTCTCTTTGTATTCGCCTTCATCCGTCCGAGACAGTTGGTGGCCGGGATCTGCCCGACCTTAATTTCCAGCCTAGACGGGGAACAGAGATTTTCCGGCGGTTCGCCCAGTCGTGGGTAAACCGTTGTTTCGCGCCAATTGGCGCACTCCTTCCCCCTCAACGGACTCGCCCGTGTTGCAGTTTGCAGCATGGACAAACGTAGCCGATTTCGCCGGTCCATTCCGGCGGGGTCATAGTGAAGGAGTATGGCATGGATCGTTCGCAGAAAGCCGATTCGGTCGCCCAGCTCAGCGAAGTCTTCAACCAGGCTGGCGTGGTCGTCGTGACCCGCAACCTGGGCCTTTCGGTCGCCCAGTCGACCGAACTGCGCACGAAGATGCGTGAAGCCGGTGCGTCCTACAAGGTTGCGAAGAACCGTCTCGCCAAGCTCGCGCTGAAGGACACCGATTACGCAGGTCTCGAAGAGTACCTGTCGGGTCCGACCGCCCTCGGTTATTCCGAGGATCCGGTCGCTGCGGCCAAGGCCGTGGTGGACTTCGCCAAGACCACCGACAAGCTTGAAATCGTCGGTGGATCGATGGGCGCGACCGTGCTCGACGAAGCAGGGGTCAAGGCACTCGCCTCGATGCCGAGCCTCGACGAGCTGCGTGGCAAGATCGTGGGCCTCGTCAACGCGCCGGCAACCAAGGTTGTCCAGCTCGTCAACGCACCCGCAAGCAAGCTCGCTCGTGTCTTCGGCGCATATGCCGCCACGGAAGCCGCGTAAGAGCTGGTTCTCGCACAGAACACATATTCATCGGGGCAGAGCCTATCCGGCACCCCGGCCTATTATTTGGAGTGAAACATCATGGCCGATATCGCCAAGCTTGTTGAAGAACTGTCGAAGCTGACCGTCATGGAAGCCGCTGAGCTTGCCAAGGCGCTCGAAGAAGAGTGGGGCGTTAGCGCCGCCGCTGCTGTTGCCGTTGCCGCACCTGCTGGTGGTGGCGACGCTGGCGCCGCTGCTGAAGAGAAGGACGAATTCGACGTCATTCTCACCGGCGACGGTGGCAAGAAGATCCAGGTCATCAAGGAAGTCCGTGCCATCACCGGCCTGGGCCTGACCGAAGCCAAGGCTCTCGTCGAAGGCGCCCCGAAGGCGCTCAAGGAAGGCGTGAACAAGGCCGAGGCCGAAGAAGTGAAGGCCAAGATCGAAGCAGCCGGCGGCACCGTCGAACTGAAGTAAGCTTTTCGCTTACGCTTCGAACAGCCTACGCTGATCACGGAAAGGGCGGTGCCGAAAGGCGCCGCCCTTTTCTTATGCGGCCAAGTGATTTATAGAAATTCTTCAAATTAATCAGGCTTTTGGTGCAATATTGATATGTTGTTGCACTTGCAGAGAATTGATTGGGCGGTCACTTTGCTGCGCAATTTGAGGGGGTTGCTATCATGAACGTCATATTGGGTTGCCTTTGCGGTTATTTATTCCTCTGCTTCCTGCTAAGTGCCGCGCTCGTACGAATTTGCCCGCACAGCTGGATTGCAATGAAATTGCGGCGACGGTTGATATTATTCGGCGCATTGCCAGGCTTTCTCGCATTTCAAGGTGTCGCCATGAGCCTCAAACTCTGGAAGAAAACACGAATAAGCGCGATCAGAGTTTTCGAAATTATCTCGGGTCACAAGACTTTACGTACAAAGTCATGCTATTTCGGTCATAGCCGGGCAATCAAGAAAGCGAAAACGAACCTTCTATAAATACGACTTGTCACATCCGGTAATTCACCCGCAGGCCCATCATGTCGATGCCGGGATTCTGCTCGGAATTGAACAGCCTCGCATTGCTGATGTGCACCCAGCTGGCCTCGATCGACCATCGCTGGTCCAGGCGCGTGCCGATGGCCAGTTCGGGCTCGAACAGCACGCGGCTGCCGAGGTCGGTGCGGTAGCCCGTTTCCGGATCGACGCGCAGCGCGGGCGCATCGTGGAGCACGAGGCCGACGCCCGGGCGCAGGTAGATCCTGCCGATATCTGCCTGCCAGCTGACGCCCATGCCGACGAAGTTCGTGTCACCTGCAGTGTTCACCGACGCGAAGACATAGGGCTGCGGCCCGCCCAGCGCGCCAAGCGCCTCGATCTCGTCGAAACGGTAGCCCGCCTGGACGTCCATGCCGCCTTCGCCCGTATCGAAGGTAAAGGGCGTATCGACGCCGTGGGCATAGGCGCCGCCGTAGATTTCGCCCGCGGATGCACCGGCGGGAAGCAGCGCGGCAGTCAGGGTCAGGGGTAGCCAGAGGCGGCAGGCACGCATCGCGCGATCCTCGCTGGAATTGGGGGGAAGGCCGCTCCTAATCTCCCCACGCTTTCGCGCCGATGAAGCGCCAAAGCGTTTCCTCGCCGTTAACCAGAGCGCGAAACCTCGTCTTGACCGCGACCCACTAGCAGGGGGGCATGGTCGATGCACCAATCTCCCTGCGCCGCGGTAAGCACGGCATTTCCCTCGCCCTGGCGGGTGCGGCCCTTGCAGCCATGCTGCCGGCCAGCGCCTCTGCGGCGAGCGCGGAAGTGCTGATGCGGGCCGCGCCGGGCCTTGCGCCGGCAGAGGATTGCGCCGCCAGCACAGGCGCCGCATCGGTGCCCGCAGACCTCGCCCCTGCCGCACAGAGCAAGTCCGCCGCCATCCTCGGCGGATCGAGCGCGCTTGACGCGATCCGCGCCCAGCAGGAAGGCGTCAAGGAAGACCACCCGCTGTTTGCAGGCGTGCCGGCCAAGCCGCTGGAACCTGCCGCAGCGCCCTCGCCCGCACGCAGCGCCGGTTGCAGCGTGGCCAGCCCCTTCGCCGCACGGCCCGCTTTCGATCCCGTGAAGCCGCTGTCCTTCGTGCTGCGCCCACAAGCGCAGCCGGCGCTGGCACCGGCCCCCGGCCCTCGCCGCGCAGACGCCAATCTCGTCCTAGGCAGCAAGATGGTGCCGGTGGGGCATACCAGCTTCGACGGGGCCTTCGCCCGCGTCAGCCGCGCCCGCAGCAACCTTGGCCCCACGCTGGCCGCGATCGGCACCGCCAAGACCGACAAGTCGGCGCTCGTTGCCTCGGTCAACCGCTGGGTCAATCGCAGCATCCGTCATGCCGAGGACCGCGACCTCTATGGCCGCGCAGACTACTGGGCCGATGCCGCCACGACGCTGCGCCTCGGCAAGGGCGATTGCGAGGATTTCGCGCTGCTCAAGATGGAATTGCTCGCCGCCGCCGGTGTCGCGCGCGAGGACATGATGCTCACGCTTGCCCGCGACCTCATCCGCCGGCGCGACCACGCCGTGCTGCTGGTGAAAACCGACCACGGCATGATGATGCTCGACAATGTCGGCGATGCACCGCTCGATGCGCGCTCAGACCACGGCTATCGCCCGGTCATGAGCCTGGGTGCGAAACAGAGCTGGCTGCACGGCTATTGAGCCGCGCCCCGGCGCTGGTCAGCGCTCGGTCATTGCCCTGTCGAAAGCGCGGTTCACCGGCTTGAAGAGGTATGACAGCACGCTGCGGCGGGCGGTCATGATCTCCACATCGCAGACCATGCCCGGCACGATCGGCAGGCGGACCCCGCCCTTCTCGATGAAGGCGCGATCGGTCTCGATGACCACGGCGTAATAGGCCTCGCGCTCGACCTCGTCGAAGATGCTGTCGGCGCTTACCTGCGCCACGCGGCCCTTGATCCCGCCGTAGATCGAAAAGTCGTAGGCGGTGACCTTCACGTTCGCCGCGTCGCCGACCTTCACGAAGGCGCGGTCGGCAGGCGAAATGCGCGCCTCGATCAGCAGCTTGTCGCCCACGGGGACAATCTGCATGATCTGCTCGCCCGCATTGACGAAGCCGCCCTGCGTGCTGACCTGCAGATCGTTGACCACGCCGTCGGAAGGCGCGCGCAATTCATTGCGGTCGCGGCGTGCGGATGCGCCGCGGATGCTTTCCTGGTTCACCGCGATGCGCGTGGCGATCTCGCTCCGCTCGGCCAGCGCCTGCTGGCGGAAATCGGCGCGCGCCTGGCTGAGATCGGCCTGCGCCTGCATGATCGAGGCCGAAGCACGGCCCGCAGCCTGCCGCGCGGCGGCAAGGCGGCCCTGCAGGTCGACCACTTCACGCTGGGCCTGCAGCAGGTCGGTCTGCGGGACGATGTTCTTGGCCGCCAGCGGGCGGAGCATGTCCACCTGCTCGCGGGCAAGGCGCAGGCTGCTCTCGAGGCTGCTGGCAGTCGCTTCGGCTTCCGAAAGGTCGCGGCGACGCTGCTCTACAGCCGATGCAAGCGAAGTCTCGCGCGCCTGGGCGGTCGCACGGCGGGCCTGGGCAAGCCGCGCTTCCTCGGCACAGGCACTGCCGGCCTCGCAGCCGATGCTGCCGCCCGACGCTTCCTGGTCGAGCCGCTGGGCACGAACGGCAAGCCGCTGGTTCTCGGTTTCGAGTTCGCCGAGCGCTGCGGAAGATTGCGTGTCGTCGAGGCGGACCAGGAGGTCGCCCTTCTTCACGCTCTGCCCGTTGCGCACGAGAATCTCGGCGATCACGGACGGTTCGGCCGGTTGCACCAATTGTGCCTTGCTCGACGGGATGACTTTGCCCGTGCCGCGCGTGATCTGGTCGACCTGCGCAAACGCGGCCCAGACGAACAGCAGCGCCATGCCGAGCGCGGCGGTGACGATCAGGCGCTGGGCGGCAGGCATTGTCCGCCAGCGTGCGGCGAGCGTCATTGTTTCATCTCCGTGGAACCATCGGTTGCGACCGCGCCGGCCTCGCCCTGTCCTGCCAGGGTCGAGCGGTAACCGGCGCTCAGTTCGACGGGGTCGGGGATCGACAGGCGCCAGGTCTTGGTGGTGTCGATGCGCCCGCCGACGTCGGCAGCAGCGTGGCGGTCCTTGACGTCGGGGACAACGGTCAGGCCCGGCGTGTATCCGGTGTCGATCGCCATCTCCTCCGCGCCCTCGGCCTCCGCGAGGAGGAAGCGCGTGTAGTCGACCTGCGGCAGCACTTCGCGTCCGCCCCAGCCGCGATAGAAGCTGGCGGACATGCCGGGCGAGCCCGGGAAGCGGTAGAAGATGTGGCGGCCGATCTGCGTGATCTTGCCCAGGGTGTAAGCCCATTTCGGCACCACGTAATCGGCATGGTAATGCGTCGCCGTGCCCACGTCGGGCATGACGTATCCGGCCAGCGCATCCTTCGCGAGGGCCTGCGCGCGCTTCCACAGATTGGCCTGCGGGCGGCGCAGCAGCGCCCCGTCGCAAGTGAAGCTGAACTGGCACACGCGCTGGTCGTAGCCCTGGTAGACCACGCCGCAGACCGTGTTCGGATAGGCGGGATGGCGCACGCGGTTGAGCACGACCTGTGCAACGGCGCGCTGGCCCGATTCCGGTTCAAGCGCGGCTTCGTAATAGATCGCCTGCGCAAGGCATTCGCGCGCCGTACCGAAATAGGCCGACGAAAGCGGGATGCCGCTGAACCGCCCGGTCTTCTCCAGTCGCAGGCCGCTCAGCGGAATGGCGAGGTTGCGGCTGCGCGCGCTGTCCACGTCTTCCACGGCGAGCTCGGCGATATCCTGGCTGCCGGTGGTCATGGCGACCAGTCCGGCCTGCATTTCGGGATCGAGCCGCGCCATGGCCCGCGCCGCTTCCTGCGGAGCGAGCAGCGAGGAGGTGCCGACCAGCAGGCTGGCCAGCGCCAGCATCATCAGCGCGCCGAAGCGGCGGACGCGGGTGACGGCGGCGGCGCTCACGAGACCACTCCGCGCGGCGCACCGGCCTTGGCCAGCACTTCCTTGATGGGGCCATCGGCCGCAACGCGGCCGCGGTCGAGCACGATCAGGCGGTCGCAAATGGCGAACAGCGCCGGGCGATGTGTCGCGATGACGAGAGTCTGTTCGGGCTTGAGCGCAGTCGACAGGCGCTCGACGAACATCTTTTCGGTCTCGCTGTCCATCGCGCCGGTCGGCTCGTCGAGGAACAGGAGTTCGCGCGGCTCGACCATTGCACGGGCCAGCGCCAAGAAGCTGCGCTGACCGCCCGAAAGCTGGCGGCCGTCCTCGCCCACCGGACGGTCGAAACCGCCGGCATCGCGCGACAGGTAAGTGTCGGCCCCGGTGGCGCGCATCGCGGCCAGCAGGTCTTCTTCCGAAATGCCCAGCCGGCCGAGGGTGAGATTGTCGCGCACCGAACCGGAGAACAGCGCCGCATCCTGCCCGACGAAGCCGAGCGCCTCGCGCAACTGCTGCGGGCGGTACTGGTGCACGTCGATGCCGTTGACCAGCATCGCACCGCCGGTCGGGCGGTAGAGGCCGCACAGCAGGCGCCCCAGCGTCGACTTGCCCGAGGCGACGCGGCCAACCAGCGCCACGCGCTCGCCCGGCTCGATCGTCAGGTTGAGACCCGAGAGCGCCGGTTGCATGTTCTCGCCATAGGCGAACTCGGCGTCGTGGAACTCGATCTTCGGGCGGGCAATCGCGGTCGGGGCGACGCTGGCGCCTTCGCGCCGTTCGTCACCGCCTTCGAAGAGGCGCTCGATACTGCCGAGCGTTTCCTGCGCCTGCCGCCCGCGGGTCAGCAGGAATGCGATCTGGCCGGCAGGAGCGAGCGAGCGCGAGGCGAGCATCACGATGGCGATGATCGCGCCCATGGTGATGTCACCGGCCGCGAAGAGATAATAGCCGCCGATGATCAGCGAGACGGTCGAGACCTGCTGGAAAACCTGCGCCAGCCCCACGGCGAGCGAGTTGATCGAGCGCAGGCGAAGCTGCGAATGGCCCCCGATTTCGGCCAGCTGGTGCCAGCGCGACAGCATCCCGCCCTCGCCGCCCATGGCTTTCAGCGTTTCCGCGCCGGTCAGCGATTCGACCAGCAGCGTCTGCTGGAGGCCGTAGTCGGCCTGCGCATCCTGCGAGGCTTCGACGACTTTCTTCTGGAGCACGTAACCGGCCACCATCATCGCCAGGATGATCGTCAGCGGCACCAGCGCCAGCCAGCCGGCAATGATGGCGATGACCGCCACGAACACCACCAGGAAGGCGACGTCCACCAGCAGCACCACCGAGGTCGAGGCGAAGAAATCGCGCACCACGGCATATTCGGACACCCGCGCGGCAAGCGAGCCGGTGTGGCCCTTGCGCTCGGCCAGCGGCACGGCGAGCAGGCGCGAGAAGATTTTCTGGCTCAGCTTGAGATCAAGCCGCTGGGCGATTTCATCGACGATCGAGGTGCGCGCGCGGCGCAGCGCGAATTCCAGCGTGAAGGCCAGCAGCACGCCGATGCCCAGCACCCAGAGCGTTTCCTGCGCCTGGTTGGGGATCACCCGGTCGTAGACGTTCATCGTGAAGATCGGCAGCGCGATCGCCAGCAGGTTGATCAGCAGCGAGCCGAGGATGACCGGAAGGAAGGCGCGGCGTTCGCGGCGCAGCTCGCCCCAGAACCAGTGCTGGCGCGCCTTGGCGTGCCACGGCGCCTCGTTGGCGCGCATCTTGTCGGGATCGCCGTAGATGGAAATGAGCGTGCCGGAATAGGCCTGCTCCACATCGCCGCGCGGCTCCCACAGCTCGTTGCCGCTTTCGGGATGCCACAGCAGCAGTTCCTCGTCCTGCGCATCGAGCAGCAGGGCGACGCCGCGATCGGCCAGCGTGATGATGGCCGGCAGGTCGCCTGCGCCATTGGGCAGGCGGCGACGCGGCACCACGTCATAGTTGAGGCCCGCAAGCTCCAGCGCTGCCGGAGCCTGGTGGAAAGGAAGCAGCCCTTCGGCATTGCGCGGCAATTGCGCAAGCAGGCCGCGCGCAAAGGGCAGGCCGTACCGGCGCGCCCCTTCCGCGATGCACTCGACGAGCGGGTCCAGGACCCGCCCGTCGATCTGGTCTGCACTTGTCTGTTCCATGCCCGTCACGAGCCTCTACGCGTTTCAGTCTCCGTCAACGCGCCTTTGCAGTTCGGCTTCGACAGGCGGTCCGTAATCGAACCGCTCGCGTTCCCGCTCGTTAGCACCGGCTCCCGGTGCAATGCTCAGCGCGTCCAGAAACTGGTTTGTAGCAGCAAGTGTCTGGTACTGGGCGAACAATTGGGAGAAGCGTGCCGTTTCGAGACGAACCTGGGTGTTAAACCTAGTATTCTGAGCATCGAGAACATCGAGCAAGGAACGGCGTCCGATGTTGAACTGGCTGCGGTAGGACAGCAGCAGATCGTCGCTCACCTGGCTCTGCCGGGCAAGCTGGTCGGTAATGCGGCGCTGCGTATCGAGCTGCTGCCAGGCGAGCCTGACATCCTCTTCCGCGGCACGCTGCCGGTCATGCAGCGCATAGCGTGCAAGGCTGGCCTGGCGGACCGTTTCCTGCAGCTTGGCGCGGTTGATGCCGCCGTCGAACACGTCCCAGCGCAGAACGACACGCGCCTGCACATCGTTCGTCTCGCCGGCGAAACCGTCGATGTCCTCGCCGACGCGGCCGCGAGCTTCGATACCGATCGTGGGCCACAGGTCGCCTTCGGCCGATTTGACCACGGCATTTGCCGCATCGACATCGGCCTGCGCCTCGCGGACCAGCGGGTTATTGAGCCGTGCCATGCCGACAGCGCTCGGAAGATCCGGCGGCATCGCGCTGGCAAGGTTCGGCGGCAGGGTCGCAGCCGACAGGTCCAGGCCAGTCAGGCGGCGCAGCGAGATATAGGCATTCTCGAGCTCGAGATTGGCTTCTTCGCTGCGGACCAGGGCGGACTGGAGCCGTTCCTCGGCCTGCTGCTGGTCGGCGATGGAGATCGAGCCTTCATCGACGCCGCGCGACAGGTCGCCCACCAGCGACTGGTGGAAGGCCGCATTGTCACGAGCTGCTGCCACGACGCGCTGCTGGAGCAGGACGTCGAGATACTGGCGCGCGATCTGGAGCGCGATGAACTCCGAGCGTTCGAGCACGCGGAGCGAGGCGCCATCGACTCGGGCGGCCTGACGCAGCAGTTCGCCCCGACGGCGACCGAAGTCGATGACCGTCCACTCGCCGGTGATGCCCGCTTCGAGCGGATAAAGCTCGTCATCGGCGATACCGAGCGTGCGGCGCGTATTGTTCTCAAGCCGGCGGATGCCCGCACTGGCTTCGATATTGACGCGGGGCATGTAAAGGCCCTGCGCCTGGCGGCGTTCGAACTCGATCGCCTCCTTGTTGTACTGCGCCTGCAGGATTTCCGGGTTGGACTGCATGGCGATGGTAATCGCCTCCTGCATGGTCACCGGATCGGCGGCCTCTTGGGCCATTGCTGCCGGAGCCGCACCTGCAAGCAGGAGCGCTGCGGTCATTGCCAGGGTTGTCGTACGCATTTCTCGTCCCCCCTCTTATTCGCTGACCTGGATTTCGACGCGGCGGTTCTGCAACTCGCGCACGCCATCGGCAGTCGGCACCCGGGGCGTTTCTTCGCCCTTGGCGTCGGTGGAGATGCTGGCCGCGGGGATACCGCGACTGGTCATCAGGTTCGCAACCGCTTCGGCGCGCCGCTCGGACAGGCCCTGGTTGTAGGCATTGCTGCCCGCGCGGTCCGTATGGCCGATCACGGTGAAGCTGCGCCAGTTGCAGGCGGGTGCGTTCTGCACGACGTATTCGACGGTCTGGATCGCGTCGTCCTGCGGCGTGGCGGAATCGAATTCGAAGAAGATCAGGCCCGGTGCCTCGACACCGCACTGTGCCGGCGGCGGCGCGACCGGAGCCGGCTCTACCCGCGTCTGCGGCATGCGCTGCATCATTGCATAGGCCATACCGCAACGCCGCAGGCTGGTCTCGTCCCTCGTGTTGGACTTGAGGAAGCCGAGCGCGATACCGCACTGCGCCTTTGCCTCGCTCGCCCAGATGTAGCGGGGGTCATTGGCCGAAACCACCGAGGCATCTCTCGTCAGCGCAAGCGCCGCGTCGTACCGTCGCTGGACTTCGGGCCGCAGCTGGCCCTTCTCCATCGCCATCAAGTCATCCTGCGCAAAAGCCGCGGTAGGGCATAGGCCCACCGCAGCTCCTGCCAGCGTGAACACCGCTGTTATTTTCTTCATTGCAAGTTCCCCTGTTGCAAGGTTTCTTGGATCCTCATGCTGCCGCCCCCGCTTGGGCTGCAGCTTCATCGAGATTGTCGACCGTCATGCCGCTGGCCAGCGACTGAGCCAGGCCCGGGTGGACCATGGCATCGAGCAGGCCTTCGGCAGCGAAGTGGCTGTGGTTGCCGCCACTCTCGCCCGTCGTGCGGACATCGAACTGGGCCACCAGCGCATCCACTCCGGCTTCCGCCACCACGTCCGAGATCGCATCGCCCAGCGTGCTGGCAAGCGCCGCATCGCCGAGGAAGTCGGCCGCCGGAGCCTTCGTGCCGGGGAGGTCGGCAGTCATCTGGAGCAGCGCTTCCATCGAACTGTCGACTGCGCCGCCGGTCGCGAAGGCCGTGTCCGAAACCTCGCCCGTGGTGCCATCGGCCCAGGTAAAGGCGGACTTGCCGAAGACGGTCACATCGCCGTCGGCCGCAACCGACTGGATGCCGTCCGACACGAGGTCGATCGAAACGATGCCCATGTCGGAGAGCGAGACGAATTCGCCGTCGTCGGACACGCCGTCGAGATCGCCGTCGATCCACACTCCAAATTTACCATACGCATCGTCGGAAGCGTCGAGCTTGCCGTTACCGTCGCTGTCGTACTTGGCAGCGATGGCTTCGAGGTCGGTCATCGTGCTGGTGCCGAAGACGAACTCCGATGCCCCGCTGACCGCGCCGTCGCCGTTCATGTCGTAGGCAAGTATGGCGCTGCCGGCAGCGATCCAGGCGGTCTGCGCCTTCACGCTGTCGCCATTGTAGTCGTAGGCAACGCCCGCAGCCTTGGACACGAAGCTGTTGCCGCCGCCGTCGAGGTCGAGGACCACCGGAGTGACAGCCGGGTTCAGGGTGATGTTGAGCACGCCCGAGCTGACCGTGTCGCCGTCATTGTCCGTCACCGAAATCGGCACCGAGAAGGGAACCGGATCGTCGGTGATGGCGATCGTGTTGAAGTCGCCGATCTTGAAGGTCTGGCCACCGGCCCAGTGGAATTCGATGCTGTTGTAGTTGTTGTCGGCAATCCCGCCGAGTCGGGTATTGGAGACAACCCCTGCAACGGTGGCGAAATCCCCGTTGAAGGTAACGGTGAAGGTGTTGCCGCCCACATCATGGTTGCCGGCAGTCGTGATGATCTTGGTGACACCGTTGTACTCGATCACGACCGCATTGATGTTCACCGCAGTGCCATCGCCCACGTCGTTGTCGGTGTCGGTATCGCGGTAGGCCCGCAGTTCGACCGTGCTCTTGGCAGTGCCGCCACTGATCTGCGTGAACAGGGCCGATGCGCCGTTCACGTCGTAGTGACCGGCAAAGCTGTGGTTCTGGTTGGCGAGGATCGAATAATCCGCACCGTTCTTCGGCGAACCTGCCAGGTCGATCACGAAATCGACGCGCATGGCCTCGCCCGTTCCGACCGAGTTGCCCGAACCGATACCGCCTTCATTGGCGTTGGTGTTCACGGTGCTGGAGTCGACGTTGTTGCCTTGCGTCGGCGTCAGCAGGACGTCCAGGCTTCCGGTCGTACCCGGCTGGTTGAACCCTGCCCACGAGCCGTTGCCGCCGACGAAATTGTAACCGCCACCGTTGAAGTCGATGTTCGAGGTAGCATCGAGCGGCAGCGACATATCAAGGACGTACTTGTCATCCGCGCTGGCGGGATCGAGCGTGATTTTGAACACCTCGGTCGTCGTGCCGGCCTTGACCGCCGTAAGGACGGTGCCGTCGGCAGAGATCGAATAGCTCAGCTGCGACAGGCCCGAAGTCAGGTTCTGGCTCTGCAGCGAAGAGATAGTTGCCGCAGTGAAGATCACCCGGCCGCCGTCGCCACCATAGTTGTTGTCGACATTGCCATCACCGGTATCGAGCGAGGCCTGGAAGGAGCCGGCCGTGTTCGTAGCCGTAAGCGCAGCGGCTGTGGTGGCCACCGGGCTGTCGTCCTCGATCTTCACGGTGATCGCGTCGGTCTTGGTCTCGGTGACCGTGCCGTCGTTGACGTTCACGTCGATCTGGAACTGGGTGACGTCCTCGCTCGTGGTGTCCGAGTGGAAGATCGGAGCGAACTGGATGACGTTGAACGCACCGGTATCATCGATCTCGACCGTGATGGCCGTGATCGGCGTGCCGGGGTTATTCGGATCGTCATAGCTGCCGACGAGGATCTTGCCGCCATTGGTCAGCGACCAGCTGATCGGCGAGCCCGAGGCCGAGCCGTCGGCCACCGCCAGAGTCTCGCCCGGGATCGACAGCGTGACCGTCAGCGCGTCGCCGTCGACGTCGGAGATCGACACCGCGCCCACCGCGACCAGCGAGTTGGTCGTGTCGGTCGGATTGCCGACGCTGTCCTTGTTGCCGTTCGTGAAGCCCTCGTCGGACACTGCAACGGTGGCCGTGCCGATGACCGGCGCGTCGTTCGCACCGAAGATGCTGATGGTCAGCGAAGTCTCGTTGCTCTGCGCCGTGCCGTCGAAGGCATTGTAGAGGAACGTGTCGGTCAGCGGCGTATCGCCCACGTCGAGCGCCTGGACCGTATTGTAGGCCCCGGCATTCTCGCCCTGGGTGTAGAGACGGTAGCTGTACGAACCATCGGCATTGAGCGTCAGGACGCCGTAGGTGCCGTTGATCGTGCCCGTGTCCGCCGCGGCGACGAACAGCTGTTCGATATCGACATCGCTGTCGGCCACGTCGGCACGGTCGACTGCATCCGGCGCGCCGTTGTGGGTCGCACCGACGATCACGTTGCCGGTGATCGGTCCGCCGTCCTCGACGATCCAGTTGGTGTCGGCATTGGCCACCGGCGCATCGTTGGCACCGTTCACCGTGATGGTGAGCGTGGCCGTGCTGGTGTCGCCGTCGCCGTCCTGCATGGTGTAGGTGAAGGTGTCGGTGACGCTTTCCGTGTCATCGAGGATCTGCACCGCGGCCTTGTTGAGGACGTACTCGTAGGAACCGTCCTCGTTCATGACGAGTGTGCCGTAGGTGCCGACGACCGAATAGTCGCCCGAACCGTCGGCCGTGTTGTCCGAATTGCCGAGGCCCGGATGCGTGATCGAAAGGATCGCAGGATCGCCGACGCCGTCCGCACCGGGCAGGTCCGAACCGCTGGCACCATTGGTGGTGCCGGTGCCGAGGATGACGTCGCCAAAGGCGCTGTCATCGTCTTCGCCCATCGAATCCGTGTCGTTGCGGGCGATCGGCGTATCGTCGTCGATATTGATCGTCAGCGTGCCGTCGTCACTGTCGAGATCGCCATCGGTCACTCGGAAGGTGAGCTGCAGGCTGAGGTCGTTCTCGTCCCCGCCTGCCGCGTGCAGCACATTGGCGTTCTGCGTGACGGTATAGGCACCGGTGGTCGGGACAAGGGTCACGGTCACGACCGTCACCCACGAACCGCCCTGGTCCTGCTGGATCAGGATATCATTGCCGCTCGCCACATACTGGAAGCCGGCCGGCGCACCCGTGGTCAGGAAGGCGATGGTGCCGCCGTCGCTGCCGAAGCTGTGTGCCAGCGTGCCGCTGGTGAAGGCGGTGTCAGGCGTAACGTCGCCCGTGCCGCCCGGATTGCCGCCGGCAAGGGTATCGTCGTCGAGCTGGACGGTGTTGTTGCCAGCGCCGGGATTGGCGTCGCGCAGCTGGATGTCCCGGCCGATCTCGATCGTCGCGCTGTCCGTATCGCCGTCACCATCGGTGGCGGTTGCCGTCAGCGTGATGAGGTCGTCAGATGCCAGGAACGCGGGTTCGTTTGCATTCGTGGGATCGGAATGCTCGACCGAACGCAGCTGGGTGAGGTTCACGAAGCCGTTCGCATCGACCGACAGGGTGAAGACCTGCTCGCCCGTGGCGGCATCGATGGCATCGGTACCTTCACGGCCGACGACCACGCCGCCCTCAAGGAAGAGGTAGACGTTATTGCCGGTCAGCGTGTCGTCCAGACCGCTGTCGGCGCCGGTGGCCGAGATGCCGAGGGTGTAAGCCTTGCCGCCGTTCACGGCACCTGCGCCGTCGGCCCCGAAATCGAAGCTGAACACATCCGCGAACGTGGCGTTCGCGCCGTCGGGCAAGAAGCTTTCATCGGTAATGAGCGTCGGGATCGCACCGATTACGGTCACGTCCGGACCATGGTCGGCAAAGCGGATGTTGCCGCCGAGGTTGAGCGTCACGGTCTCGCTGGCCGTGTCGCCGTCGCGATCTTCGATGGTGGCGGTGCCCGAAAGGATGACCAGATTGGTGCCCAGAGCTTCCAGCTGGTTTTCATAACCGCTGGTGTCGCCCGGCAGATCGTGATCGATCTCCTGGAACTGCGTCAGCGTGACCACGCCCGTCGCTTCCACAACGCCGATGGTGAAGACGGTGTTCGTGGCATCGATCGCGCCGCCGCCCGGCGTCTGCGTCGAACCGACCACCAGACCGCCTACCTGGTAGAGGTAGATGGTGGTGCCGTTCTGGGTCAGGCCACTGTCCACGCCCGACGTTCCGACGATGGAAAGCGAGAATTCCCAGGAAATGCTTCCTGCGCCGTCTGCACCGTAGGCAGAGCTGGCAACACTGAAGGCATTGCCGAAGTTCGCGCTCGACACATCGGCATCGGAATTCGCCCCGATGGTGGCCCCGTCCTCGGTCGTCAAGGTGACGGTGTCGAGGTCGACCACGGCTGCATCGATGCTCGGCCCGTCGTCGCGGAAGCTGAAGGCGCCGCCGATATTGGCCGTGGCGTTGGCGGTATCGCCGTCGCCGTCGGTGACGGTTGCCGTCAGCGTGACGAGATCGTCGGCAAGGCCGCCGGTGGCATCGTCGGGATCGGTGTCGTCGGCGTGCACCACGGCGCGCAGCTGGGTCAGCGTCACGGTGCCGTCGCTGGCGACGGTGATCGTGAAGACGAGGTCGTCGCTGGTCGCCGTGCGGCCTTCGATGGTCGTGCCGTTCATCGACACTTCGACCGCTTCGCCAGTGGCAGTGTCCACCAGGCTGGTGGCCGAGCCGGTCAGGCCGAGGACGTAGCCGCCCACGCTGCCCGGACCGTCCGCATTGTAGTCGGGCGTGAACAGGCCGGAGAAGTCGGCATCGGCCGGAACGCCGAGAGCGGTTTCATCGACCTCGATCGAATCTGCAAGCGGCGCTGCAGCCTCGAGCGTCGGACGGTCGTCGGACACGCGCACCAGCACGCTGCCGGTAGCGGTGTCGCCATCGATATCGGTCGCGATCACGTCGATCGAGCCGAGCGTCGCGATTTCGTCGAGCAGCGGGTTGGTGTGGCCGAGGTAGTTGTCCTCGAGCGTCGCCGTGACCGTCGCGTCATTGCCCGAAACGCTGAGTTCGAGCGTGATGACGAGGCGGCCACCGTCGGAGCCGGTGATCGTGTTGTCGTCAACGCGCAGCCAGGTGAGCCCGCCGAGCAGGCCCGACGTATCGCCGAAGACGAAGCTGGCAAAGGCGTCCGAACCTTCGGTGAAGCTCAGGACGTGGAAGGCGGAATCCGGGCCTGCCGGCGTGCTGCCATCGGCCAGGTTCTGGTCGTCCACGGTGACAGAGCCCGGGGTCGGGTCGGCCGGACCGGTGCCATCCTCGATGCGGATCGGCTGGGTGGCGGTGGAGATATCGCCGTCACCGTCGGTCAGCGTGTAGCTGAAGTCGGCCACGATATCGCCGCCGCTCTGGTCGAGGCCGGTGTTCGGGTCGAACGTCCAGTTGCCGTCCATGTCGATGGTGTAGGTGCCATTGGCAGTGATGACCGTGGCATCGGTGCCGTCCTGCGGGACCGCGACGGTCTGCGCGCCGACAGTGATGGAGGTGACGGTCGCGCCGTCGGCCCCTTCGGTGTCGTTGGCCATGACGTCGCCGCCGATGGTACCGACTGCATCTTCCGCCACGCTCTGCAGCGTTTCGTCGCGCGCGGTCGGGACATCGTCGACGATCGAGACCGAGATGGTGCCCGTGCCGATGAGGTTGCCGAGCGTGTCGCGCACTTCGTAGTCGAAGGTTTCGAAGCCGGTGACGGTGTTGGTGCTGTTGTTGCCGCCCTGGTCGGGGACCAGCGTGTCGCCGTCCACCGCGCTGGTCAGCGTGTAGGTGTATTCACCCGTGTTGCTGTCGAGCGTGAGCGTACCGTAGCTGCCCGTCGCCGGATCGAGCAGGGTGTAAACCAGCGTGCCCGATGCGCCGCTGACCGTAATCTGGCCATTGGCATCGACTTCGCTCGGATCGCTATTGTTGCCACCATTGCCGTCGGCGAGTTCGCCCGAACCGGTCGGCAGGCCCTTTTCGTTGACGATGGCGTCATTGTCGAAGACTTGGCCGGCCACGTTGTCGATATCGATCGTCAGCGTCGCGGTGGCTTCATCGCCGTCACCGTCACGGATGGTGTAGGTGAAGACGTCCGCCACATCGGCATTGGTCGAGTCCACCTTGGATTCGTAGGTGTAGGCACCCGTCGTCGCATTCAGCGTGAGCGTCCCCAGCGTGGTCACGATGACCAGGTTCCCGTCTACGTCGACCGTGGTCTGGGTGATCGTGTCGTTCACGCTGCTGATGGAGACGATGCCGCCGCCAGCCGCATAACCGTCCGCACCGGCCGCATCGAGGCCGAAGCCGTCGCTGTCGGTCAGGACATTGCCGGCGGTGGAGCCGCCTTCGCTCACGTCATTGGCATTGTCGTAGGCAGACGGCGCATCATCGTCGAACACGATGCCGAGATTGGTCGTGGTCTGGTCGCCGTCGCTGTCCGTGACAGTGAAGTCGATCGAGACCGAGGCATTGTTCTCGTCGCCACCGGCTGCGTGCAGGACATTCTGCAGCAGGGTGACGGTGTATTTGCCGGTCGCGCTGTCGGTGATTTCCACGGTGAAGACCGCGCCGCGGGCGCTGCTGGCAGTCAGCGTGTTGCCGCTGATCGAATAGGTTACCGTCTCGGTGCCGAGCGAGGCCGAGGCGCCTTCCAGCGCCGGGTCGAAAGCGATTGCTGCGGGCGTGTCGTTGCCGACGTTGAAGAACAGCGTACCGGTGAAGCTGGCTTCGCTGGTGTCGGCCGGGTCGTCGCCATTGTTGGCGTCGAGATCGCCAGTGGTCGACGCGGCATTACCGCCGGCCAGGCCGTCATCATCCACGCTCGCGGTGCGTTCGCCGCCCTGCGGCTCGGAATCGGGTTTCAGGGTCACTTCCACCGTCGCGGTCGAGGTGTCGCCGTCATTGTCGGTGATGGTGTAGGTGAAGCTGTCGGTCAGATTGCCGTTGCTGCCTGCGCCCGGTGCGGGCGTGTAGGTGAACAGGCCGGTCGCCGGATCGTAGGTCACGGTGCCCTGCGCAGCCTGCGTGGTCACTTCCACGCTGGCGACATTGGCGGTGTCGACGCCGTCGGCCCCGAACACGTCGTTGTCGAGCGCGTCGATGGTGAAGGCCTGGTTCTCGTTTGCCTGGACGACACCGTCATCATTGGCAGTGGGAACATCGTCGACCACTTCGATGTCGAGCACGGAGCTCGCGCTCGAACCGTCGCTATCGGTGGCCACCACGTCGAAGGCGTCGAAGAGCGAGTCCTGCGAGTCCGCGATCGGGTGATCGAGCGTGTTCTGGATGAGCTCGTATTCCCAGGTCACGGTCAGCGAAACCGTATCGCCATCCGCATCGGTGACCGGCGTAGCGCCGGTGATGCGCAGCGTGCCGTAATCGCCGGTCAGGACGACCGGATAGGTGACGCCTGCACCGAACACAGCGGTGCCGCCGATGGTGAGGGTTTCGAGCCCGTCCTGTGCATCGACCGAGAAGGTGCCGTTCGTGACAAGGCTTTCCTTGGTCGTGTCCGAACCGTCGGCAAGGTCGTCTTCGTCGACGAGGCCTTCCGGAGCGGTCAGCGACAGGTCGTTGATGACGACCGGATCGTCGGCACCGTTGATGGTGATCGTCAGCGTGGTGACGCTGTCATCGCCGTCGCCGTCGGTCAGCGTATAGGTGAAGACCTCCGTCAGGCTCTCGGTCTCGTCGAGGCCCTGGACAGTCTCGTTCGTGTTATCGAGCTCGTAGCTGTAGCTGCCGTCGGCGTTGAGCGTCAGCGTGCCGTAGAGGCCCTGCAGCGGAGTACCCGGCGTGCCGTCGGTTGCGCCGAAATCGACGTCGGTGACAGTGGCACCGTCGGCGCCGCGCGTGTCGCCGCCATTGTCGCCATTCGCCTCCGCATCGGTGATGACATTGCCGCTGGCAAGCAGCGGGCCGTCTTCGGTGACGCTGTCGGTGTCCGGACGCGCGGTGGGCACGTCGTCGACGATGGCGATTTCGAGGTCGCCGCTGATCGAATCGCCGTCCTGGTCGGTCACGACGATCGCGAAGCTGTCCGACGTGGTGTCGCCGTTGGTATTGGTGGTCAGCTCGTAGGTGTAGCCGACCGTGCCGTTGCCAACCGAGGTGATGGTCAGCGTACCGAAACTACCCGTATAGGTCTGGCCGGCGACCAGCGGAGCGCCGTCGATGGTCAGGACCGCCGGGCCGTCGGGCGCGGTGAAGGTAAAGGTGCCGCTTGTGAATTCGCTGTTGCTCGCGGCATCCGAACCGGCAGCAAGGCCGGCCTCGTCCACCTGCGTCGTCTCGCCGCCGGCAACCGGCAGGTCGAGCGTGACGGGGCTGTCGGCGATCGAGATGACCAGCGTCGCAGTGGAAGTGTCGCCGTCGTCATCGGTGATGACGTAGTCGAAGCTGTCCTCCACGCCACCCGGCGTGCCCGCGTCGCGGGTGTAGCTGTAAGTGCCGTCGGCAGCGATGGTCAGCGTACCGTAGAGGCCCTGGATGGTCTCGCCGGCCACGCCGCTGTCGCTCGCGCTGGAATAGGAGGTGACATCGGCGCTGTCCGCGCCCTGCACGTCGTTCGACAGCACGTTGCCGCCGACCGGACCATAGGTGCCGGCGCCGAGCGCGTTCGCATCGTCATTGGCGGTGGGCGCATCGTCGATGATGGCGATGACCAGCGTGGTGGAGGCGGTGTCGCCATCGCTGTCGGTCACCGTCAGGGTGAAGCTTTCGCTGTCCGGATCCGACAGCGTGTTGTCCTTCAGCTCGTAGCTGTAGCTGTAGGCACCATTGTTCACCGAGATAGTGAGCACGCCGGCAGCCGTGGTTACCGTGCCGCCGCCGGTGACATTGACGCCATTCACGACGAGCGAGGCGACGGTGTCGTTGCCGGTGCTGATCGCGATCACGCCCGAGGCGGTCTCGCCATCGCTGGCTTCGTTCGAGCCGGCCGGCTCGCCATCACGGGCAGCCAGGGCGGCTTCTTCGACATCGTCGTCGCCTTCGACCGCGATTTGCGGGGTCGAATCGTCCGAAAGGGTGATGGTGACAGTCGCGGTGGACACGTCGCCGTCGCCATCGGTGATGGCATAATCGAAGGTGACCGTGCCGGTTTCGCCGGCGGCGGGCGTGTAGGTGAAGGTGCCGTCGCCATTGTAGGCAAGACTGCCGCCACCGCTCAGCGTTCCGTCGACAGCGGCAACGCCGGTCGCCAGGTCGACGCCGTCGGCGCCGGGCGTGTCGTTGGCAATCACGTTCACCGAAACCGGTGCGTTCTCGCTGCCCTGCGTCGCGCTGTCGTCGAGCGCGGTCGGGGTGTCGTCGACGATGGTGATGACGAGGTCGTCGGATGCCACGTCGCCGTCGAGATCGGTGATGACGATCGGGAAGGTGACCGTGGTCGTGTCGGCATCGCCGGTGTTGTCGGTCAGCTCGTAGACATAGGTGATCGTGCCTGCGCCGGTCACCGGGTCATAGGTGTAGCCCGTGACCGTCAGCGTGCCCGTTTCGTCCGAGAAGACGACCTGCGGCAGGCTGCCGGGCGTGATGACTGTGCCGCCGAGCGTGACGCTGCCGACACCGTCGGGCGAATTGAAGGTGATCGTGCCGGTCGCGGTTTCGTCGTCGCCGTCGAAGTCCGAACCTTCCGGCTCGTCGGTGCGCGTACCGGTGTTCGGCGGAAGCTGGCCTTCCTCGACCACGGTCTCGTCGAAGCCGTCGGGAACGTTGGTGATCGAATCGGGCGCATCGCCGATGTTGATCGTCAGCGTGGCGGTGCTGGTGCTGCCGTCGGCATCGACGATCGAATAGGTGAACTGCTCCGACACGCCGCCGGGCGTGTTGACGAAGCGGGTGTATTCGTAGGTGCCGTCCGCGTTCAGCGTCAGCTCGCCATAGGTTCCGACCAGGGTCGCGCCGGGCGCAGCGCTACCGCCGGCATTGGCGAAGCCGTTGACCGCGCCGCTGGGCGCGTAGTTGTCGGCGCCCGATTCGTCGTTGACGAGCACGCTGCCCGAAATCGTCGCGTGGCTTCCGCCCGGGACCGAGCCCGTGTCGTCCTGCGCGATCGGCGCATCGTCGATGACGATGATCTGCAGCGTTGCGGTCGCGGTATCGCCATCGGTGTCGGTGACCGTCATCGAATACGAACCGTCGACGGTTTCGCCCACGAGGTTGTCGTTCAGCGTGAAGCTGAAGCCGATCTGGCCGCCGGCAAAGTCGATGCTGGTGATCGTCAGCACGCCGTACTGGCCCACGAAGGTCTGGCCGACCGCGGTGATGGCCACGCCGTTGATCGCAACCGATCCCACGCCGTCGGGCGCGTTGAAGACGATGGTGCCGTTGGCGGTTTCGCCATTGGTTTCGCTCTGCGTGCCTTCGCTTTCATCGACGCCGTTGATCGTGCGTTCGGGCAGGCCCGATTCGGCAACGGTCGCGATGGCGTTGATCACGCCAGCCGGATTGTCCGGCGTTTCGATGATGATGTCCGGATCCTGGTCCGGCGCATTAGGGATGATCTCGCGCTCTTCGGGCTGCGGGAACTGCAGCTCGGTATAGGGCAGCAGGTCGCCGAGGTCGTAGGCAGCCTGGATGGCGCCCGGATCGACTTCGAAATTGCCGCCCGAGCTCTGCGGATCGCCGGCAGCGGGCTGCGGCTCGTTGCCGGTCAGCAGGGCTGCAAGGTTGGCAGCCGGAACCGTGACGCCGTCGACCACGATCTGCGGGACGATGATGGCGCCTTCGGGAATGATGATGCGCGTGCCGTCGTCGAGGACGAGGACGAGGTCGCGGCCGGACGCGGTCAGGTTTTCGAGCGATGCACCTTCGGGCAGGACCACGACGCCGTTTTCATCGGGCGTGAGCACGATATCGCCGCGCGCACTGCGCTGGGCCGGGGCCCGTTCGACACGCGGGGTGTCGCCGGTGTCCTGGCTGTCCTGTGCGCCGGTGAATTCACCATTCTGCTCGAAACTGTCCATCGTATCGGTCCTTCCTGCAGCCGGGAGGAGGAGCGAATTCCCCCCTATGACGCGGAAGTTGCCGGGAACGATACGGGCTGCGAATCTTCGGGGTACCACCCCCCAAGGATTGTTCGAGCAAGATCCGGGCAGGTGCCCGTCCAGCAATTTCCGCGGCCCGACTTGTAGTCCTCGCAAGGGCGAATCGAGCCGCCTGCGGGACGTGTCGTTGCATTAGGTGAAACAGGTACAACCTGATCTTTCAATGTTGTTAACCAGTTGATGGATAGCAAAAAAACGCCATTCCCGCCCGAGAAGGGCAGAAAATGACACTTAAAGCTCTGAAAGATTGAGAAACTTGCCTGCTGTCCGAAAATGGGACCGGAGGACAGTGAATCAGGCCAATGGCGCTTCCGAGGGCACTCGGTGGCGGAAGGTAACGTTCACACGTTCCGAGAGAATCAGGTAGGGCAACCAGATGGCCGCGCTGATGAGGACGGTATTGAGGTTCGCAGTGAGCAACGTGGCCAGCGGCTCTCCGATGGCAGGCGGCAAATCCTTCCCCGCCAGCGCGCGCGCGATTGAGAGCTGGCACAGCACGTCGAGAATCCAGACGTAAAGCAGCATGCGCGGAAACAGCGGCACGCTGCGCAGCGCCATGACGAAGCAGATCATGTAGAAGAAATTCATCACGGCGATTTCCACGCTCATCGCGAGGAACAGCGTATAGGCCCATGCAGGCGCGTGTTCGTTCAAGGCGGGCTGGATCATGACGAATTCACCAGTGCGCATCACCACGCCGCACATCATTCCCACGATCAATGAGGTCAGGAAGCCGATCGACCCGAAACTGGGATGCGCTTCGGCCTGGATGCGGTCGAGTTCCCGCCACCGGCCGAACAGGGCGAAGCGGTATTCCGGCTGCGTGCGATTCCGCAGGAAGGCAACACGGCCGATCATGAAGCCCGCGATCGGGGCCAGCCAAGCAAAGGCCAGCAGGCGCAGGTGGTTTTCGATTCAGGAGGTCAGCGCAACGCTGCGCCGGTGGAGATCCGCCTTCCGGCGTGCGAACCAGGCGGCCAGTAGGGGAAACGGCGAAACCGTTAATTTCCCACGAGCATTCGCTGGCCTGCGAATCATTTCAAACTCCTCGCCGAATCAGCAATTTCCCGATTCGAGCAGTGCGATAAAGCCGCAACTTCTACCGCCTGTTAACTAGCAGAATTAACTTTTCTCCGAATTATCTTGCTGAAAATTTGAGAAATGTTAGATTCGTTGCACCAAAGTTGACCGTAACGGCTGTTTGCGGGAACTTGTAATTGCTCCGAGGGAGCCAGCGTGAAACGGATCGGCGCATGCCGATTAAACAATAAAAGGTCGCGCCGGTTCCAACACCTTACCCCCTCGGGCGGGCCATCCGGAAATAGATGCCGGGGTCCTGTTTAGAAGACGACACTTCGCTCTCCTGGCGAATTGTCATTCAAGACTTGGGGTAATATCATGTTCAAGAACTTTCTTCGCAATGAGTCGGGCGCTTCGGCTGCCGAGTACGCTCTGATCCTCGCCATCGTTGGCCTCGGCATCGTCGTTGCTACCGGTACGCTGAGCACCTCGATTTCGGGTGCAATGAATGCCGCATCGGACACCATTGATACTTCTGCTACAGTCTAATGGCTTCGTGGCCCCGCTGATCCGATCAGCGGGGCCATTTGTCATCCGGGCTTTGGCGTTTGCCAAGATAATTTCAACTGGGGGGTTAAGCCATGCAGGGCAGGAATCTGCTGATCGCCGGCATTGCGGTGTTTCTCGGCCTAGTCGCCGTCTATCTCGCGAATGCCTATTTTTCCGGCATGGAAGAACAACAGGAAGAAATTGCTGAACAGCAGCAACTTGCCCGTATCGTTGTCGCTTCCCAACCCCTCGCCTTTGGCCAGCAGTTAACAGACACGAATGTGCGGTTGGTCAACTGGCCCAGCGATTCGGTTCCCCAAGGGGCCTTTACTTCATTAGAGCAGGCCATGCTGGGCGGACGTGTGGCACTACGCCCGATCGTCCCCGGCGAACCGGTCCTTGCTTCCAAGGTCAGCGGCGATAACGGCCGCGCAACCCTGGCTTCCAATCTTCCCGAAGACATGCGTGCTGTGTCGATCCCAATCAACGACGTATCCGGCGTGGGCGGTTTCGTCCGTCCGGGCGACGTGGTCGACGTGATCCTGACCCGCCAGATCCCGGGCGAAGGTGCCCAGCAAACCGATAAGATGACCACCGTCGCGCTCGAGAACGTCCTCGTCCTCGGCATCGATCAGGTGGCCGACGAGAACAACACCGAACCGGTCTTGAGCAAGACTGCCACCCTGCAGACCGACATCTACGGCGCGCAGAAACTGGCGCTCGCCCGCGAAATCGGTGTACTTAGCCTGGCGCTGCGCAATGTCGAGAACCAGGAAGTTGGCGCGACGGAAACCGTAGTTGCTAACGATCTGGGCGGGGAGGGACGCTATGTATACCGCCGCATGGGGGGCGCTGCCCCGGCAGTGGCGACTCCTTCCTATTCGGCGGCCCCGCGCGGAGCTAGTTCTGCTCCGCAACAGGCCAGTGCCCCGGCACGCCCGCGCGGTCCGACGATGAGCGTCGTGCGCGGCACCGAAGCAGAAACCTATTCCGTGGAGGCTCTCCGTGGTTACTAAGAAAGCAGCCCTGGCGGCATTTGCACTGACCACCGCGCTTTCCGCGGCGGCCCTTCCCACCCCGGCTCTGGCCCAGACGCAGTATTCGGGTGCTTCCATGCACGCCGGTACGGTCGAAATCCCGGTCAACAAGAGCCAGGTCGTCACGGCCGACGTGCCGATCGACCGCGCGATGATCGGCAACGAGGAAGTGGCCGACATCCTGCCCGTCTCGGACCGTTCGGTCTACGTGCTGGGCAAGAAGATCGGCACCACTTCGCTGACGCTTTACGATCGGTCGAACCAGGTCATCGCGGTGATGGACATCGCCGTGGGCCCCGACGTGCTGAGCCTACGCGAACAGATGGCAGACCTTCTCCCCGGGGAGGAAGTCGATGCCCGTATGTCAGGTGAAGCGATCATCCTTTCTGGCTCCGTGAGCGACCCAGGCGTTGCCGATCGCGCCGTCCAGCTGGCCAAGGCCTATGCCGGCGGCACGGACAACGTACTCAACCTGATGACCTTGGCAGGCAGCCAGCAGGTCATGCTGGAAGTCCGCTTTGCCGAAGTTTCGCGGAACATCGGCAAAGAATTGGGTGTGCGCACGCTGTTCTCCTCGAACGGCGGAAGGCTGTCCGGTGTGACCGGAAGTGGCTCCGGCCTCATCTTCACGCCTGAAGATGGCATCCCGAGCAGTAATTTCGGCAACCGCAGCCTCGGCCAGACCGAACTGCTCAACACTTTCGGCGTATTAACTCGCTCCTTCACCGACATTCTCGGCCTCGACGTTGATGTGGCTATAGATGCGCTGGAAGAGAAAGGTCTCGCCAAGACGCTCGCCGAACCGACGCTTGTCGCCCTTTCGGGCCAGCGCGCGTCATTCCTTGCCGGCGGCGAATTCCCGATCCCCGTGGTCCAGAGCGGCGGCGGTGGCGGGGTCGGCGGTGGCGGCCAGAACGGCATCACGGTCGAGTTCAAGTCCTTCGGCGTCAGCCTCGGCTTCACTCCGACGGTGCTGTCGAACAAGGTCATCAACCTCGTCGTGGAACCGGAAGTCAGTTCGATCGACGAAAACGCCTCGATCACGCTGAACGGCATCCGCATTCCGGGCCTGCAGACCCGCCGGGCCAGCACCGTGCTGGAACTGCGCGACGGCGAAAGCTTCGCCATCGCCGGCCTGCTGCAGCGCGATTTCCAGACCACCGTCAGTCAGATCCCGATCCTCGGCTCGATCCCGATCATCGGATCGCTGTTCCGTTCGACCGGCTTCCAGAAGGGCGAGACGGAACTGCTGATCATCGTCACGCCGCGCCTCGTCGCGCCGATCCGGCCCGAACTGGTGCAGCTGCCGACCGACCGCGTGAAGGACCCGATCCAGGCGGACGTGCTGCTCAACGGCAATGCGCACCGCGTGAATGACCTGCCGCCGATCCAGGGGGCAACCCCGGCGAACACGCAGCAGGGCACCGAAACCACCGCGCAGGAGGGCGCCGATGACTATGAATTCTAAGTTCATTCGCACCCTTGCTCTGGCAGGCGGCACGCTGGCAGTTGCCGGCTGCGCCACCGGCAGCGGCGAGGATTTCATGGCCGACGCCACCTGGGGCGAGGCGAACCGCCGGACCATGGCAGCGCAGGTGATCGACCCCAATCCGGTCTATGAAGACCCGATCCCGCCGACTTCGGCCGACAACTCCGTCGGCGCGATCGATCGCCTTCGCAACGACCAGGTCAAACAGCCCGAGCGCGTTTCCACCACGGAAGAGCCGGACTGATAGGACATGACACGATGGCCAGCGCACTTCACCATCTGAGGCGGTTCCACAAGGACCAGAGCGGCGCAGTCGCTGCTACCTATGCGCTGGCCCTCATCCCGCTCGTCGCCATGGCGGGCCTGGGCTTCGACTATGCCCGCATGGCGGGGATGGATTCCGAACTGCAGAACGGCGCGGACCAGGCAGCCCTTGCCGCCGCGACCCAGCTCGACGGCCGCGTTGGTGCCTGCGCCAGGGCTGGCAATGCCGCCATTGGACTGGTTTCGAACACCACCCTGCTGGCAGACGGTAATGATGCGTTGACGGTCGGCACAGCCGTGGGAGTTTCCGCCGACCAGTGTTCGGCATTCCCGGCGATCCGCTTTTTCTCGGAATATACCGACCGGGACAACTTCACCCTCGCCACAGGCGATGACGATGCGAACTATGTCGAGGTAACTATCGACGGGCGTGAGGTAACGTATTCACTCGTTGCGGTCACCGGCGTCGCCAACGCGGACGGGATCGCTCTTGCAGTCGCGGGCCTTGGCTCGGCGATCTGTAAAGTCCCGCCGGTGATGATGTGCAATCCGAACGAAAGCAACGACCCGGAATTCACCATTGCGAATTATGTCGGCAAAGGCATTCGCCTCGTCGCCAACGTAAACGGGCAAAACGGTGCCGGTGAGGACCCCGATGAGCCCACCGGCAGCTACGGGCCAGGCGTATTCGGTTATCTCGAGACCAATGCAGGCAATGGTGCAGTCGCAACGGCACAGACGCTGGGTCGCGAAAACTTCCCGGGCGATTGTGTCTCGATCGACGGTGCCGACGTGAAGCCGGGGCAGCAGGTTAGCGTGCTTGACGCCCTGAATGTTCGCTTCGGGATTTACGCGAACGGCCTCAACAACGCCTGCGGCAATGGCAACACATTCTGCCCGCCGTCTGCCAACAGCCGGATAGACCTGGTGCGTGAAGTGGCGCCTGGCGGTAGCGGCGGTTCCTGTGCGATCGGCCCGGGCGGCTTCGAGGTTGGCCCGCGACCCTATCGTCCTGTCGATGCTGTCAACAATATCGACCCGTCTAATACGCAACCGATGGGCTATCCGCGAGACAAGTGTCATGCGCTAAGCTTGGCAGGCAACTGCTCAGGAAACGGAAGTGCTCGTATCGGCGATGGCAACTGGGACCGTGCGGCCTACTATGCGACCAACGGGCTTGGCACGATGCCCACTACCTGGTCGAACTATGGCTACGCCGAGCTTACCGGCCGAGCGATGCCGACCCGCTACCAGCAATATCGTTATGATTACGAACAGCGTCTTGCCAATCTCAACAGGCGGACCTTCCAGCACACCAGGACATCTCCACCGATCAAAACGGTAAACTACGAGCATCAGGGCACACCTTTTTGCCAGGCTCCCGGTATCGCGCCTGCAAGCACGCCCGACCGTCGCATCCTGAGCATCGCGGTAATCAATTGTACCGCTGAAAATGTCGGCGCAAACACGACGGATGCCGATATTCTGAAGTTTGTAGATGTGTTCCTGGTTGAACCGGTCGCGCGGCGCGTCGGTCCGGACGGAACGCGCTTCACGAACAATTCCGACGTTTATGTGGAAGTGATCGGCGCGACAACTGTCGGCGGCGGCGGAACATCAGGGCAGGAGGTCCGCAAGGACGTCCCGTATCTCATTGAATGATGTGCCTGCGCATCTATGCTCTCCGCGACGACGGTGCTGCAGCGGCGGAAATGGCGCTCATGTTGCCATTGCTCTTGGTCATGCTCTTCGGAGGCTTCGAGGCTGGCCACTACCTTTATACGGAACAGAAGATCGTGCAGGCGGTGCGCGAAGGAGCTCGTTATGCGGGTCGACGCCCGTTTTCCGACTATCCATGCCCAGGAAATGGGACCACGCCAGCTGCGGACGCAATAAGAAATGTCACCCAGACCGGCACGATTTCTGGCGGTACGTCACGAATAGCGAACTGGGATAAGAACTTAATTACAGTCACTTATACATGTAACATTTCCTATGCTGGGCAAGGTATTTTCAAGGGCAATGCTGGCGGAGCGCCAGTTGTTACAGTCACAGCCGCCGCAACATACCCTTCCCTATTCGGCGCGCTGGGCCTGATCGATGGAACCTACCAGGTGCGCTCGTCGGCGCAGGCAGTGGTGAACGGGATATGATTAGCTCACTTCACCTCTTGAAGCGATATGGACGCGAGAACGCTGCAGCGTCTGCCGCAGAGTTCGCCTTGGTCCTGCCGGTCATGCTGATCTTCCTTATCGGCATTATCGACGTCGGCTACTACATCTGGCAGGTTAACCGGGCAGAAAAGGCCGTCCAGATCGGTGCCCGATGGGCAGTGGCTACGGACATGATTCCGGCAACTTTGCGCGACTACAGTTTCGCGGTTTCGGGCGGCATCCCCCAAGGCACCGTCGTTCCAGCTGGATCTTTTCCCAAGGTTACCTGCACTTCGTCAAGCTGCACTGCCTGGGGTCACAACCAAGCTGCCTTCGATTCCATTCTGACCCGGATGCAAGAAATAAAATCGGGCATCGCAGCCAACAACCTTATCGTCGAATACGAATGGTCAGGCCTTGGTTACGCGGGGGACCCCAACGGTCCGGACGTCGCTCCCATCGTCACAGTCAGGCTGACTGGGATGACCCATACGCCGATCACATCGCTGATTTTCGGCACCCTAAACCTTCCTACTTTCGCTTATTCCCTCACCGCGGAAGACAGCGCTGGAAGTTTCTCGAATTGAGCTTGCGATGACCGATTTCTCAGACATCTACCACACGGATACCGGAATGACGCTACCTGATGGAGTGCACGTGTTTGCACGCGAGGAGGCGCTTGGGAACATCGCTATCCTCGACAGCGCACTAACCCTGCACAACACCGGACTGGCTGAGGACTTCCCGGCCGCCGTCATCGAGCATGCGACCATCGCTGTCGTGGAAATCGATTCCAACAATCCTTCGTCCCTGGCGCGCTTGGAAAGACTTCGTGCCTTGAGGCCCAATCTTCCGGTGATCGCGGGGCTGCAGGCCGCACCGGTTGCGACTGTGCGCTCTCTTTTGCGCAAGGGCGTATCCGACGTGCTCGAACTTCCATTTTCGAGTGAAGAACTCGTTGCTGCGATTATCGATGTAGCGCGCGTCAGCGAAACGCCGGCAGCCCCTGTCGAACTTGCACCCGTCATCGCGGTCATCGGTGCCGCTGGTGGGGTCGGCGCAACGACAGTTGCTACTCAGCTTGCCCCGTTGATGCCCGAACATCTCGGCGAGAACGCTCGTACTGCCCTGATTGACCTGTCATTGCAGAGCGGAGACGCGTCAGCCTATCTAGACAAACACCCCAAGCTCTCAATTCATCACCTTTTCGGTGCAGTCGGCAGGATAGATGATGAACTGATCCGCTCGGTCGCGATGAAATGTGATGACGGTTTCGATCTCATAGCCGCGCCGGACGAAATAGAGCCGATTGAAAGCGCACCAGCCGAGGCGGTCTCCCAGGTTCTGCGTGAAACCAGGAAGCGCTACGACCTTGTAATTCTTGACATGCCATCGACGATTGCAAACTGGGCAATGCCTGTCTTGCTCTCCGCTGATGTCGTGGTGCTTGTAGGCGTGGGTAAACTCTCAGCCCTGCGTCACGTAAAGCGCAAGCTGTCGCTTCTCCAAATGCTTGGCCGTCCACGCGAGTCGATCGCCATCGTGTTGAATCGCTGTGAATCCGGATTGTTCAAGCGGGCAGATGCCTCCCAGATGGAGGAGCTCCTCCACCATCCGGTCGAACAGATGCTTGAGGATGATCCCTCTCTCCTCGAGGAAGCACAGCTACAAGGTTATGCAGTTTCGCACCTTCAGAAGCGCGCGAAACTTTCGAAACAATTTGCGGAATTGGCAGCAGCACTCGGCGACAAGATCGAGAAGGACAGCTGACATGTGGAAGATCAAACTAGATGATAGCCAGAATCAGGATCACCATTCTGCAACCACGTCCGAGCCCATCTCGACCGAAGAGGAGCAACGTATTCTTTTCGGCCGTAAGGACGAGCGGACCGAAAAGATGCTGCAGCTCAAGCTGTCGATCCATCGCAATCTGCTGGACCGGCTCAACCTTGCCCTGCTCGACCAAGCACCGATTGAGCAAATCAAGTCTCAAATCGCGGCAATGCTGCCCGAATTACTCGCCGATTTCGACGAGCCGCTGAACCGCGAGGAACGCGACCAGCTCGTCCAGGAACTGGTCGATGAGCTGATGGGCCTCGGCCCGCTTGAACCGCTGCTGGCGGACGACACCATCACCGATATTCTCGTCAACGGCGCGGAGACGGTCTTCGTCGAAAAGCGCGGCCAGCTGGAACGGGTCGGCACGCGCTTCCAGGACGAAAAGCACCTCATGCGCGTGATCCAGAAGATCGTCAGCGCGGTCGGCCGACGGGTCGACGAAAGCTCGCCCTTCGTCGATGCGCGCCTTGCAGACGGTTCGCGCGTCAATGCGATCGTCGCACCGCTGGCGCTCGACGGCTCGCTCCTCTCGATCCGCAAGTTCGCCAAGAAGCCGATCAGCATCGCCAAGATGATCGACCTCGGCAGCATCCCCGAGCAAATGGAACCGGTGCTCGAGGCGATCGTGCGCTCGCGCCGCAACGTGCTCATCTCCGGCGGTACCGGTTCGGGTAAGACGACATTGCTGAACGCGATGTCCTCCTACATCGACGAGAAAGAACGTATCGTCACGATCGAGGACTCGGCGGAACTCCAGCTCCAGCAGACGCACGTGGCGCGGCTCGAAACGCGACCGGCCAATATCGAGGGCAAGGGCGAAGTTACCCAGCGCGATCTCGTGAAAAACGCCCTGCGTATGCGTCCCGACCGCATCATCGTCGGCGAAGTGCGCGCCGGCGAGGCCTTCGACATGTTGCAGGCCATGAACACGGGCCACGACGGCTCGATGACCACGGTCCATGCCAATACGCCGCGCGATGCACTCAGCCGTGTCGAACAGATGATCGGCATGAGCGGGATCGACATTACCTCGCAATCCTCGCGTGCGCAGATTGCCTCGGCGATCAACGTGGTGGTCCAGGTCGGCCGACTTTCCGACGGTCGCCGCAAGATCAAGAGCCTGTCCGAGCTGACCGGCATGGAAGGCGAGACCATCACCATGCAGGAAATCTTCCGCTTCAAGATGACCGGCCGCGGCGAAGACGGCAGCGTGCTTGGACACTTCGAGGCAACCGGCATCCGGCCCAAGTTCCTCGCCGACGCCGAAGCCCATGGCATCACGCTTCCCGCCGACCTGTTCCGTCCGGACATGAAGATCGGCTGATGGCGACAGAAATCATCCGCATCGTTTTCCTGCTGGCAATCTTCGCAGCTGCCTTCCTATTATTCCAAACGATTGGAAGAGTAGTCGCATCAAAGCGAGCTCATTCTGCGGCAGCAAACCGTCGAATGACAATGATCCAAAGCGGAACCAACCGCGAGGAACTGTACAGCGAATTATTGAAGAACCGTCCTCGAAAACACGAAGGCTTGCCGTCATTGATCCGAAATGCGGTCGTCTCTTTCGAACACAATGTCTACACATCCGGTGTTAGTTGGAGTGTATCGCAGGTCGTTGTGGCGATGTTGGTCGGCGCGGCCATACTATTTGTCATCGCCTTGGCAATTGCATTGGGTACTGGTGCAGAATTGGGTTTCGGCGCAGTCCAAGTGTGCTTGATCTTCGCAATTGCTGCTGGAATTATGCTCCCTTATCTTGTCCTCAAGCGCATGGCGACGGGTAGACGAAAGAAAATTGAGAGCCAATTTCCCGTTGCATTAGACATCTTCGTCCGGGCCCTTCGCTCCGGCCATCCTGTCGCTTCCGCAATCGATTTGCTCACGCAAGAGATGGAAGATCCCATCGGATCTGAGTTCGGGTTGGTGAGTGACGAGGTCACCTATGGTGCCGATCTCACGATGGCTCTCGATGCAATGGCCGAGCGTTGGCAACTCGAAGACATGCGAATGTTTGTCATCTCGCTCTCTGTCCAAGGGGAAACCGGAGGCAACCTTGCGGAAATTCTCGAGAACTTGGCCAACGTAATTCGTGAGCGCGCGGCCCTCTATCTCAAAGTCCGTGCTCTAAGTTCCGAAGGTCGCATGACCGCTTGGATGCTTTCGGTATTGCCCGTCTTCGCCTTTGTAATGACGTTCCTCGCGGCGCCATCATTCTATTTGGACGTAGCGGACGACCCAATTTTCATCTGGGGCTGGGTGTTTCTGGTGTCGCTATACATCATTGGCGTCATAGTCATGCGCAAGATGATCAACCTCAAGGTGTGACATGTTAGAGATTGCAGCCTCAAGCACCGCATTCCGTATTATCGCCCTAGCGATTGTTTTTGCTCTGGTTACCGGCGCAATTTTGATTGTTGTAAATGGCATTGAGGCCCGAAGGCGCGCGAGCCGCCAGATTGCTCGGCTTGATGCAGCTGCTTCGGTCGATTCCCAAGTCGATTTGTTAAGAGATCAGCGCAAGGATCGATGGGTCAAGATCGCTGATACCATAGAAAAGTCCGGCATAAGCCTGACGGATAAGAATAATTTGAAGCTAGAGCAACAGATGCGCATGGCCGGCTATCGGAGCAAGGCTGCAGTTAGAACATTTACTATTGCAAGAATAATGTTAATATTCACAATACCTGGAATTTATCTGCTTCTTTCTTTTTTTAATAGCGATCCTCCTTCGGTTTTTAAACTTTATCTAGTAAGCTCTATACTAGCGGCAGCTGGTCTATATTTGCCGAATCTATATGTCCGCGCAAAGGCCGACAGGCGTAAAGAACGGATCATCAACGGCTTTCCGGACGCACTTGATCTCATTCTGGTCTGTGTCGAAGCGGGTTTGGGCCTAGAGGCGGCGCTCGACAAAGTTGGCCGCGAGATGAGCCGATCACATACCTTAATAGCAGAGCTCTTGGTTGAAACGACCCTACTGATGCGTGCCGGCGCATCACGAGAACTCGCTCTGCGTCAGCTCGCCGACAATTCAGGCGTGCAAGAGATTCGTTCCTTTTCTACACTCCTGATTCAATCGGACAAACTAGGCACCAGCATAGCTGACACGCTTAGGATCTATGCTGGCGAAATGCGGGAAGCTCGACGTCTGCGTGCTGAAGAAAAAGCTCACCGCATTCCGGTACTCGTATCTATCCCTTTGGTGGCCTGTATGCTTCCAGTGATGGTTGGCGTATTGGCTTTGCCCGCAATAATCGGGTTTGTTCGTGAACTTGGTCCCGCACTGGCAGGAGGATAACATGAAGAAAGTCCCCGCAACCCTTGCAGCCCTGGCGGTGGTAATGCCGCTGTCCGGTTGCCAGAGCTTCCTCAGCGCTTTCGATCTCGGCAAGCATTCGCGGGCGAGCCAGCCGGTCTTCGGCGAAGCGGATCTCGAGGAAGGACGCCGGTTGCTGGCCGAAGGCCAGATCGGCAACGCCCTGCCCGCCTTGCAGCGGGCCGCGCTCAATCGCGAAACCGCGCCTGAAGCTGCCAATGCCCTTGGAGTAGCCTACGCCCGCCTCGGCCGCGGCGATTTGGCCGAACGCTATTTCCGTGCTGCCGTCACGCTGGCGCCGGAAGAGACCAAGTTCGCTGCCAATCTCGACCGCTTCTATGCCAGCGACCTCGGCCAGGACCTGCGCACGCTCTACGCCCAGCGCGAGGAGGCTCGCAAAGCCTACACCGAATTCGCCAAGTCCGACGAGGCCGTGCGCCCCGATATGCCGGCCGAGCAGGAACGCGTGGTGATGAGCGGAGGGCAGGAACGCCGCATTACCCTCGCCCGCGGCGCGACGTCTTCGCGCATCGCGCTCGGCGCGCCCCAGCCTCTCGCCGCGCCCGAGCGCGTACGTGTCTCGGTGGCCGAAGTGGCTGACGCACCCGCCAAGCCGGCCGTGCGGGTAAGTGTGAACGGCCAACAGATGCACACCAGCGCTTCTGCCCGTCCGGCCGAAATTCGTGTCGGTGCCACATCCGGTTATCCCATGCGCGTGCGCATCGGGAAAGAGGCGCGCGTATCCGCCACGCCTGCCAGGGGCTATCCGGTGCGGGTCAGCCTTAATGTGCCCAAGGTCGAGCAAGAAAAGAAATAATCGCTCGAAATGGCTATAGCCTCCTTGTCCTTCGGGGTTCTCGCGGCGCTATCGTTCATCGGTGCCCTCATCGATGTATTCAAGCGCAAATTGCCCAATTACCTGTCACTTGCGCTTGCCATCGCCGGTCTTGGCTTTGCCTTCGCTGCGGCAGGATCGGTCGGCATTGGCCTGCATTTCGCCCATGTCGTCGCCGCCTTCCTTATCGGCTACGGGCTATTTGCCGGCGGCATGTTCGGGGCAGGCGACGGCAAGTTCTATGCCGCAGTAGCGGCGTTCTTTCCGATCCAGCTTGCGCCGGCCCTTGCACTTGTCATCCTTCTGATGGGTGGCGTGATGGCCATCTTCTGGCTGTTCGCCAGGAAGTTCAGTCCCGCTCTGCGCGCGCGCAAGGACGACTTTGCCAAGATGCCTTACGGTCTCGCGATCGCGACAGGAGCGGTTGTGCTAGCCGGATTGCGACTGGCGGTTTGACATGGGCTGCGCCCCTCCCCAGCCGCGGAAGACCAAGGTCATGCAACTGGGGGTCATCGCCGCGACCTTGGCGGTCACGTTCCTCGTCGTCTTCCTTGCCTTCGCCTCGACGGCGGCAGTCCATCCCCATGATCCCTCGCGCGATATCCTGCGCGTAGCGCTCGAACCCGCGCCTGCCGAAAGCGTGGTCGACTTCGGCCACGGGGCGCAGCGCGCCGACACGGGTGAACAGGCGGCCAAGCTTGCCGAAGTTGCCACGCAGACGCCCGGCGCACCGGAGCCGTCTCGTATGGGGTCGTCGCCGCGCGGCTCCTCCGACAGGAACATCCTCGCACTCGATTACTCGCTCAAGCCCAATTTCAATCCCGGGCCGGACGGCATGCGGGTGACTAAGGCGCTGGCGCGGGAAAAGGGCCCGCAGACCGAGCTGCCCATTATCCTGGTCGATGCGACCCGTATCGAAATCGGGCGCGCGGACCTCATGGCCGCGCTCGAACGGCTGGGGCTGGCGATGGACGACGCGAAGCTTCCGCAGGGAGATCGCCTTTCGCTCGATGCCGTCCGCCGTGGGGGACTGGACCTGCGCTATGACGCGATAAGGGACCGGCTCGTATTGATGGACTGAGCCGGGCGCCGGCCTATTCGCCGTCGCCCCAATCGATCGAGACATCGACCTTGGCCTCATCGACGCCGGCCGCCTCGGCGATGCGCTTTTTCGCATCGCGCACGATTTCCGCCAAGGACCCCTGCACGATCTCGTCCGGTTCACCGAGGTCCGGGGCCCCGTAGACCAGTTCCAGCTCGCTCACTCCCAGCTCGTCGGCGAGGCGCTGCATGGTCTTGTGCCGCGGCCGCACCTGGTCGCTTTCCCACTTCCACAAGGTCGGCTTGCTGACCCCGACAGCGGCGGCGAGCCCCCGCATGGTCATGCCGCGGCGATTGCGCAGGTGGCGGATGCGTCCCCCCAGCGTAGCGTGGTCGACGCCGTGCGTTTCATCCGGATCGGATGCCGCCTCGTTGGCCGCGTCAAGCTGTTCCGGCGTAAGCGGCGTTGCGAAACTGCAGCCGTATAGCTGGTCGTCGAACCAGACGACCTTCGCCACCGTGGGCCCCACTTGCGGCAAGACCACCTCCAGCGGCGCGTCGAAGGCAAGCGTCGCCTGCGTCTTCACCAGCATGCCACTGTGCGACAAGTTCATGATTTCCGCGTCGAAGGCGCGGCCCGACTGGCCGACGCCGGTATTGAGACGAAGCACGAGGCGGGGTTTCCGGCGTCGCCGGTCGGCCTCGTCCGCTGAGGTTTCCTCGGTCCTCGTCTCGTTCACCTGTTCGTCCCAGTCGCGTGCGATGCTGCGTCATCACGAAATGCAGTGTGGCAAAGCGGTGCCAGTTTGTCACCGTGTAAGGCCCAGAATCGGGCGCGGGATTGGTAAGTGTCCCCGGCTGGCCTATCGAGCGGGCCATGCGCAGTGATCGCCCGCTTGCGCCCACGCCCGCGGGCGGTGACGGCTGGCGCGAGGAAATCGCGGCGACCTTCCGGCTGGCCTGGCCGCTCGCGCTCGCCAACCTGCTGCAGATGCTGGTCCATGCGGTCGACGTGATATTCGTCGCGCGGCTGGGCGAGCGCGAACTGGCAGCCTCCGCTCTCGGGATTGCGCTGTTCGGCCTGACCATGTGGGCCTTCACCGGCCTGGTCGGGATGGTCGCAGCACTCATCGCCGAGGAACTGGGCCGGCGCCGCCATTCGGTCCGCGAGGTTCGCAGCTCGGTGCGCATGGCCATGTGGCTCTCGGTCGTCGCATCGCTGGTTGGCATGGCGATCTGCTGGCAGGGCGAGGCGCTGATGCGGCTGACGGGCCAGGACGACGCGTTGTCCGAGCGGGCGGGAGACTTCCTCGTCATCATCATGTTCGCCATGTGGCCGATGATTGCCTCGAGCGTCCTGCGCAATTTCGTTTCCGCGCTCGGCCGTCCGGTTTTCGCCACTGCCATCACGGGCGTCGCGCTGGTTGCCAGCGTGGTGTTCAATTACGCTTTCGTGTTCGGCAATCTCGGTGCCCCGGCGCTCGGCCTCGAAGGCTCTGCACTGGCGAGCGTGCTGACTTCGTTCGTCCAGCTTGCCAGCTACCTTGTCGCCATCCGCCTCGACCGGCGCCTGCGCCGCTACCGCATCCTTGGCAACTGGTGGCGACCGGAATGGCCGAGAATGCGCGAGCTGGTGATCCTCGGCACGCCGGTGATGATCATCATCATCGCGGAAGCCGGCCTGTTCAGCGGTGCCGCGCTGCTGATGGGCCGCATCGGACCGGCCGAGCTGGCTGGCCACACGATCGCCCTGCAGATTGCAGCGCTCGCCTTCCAGATCCCGTTCGGCCTGGGGCAGGCGGCGACCATCCGGGTCGGCTATCACTATGGCGCACGCGACCGCGCGGCGATGGGCCGGGCAGGCTGGGTCGGTATCGCCATGGGCGGCGCCTTCATGTGCATCACCGCGATCCTCATGCTCGCCGCACCGATGCTGCTCCTGCGCATCTATATCGATCCGACCCTCGCCGCGAACGCCGCCATGGTGGTCTTTGCCGTGCGCTACATGAAGGTCGCCGCCGCGTTCCAGCTGTTCGACGGCGTGCAGGCGGTTGCAGCAGGCGCCTTGCGCGGCCTGCAGGATACCCGCGTCCCCATGCTGATCGCGGTCTTCAGCTACTGGGTGCCCGGCTTCGGGACGGCAATCTGGCTCGGCTTTTATACTCCGCTGGAGGGAACCGGTGTGTGGATCGGGCTGGCCATCGGGCTGGTATTCTCGGCCGGACTGCTGACCTGGCGCTGGGCGAGGCGCGAAACGCTCGGCCTCACGGCAGAGCCACACCACGCCTTCTAGGATCGCGCACGCCGCGACCTGCACGGGGCAAATTTTTTCCTCGCCGACCCGTTGACTCCGCGCCGGGGCGCTACCAAATGCGCACCCGCTGGCACTCTCCGGGTGGGAGTGCCAATCCAGACATTCACTCTCAGTAGAAAGGTCATCAACATGGCATTTCGTCCGCTGCACGACCGTGTGCTCGTGCGTCGCATCGAAGCAGAAGAAAAGACCGCCGGCGGGATCATCATTCCCGACAGCGCCAAGGAAAAGCCGAGCGAAGGCGAAGTCGTGGCCGTGGGCAACGGCTCGAAGGCCGAAGACGGCACCGTCACTCCGCTGGACGTGAAGGCCGGCGACCGCGTGCTGTTCGGCAAGTGGTCGGGCACCGAGGTCAAGCTCGACGGCGAAGACCTGCTGATCATGAAGGAAAGCGACATCATGGGGATCATCGGCTGAGCCCGATCCTCTGACGCTTCCAACCACCAGACAGAATTCCAGGAGAAACACCAATGGCAGCCAAGGACGTAAAGTTCGGCCGCGACGCGCGCGAAGGCATCCTGCGCGGCGTCGACACCCTCGCCAACGCCGTGAAGGTCACGCTGGGCCCCAAGGGCCGCAACGTCGTGATCGACAAGAGCTTCGGCGCACCCCGCATCACCAAGGACGGCGTTTCCGTCGCCAAGGAGATCGAACTGAAGGACAAGTTCGAGAACATGGGCGCGCAGATGATCAAGGAAGTCGCATCGAAGGCGAACGACGCCGCCGGTGACGGCACCACCACTGCCACCGTGCTTGCCCAGGCCATCGTCACCGAAGGCATGAAGTCGGTTGCCGCCGGCATGAACCCGATGGACCTGAAGCGCGGCATCGACCTCGCTGTCACCAAGGTCGTCGAAGATCTCAAGGGCCGTTCGAAGGACGTGTCCGGCTCGAACGAAATCGCGCAGGTCGGCATCATCTCGGCCAATGGCGACCGTGAAGTCGGCGAGAAGATCGCCGAAGCGATGGACAAGGTCGGCAAGGAAGGCGTGATCACCGTCGACGAGAGCAAGGGTCTCGAATTCGAGCTCGAAACCGTCGAAGGCATGCAGTTCGACCGCGGCTACCTGTCGCCCTACTTCATCACCAACCCGGAAAAGATGACGGTCGAACTCGAAAACCCGTACATCCTGATCCACGAAAAGAAGCTGTCGAACCTGCAGGCGATGCTTCCGGTGCTCGAAGCGGCTGTCCAGTCGGGCCGTCCGCTGCTGATCATCGCGGAAGACATCGAAGGCGAAGCGCTGGCCACCCTCGTGGTCAACAAGCTGCGCGGCGGCCTCAAGGTTGCAGCGGTCAAGGCTCCGGGCTTCGGCGATCGCCGCAAGGCCATGCTGCAGGACATCGCGATCCTGACCAAGGGCGAAATGATCAGCGAAGATCTCGGCATCAAGCTCGAGAACGTCACGCTGGGCATGCTCGGCCAGGCCAAGCGCGTCACCATCGACAAGGACAACACCACCATCGTCGACGGTGCCGGTGACGAAGCCGACATCAAGGCCCGCGTCTCGGAAATCCGCACGCAGATCGACAACACCTCGTCGGACTATGACCGTGAGAAGCTGCAGGAACGCCTTGCCAAGCTCGCTGGCGGTGTGGCCGTGATCAAGGTCGGCGGTGCCACCGAAGTCGAAGTGAAGGAGCGCAAGGACCGCGTCGACGACGCGCTGCACGCAACCCGCGCAGCTGTCGAAGAAGGCATCGTCCCGGGCGGCGGCACCGCCCTGCTCTACGCCACCAAGGCTCTCGACGGCCTCGAAGGCGCGAACGACGACCAGACCCGCGGCGTGGACATCGTCCGCCGTGCGCTGCAGGCTCCGGTTCGCCAGATCGCGACCAACGCCGGCCATGACGGCGCCGTTGTCGCCGGCAAGCTGGTCGACGCCAATGACGAAACGCTCGGCTTCAACGCCGCGACCGACACCTACGAAAACCTCGTGGCTGCCGGCGTCATCGACCCGACCAAGGTTGTTCGCACTGCCCTGCAGGACGCAGCCTCGGTTGCCGGCCTGCTGATCACCACCGAAGCGGCCATCGTCGACAAGCCGGAAGACAAGCCGGCCGGCGGCATGCCCGACATGGGTGGCATGGGCGGCATGGGCGGCATGGGCTTCTAAGCCCGGCACCATTGCCGAAAGGAAAGAGGCCCGGCGGAGCGATCCGCCGGGCCTCTCCTTTTCGTCTACGGAATGACTGGTCAGCCGCCCTTGCGGCTTGCTTCCACCGCCGCGATGACATCGGCCGGCCAGGTCACTTCGGTCTGCGTCTGCGGATTGAAGACGCCGCCCGAGTACTGCGCCGCTTCGGCTGCCGCGATTTCCTCGGCAGTGAGGAATTCGCTGGGTTCGAGCGCGAAGACGTCGAGGCCGCGGCTGATCTCGGTCGCGTAGATACGGCCGTTGTACCAGTAGGCCGACCAGTAACCGCCGGTGATCAGCTGGTCCTTGTCGATCGGGCCACGGTCGAAATAGGCGATCTCGACCGGGTTGGTCGCATCGGTGAAGTCGATCACCGAAATGCCGCCCTGGTACCATGCCTGCACGAAGATATCGCGGCCCGGGACCGGGATGATCGAACCGTTGTGCGCGACGCAGTTCTCCTTGTCGCTCTGCGGAGCGGGAAGCTTGAAGACACCGCGATATTCGAGCTTGTCGCCATTGAGCGCATAGAAGGCGTCGGCACCCCAGGTCACGGGATCGCCCGCCTGGCAACGCGGACGACCGCCGCCGCCCCATTCGTCGGTGAACAGCACCTTGGTGCCGTCATTGTTGAAGGTGGCCGAGTGCCAGTAGGCGAACCCCTTGTCCGTCACATCGGCGATACGCGTCGGCTTCAGCGGGTCCGAGATGTCGAGCACGATGCCGTTGCCCGAACAGGCGCCGGCAGCGATCTTCTTGGACGGGAAAACCGTGATGTCGTGGCACTGGTTCGTGACATTGGTGTCCTGCGTGCCCTCGCCGTGGTCCCCGCCGCGCCAAAGGCCGGCGATCTGGCCGTCCTTGGCAAACACGCGCGGGCTGTCGACGATGCGGGCCGCCGCCGGATTGGCGACCGGGATCTCGATCACGTCGATGCTGAAGAGAGCGGTCTCGTCACCGGCGGTGTTGAAACAGCCCGGCATTTCCTTCTCGTCGCGCACATAGGACGTGCCCGAATTATAGACGACGATGGTCTTGTCGTCGGCCGTGACGATCGAGTGGGTGTGGCTGCCACGGCAGGTCTGCACCTGGCCGACCTGGCGCGGGCGGGTGATGTCGGAAATGTCGAAGATACGCAGGCCGCGGAAGCGTTCCTCGCTCACCTTGCCGTTGACGCCCTGCAGGCCGCAATCGACGCGCGCGCGGCTGTCCTGCACGCTCATCACGAGCAGGTCGCCGACGATCGAGACGTCGCCCTGCCCGCCCGGGCAGACGACCGAGCTGACCAGCTGCGGCACCCCGTCTTCGCCAAGGCGATAGGCGTTGAAGCCGTGATAATTGCCCGCCACCATCAGGTCGCCGGAAAAGGCCATGTCGGTATTGGCGAAGTCGAGCAGCGAACCACGCTTGCCGAAGCGCGGCTTTTCTTCCTCGCCGTCCTCGCTCGCAGCCTTCTTGGCCGGTTTGGCCTTGCCGCCCTTCTCGTCCTTATCGTCCTTGTCCTTCTCTATGCGCGGCTGGAGGCCGGCGGGGTTGGCAGGATCGAAAAAGCCGGTGGGCTTGGGCTGTGCGACGACCAGGCGCAGGCCGGAAATCGCCTCGCCAGCGTCGCGGAAACCGGCGGCCAGCGTGGCGCGCGGGTCGGTCGACAGTTCGGCGAGCACGGCGTTCATGCGCTCGATCTCGGCCTGCTGGTCGCTGACGACCTCGTTCGTGAATTCGAACATGACCGGTTCGTAAGCGCTGCCGGGGGCATCGTGCAGGGCCTCGACCATGTCGAGCGCGCCCTGGTGATGTGCGACCATGAGCATGAGGAACTGGCGGTCGAATTCGGTCCCGCGAGCGGCAGCAAGCGCCATCATCTGCTCACCGCTGGCCATGCCCTTCATGCCGCCGTGACCGGCGTGACCCATATGCGCCGAATGCGGCATGGTGACCGCTTCTCCGCGCGCTTCCAGCCACTCGCGCATGAATTTCATCTCGTCCTTCTGACCCGCCTCGATACGGTCGGCAGTCTTCAGGATGGCATCGTTATTGGTACGTTCCTTCACCAATGCAGCCATGTCGACGGCCTGCTGGTGGTGGACGATCATGCCCTGCATGAAGGCGACGTCGGCGGGCGAATAGGACGTGTCCGAAAGCGCAACGGCTTCGGTCTTGTCGATGACGCGCGGCGCTTCGCCCGGCGCGCCGGGCAGCACGATGGGCACGTCCTGTGCCAGCACCGCATGCGAAGAGGAAAGCAACAGGCCAGCAGCCGTTACGCGGATAATCGATTTCATGTCAGTCCCCCGGGGCAACCCAAACCTTGGCGGGGCACATAGTTGGCATGGATCAAGGCCGGTCAAGCCGGAAAGCGATAGGCTCAAGTCGTTGGCCCGTGATGGTTGGCAATTCGTCGAACCATGAAAGGCAGGGCGAGCGCGCAGCGCGCTGGATTGGCGGACCGGATCGCTCCCTCGTCCGTTGACAGGATGAGACATCAACCGAGCCAGAGGAGATATCCCATGAAAGTGCCGCACAAGGCCCATGTCGCCATCGTCGACGGCGAAAGCTTCACCGTCATGCGCAATACGGGCAAGCCCTTCGAGCCCCGACTTTCGGAAGCGCAGAAGCCGGACCTCAGCCCGAGCAATTTCAGCGCAGGCGTGCGTCACCAGGACCAGATCGGTCGGCAACTTGGCCGTACCGACCTCGAAGAACTTGCCCACGGTGCCGCGGCAGCCGAGTGGCTGAATGCCAAGGCGATTTCCGGCGAGATCACGGACGTGCTCATCATCGCCGATCCGAAGACTCTCGGTGAGATGCGCAAGCACTATCATTCCGAACTGCAAAGCAGGCTGGTGGGCGAAATCGACAAGACCGTGACCGGACAGAGCACCGACCGGATCGAGAAGGTGATTGCGTCCGCGTAACGCGTCCTGACGCCGATAAACAAGCATCGGGCGTGCTTGCGACACATTCTGTCGCGGGCGCGCTTGATTTGCTCGATTCCGTTACGTTAAGCAGGCCCTAACCAAACTGTGCTATACGTAACGGTATGCGGATGAAGAACCTCGGCAAGACAATCCTGGCAGCGACGCTGGCCTTCGCAGCCCCGACCACGCTTAGCGCGCAGGACAATTCCTACCTCAAACAGTTCGATACGGCGCTCGGCACGGAACTGCGTGCGCCGCAAAGCTTCGAGGCAATCTACGACAATGCGTTCGAGCAGCGGCTGGCCGAACTGGCCGACGGCTCCAACGGCCGGATCGGCGTTGCCGCCATCGACCTGACGAGCGGCCAGATGGTCACCGTGCTGGGCGACCAGCGCTTCCCCATGGCGAGCACCAGCAAGATCGCGGTCGCTGCGACCTTCCTCGAAGGCGTCGAGAAGGGGAAGTGGAGCCTCACCAGCGAATTCCCGCTGCTGCTTCCGCGCAAGTCGGCCCGCTTCTCCAGCAAGGTCGCCCCGGTCTACGAGGGCGAGTACATGAAGGCGATCGACCTGATCGAAATCATGATCACCCGCTCGAGCAACCCGGCCACGGACGCGCTGCTGCGGGTTGTGGGCGGGCCTGATGCGGTAAACGACTGGGTGCGCCGTCAGGGTATCAGGGATTTCAGCATCGACCGCGATATCGCCACGCTGGTGCGTGACGACGGCGAATACGATCCGGCCCAGCACATCGACAAGCGCGACAGCGCCACGCCCAAGGCGATGCTCGACCTGCTGAGCGGCCTGTACCAAGGCAAGTTCCTGAAGCCCGAAAGCCGCCGCGTGCTGCTCGGCGCGATGAGCCGCACGCGCACCGGCAAGCGCCGCATCCCCGCGCTGATGCCGGAAAGCGTGCGCGTCAGCCACAAGACCGGCTCGCTCAACAATACCTCGAGCGATGTCGGCATCCTTGAGATGCCGGACGGCCGCGCCGTGGCGGTTGCCATCTATGTGACGGGACAGGGTTCGCGTCTTAATCGCGAAGCGAAGATCGCGCAGATCGCGCGGGCCATCCACGATGGCTATTCGGCCCAGAGCAGCAACACCAAGCGCGTGTGGACCAACGCCGATTTCGGCGGGAAATAAGCGTCCGTCCCTTCGGGGTCTCATGACCGGACAAACGAAAAGGGCGGCACCTTGCGGTACCGCCCTTCTGTATCGTTGGCTTATCAGCCAGCGAAGAGTGCGCGATTACTCGGCAGCAGCTTCTTCGCCTTCGACAGCTGCTTCGACTTCGGCAGCAGCTTCTTCGCCTTCAGCGGCAACTTCTTCACCAGCTGCTTCGACGGCTTCGCCAGCAGCTTCCATGTTTGCTTCTGCGTCAGCAGCAGCAGCTTCGGTGGTGGCTTCAGCAGCGTCTTCGGTGGCTTCCGAGCAAGCGGCGAGCGAGAGAGCAGCGGCCGAAGCGGCAGCAACGAGAGCGATCTTGCGCATAAGATAAATCCTTAAACAGCGAGTTTGAGTGCGAATTCGGCGATGATCCACCTCCTCCGCGCAAGACCCTTTCGAGGCCTTACGAGGCCCTAAATAATGGCCGGATTGTGGCGCTGCAAGCGATTTCGCCACATTCATGCCCAAATTCGCCTTATTTGCCCCCAAATTGCCGGATTTCCGCCATTTGTCGGCCACATTTTTTCGGGCCTTTCCGCTCCCCAAGTCCCTTAACCGCTGCTAGGCAGCGCCATGATGGCCGATAAAAAGCACCTCTATCTCGTCGACGGGTCCGCCTATATTTTCCGCGCCTATCACAGGTTGCCGCCCCTCACCGATCCCGAAGGCACGCCGGTCGGCGCGGTTTACGGCTACACCACCATGTTGTGGAAGCTGGCTGAAGATCTCGACAAGGCTGAAGGCCCGACGCACCTCGCGGTGATTCTCGACAAGTCGAGCCACTCTTTCCGGAACGAGATCTACGACCAGTACAAGGCCAACCGGCCCGCTCCTCCCGAAGATCTCGTGCCCCAGTTCCCGCTGATCCGCGATGCGACGCGCGCCTTCTCGTTGCCCTGCATCGAGGAGCCCGATGTCGAGGCCGACGACATGATCGCCTCCTATGCCCGGGCTGCACAGGCACAGGGCTGGGACGTGACCATCGTGTCCTCCGACAAGGACCTGATGCAGCTTGTCGGCGAAAAGGACGGCGCGCGCATCGACATGCTCGACACGATGAAGAGCGCGCGCATCTATATCGAAGAGGTCGAGGAAAAGTTCGGTGTCCCGCCGGAAAAGGTAGGCGACGTGCTCGCGCTGATGGGCGATTCGGTCGACAATATCCCGGGCATTTTCGGCGTCGGCCCCAAGACCGCAAGCAAGCTGATCGCCGAGCATGGCGACCTGACGGCTGCGCTCGATTCGGCAGAGGACATGAAGAAGTCCAAGCTGAAGGAGCGGCTGCTGGAACACCGCGCTGACGCGGAACTGAGCCGCATTCTCGTGACGCTCAAGGAAGACTGCCCCCTGCCCGTCGCGCTCGACGACATGAAGCTCGACGGCGTGCCGCCCGGCCCGCTTGCCCAGTTCCTCGAAAAGCACGGCTTCACCAGCCTGCTGCGCCGCCTCGATGCCGGTGCCGGGAGCCCCGGTAGGCCGACCGAACTCAATCCCGCCAAGCAGGAAAACGCCAGCGCTCCCGCCAACGCCGAGGGCAGCCGGCAGCCTCTCCCCGACATGGCGAAGGTAGACCGGAGCGCCTATGAATGCGTCCAGTCGATGGAGCGCCTCGAGCACTGGATCGAGCGCGCCAAGGCCGCACGGCTGGTCGCCATCGATACCGAGACCAGCGCGCTCGACAGCATGGCGGCGGACCTCGTCGGCATCAGCCTCGCACTCGGCCCGAACGATGCCTGCTACATTCCGCTCGCCCACGGCGGTACGGATATGTTCGCCGAAAAGCCCGACCAGGTGCCGCTGGACGCCGCGCTTTCCGCGCTGCGCCCGCTGCTGGCCTCCGATGCGGTGATCAAGGTCCTGCACAACGGTAAATACGACCTCAATGTCCTTTCCCGCTACGACGTCGAAGTCGCGCCGGTCGAGGATACGATGATCATCAGCTTCGACCTCGATGCGGGGCGCGGCCTCGACGGGATCGGCGGCGGGCACGGCATGGACGAGCTTGCCGAACGGCACCTCGGCCACACCTGTATCGCGTTCAAGGACGTGTGCGGCACCGGCAAGAAAGCCATCCCCTTCGGCGAGGTTCCGCTCGACAAGGCGACCGAATATGCCGCCGAAGACGCCGACGTCACATGGCGGCTCTACCAGCACCTTAAGCGCCGCCTGCCGGACGAAGGCGGTGCGGCCATTTACGAGCGTGTCGACCGTCCACTCGTGCCTGTTGTCGCCCGCATGGAACAGCGCGGCATCAAGGTCGACCGGGCGCGGCTGGCCAAGCTGTCGGAAGAATTCGCGACGGAGACCGGAAGGCTGGAAAAGGAAATCCACGCGCTCGCCGGCGCAGAATTCACCGTCGGCAGCCCCAAGCAGCTGGGCGACGTCCTGTTCGACACGCTCGGCTACAAGGGCGGCAAGAAGGGCAAGAGCGGCCAGTATTCGACCGACCAGTCGGTGCTCGAACGCCTGTCGGGCGAAGGCGCCGAAATCGCCGACAAGGTGCTGGAGTGGCGCCAGCTCAGCAAGCTGAAGTCGACTTATACCGACGCCTTGCAGGACGCGATCAACCCCAAGACCGGCCGGGTCCATACGAGCTACAGCCTCGTGGGCGCGCAGACCGGGCGCCTGTCCTCGACCGACCCGAACCTGCAGAACATCCCGATCCGCACCGAAATCGGCCGCCAGATCCGCGAAGCATTCGTGGCGGAAGAGGGCAATATCCTGCTCGCCGCCGACTATTCCCAGATCGAGTTACGGCTGGCCGCGCACATGGCCGATGTCGGCCCGCTGAAGGAAGCCTTCGCAAACGGAGAGGACATCCACGCGCGCACGGCAACCGAGATGTTCGGCGAAGTGACGCGCGATACCCGCGCCCGGGCCAAGACGATCAACTTCGCCATCCTCTACGGCATCTCGCGCTGGGGCCTTGCCGGCCGCCTCAAGGTTGAGCCGGACGAGGCGCAGGCCATGATCGACACCTATTTCCAGCGCTTCCCCGGCATCCAGCGCTACATCCTCGAAACGCTCGAGCGGGTGCGCGAGCGCGGCTATTCGGAAACGCTGTTCGGCCGCAAGACATGGTTCCCGCGCATCTCGTCCAAGAACCAGGCCGAGCGGCAGGGCAGCGAGCGCGCGGCGATCAACGCGCCGATCCAGGGCACCAGCGCCGACATCATCAAGCGCGCCATGGTCCGCATGGACGAAGCCCTTGTAAACGCAGGGCTCGACAAGGTGCGCATGCTGCTCCAAGTGCACGACGAACTCGTTTTCGAACTGCCCGAAGGCGACGTCGAACGCGCTTCGAAGGTGATCGAGGAGGTCATGGCCGGTGCGGCCGGCCCCGCGGTCAGTCTCGATGTCCCGCTCGGCGTCGAAATCGGGACCGGCAAGAGCTGGGGGGCCGCGCATTGAAGGACATGATCGCCGCTGTGCGCACGACGCGCCGATGGCCCAATGCGGCGCTGTCGCTGGTCATCTTCGGCGCGATGATCGCGGTGGTCTTTCTCGTCTACCAGACCCTTGCGGGCGAACGGGACGAACGCGAACAGTCGCGCCTGACCGCCAGCGTGCTTGCCGAACTGCAGCAGGTCGAAGTGGCCGCGCTCAATGCGGAAACCGGCCAGCGCGGTTATCTCATCACGCTCGACCGGCGTTACCTCGCATCCTACGAGGAAGGCAGCGAGCAGATCGAACCGACGCTGCGCCGCCTGCGCGCGCTGCTCAAGGGACAGACCACAGTCCGGCAGGAAGAACTGCTCGACCAGATCGATGCCCTCGCGCGCGCCAAGTTCGACGAGATGGAACGCAGCGTGCTGCTGGTGCAGGACGGTCGCCTGCTCGACGCGCGCCGTGCGGTCCTGTCCGACGAAGGGCAGGAAGCGATGGAGCGCCTGCGCCGCGCGATCGAGGAAATGCGCCTGATCGAACGCGACATCCTGGCCGCACAAGGGGCGGAAACCGCCCGGCTGGAGGCGCGCATCCTGCCGCTGCTCGGCGGCCTCATCATCCTCATCCTGATCGCCATCCTGCTGGGTGCAAGGCTGGTATCGCGCGCAGCCCGGGCCGAAGCGGAAGCCGCACAGGCCGCTGCCGTCGTCGAGGCGCGCGACCGCGCGGACCTGCTTGCGCGCGAACTCAACCACCGCGTGAAGAACCTCTTCGCGGTGGTGCTCGCCATCGTGCAGATGAGCGCGCGCGACAAGCCGGAAGCGAAGCCGGTCACGGACAGCATTTCGGAGCGTATTCGCGCCCTCCTGACCGCGCACGAAGTAAGCCAGGGCGCGCTGGAGACGCAGGTCGCCTCGCTCGAGGCTCTGGTCGATACCTCACTTGCGCCCTACCGCTCGTCGTCGCAAACGGCGACCATCGGCGGCCCCGAAGTGCTGGTACCTGCCAAGCGGATCACGCCGCTCGGCCTCGTGTTCCATGAGCTGACCACCAATGCGGTGAAGTACGGTGCCTGGGCAAACGGCGGTACCATCGACGTATCCTGGGATCGTAAGGACGATCGCGTCGTGCTGGTGTGGAAGGAAAGCGGCGTCCCGCTCGACGGAGAGCCCGAGCGGCAGGGCTTCGGCAGCCTGCTGATGAACTCCGCCGCGCGCCAGTTCGGCGGATCGGTCACGCGGGATTTCACGCCCGACGGGCTCGTCGTGACTATCGACCTGCCTGCCGACGAAGGCCCCGCTTCGCTTGCAACCGATAGCGCCAAACCCTAGTCGCCTCTGCCGATGCTAGAACGCTACGATCCCCGCAACTGGCCGATTTCCTACGAAGGCCTGATTGAAACCGCAGTCGCACTGGGCAGCTCGATTTTTCTCGCGCTGATCGTCCATTACGTCGCCTTTGCGCTGCTGCGGCGGTTCACCCGCGCATCGGAAAGCCAGATCGACGACGTGATCGTCCAGCGCGTGCGCAAGCCGCTGCGCTGGGCCATGATTGGGTTTGCGATCTCCATTGCCGCAGAGAACGACCACCTTGTGGGCAATGGCTGGGACGTTCTGGCGAAATTCCTCCAGCCCTTCGTACTCGGCTGGGTCGCCTATGCCGTGGTCAAGGGTTTCGCAGCCGGATACGAACGGCAGGTGGAGCTGGCCGGCGACGAGGTGGCGACACGTTCGCTGCGCACCCGAATTGCGATCCTGTCGCGCACGGCGACCTTCGCCATCGTCCTTATCACCATCTCGCTGATTATGCTGAGCATTCCGGGTGTCGCCAAGGTCGGCACGACCATGCTCGCATCCGCCGGTCTTGCCGCACTGGCCATCGGCGCTGCCGCCCAGCCGGCGCTGAAGTCGCTGATTGCAGGCCTGCAGATGGCGCTGACCCAACCGCTGCGCATCGGGGACCTCGTCAAGGTCGACGGCCAGGCCGGGCGCGTGGAAGAGATCCGCATGAGTTTCGTGACAGTGCGGACCTGGGACGAGCGCGTGCTGGTGGTGCCGACCGCACGCTTCCTCGACAACACGTTCGAGAACTGGTCACGGGTGAGCGAGAAGCTGACCGGCCCGGTCATGCTCCATCTCGACCCGGCAAGCGAAGTCGAGCCGATCCGCGAGGAATTCGAAGCCTTCGTGAAGGCCCATCCCCTGTGGGACGGCCGCAATCTCGCGCTCGTCATGACCGAAGCCTATCCGGAAAGCATCGAGCTGCGCCTGTCGATGAGCGCGGAGACAATCGGCGATCTCTTCAACCTGCGCTGCGCCGTGCGCGAGCACATGGTGAAGTGGCTGCGCGAAAACCAGCCGGATGCGCTGATCCGCCACCGCCTCGAAGTGGAAGCAGCGAACGCGCGGGCGAAAGAGGTCTGACCCTTCCGCCCGCTGCGGCTCAGTGCTTCTGGTCGCGCGTGCTTTCCACCATGCCTTCGTGAATGAAGCCGATCGGCTGGATTTCCGCCGCCCGCTTCTTCAGTTCGCCGCGCATCTTCTGGTATTCGGCTTCCATCTGCGAGGTCACGGTCGCGCGGCTGTCCTTCAAGGCTTCCTCGAAATCGACCGCCGCCACTTCCTGCACATCGCCGCCTGCCCGCTGCAGGGCGTTGAGGCCTGCCCGGCGCACGACGTCTTCGAGGTCGGCGCCGGTGAAGCGTTCGGTCTTGCCTGCCACGTCGGCCAGCGAGACATCGGCGGCCAACGGCATGTTCTCGGTGTGGATGCCGAGGATCTGCTCGCGTCCGGCCCTGTCGGGCGTGCCGACATAGACCAGCTCGTCGAAACGGCCGGGGCGTAGCAGTGCTGGATCGACCAGCGTGGGCCGGTTGGTCGCACCGATGACGACGACAGACTGGAGTTCCTCAAGCCCGTCCATCTCGGCAAGGATGGTATTGACGACCCGGCCGGTGACCTGCGGTTCGCCCTGCCCGCTGCCGCGCGCCGGAACGAGGCTGTCGATCTCGTCGATGAAGACCACGCAGGGCGCCACCGCACGGGCGCGCTTGAACATGCGGGCGATCTGCTGCTCGCTCTCGCCGTACCATTTCGACAGGAGGTCCGAGCTCTTCATCGAGATGAAGTTCGCCTCCGCCTCCTTGGCGACGGCCTTGGCCAGCAGCGTCTTGCCGGTACCGGGCGGGCCATAAAGCAGGAAGCCCTTGGCCGGACGGATACCGAGCCGGTGGAAAGCGTCGGGGTTCTTGAGCGGCAGCTCGATGCCTTCCTTCAGCTTCTCGATCGCATCGCCCACACCGCCGATGTCGGACCAGCCGACATTGGGCACCTGGACCATGACTTCGCGCATGGCTGAGGGCTGGATGCGCTTGAGCGCGGAAAGGAAGTCCTCGCGGCTGACGAACAGCTCGTCGAGAACTTCGGGCGGGACCGTGCGTTCGTCGAGATCGAGCTTGGGCATGATCCGGCGCACCGCGTCGATCGCGGCCTCGCGCGACAGGGCGGCGATGTCCGCACCGACGAAGCCGTAGGTCGCCTTGGCGAGCTCGTTGAGGTCCACCTTGTCGCCCAGCGGCATGCCACGAGTGTGGATGCCGAGAATCTCGCGCCGACCTTTTTCGTCTGGCACGCCGATGACGATCTCCCGGTCGAAACGACCGGGACGGCGCAATGCCTCGTCGATTGCGTCGGGGCGGTTGGTCGCGGCGATGACCACGAGATTGGAGCGCGCCTCCAGCCCGTCCATCAGCGTGAGCAGCTGCGCAACGAGGCGCTTTTCCGCCTCGCCCGGCACACGGTCGCGCTTGGGCGCAATCGAATCGATCTCGTCAATGAAGACGATGGCAGGCGAGGACTTGCTCGCTTCCTCGAACACCTGGCGCAGGGCCTTCTCGCTCTCGCCATAGCCCGAGCCCATGATTTCCGGGCCGTTGATGGTGAAGAAGTTCGCGTCGCTCTCGTTGGCTACCGCCTGCGCGAGGCGGGTCTTGCCGGTGCCGGGCGGGCCATGGAGCAGCACGCCCTTGGGCGGATCGACTCCGAGGCGGGTGAACAGCTCGGGATAGCGCAGCGGAAGTTCGACCATCTCGCGCAGCGCCTGGATGGTGTCGCCCATGCCGCCAACATCGTCGTAATTGACGACGGCGCGGGCATCGCGCGGCTCCTCGAACTCGGCGCGCAGCTCGACCTCGGTATTCTCGTCGATATGGACGATGCCCTTGGGGCTGGTCGACACGACCGATAGACGGATCTGGGTCAGCGCATAGGCCGGTGCATTGAACATGCCGCGCACGTTGGGCGGCAGGTTCTGTACCGGCTGCTGGCCAGTGGTGGCGACGAGGTCGCCGGCCATGATTGGCTTGCGGAAGAAATTGCGCTTCAGCGCCTGCGCCGGCCCTTGCAGGCGCATTTCGCGGGTCGCGGGGGCGAAGACCACACGGGTGGCAGGCCGCGATTCGGCAGCCACGACCTTGACGTGTTCCCCCGAGCCGACCTCGGCATTGCCGCGCTGGAGGCCGTCGAGGCGGATGACGTCGAGGGTCTGGTCCTCGTCATAGGCGGCCATGGCAATCGCCACCGTGTCTCGCTTGCCGGTGATCTGGACGGTATCGCCTTCGGTGATGCCCAGCGCCTGGAACGCCGAACGCGGCATGCGGGCGATCCCCTGGCCGCTTTCCTCCTGGCGGGCAGCGGCGACCTGGAGCCGCACCGTCTTGTCTTCCACGGCAGTCGCAGCGTCGGCATCGGCCATCTGGGTAGTCTCCCTTCCGTCAACTCGTATCCGGTTGCCCCCCAGATGGGGTCACCGTGCAAGGTTGCAATGAGCGAGAGGCGCAAGGGGTCCGGAGAAAAGCCCCGTGCAGGCAAGAAAAAAGCCCGGCTGGAAGTCCAGCCGGGCTTGGAAAGTCTTGGGAGAGGATGCCTGAAAGGCAGGCCTACATATGCTTTCCGGACACATTTTGTGCAAGTGCGAAAAGCACATGGATTGTTGCACGAGACGCAACATTTGGAGGCAAATAACTGAATTAACAAAGGCTGACTTTTGGGGTTATTTCGCACCTGCAGCGCAAAGACCCAAAAGTGGCCTGGGGACTCACGAAAGGCCGGCACCGTATGCTGCGATGGCGAATGCGCTGCTTCACTTACGCGCCTGCGCCATTCTTCAGGGGTGACAGGCGACCGGTCCAAGGCTAGCAGCCATGCCGTAACGGAGGATTGATGAACAAGCTTTACCCCGACGCCGCCAGCGCCCTCGAGGGCATCCTGAAAGACGACATGCTCATCGCCAGCGGGGGCTTCGGCCTGTGCGGCATTCCCGAACGCCTGCTGGAAGCCATCCGCGAGAGCGGGGTGAAGGGCCTGACCTTCGCCAGCAATAACGCCGGGATCGACAACGAGGGCATCGGGATGCTGCTGCGCACGCAGCAGGTGAAGAAGATGATCTCTTCCTATGTCGGCGAGAACAAGGAGTTCGAACGCCAGTTCCTCTCCGGCGAACTGGAAGTCGAATTCTGCCCCCAGGGCACGCTCGCCGAACGCATGCGCGCCGGCGGCGCGGGCATTCCCGGCTTCTACACCAAGACCGGCGTCGGCACGCAGGTCGCCGAAGGCAAGGAAACCAAGGTTTTCGACGGCGAGGAATACATCCTCGAGCGCGGCATCTTCGCCGACCTTGCCATCGTGAAGGCATGGAAGGCCGACGAGACCGGCAATCTCGTCTTCCGCAAGACCGCGCGCAACTTCAACCTGCCGGCAGCGACCTGCGGCAAGGTCTGCGTCGTCGAGGTCGAGGAAGTGGTGCCGGCCGGCAGCCTCGATCCCGACTGCATCCACCTGCCGGGCGTCTACGTCCAGCGCATGATCGTCGGCGCGCCCTACGACAAGAAGATCGAATTCGTGACGACGCGCCCGCGGGAAACCGCATGAGGGCGCTTGCGGCAGCCCTGCTGCTGTCAGTTCCGGCAGCAGCATCCGCCGGGCATCACGGGGAGAGCGCGATGAGCGAGAACATTGAAGACAAGGCTGCCATCAACGCGGCGGTGGATGCGGTTTACGCCGTCATTTCCGGCCCCGTCGGCCAGCCGCGCGACTGGGATGCGATGCGCGCCCTGTTCCTGCCGGACGCGAAGATGACCGCCTTGCGGGTCGACGGCTTCTGGAGCGGCTCGGTCGAGGACTATATCGAACGCAGCGGCCCGTTCCTCATCGATCGCGGCTTCACCGAAAGCGCGCTGGTCAACCGGATCGAGGTCTATGGCGACATCGCCCACGCCTGGTCCTCCTATGCCGGGACCTGGACCAACGAGGATGGCAGCGCCGGTTCTGTGCGCGGCATCAACTCGTTCCAGCTGATGCGCCAGGACGACGGTCGCTGGCTGGTGCAGTCGATCTACTGGCAGGCCGAAACGCCCGCGAACCCGCTTCCCGCAGACATGGAAGGCAAATGATGAAGCTTCGCCTCGCAATCGCCGCCTCGACGATGCTCCTCTCGGCCTGCGCCACGACCGGCGCCGCGCCCGAAGCCCCTGTCGCCAGCGCGCCCGCCGTCACACTCGATAGCGACGCGCCCGACACGATGCGCTGGCTCTACGGCTCGGGCGAAGCTGCGGCCGTATCCATCCAGAGCTGGCGGATGCTGGCCGACTACGCGACCGCCCGCGCCCGCGAACGCCGCATTCCGCAGGCCGTGCCGATGGGTATCGACGGCGACGTCTCCGCACCGTCCTGCATGGACGGGGACCGGATGAAGCCGCTTGCCGTCGTGTTCGACGTGGACGAGACCGTGCTGCTCAACCAGGGCTACGAATACTGGCTGGCACAGGGCAATCGCTACACCAGCGATAGCTGGCGCAAGTGGGAAGAAAGCGCCGCATCGCTCGCGCGCCCCGTGCCCGGTGCCGTCACCGGTATCCGCCGGCTTCGCGAGGCAGGCATCACGCCGGTCTTCAACACCAACCGCCAGCATAGCCCCGAAGGCGCTGCACGTGCGATCGAGGTCGCCGGGCTCGGCAAGGCAGTCCACCTCGACACGCTGTACCTGCGCGGTGACGATGGCGGCGGAGGCGGCAAGGACGGTCGCCGCAAGATGATCGCAGCCAAGTACTGCGTCATCGCTCTGGCAGGCGATAACCTCGGCGACTTCGCCGACGTCTTCAACGAGGAAGGCCGTGCGCCTGCCGCGCGCCGCCAGCTGGCCGCCCGCGGCGACTATGCGCAATTGTGGGGCAAGGGGTGGTTCGCCCTCCCCAACCCCGTCTACGGCGATTCCATCAAGGGCACGATCGGCGAGGTCTTTGCCGAAGACCAGCGCTGGAACCCCGATACCGCGCGATCGAACGCGCCTGCAATCATGAGCGAAGGCAATTGAGATGAGCGACACGGCAGAAAAGACCGGCTGGGACCGTAACCAGATGGCCGCCCGCGCAGCGCGCGAGCTGAAGGACGGCTATTACGTCAACCTCGGCATCGGCATCCCGACGCTGGTGGCCAACCACATCCCCGAAGGCATGCACGTCACGCTGCAGAGCGAGAACGGAATGCTTGGCATCGGCCCCTTCCCCTATGAAGGCGAGGAAGACGCCGATCTCATCAATGCCGGCAAACAGACCATCAGCGAACTGGCGCACTCGGCCTATTTCGACAGCGCGGCGAGCTTTGCCATGATCCGCGGCGGGCACATCGACCTGACCGTGCTGGGCGCGATGGAAGTGGCCGCAAACGGCGACATCGCCAACTGGATGATCCCGGGCAAGATGATCAAGGGCATGGGCGGCGCGATGGACCTCGTCGCAGGCGTGAAGAAGATCATCGTCGTGATGGAACACACGGCCAAGGACGGCAGCCCAAAGTTCATTCCCGAATGCACGCTGCCGCTGACGGGCCGCAATGTCGTCGACATGATCATCACCGATCTGGCCGTGTTCCAGCGCCCCGACCACGACAGCCCGTTCCGTCTCATCGAGATGGCACCGGGCATCACGGCCGACGAGATCGCCGCCAAAACGACGGCAAATTACGTTTCCTAACGCAACGGGTATTGCCAGCCTCCGATTCGCCCCGCACGATGCTGCGAGGGAGTAATCGAGGGGAGAATGCGATGCCGATGAACCGCGTCTGCGAACTGACCGGTGCGGAGTTCCCGCTGTTCGCTTTCAGCCATTGTCGCGACGTCGTCGCCGCAGTGAGCAAGGCCGGCGGGTTCGGCGTGCTGGGCGCCACGCGTTTCAGTCCCGACCAGCTCGAGGAAGAGCTTGCCTGGATCGACGCCCATGTCGACGGCGCGCCTTACGGCGTCGACGTGCTCGTGCCGGAGATCGTCGATCCGCGCGTACGCGACCTTGGCGACAACCAGTCCCGCGCGGCAGCTATCGACCCTGCTTACCAGGGCTTCGTGAACGAGGTGCTCGGCCACTATGGCATCGCCCCCGAGGCCGAGATGCCGATCCTGCGTGAACGCATGGGCATTACGCCTGAAAACGGGCTCGCCTTGATGGAGGTCGCCTTCCGCCATCCCATCCGGCTGATCGCGAATGCGCTCGGCATCGCGCCGCCCGCGATGATCGAGGAAGGCAAGAGGCGCGGCGTGCCCGTGGCGGCACTCGTCGGTGCGAAGGAACATGCCATCCGCCAGGCAGAGGCCGGCGTCGACATCATCGTCGCGCAGGGCACGGAAGCCGGAGGTCATTGCGGCGAGGTATCCACCCTCGTCCTGATCCCCGAGGTCGTGCGCGAACTCAGGCGGGCCGGGCACGACATCCCCGTACTTGCGGCCGGCGGCATCATGACCGGCGGCCAGATGGCCGGCATGATGGCGGCCGGGGCGCAAGGCGCATGGACCGGCTCGATCTGGCTCGCCACGCCCGAGGCGGAAACCTCCGAGGCCTTCCGCGCGCGGATGATCGCCGCACGCAGCCGCGATACCGTCCGTTCAAAAAGCCGCACCGGCAAGCCCGCACGCCAGTTGAAGACCGCATGGCATGATGCGTGGGATTCGGCAGACGGCCCCGGGACCTTGCCGATGCCGCTGATGGGCATGGTCTCCGAACCCGCCTTTGCCCGCATCGAGCGGGAAGCGGCGGCAGGCAACCGGCAGGCGCACGAACTGGTGAGCTATTTCGTCGGCCAGGGCGTCGGGCTGGTCGAACAGGTCCGTTCCAGTCGTCAGGTCGTGCAGGACTTCCGCGAGGAATTCCTCGAAGCGGTGGGCAGCCTTGCCGCATCGGTCGGCATGGAGTGACTTGACCGCCGCGCGCGCGCCAAGCACTGCGCATCGCATGTGGCTCGATACACCGCGCAATCCCAAGGCCCCGCTTGCCGGCCTGAAAGTGCTTGAACTCGCCCGCGTGCTCGCCGGGCCATGGGCGGGACAGATCCTCGCCGATCTCGGCGCGGATGTCATCAAGGTGGAAAGCCCGGAAGGCGACGGCACCCGGCTGTGGGGGCCGCCCTGGGTCGAACATGAGGGAGAGCGTTCGGCGGCGTATTACCACGCGACCAATCGCGGCAAGCGTAGCATCGTCGCCGATTTCAAGAACGCGGACGACCTTGCCCGGGTGCGCGAACTTGCCGCGAATGCGGACGTGGTGCTGGAGAATTTCAAGACCGGGACGCTGGCGAAATTCGGGCTCGACTACGAAACGCTGGCCAAGGCAAACGCGGGTCTCGTCTATTGCTCGATCACCGGCTTCGGCCAGACCGGCCCCCGCGCGCACGAGGCGGGGTACGATTTCGTCATTCAAGGCATGAGCGGCTTCATGGCCCTGACGGGCGAGCCGCAGGGTCAGCCGATGAAAATGGGCGTGTCGATCTCCGATCTCACCTGCGGCCTTTATTCGGTCATCGGGATCCAGGCGGCCCTCGCCATGCGCGAGCGCACGGGGCGCGGGCAGCATGTCGACATGGCGCTGCTCGATTGCTCGGTCGGCCTGCTCGCCAGCCAGGCGCTCCATTACCTCACCACCGGTTCCAATCCCCCGCGGATGGGCAACGAGCACGCACAGGTCAGCGCCTATGGCGTGTTTCCGGTAGCCGATGGCGAAGTGGTGCTGGCGCCCGCGAATGACGGACTGTTCCGCCGCCTGCTGAAGCTGCTCGGCCGGGATGACCTGCTGAGCGACGAACGCTTCTCCTCGAACGAGGCGCGCCTTGCCAACCGCGGCAAACTCGACGCGCTAATCGCTGGCGAAACGGCCAAATGGCAGAAGGAAGACCTGCTGGCCGAATGCGGCGAGGCCGGCATCCCCGCCGGGCCGATCAACCCGGTCGACCAGGTCTTCGCCGACCGCCAGGTGGTGGCACGGGGGATGCGTGTCGATCTGGACGGAGTGCCGGGCGTGCGCAGTCCGTTCACCTTCTCGGACGCCGAACTCGCACTCGACCGGCCCAGCCCGCGCAAGGGCGGCGACGGCTAGCTCAGGCCAGCGCGGCCTTCAACTCGTCCACCAGGTCTGTGCGTTCCCACGGGAAGGCATCGCCGTCCGCCTGCCGGCCGAAGTGGCCGTAGGCAGCAGTCTGGCGGTAGATCGGCTTGTTGAGCCCGAGGTGCGTGCGGATGCCGCGCGGCGTCAGGCCGCCCAGCTTCTCGATGTTCGCAATCGCGGTTTCGAGCTTCTCGTCGGTAACACCTGCCGCACTGGTACCGTGCGTGTCGACATAGAGCGACAGCGGCTTCGACACGCCGATCGCATAGGACAGCTGGATCGTGCAGCGCTTCGCCAGTCCTGCCGCCACGATGTTCTTGGCGAGGTAGCGGGTGACGTAGGCAGCCGAACGGTCGACCTTGGTCGGGTCCTTGCCGCTGAAGGCGCCGCCGCCGTGCGGTGCTGCGCCGCCATAGGTATCGACGATGATCTTGCGGCCTGTAAGACCGGCATCGCCGTCGGGACCCCCGATTTCGAACGCACCGGTGGGGTTGATATGCCATTCGGTCGCATCGGTCAGCCAGCCATCGGGCAGCACGTCGGAAACGACCTCCTTCACATAGGCCTTGAGCTCGGCTTCCTTTTCGCCCTCGTGGTAGCCTTTTCCATGCTGGGTCGAAACGACCACGGCAGTGCATTCAACCGGCTTGCCGTTCTCGTAGCGCAGAGTGACCTGGCTCTTCGCATCGGGTTCGAGAAAGGGAGCTGCACCGCTCTTGCGGTCGGCAGCGAGCCGTTCGAGGATCTTGTGGCTGTAGTCCAGCGTGGCGGGCATGAAATCGGGGGTCTCGTCGCATGCGAAGCCGAACATGATGCCCTGGTCGCCTGCGCCCTCGTCCTTGTTGCCGCTGGCATCGACGCCCTGTGCGATGTGGTCCGACTGGCCGTGCAGATGGTTCTCGAACTGGAGCGTCTGCCAGTGGAAGCCTTCCTGCTCGTAGCCGATTTCGCGCACGGTGCGGCGAACCGCCTGTTCGATTTCGTCCTTCGCGCCCGGAGCCCAGCCGCCATTGTCGGCCCAGTCGGGATTGTGCTTGTCGTACATGGGCGCGCAGCGGATTTCGCCGGACAGGATGACGCGCTGCGTCGTCGTCATGGTTTCGCAGGCAACGCGCGACTCCGCGTCCTTTGCCAGCATCAGGTCGACGATGGCATCGCTGATCTGGTCGGAAACCTTGTCCGGATGGCCTTCGGAAACGCTTTCGGACGTGAACAGGTAATTGGCGCGCATTGAGACCCCGGAATCTGGATATAAAGAAATCTTTATGTGTCTTGGGACAGGTAACGCCCCTTGGCGCGCATGGCAACAAGCGATCCGCCCAGCAGAGCAATCGTCCAGATCAGCGTGAGCCAGTGACCTAACCGGGAGAATGGCGTCGGCGCACTTGCGGGAGGGACATAGCCATCGATACGGTCGGCTTCAGCGCGTCCAATGTGATCGCGCACCACGCCGCGCGCATCGATCACCGCACTTATGCCGGTCGTGGTCGAGCGCAACACCGGCAGACCCTCCTCGATCGCGCGCATCCGCGCCTGCGCGAGATGCTGAGGCGGACCCCAGCTACCAAACCAGCCGTCGTTGGAAGGGTTGAAGATGTAATCGGGACGCTTGCCCCGCTCCGCCACTTCGCCGCTGAAGACGATTTCGTAGCAGATCTGCATGCCTGCCTTGCCATAGGGGCCAAGGTCGATGGTCTGCGGCCCGGGTCCTGGAATGAAGTCGATCGTGCCGGCCACCAACCGCGAAAGGCCAAGCGGCTCGAGGATTTCGCGCATCGGCAGATATTCGCCGTAGGGCACCAGATGCGCCTTGGAGTAGCGCGGCCCCAGCGTCCCGTCCGCCTCGATGGGGGTGATGGTGTTGTAGGCGCCGGTTGCCCGCCGGTAGCCATCGACCTCGCCGATTTCGAGGTCGGTCGCGCCAGTCAGCAACAGCGAGCCTTCGCCAATCGCCTGGCCGATGCGGAATCGCGCGAAGGCCGGGTCGCCGGCAGCGGTCATGCGGTCGTAATAGCGCTGCGGATAGCCGTCGCGCAGGTAGTCGGGCACACCGCTTTCAGGCCACAGGACGAGCCGCCTTTCGACATCGCGCTGCGGCAGGCTGAGGCTGGCGATGGTGAGGAACTGGGCCTCGAACTTCGAAGGATCGTCGATATCCTCCTGCTTCAGATCCGGCTGGACGAGCGTCAGCGGCAGCGTGCCCTCCCGCCCCTCCCCGGCTGGCAGGAACATGGCGAAGGTGAGGACGGCCAGTGTCCCGCCAAGCACGGCCCACCGCCGGCCGGCGACCATCCATGCCAGCAGCCCACTCAGGGTCGCGGCAATGCCCGACAGGGCATAGGTCCCGGTAAACGGCAGAACCACCGCTGCACCCGGCGTGCTCCAACCGCCAAGCAGGGCGAGCGAGAAGGGTCCCCAGGCATAGCCGGTGAACATCCAGCTCTTGAACCATTCGCCAGCGATCCAGAATGCGCCGAAAGCGAGCGCAAAGGCGACCGTCCCGCCGCGCCGCGCGAGCAACCATGCCCCGAGCGAGGCAAGACCCGGCCAGACAGCAAGGTAGAGGCACAGGAGCGGCACGGCGAGCCAGCCCAGCCAGGCAGGCATTTCGGCCTGGAAGGTGAAGGCAGTCGCGATCCAGTTGTTGGTGAGCGTGAAATGCGCAAGGCCGAACAGCCAGCCCGCGAGGAAGGCTCCACGCGCCGTGCCCCGCTCGCTCAGCAGTTTCACGAAGAACGCCATGCCGGCCAGTGCCAGCGGCCAGAAATGCAGCGGCGGAAAGCCGAGAGCGGCCACCAGCCCGAGCACGAAGGCGCTGCGGAACGGGTAGCGGGTGAGCAAGCCGGTAAGACTGTCCATCGCCGCGCCTGTTACGAACAAGCGCGGCGATGGCAAGCGAAAGCGTCAGCCGGTCGCGGAGCGATCAGCCGACGGCGCTTTCGGCGTCTTCGCTCTTGCGGCGACGGCGGCGCGGAGCCGGGCTCTCGTCGCTGTCGTCATCGTTGGAGCCGAAGGCCGGCGGCAGCACCGCCACGTCGATTTCGCCTTCGACGCCCGGTTCACCCTCGACGGCGCGCGGCGCTTTCTTGGGGCCGCGGCGCTTCTTGGGCTTTTCATCGGCCTCGATGTCATTGTCCCGGTCATCGCGGCCGTCGTCATTGCCGTCGCGCTGCTTGCGCCCGCGGCCGCCCTGCTGGTCGTCGTCGCGGCGCGAACGCTGGCGGCGGTTGCCGCGGCGGTCGTCGCCCTCGTCTTCGCCATCATCCTCGTCATCGGAGGAGCGGTCGTCGCGCTTGCCCTTGGACTCTTCCTGGCGCGCCTTGTTGTCGGCGATCACGCGGAAGTAGTGGTCGGCGAACTGCAGGTAGTATTCGGCCTGCACGCGGTCGCCATTGTGCTGGGCGTCCTGGGCAAGCTTCTTGTACTTGTCGAGCAGCTGGGGTGCATTGCCCCTGGCACGGCTGTCGATCCGGTTGGCGGAATTTGCCCCGCCCTGATTCCGGTTGCCGCGACCGCGACGACGGTTATTGCGATTGTTGTTCAAGGATATTCGTCCTCATCACTGGCGCGGCGCAGATCCTGTGATCCGCATACAGCCGCGTATCCCCTTGCGCAGGACGCGACCTATGGCGACCTGCGTGCCCCTGTTCGTGCATGGTATGCGGGGCTTTCGCCTCGCACCAAAACTGCAATGTCGGAGCTGGAACCGGTGGGACGAAGTCCTTCGCACACCACTGGCCTGTGGCCAGAGGTAAAGCGTCGAATCGCCTTTGCCAAGTCTTATCTGAGAATCAGTGCCCGGGGGCGTCCGGCAAGGTCGTGGCGCAGGGTCACATCGAAGCCCGAGTCGCGTGCCAATGCCGCGACCGCATCTGCTTGACTCGAGCCGATTTCGAGTACTGTCACCCCGCCCGGATTTAAAAGCTTGCCAAGCTGCGGGATGATCACGCGATAGTCGTCAAGTCCTTCCGGGCCGGCGAAAAGAGCGGAGGCCGGCTCGTAATCGCGCACATCGGGTTCGAGCGCGGCATCGTCTTCCACATAAGGCGGGTTGCACAGCACGAGGTCGAACTGGCCGAGCCCGTCGGTCCAGCCCGCCTGCGTCCAGTCGCGCTCCACGAAGCGGGTGCGCGCGGAAAGCCCCAGCCGCTCCGCATTGTCGCGCGCCACGGCAAGGGCGCCGGAAGAACGGTCGGTCGCCACCCCTTGCGCTTTGCAGTGGGACAGGATGGCGAGCAGCAGCGCGCCAGTCCCCGTGCCCAAGTCGAGCACGCGCGCGGCATCTGGTTTTAACTCGAGCGCCGCCTCGACCAGCACCTCGCTATCCCCGCGCGGCACCAGCGTTTCCGAAGTCACGCGCAGCGGCAGGCCGAAGAATTCCTGCTCGCCAGTTATGTGTGCGACCGGCTCGCGCGCGGCACGGCGTTCGACTAGCCCGGCAAAAGCAGGCGCAGGTGCTTCGCGCATCATGGTGATCAGCATCCGCGAGCGCGGCAAACCCAGCGCGTGCGCCATCAGCAATTCGGCATCGAGACGCGCGGTATCGCTGGTGGCGGCAAGCCGTTCCGCAGCAGTGCGGATCGCATCCGCGACCGTCTCAGTCATTCATCGCGGCGAGCCGCTTGGCCTCGTCCTCGGCGATCAGCGCGTCGACCAGTTCGCCAAGGCCCGGCCCGGCGATGATCTGCGGCAGCTTCTGCAAGGTCAGGCCGATGCGGTGGTCGGTCACGCGCCCTTGCGGGTAATTATAGGTGCGGATGCGTTCCGAGCGGTCGCCGCTGCCGACCATCGCCTTGCGCGCCTCGGCCTCCGCGCCCTGCGTCGCCTCGCGCTGGGCATCGTAGAGGCGGGTGCGCAGCACCTGCATCGCCTTCTCGCGGTTCTTGTGCTGGCTGCGGCCATCCTGGCAGGTGACGACCGTATTGGTCGGCAGGTGCGTGATGCGTACCGCGCTGTCGGTGGTGTTGACGTGCTGGCCGCCCGCACCGCTGGCACGGTAGACGTCGATCTTGAGGTCGCCCGGATCGATCTGTACGTCGACCTCGTCTGGTTCGGGCAACACGGCGACCGTCGCTGCGGAGGTATGGATGCGCCCTCCGCTTTCCGTCTCGGGCACGCGCTGGACGCGGTGCACGCCGCTTTCGAACTTGAGCTTGGCAAACACGCCCGTGCCGGTGACGTTGGCGACGATTTCCTTGAAACCGCCGACTTCGGACGCGCTCATGCTGACCGGCTCGACCTTCCAGCCCTGTTCGGCGGCATAACGTTCGTACATGCGATAGAGATCGCCGGCGAACAGCGCCGCCTCGTCGCCGCCGGTCCCCGCGCGGATTTCCAGCATGGCCGGCTTGTTGTCGGCATTGTCGCGCGGCAGCATGGCGATGGCCAGCTGGCGTTCCGCCTCGGGCAGGCGCTTGCGCAATGCCGCTAGCTCTTCCTCGGCCATCGCCTTCATCTCGGGATCGGTCAGCATCTCCTCGAGGCTATCGATCTCCTCGCGAGCGGCCTTCACCTCGGCAGCGATCTTCGCCACCGGTTCGAGCTCGGCATAGTCGCGGCTCGCCTGGACGAAGGCATCGCCTTCCAGCTGGCCCGAGGCCATGCGCGCTTCGAGTTCGGCGAAGCGGTTGGCAATCTGGTCAAGGCGTTCGGCAGGAACCTGCATGGTCAGTCAAGCAGCTTCTCGATGGCACTGCGCGCATGGTCGTCCGCCTTGATGCGCACGTGTTCCACGCCGTCGCGAAGATCGAAGGCGACGATCTTGTCGGCCCCCGCCTTCACGGCCTTGTCGAAACGCTTGCGCGGACTTCCGCTCGCCATGAGTTCGGCCGAGTGGCCGCCGGCCCTGATCTTGCCGATGGCCGCGATCGCGCGCTGGATGAGATCATCGTTTTCGACCACCACGATGACGTCGGCATTGGGCTCACCCTTGTCGCCGACCAGCATCGCGAGGCGCTCGATCCCGGCCGCCCAGCCGACGGCGGGCGTGGGCGATCCGCCGAGGCTTTCCATCAGCCCGTCATAGCGTCCGCCGCCAAGGATGGTGCTCTGGCTGCCGAGCTTGCCTGCGGCCTCGCTGCCTTCGTCGGGAATGAACTCGAAGGCGGTGTGGCGATAATAATCGAGGCCGCGCACGAGGCTTTCCGCGCGCGTCCACTTCACACCCGCCGCATCGAGGCCCGCAGTGACAGCATCAAAGAAAGCGCGAGCGTCTTCCGACAGGTAAGCGTCGATCTTCGGCGCATCAGCCACGAAACGCCTGTCGCGCGGGTCCTTGCTGTCGAGGATGCGCAGCGGGTTCTTTTCGAGCCGCTCCTGCGAATCTTCGCTCAGCTCGCCCTTCACAGCGCGGAAATGCTCGACCAGCGCGCCGCGCCAGGCTTCGCGGCTGTCGCCGTCGCCCAGCGTGTTGAGGTGGAGCGTCACGCCCTCGATCCCCAGTTCGCGGATGATTTGGTCGGCCATGGCGAGCAGTTCGACATCGGCCTGCGGCTCGGCGGCGCCGAGAATCTCGGCATCGATCTGGTGGAACTGGCGATAACGGCCCTTCTGCGGGCGCTCGTAACGGAAGAGCGGGCCATGCGTGGCAACTTTGAGCGGCGCATGCTGCTGCCAGCCATTCGACAGATAGGCGCGCGCGATGCCGGCGGTGAATTCGGGGCGCAGGGTGAGCGATTCCCCGCCGCGATCATCGAAGGAATACATCTCCTTCGAGACGACATCGGTCGTTTCGCCGATGGCGCGGCTGAACACCTCGGTCTTCTCGAACACGGGCATTTCGACCCGGCGGAAGCGATAGAGCTTGCGCACGCGCTCGAAGGTTTCGACGACGAAAGCGAATGCTTCCGCATCGGGACCGAAGATATCCTGCGTGCCGCGAATGGCCTGTGGTGTTTTCGACATGGGCGCCGCGATTAGGACTATCGTCCCCCTTCCGCAATCCTTCGCAAGGCGCTAGGGCGCGCCGCGAAGTCTTTCTGGGGAGAGGGGCGAACCTAAACTTAGTTAGAAGAGTAGCGCATGCGCATCGACAAGATCCCCGTTGGCGACAATCCGCCCGAGAGCCTCAACGTCATCATCGAAGTGCCCACCGGCGGCGAACCGGTGAAGTACGAATTCGACAAGGAAAGCGGCGCGCTGTTCGTCGACCGCATCCTGCACACGCCGATGCGCTACCCGGCGAACTACGGCTTCGTGCCCCACACGCTGTCGCCCGATGGCGACCCGCTGGACGCGCTGGTCATCTCGCGCTCGCCCTTCATCCCGGGCTGCGTCGTTCGTGCCCGCCCGATCGGCGTGCTCAACCTCGAAGACGAGCATGGCGGCGATGAAAAGCTGATCTGCGTGCCGGTCGACACGACTTTCCCCTATTACTCGGACGTCGGCGAGACGAAGGACCTCCCGTCCATCATCTTCCAGCAGATCGAGCACTTCTTCACGCACTACAAGGATCTGGAAGCCGAAAAGTGGGTCCGCGTCGGCGCTTGGGGCGATGCAGCCGAAGCGCGCAAGATCGTGATCGAAGCGATCGAGCGTTACGAAGCGGGCGAGTAACTCATTCCACCGGGCGTGAGCGGTCGAGCAGGTCCTTGTCCTGCTCGCCGCCCGCCTGACGACGTTCCTGCTCGACCATCTCGACGATCTCGTCGACCGGCCGCACGTCCTCTTCGGGCGGCGCGGCACTTACCTGCCGCACTTTCTTCGCCGCCTGCTGTTCCTTCTCGCTCGTGCCTTCCGCACGGTTCTCGAACGGCAGAGTGGCCGAACGCGGGTCGAACCGCAGGCGGTAGATCGGCTCCGGCAGTCCGAAGCCGGCCTCTTCCAGAGCATCCTTCACCGCCGGGATCGCCTGGCTTTGCGCCTTCCACCAATCGGTCTTGGTCTGGTCGATCCAGCCGAGGAAGCGGATCACCACGTTCGAATCGCCCACTTCGACAATCCGCGCTTCGGCAGGCGGGTCGTCGAGCACGAAGTCGAGCGCCGCCAGCGTATCGCGGCCCAGCTGCCGCGCCGCGCGCGCATCGTCGTCCGCATCCACGCCGAGATCGAATTCGAAGCGCCGGTTCGGATTGCGGGTGAAATTGGTGATGACCGCCTTGAACACCTGGCTGTTGGGGATGCGCAAGTGATTGCCGTCGAGCGTCATGAGGATTGTCGCGCGGCTGGTCAGGCGGATGACGCGGCCTTCCAGCTGGTCGATCTGCACCCAGTCGTTGGCGCGGAAGGGCTGGCGCAAGGACAGCATCAGCGAGGCGACGTAGTTCTCGATCGTATCGCGCAGCGCAAAGCCGAGCGCGAGGCCGATAACGCCGGCCCCGCCCAGCACCGCGCCGAGCAGTGCGCCCGCCCCGACCATGTCGAGCGCCACCACGAGGCCGCCCACGATGAAGACGAAACGGATGGCACTGGCGATGAGTTCGGCAAGGAAGTTGTTGGGCGCGAGCTTGTGCCACAGCACCCCCAGCCCGGCGATGATGTAGCCGACCAGCGCGATCACGCCCCACACGGCAAGCGCCAGCGCAATCAGCGGCAGCATCGCGACGAAGCCGGACCAGCGGTCGGCAAGGCTCGACAGCCCTTCGCCCTGCGAGGAAATGGACAGGTCGCGCTGCAAGTCGTTCTCGACCGTCACCACGCCCGAGACGCGCCCGGCGATCGCTTCGGCGCGGGCGATGTCTTCCTGTCGCGGTACCGTGCCGCCGAGCGAGACGACGCCCTGGCGGACCGACACCTCGACCTCCGAAAAGGCCGGGAGTTCGGCAAAGATGCCGCGGATCCGCTCTGCAATTCTGTCGTCCGCGCCCTCGTCGATGGTGTCGTCGATCTGCTGGACGGGGGCCTCGACAGGGGCGGCGGCCTCGCTGCCTTCCTGCGAGAGCTCGGGCAAGATCGCACCCGCTGGCGTCGCCGCAAGCAGCGCGAGCGAGGCGAGGAGCGCCCTCATTCGCCGGCCACCGTCATGCCGTCGATCCGGATGGTGGGCACGTTGATCGCGCGGTCCATTTCGAGATCGTTTGCCGGGATCATAGCACGGAACATGTCGAGCAGATTGCCGGCGATGGTAATTTCCGCAACCGGCCCGGCAATCTCGCCATTGCGAATGCGGAAGCCCGTCGCGCCGCGACTGTAATCGCCCGTCACCATGTTCACACCCTGCCCGAACAGTCCGGTGACATAAAGCCCGTCCGCAATACCGGCCATGAGTTCGGCTGGCGTGACGGTGCCCGCTTCAAGATGCCCGTTGGCAAGGCTGACACCGGGTGCCCCGCCGCTCGACCGGGCTGCATGACCCGTCAGGCCAAGACCCAGTTGCCGGGCCGAGGCGACATTGGTCAGCCAGCCGGTAATGCGTCCGCCCTCGACCAGATTGCGCGGCGTGCAGGCCACCCCTTCGCCGTCGAAGGGGCGCGAGCGCAGGCCGCGCGCGCGAAGCGGATCTTCGACGATACGGATCGCGCTGTCGAACAGGGCCTCGTCCTCGCGCCCGAGCAGAAAGCTGGATTTGCGCGCAATGGCCGGTCCGCTCATCGCACCGGCGAGGTGGCCGAGCAGGCCTGCACCGATACGCGGATCGAAGACCACCGGCATTGGCCCGCTGGGCAGCGATCCGGGACCGACCTTAGCCACCGCCCGCTCGCCCGCCTCGCGCCCGATTTCGGCGGCTGACGGCAGGTCGGCGAGATGCCGCGCGCTGCGAGTGGCGTAATCGGTCTGCATCGTGCTGCCTTCGCCCGCGATGACATTGGCAGAGAGCGAGAAGCCGCTACCCGAATAGCCGCGTGCGAATCCTTCCGAGGTGACCAGAGCGACCAGTGAACGGCCACTGCTGGCGCCCCCGCCATTGCTGTTCGTCACGCCTTCGACGGCGCGCGCGGCGTCTTCCACCGCCAGCGCCATCTCGCGCAGCTTTTCCGGGCCGGGTTCGCTATCGTCGGAAAGGTCGAGGTCGGGCAGATCGCCGGTCATCAGCGCGTCGGCCCCGGCAAGCCCGGCATAGGCGTCTTCCGGCGCGTGGCGCGCCATCTCGACCGCACGTTCGGCTAGCGCGCGTAGGCCCTCGGGCGCGAAATCGCTGGTATGGATCGAAGCCGAGCGCTTGCCGACGAAGACGCGCAAGCCGATCTCCTCGCCTTCGGACCGCTCCACCTCTTCCAGAACACCCAGCCTGACGCTGACGCTTTCGGAAGAATCGGCGCGCGCCACGGCATCGGCAGCATCGGCGCCCATCTTTCGGGCCAGCGCGACGAGGTCCTGGCAGCGCGCTAGCGCGGTGTCGGTATCGATCATGTAAATGCAACTCCGCTGGACCTGTTCGGGGTCCGGCTAGAGCGCGGGAGGCGTCCCCGCAAGGTCAGCCGAAAGCGGCGTAGGCGAGCTTGAACAGGCCGGTCAGGATCATCGGCAGCCCGATGGCGAGGCCCCACAGCAGCACGAGGTCGCGGCGGAACGCGCCGAGCAGTTCCGAACCATGCGCTTCTTCGTCGGTGAGATTGGCCCAGCGCTTCTCGAACCAGCGGCAAGCCGGGATGATAAGCGCGACGAGGATCGCCAGGGCGAAATAGGGGGCGGTGGAAGACACGCCTTCCTTCATGGCGTGAACCGTGAAGAAGATGTGGAGACCGGTGTAGACGATCAGCGCGATCGCGACATTGTCGCTCATCGATTTGCGCAGGTCCCTGCGGTGGACGCGAGGCTCGGCCCCCGACACCGCGCTGTCCTCGATCGCCTTGCCCATCGGCATTCTCCCCGTTCTCTCTCCGACTCGCATTGTTTCAAAATTGCGGCAGGCTGGCAAGCTTGGCGCGCGACATTGCGCGGGACTGTTCCAATGTAGTCCATGCAGGAATCCTGCCAGTTCGTCGAAAGAGGCGTCCTCGGGGGTTTCCAGCAAGGCCTGCCATGCTATGGCGCGGCCCATGGCAGATGTCAGCATGAGCCCTGAAAACGAAGCGGTGCACGATGCCGCCCCGCCCATCCCGCAGGGCGGGCTGGAAGTCATTTCGATCGCCAAGAGCTACGACAAGCGCGCCGTCCTTACGGATATTTCGCTGACCGTGGGCAAGGGCGAAGTGCTCGGCCTGCTGGGCCCGAACGGCGCCGGCAAGACGACTTGCTTCTATTCGATCATGGGTCTCGTGCGCCCCGATGCAGGCCGCATCCTGATGGACGGCGAGGACGTGACCAAGCTGCCGATGTACCGGCGCGCGATCCTCGGCCTCGGATACCTGCCGCAGGAAACCAGCATCTTCCGCGGCATGACGGTGGAGCAGAATATCAATTGCGTGCTCGAGATGGTCGAGCCCGATGCCGACACACGCGAAAAGGAACTGGACCGCCTGCTCGACGAATTCGGCCTGCAGCGGCTGCGCACCAGCCCGGCCATGGCGCTGTCGGGCGGTGAACGCCGCCGCGCCGAAATCGCCCGCGCGCTGGCCGCCAAGCCTTCGATCATGCTGCTCGACGAACCTTTCGCCGGGATCGACCCGCTTTCGATCAGCGATATCCGCGACCTCGTGAAGGATCTGAAGACGCGCGGCATCGGTGTGCTCATCACCGACCATAACGTGCGCGAGACGCTGGAAATCGTCGACCGCGCCTGCATCATCTACGGCGGCCAGGTCCTTTTCGCAGGAACGCCGGAGGCTCTGGTGGCGGACGAGAACGTCAAGCGCCTCTACCTCGGCGAGAACTTCACGCTGTGACGACGGCGCGCGCCCGGAGCTGACCCATGGCGCTTGGTCCGAGGCTAGACCTCCGGCAAACCCAATCGCTGGTGATGACGCCGCAACTGCAGCAGGCGATCAAGCTGCTGGCGTTGTCCAATCTGGAAATCGAAAGCTTTGTGGCCGAAGCGCTGGAAAGCAATCCGCTGCTCGAAATCGGCGAGACACGCCGCGAGGCAGGCGAGCCGGATGCGCCCGAGCCAGCCGGCGAACACGATAGCGCTCCCGGCCCTGATGGCGAAGGGGCGCTCGATATTGCGCAGCACGCACTCGATCCCGATGCAGCACCCGGCGACATGGGCGACTGGGGCCGCGCAGGGACGAGCGGCGCCGGCGAAGGCGACCTGCCCGATTTCGAGAACCGCAGCTCGGACGGTCCGACGCTGGCCGAACACCTGCTCGACCAGGTCGGTGCGCAGGCGCATGACGGGCGCGAGGCTCTGATCGCGACGCGGATCGTCCACGAGCTGGACGAGGCGGGCTATCTCCATACCGAATTGCGCCACCTCGCCGAGGAACTCGGCACCTCGCTGGCCGAGGTCGAGCGCGGCCTCATGCTGGTCCAGTCGCTCGACCCAACTGGCATCGGTGCCCGCAGCGTAGCCGAATGCCTCGCGCTGCAGGCGAAGGAAGCCGACCGCTACGATCCTTGCATGGCGCGGCTGATCGACAATCTGGAGCTGCTCGCGCGCGGCGAGATCGCGCGCCTCAAGCGGCTGTGCGATGTCGACGACGAGGACTTCACCGACATGCTCGCCGAATTGCGCAGCTACGATCCCAAGCCCGGCTGCCGCTATGGCGGGACGGCGGAGGCAGCGGTGGTGCCGGACGTGCTCGTCAGCCCGAGCGGGAAGGACAGCTGGACGATCCGCATCAACGAGGCGAGCCTGCCGCGTCTGGTCGTCAATCGGGAATACTACGTGGAACTGGAAGCGGGGGCTCGGGACAAGGCCTCGCGCAAATGGCTTAACGAACAGCTGGGCGAAGCCGACTGGCTGATCCGCGCACTGGACCAGCGCCAGAAGACCATCCTGAAGACCGCGAGCGAGATAGTGAAGCGGCAGGAAGGCTTCTTCCGCGAAGGCGTTTCGGCCATGCGTCCGCTTACCTTGCGCGAAGTGGCCGAAGCCATCGAGATGCACGAAAGCACGGTCAGCCGCGTCACCAGCAACAAGTACCTGCACTGCCCGCGCGGCACCTTCGAGATGAAGTACTTCTTCTCCAGCGGGGTGGCCGCTGCCGACGGGGAAGGCGCCTCGTCCGAGGCGATCAAGGCCCGCATCCGCGCCCTGTGCGATGTGGAAGATCCCAAGAAGGTCCTGTCCGACCAGGCCCTCGCCGACCTGCTCAACAAGGAGGGGTTCGACCTCGCCCGGCGCACCGTCGCCAAGTACCGCGAGGCCATCGGTATCGGGTCGAGCGCAGAGAGGCGCCGGCAGAAGAAACTGAAATCATTGTGAGTCTCTTCTGCAACACCGAAAAATCTTAACGCACTTTACCTCACGTTAACCTTTTCCGTTCAGACCTGCTGTGGTTAACAACGGGCAACACCTCTTGACGGGGCGTTACCGCGAACTGGGGCAACGGGGGACCAGACCCATGCGTGTACTGCTGATCGAAGACGAGCCGACAACCGCCAAGGCGATCGAGCTCATGCTTACGACCGAAGGGTTCAACGTCTATTCGACCGACCTGGGCGAAGAGGGTTTGGATCTCGGCAAGCTCTATGATTACGACATCATCCTGCTCGACCTGAACCTGCCGGACATGCACGGCTACGACGTGCTCAAGAAGCTGCGCGTCGCCAAGGTGCAGACGCCGGTTCTCATCCTCTCGGGCATTGCCGAGATGGACAGCAAGATTCGCAGCTTCGGTTTCGGCGCCGACGACTACGTCACCAAGCCGTTCCACCGCGAGGAACTGATCGCCCGCATCCACGCCGTGGTGCGCCGTTCGAAGGGCCACAGCCAGTCGATCATCCGCACCGGCAAGCTGGCCGTGAACCTCGATGCGAAGACTGTCGAAGTCGACGGCGCCCGCGTCCACCTGACCGGCAAGGAATACGCCATGCTGGAGCTCCTCTCGCTCCGCAAGGGCACCACGCTGACCAAGGAAATGTTCCTCAACCACCTCTACGGCGGCATGGACGAACCCGAACTCAAGATCATCGACGTCTTCATCTGCAAGCTGCGCAAGAAGCTCAGCCATGCATGCGGCGGCGACAATTACATCGAAACCGTATGGGGCCGCGGCTACGTGCTGCGCGACCCGAACGAAGAGGCGGAAGCCGCCTGACCTGATTAATCCTGGACGGGACAGCGAGACGCCCGCAGGCCACCGGCTTGCGGGCGTTATTCGTTGCGCATGGCCCCTGCGCCGCGCTCCATTGATTGGCTATCCGGCCCGATTGCCCATCTTGCTTGGAACCCGCCGCGCGATCTGCGAATTTGATGGCCTGCAAACCAGACAATTCGATCGGGCCCTATGTCGTTTCTCTCGGACTATTCGGCCCAGATAGGGCTCCTGCTGCTGGCCGCGACATTTGCCGCCTTCGTGCTCGAGCGCAGGCCGCCGGTCGTCATCGCCGTCGTCTCGGCCGTGCTGATGCTGCCGCTCGGCTATCTCTCGCCCAAGCAGATGCTGGAGACCTTCTCCAATTCCGCGCCGATCACGATCGCGGCCATGTTCATCCTTTCGGGCGCGCTGCTGCGGACCGGGTCGCTGGAGGCGATATCGGGCTGGGTCGTGCGGCGCACCTTGCGCAAGCCCCGGCTGGCTGTGGGCGAGATCGGTGTCGGCACGCTCGCCGCTTCGGCCTTCATGAACAACACGCCGGTAGTCATCGTGATGATCCCGGTGGTCAAGCGCCTTGCCCGCGCATTGAAAATCTCGGCAACGCGCCTGCTGATCCCGTTGTCCTACCTGACCATCCTCGGCGGCACGATGACGCTGATCGGCACCTCAACCAACCTGCTGGTAGACGGCGTGGCGCAGGAACAGGGGCAGGCCGCCTTCGGTATCTTCGAGATATCGGCGGTGGGCGCGGTCGCGGTGCTGGCAGGCCTTGCTGTGCTGCTGGTGTTCGGCCCCTTCCTCCTGCCCGACCGCGGGCCGCGGGTGGGCGACGAGGAACGCGAGGACGATCTCTACCTTACGCACCTGATCCTGAACCCCGCCAGCCGCTATGTCGGCCAGCGCATCAAGGATGCCGCCTTCTCGCGCCGTCCTGGGCTCAAGGTGCAGGCGATCATGCGCGGCGGCAAGCCGGTGCGAAAGGACGTGGGCGATGCCGTCCTTGCAGCAGGCGACCAGCTCGTCGTGGCCGGAAGCCCGGAAGAGATCGCCTCGCTTGCCGAGGCGCGCGATTTCCGCACCGGCCTCGTCGGCGTGGGCGGCGGAGTGGCGACCGCCGCGCCCGACCGGCCGCGCGACCTGCGGATCGTCGAGGCGATGGTCGCTGCGTCGCACCCCGTGGTCGGGCAGCGACTGGCCGAAATACCCATGCTTTCGCGACTCAAGGTCCGCGTGCTCGGCCTCTCGCGGCCGCGCCATCTTGCCGGGCCTTCGCTGGCCGAGGTCCGCGTGCGACCGGGCGACCGCCTGCTGATCGCGAGCGGCACTGAGGCGCTGCAATCGCTCCAGGACAATATCCAGCTAGCAGGCGTGGGCGAGACCGCCGTCCGGCCTTTCCGCCGCGACAAGGCGCCCATCGCCATCGCCACGCTTGCCGCCGTGGTCGTCGGAGCAGCGCTTTTCGGCCTGCCGATCGACGCGCTGGCAGTGGCCGGCGTAGCCGTTGCGCTGGCGACGCGCTGCATCGAGCCGACCGACGCCTGGGCGAGCCTCGATGGCAATACGCTGGTACTGATCTTCGCGATGCTCGCCTTCGGCAAGGGGCTCGACAATGCGGGCACGATCGAGCTCATCGTGGAGGCCATCCAGCCGTTCATGGGCGCAAGTTCACCCTTCCTGCTGATCCTTCTGGTCTATGCCGTGACCAGCGTGATGACCGAGGCAGTGACCAACAACGCCATCGCGGTCATCATGACCCCGATCGCCATCGGCCTTGCGCAGGCGGCAGGGATCGACCCGCGCCCGCTGATCGTGGCAGTGATGTTCGGCGCCAGCGCGAGCTTCGCCACGCCCATCGGCTACCAGACCAACACGCTGGTCTACGGCGCGGCCAATTACCGCTTCGGGGATTTCGTGAAAATCGGCGTGCCGATGAACATCGGCGTGGGGCTGGCTACCTCGGTCGCCATATGGATGCTCTTCGCCTGAGCACACACGCTGGACCGCAGCGTCCGGCACGGCTAACGGGCGCGTCATGTCTGCACACAAGGATGGCGATCCGACCACGTTGAACCGGCTCTACGGGCGCAGCCAGGGCAAGCCCCTGCGCGCAGCCCAGCAGGAGCTGGTCGACAAGCTGCTGCCGCAGATCGCGGTGCCCGAGGAAGGCCCGGTCACCGCTGAGCGCCTGTTCGGCTTCGACCGCCCGCTCCATTTCGAAATCGGCTTCGGCGCGGGCGAACATCTCGCCTACCGCGCCGACCTGCTGCCCGACCATGGTTTCATCGGCGCGGAGCCCTTCCTCAATGGCGTGGCGCAGGCGCTGACGCATATCCGTGACGGCGGCCTGGCCAATGTCCGCATCCAGCACGGCGATGCGCTGCAGGCCCTCGCCCGTGTGCCCGACGGCGGGCTGACAATGCTCTACCTCCTCCATCCCGACCCCTGGCCCAAGGCCAAGCACGCCAAGCGCCGGATGATGAACGACGGGCCGGTGCGGATGATCGCCGACAAGCTAAAACCGGGCGGCGAATTCCGTTTCGGCACCGACCACCCGATTTACCTGCGCCACGCGCTGATGGTGATGCGCCGGTTCACCGACGAGTTCGAATGGCTGGTCGATGGCCGGCAAAGCTGGGAAAACCGCCCGTCGGGCTGGTGCGAGACGCGCTACGAGCACAAGGCGCGCAACACCTACGGCCACGAGGTCTGGTATTTCCGCTTCCGCCGCAAATAGGGCCGGAACGCCTGGCGGGGGCGGCCATTGGTGGAGCATACCCCGCACAGGAGCGCGTTCTTGATTACCACCACCAACCCCGCCACCGGCGAGACCATCGCGGAATATGAAACGCTCGATGCGAACGGCATCGATGCGAAGCTGGAGGCGGCCACGCGGGCCTATCGCGATTGGCGCACCAGCCCCATGGAGCAGCGCACGCAGCTGCTTGCGCGGCTGTCGGAGCTTTACCTCGAACGCAAGGAAGAGCTGGCAAGGCTCGCCGTGACCGAGATGGGCAAGCCGATTACGCAGGCCCGTTCCGAAGTCGAAAAATGCGCCAGCCTGTTCGCCTACCTTGCCGAACACGGTCCGTCGATGCTGGAATCCGAATTCTGGGAACTGGGCGATGGCGGCAGGGCCGAAGGGCGCTGGCTGCCCCAAGGGCCGGTGCTGGCAGTCATGCCGTGGAATTTCCCCTACTGGCAGGTGGTCCGCTTCCTTGCCCCCACCATCCTTGCCGGTAACGTCGGCGTGCTGAAACACGCCAGCATCGTGCAGGGCGTCGCACACAAGATGGAAGAGTTGGTCCTGGAAGCCGGCGCGCCCGCGGGCCTGTTCCAGAACCTGTGCGTTTCGTCCGACCCGATTGCCGATGTCATCGCCGACACGCGCATCGTCGCCGCCACACTCACGGGCAGCGAAGGTGCAGGCAGCGCGGTCGCCGCGCAGGCGGGCAAGCACCTGAAGAAGGTCGTACTGGAACTCGGCGGATCGGACCCCTTTATCGTCATGCCGTCCGCCGACATCGACAAGGCGGTGGAGGACGCGGTCTTTGCGCGCATCCAGAACAACGGCCAGTCCTGTATCTGCGGCAAGCGAACCATCGTCCATGCCGATATCCATGACGCCTTCGCCGGCAAGTTCATCGCGGCACTGGAGGCGATCAAGCCGGGCGACCCGATGGACGACGACACGAAGCTCGGCCCGCTTTCGAGCGAAGGGCAGCGGGACACCGTCCTCGAACAGGTCGACAAGGCACAGCAAGAAGGCTGCACGCTCCTGTTCGGCGCGGAGAAACTCGAACGCCCCGGGGCGTGGATGACCGCCGGCCTGCTCACCGATGTCCCGCTCGCCAGCGAGACCGGTACGGACGAAATCTTCGGACCCGTGGGCCAGATCTACAAGGCGATGGACATCGACGAGGCGATCACCATCGCCAATGCCATCCCCTTCGGCCTCGGTTCTGCCGTCTGGACCCGTGACGAGGAAGAGCGCGAAGTCTTCGCCAACCGCATCGAGGCGGGAATGACGACCTTCAACGCGGTCAATGGCTCCAAGATCGAGGCGCCTTTCGGCGGCATCAAGAAATCGGGCTTCGGGCGCGAATTGTCGCACCACGGCTTGCACGAATTCATGAACCTCAAGACGCTGGTCTACCCGGCAGAAGGACAATCCGCATGAGCAAGACTATCCTCATCGTCGGCGCATCGCGCGGCATCGGCCTCGGCCTCGCGCGCGAATTCAAGGCGCGCGGCTGGAACGTGATCGCGACCGAACGCTCGCAAAGCGAGGAACTTCACGCGCTGGGCGATGTGACGATCCAGAAGATGGACGTGACCGATCCCGCCAGTTTCGAAGGCTTCGACACCCCGCTCGACGCGCTGATCGTGAATGCGGGCATCACCGGCGCAAGGCACCAGTCGGCCGAGCAGGCAACGGGCGAGGAAGTGGCAGAGGTCATGATGACCAACGCCTTCGGCCCGGTGCGGCTGGCCAAGACGCTGCTGCCCCGCGTGGGGGATGGCGGGACCATCGCCTTTATGACTTCGCTGATGGGCTCGATCGAGGACAGTTCGGGCGGATACGAACTCTACCGCACCAGCAAGTGCGCGCTCAACATGCTGGCCAAGGGCGTGGCGGAGCAGGATGCCGGACCGCGCAACATCGCGACGCTGGCGCTCCATCCGGGCTGGGTCCAGACCGACATGGGCGGGCCCAATGCGCCGACCACCGTCGATGAAAGCGTGAAAGGCCTTGCCGATGTAATCGAGAGCGCGGGGGGAGGAGAGTTTCGCTACGTCGACTACACCGGCAAGGACCTGCCGTTCTAGCGCCTCACGGGCGCCAGAAGGTTTGCCCGGTCAGAACCGGAAACCGATACCTGCAACCAGCTGGTCGGTCGTGGCATCGCCCTGGTCGAGATCGGCCAGGTCGTTGTACTTCGAACGGCGATATTCGACCTTCGCTTCCAGCGCCCCGGGCAGCTGGAACTGCAGGCCCGCGCCGTAGCGGAAGCCGTCGGCGTTCTCGTCGAGATCCGACAGCGAACCGCTTTCGGTGAAGGCCTTGGTGTCGAGCGCGGTGTAACCGGCCTTGCCGTAAGCCGCGATGCCCGGAGTGATGGCGAAGCCGGCGCGCGCACCGACATAATACTGGCCATTGGCTTCAAGACCTTCACGCGCACCGCCGAAGCTGTCCGGGAAGCTGGTCGAACCGTCGCTGGTCGATAGCTCGCCCTCGAGGCCGACGAAGGCGCTGCCGAGGCTGAGGTCGTAACCGGCCGTGATGCCGTAGACGGCACTGTCGGCACTGGCGGTGGCGCTGCCGTCGGCCGCGTCCACGTCGAGGCCCTGGTAGCCGCCGATCACGCCGATGTGCAGTCCGCCGGGGGCGGCGTTCTGGTCCTGCGCCATGGCCGGCGCGGCTGCGAAGCCTGCACCGATGGCGGCGAGCGCGATGATTTTCTTCATGTTCTGGGTATTCCTTGTTCTGCTTTCCCCGTTGGGGCGCGGCCTTTGCGCAAGGCCGCCTTGCGCGCGGCTTAACCGCGCGGCCAGCTTGCAGAACCGCTCGACGAGCCGTGCGGGAAGCTAGGCGAGAACCTGCCGGAGCGTGCCCAGCAGCGCCGCCGAATCTTCCTCGTCATTGTAGAGATGCGGCGTGACGCGCAGCGACTGGCCGCGTGCCGAAACGAACACCTGCGCCTCGGCCAGTTTCTCGGGCAGCCCCGCAGGCAGGCCGCCAGGGAATTCGAGCCCGAGGAAATGCGCCGCGCGAGTGCCGAGCGGCGCCGCGCCCAATCCGAGGGTCGCAGCCTCATCGGCGATCGCCTGCGTCTTCGCGGCAAGAGTTGCTTCAATCGCGTCGACCCCGTGACCGGTCAGGAAATCGAGCGCTGCGCCCGCCCCCATCAACAGCGGGGCATTGGACTTCTCGCCCATGTCGAAACGCCGCGCGCCGGGCTGGAAATCCTCGCGATAATCGACCAGCCGGGCAAAATCCTCCGAGCCTGCGCGGTTGATCCAATTGTGCTCGATCGGTTCGCCCCCGTGATGCTTCGGATCGACGTAGAGCACCCCGATGCCATAGGGCCCCATCAGCCACTTGTAGCAGGCAGCAACCGCGAAATCGGGCTTCACTGCCGCGAAATCGAGTGGCATCGCGCCCAGCGACTGGGTCAGGTCCAGCACCAGCGCGGCGCCGACTTCGCGGCACCGCTCGCCAACCCTCACCAGGTCGACCACCCGCCCGTCGGCCCAGTGGCAGTTCGGCACGGCAACGATGGCGGTGTCTTCGCCTATCGCGTCGAGCACGGCGCCGGTCCAGCAATCCTGCGACGGGCGCTGCACGGCAATCACCTCGCCGCCTTCGTGCTTGGCCTTTTCCTGCCAGGGATAGACGTTGGAAGGAAACTGGTCGCCCAGCGTCACCACCTTGCGGCCCGGCCCCAGCGAGAGGTTCTTCGCCGCGACGGAAATTGCATAGCTGACGGACGGCACCACGGCGATGCAATCGGCATCGACCCCGGCCAGTCCTGCCGCCCTGGACCGGAAATCCTCGACCACGCGGAAGAAGTCCGGCGGACGGAAATCCCACGGCTGTTCCTTCAGCCGCGCGCCCTCCACCATTGCCGCGCTGACCGCGTGCGAGAGCGGCGCCATATAGGCGCAGCTGAGGTAGTGCACCTCGCGCGGGATCGAGAACAGGTGGCGCTGCGAGCCGATCAAGGCGTCAGCCCAGCACGCCCGCACTCGCCAGCACGGCCAGCGTCAGGATGTCGGGCGCAATCGAGGTCATCGGCGCGATCTGCACCGGCTTTTCCATTCCGATCATCATCGGGCCGACCGTAGTCTCGCCGCCGAGTTCGCGCAGCAGCTTGGCCGAAAGGTTTGCCGATTGCAGGCCGGGCATGATCAGCACGTTGGCCGGACCCGACAGACGGCTGAAGGGATAGAGCGCCATGACCTTGGGGTTGAGCGCGGCATCGGGCGCCATTTCGCCCTCGTACTCGAAGTTCACGTTCGGATCGGCATCGAGCAGCGCCACCGCATCGCGGATATTGGCCAGCCACTGGCCCGACGGATTGCCGAAGGTGGAATAGGACATGAAGGCGACGCGCGGCTCATGGCCCATCCGGCGGGCGACGGCAGCCGTCTCGCGCGCGATGTGTGCGAGCTGTTCGGCGCTCGGGCGTTCGTTGATGGTCGTATCGGCAAGGAAGGTCGTCTGGTTCTTGCCGATCATCATATGGATGCCGAACGGCACTGCGCCGGGCTTTGCATCGAGCACGCGGCCGACCTCGCGCGCAGTCTGCGCGAAGGTGCGGGTAAGGCCCGAAATCATTCCGTCGCCATGCCCCAGCGCCACCAGCAGGGCGGCGAAGACGTTGCGCTCCTGGTTGACCATGCGGCCCACATCGCGCTCGGTATAACCGCGGCGCTGCATGCGCTTGTAGAGATAGTCGACCATGGCCGGGACCTTGTCCGACACGGCCGAATTCTCGATGATCCAGTCGTCCGGATCCTCCACCGCCAGTTCGACCAGCTTCTCGCGCACCTTCTCGGTGCGGCCGACGAGGATCGGTTCGCCATAGCCGAAATCGCGGAACTGGATCGCGGCGCGCAGCGCCACTTCCTCTTCGGCTTCGGCAAAGACCATGCGCTTGGGATTGGCCTTGGCGAGTTCGTAGATATTGGTCAGCGCGGCCGTGGTCGGGTTGAGGCGCGCCTTCAGCTTGTGGCGGTATTCCTCCATGTTCTCGATCGGGGCCTGTGCCACACCCGAATCCATCGCAGCCTGTGCGACCGCGCTGGAGACGACTTCCATGAGACGCGGATCGAAGGGCGCGGGAATGATGTATTCCTCGCCGAACTGGTGAGTCACGCCGTAGGCGGCGGCCACTTCCTCGGGCACGCGTTCGCGCGCCAGTTCCGCGATGGCGCGGGCAGCGGCAATCTTCATTTCCTCGTTGATCGCGGTCGCCTGCACGTCGAGCGCGCCGCGGAAGATGAAGGGGAAGCCCAGCACGTTGTTGACCTGGTTGGGATAGTCGCTGCGCCCGGTAGCGATGATCGCATCGGGGCGCACGGCCTTGGCGTCCTCGGGCATGATTTCCGGCACCGGATTTGCCATGGCGAAGATGATCGGCTTGTCCGCCATCTTCGCGACCCATTCGGGCTTCAGCGCGCCGGCTGCCGACAGGCCGAGGAAGACGTCGGCACCTTCGAGCGCTTCTTCGAGGCTGCGGGCCTTGGTCTCGACTGCGTGCGCGCTCTTCCACTGGTCGACGCCATCGCGGCCCGGGTAGATCGGGCCGGAACGGTCGCACACGATCACGTTTACGTGGCGCACGCCGACCGACTTGATCAGCGCGGTGCAGGCGAGCGCCGAGGCCCCTGCCCCGTTGACCACCATCTTCACGTCCTCGAGCTTGCGCCCGGTCAGGTGGCAGGCATTGATGAGGCCGGCCGCAGAAATGATCGCGGTGCCGTGCTGGTCGTCATGCATGACGGGGATGTTCATGCGTTCGCGCAGCGCCTGCTCGATGATGAAGCATTCGGGCGCGGCGATGTCTTCGAGGTTGATGCCGCCGAAGCTCGGCTCCATCAGCGCGACCGCTTCGATGAACTTGTCGGGATCTTCGGTATCGAGTTCGAGGTCGATGGAATCGACGTCGGCGAAGCGCTTGAACAGGACGGCCTTACCTTCCATCACCGGCTTGGATGCCAGCGCGCCCAGATTGCCGAGGCCAAGGATGGCGGTACCGTTCGAGATCACCGCGACGAGGTTCGAGCGCGCGGTGTATTTCGCTGCATCCTGCGGATTGGCTGCAATCGCTTCCACCGGCGCGGCGACGCCCGGCGAATAGGCAAGCGACAGGTCGCGCTGGCTCGCCATCGGCTTCGAGGCGATGATCTCGATCTTACCGGGACGGATGGTCTCGTGGTAGAACAGCGCCTCGCGCGTGGTGAATGCGGTCGGTTTCTCGTCGTCCATGTGCGTCCTTGTCTCTATCCGGCCCCGCCCTAAGGGCATTTTCCGAGAAGTCATAGGGGAAAGGCGCCTCCAGCCGACTCCCGAATCGCCAAGCCCCTCGCTAGGCCGGTCCCATGTCCGGCAAGCCTACCCCGATGATGCAGCAATATCTCGCGCTGAAACGCGAGGCCGGCAATGCGCTGCTGTTCTACCGTATGGGTGACTTCTTCGAGCTGTTTTTCGAGGATGCGAAAGTGGCCTCGGGCGTGCTCGACATCGCGCTGACCAGCCGCGGCGAGCACGGGGGCGAGCCTGTGCCCATGTGCGGCGTGCCGGTGCATGCGGCGGAAGGCTATCTCGCCCGGCTGATCAAGGCGGGTTGCCGCGTTGCCATTGCCGAACAGACCGAAACACCCGACGAGGCCAAGGAGCGGGCGAAGCGCGAAGGCACGCCGACGTCGAAGGTGCTGGTCGCCCGCGATATCGTGCGCTTCGTCACAGCCGGCACGCTGACCGAAGAGGCGCTGCTCGAGCCGCGCCGGGCCAACCTGCTGGTGGCCATCGCGCCGGTACGTGACGGCGTGGGCCTTGCTTCCTGCGACATCTCAACCGGGCGGATGGAACTGGAAGAATGCGCGCCGCAGGCGCTCGATGCGGCCCTTGCGCGGCTCGGGGCAAGCGAGATCGTCGCGCCCGAAGACTGGGATGATGCGCCTGCCGATGTCATCCCCCGCCCGCGTCCCGATTTCCGGAGCGAGGAAGGCGAAGCGCGGCTGAAGGCGGTTCACGGCGTGGCGACGCTTGACGGGCTGGGCGATTTCACGCGGCCCATGTTGGCGGCTGCGGGCGGACTGGTCGCCTATCTCGACCATGTCGGCCGCGGCACGCTGCCGTTCCTCCTGCCTCCCGTCGCCCGCGGTAGCGGCGCGCATCTCGCCATGGACGCAGCGACTCGCGCCAGCCTCGAAATCCTCGAGGCGCAAGGCGGCGGACGGGCAGGCTCGCTCATCGCCTGTGTCGATCGCTGTTCGACCGGGGCAGGTGCGCGGCAGCTGGCCGAAGACCTTTCCGCTCCGCTCGCCGACCGTGGCGCGATCGAGGAGCGGCTCGCAGCAGTCCAGCATTTCCACACCGATCCCCTGCTGCGCGCCGATCTGCGCGCAGTGTTGCGGCAGGCGCCGGACATCGGCCGTGCGCTGGGTCGCCTCGTCGCGGGGCGCGGCAGCCCGCGCGATCTGGGCCAGATCCGCGACGGCCTGTCCGAAGCGCGGCGTGTTCGGGACATGCTGGCCGCCAGCCCCGACCTGCCAGCGCTGCTTCAGCGGATGACGGGCGCCCTCGGCGGCCATGCAGCCCTGGTCGATCATCTCGCCCGCGCGCTCGTTCCCTCCCCGCCGACCGAGCGTAGCCAGGGCGGCTTCATTGCGGCAGGCTATGACCATTCGCTCGACGCGCTGCGGGAAGCTTCGGGCAATGCACGCAAGGCCATCGCCGCGCTGGAAGCGAAATACCGCGAAGAGACCGGGACGCCCTCGCTCAAGATCAAGCACAACAAGGTGCTCGGCTATTTCATCGAAGTGCCTGCCAAGCACGGCGACAAGCTGATGGCAGCCGACAGCGGCTTCACCCATCGCCAGACCATGGCCGGCGCGGTGCGGTTCAATTCTGTCGGCCTGCACGAGGAAGCGACCCGTATCGCCGAAGCGGGCGGCCATGCACTTGCCACCGAGGACGCGCATTTCGAAGTGCTGCTCGGCGAAGTCGTGGCCGCGCGCGAGGCTATTGCTGCAACCGCTGCCGCCCTTGCCCGCATCGATGTGTCCGCAGCGCTCGCCGAACGGGCGGTGGAAGGCGACTGGTCGCGGCCCGAGATGCTCGACGAGCCCTGCCTCGAGGTAAGCGGCGGGCGTCACCCGGTCGTGGAGCACGCATTGGCCAAGGCGGGCGAGCGTTTCGTCGCGAATGATTGCGCCTTGGGGCCGGACGATCGCCTGTGGCTCATCGGCGGCCCGAACATGGGCGGCAAGTCGACTTTCCTGCGCCAGAACGCGCTGATCCTGCTGCTGGCGCAGGCGGGCAGCTTCGTCCCTGCTTCCTCGGCGCGGATAGGCCTTGCCGACCGGCTGTTCAGCCGCGTAGGCGCATCGGACAACCTCGCCCGCGGACGCTCCACCTTCATGGTCGAGATGGTGGAAACCGCCGCCATCCTGTCGCAGGCGACCGAGCGCAGCTTCGTGATCCTCGACGAAGTGGGGCGCGGCACGTCGACTTATGACGGCATGGCGCTGGCCTGGGCGGTGGTGGAGGCCGTGCACGAGCAGCTGAAATGTCGTTGCCTGTTCGCAACGCACTACCACGAGCTGGCCCGCCTCGCCGATACCTGCGACGCACTATCGCTCCACCACGTGCGGGCGCGCGAGTGGAAGGGCGACCTTGTCCTCCTGCACGAGCTCGCAAAGGGCGCCGCGGATCGCAGCTACGGCCTGTCGGTCGCCAAATTGGCGGGTGTACCTGCGCCGGTCATCCGGCGGGCCAAGGCGGTGCTCGACAAGCTGGAAAAGGGCCGCGCGGAAACCGGGGGACTAGCAGCCGGGCTTGGCGATTTGCCGCTGTTCGCTGCCAGCCTCGAAGCGCCGGAAGCAAAGGACGACGGCTTGCGCACTATGCTGGAAGCGCTCGACGTCGATACGCTCAGCCCGCGCGAGGCGCTGGAAAAACTCTACGAACTCAAGGCCGAAGCGGGATCAACGAAGGCTTAACCGCGCCGCGCCTATAGTTGCGCGTCATGGAAACCAGCCTGTTTACCACCCAGCGCAAAAAGCTCGTGATGATCGGCCTGTTCCTCCTCGCCGTCATGGCGATGGTGGGGCGCGAGGATGACCCGGGCATGTTGCAGAGCCTTGCCGACCAGTCGGCCGAAGCTACCGCTCGTCCCGTAGTGGCTGCACCAGCCGCAGCCCCGGCGCAGGCGCAACCGCGCCAGCAGGTCTCGCCCGAACTCGACAGCTGGTATTCCGAAGCCGGCAGCCTCGACGCGCCCGCCGAAACGATGCCGGAAGACCAGAGCTGGCTGGTCAACGATACCGAGCCGCTGGTCTCGACCGACCCGATCGCTGCCCAGTAATCCGGAACGCCCGCCTTCCTCGCTCGCTTCTAGGGCATGGCCCAGGACGATCCGCCCGAGAAACCCGACCAGAGCACCCGGTGGGCCGAACTGCGCACCGACCTTGCCGAAGACCGCAACATCATGGCGATGGAACGGACCTTTGCGGGCTGGATACGTACATCCTTTGCCGCAATCGGGATCGGCTTGGGCTTCAAGGCCGTGTTCGGCGCATTCGACCCGCCTTGGCTGGCAAAAGCCATTGCGACGGTATTCATCCTTGCCGGAGGGTGGCTGGCGATCACCGCACAAAAACGCGCCTGCCGCACGCTGGAACGGCTCGACGCACACAAGTTCGAGGCCATTTCGACCCCGAACTTCCGCGCGCTCGCCTATTCGGTCGCCGCAGGCTCGCTCGTGCTGACTGCGGGCCTCTGGATCCTCAACGACGGGAACCTGGGCGGCTAGCTGTCGTCCTCTTCGAATTCGGCATCATGGCCTTCGCCGTACTTGCCGGCATTGTCGTCCATGTTGGGTTCGCCGCGAAAGGCGCCCATGTCGATCCGGCCCGAGCTTTCCATGTCGCGCATGTGATCGACGGTGTCCTGCGTGGAATCGCCCATCAGGCCCGACGAATTGGGACCTTTTTCGCTCTCGGTCGGCGAATGCGTTTCAGAGGTCAGCGATCGGGCCTGCTCGGCCACTTCCTGCGCCTGCGAGCGGTGATCGTCCTGCTCGTCATTATGCGTCTCGGGCGCGAGGCCCGACTGGCGCATTTCCTGGCTCTCTACCTTGGTGTCGGTCATGCAAAATCTCCTTTGCATGACCAACGGGCAGGCGGCCTGCGCGGTTCCTAGCGTGTGGGGGTCGGGACCTCGCCCGAGTAGTCGTAGAAGCCGCGACCGGTCTTGCGGCCGAGCCAGCCGGCCTCGACATATTTCACCAGCAGCGGCGCCGGACGGTACTTGCTGTCACGCGTGGTCCGATACAGCACCATCAGGATGTCGAGGCAGGTGTCGAGCCCGACGAAATCGGCTAGCTGGAGCGGGCCCATCGGGTGGTTGAGACCGAGGCGGCAGCCCTTGTCGATGTCCTCGATACCGGCGGTAGACTGGCCGAGGACGAAGATCGCCTCGTTGATCATCGGCAGCAGGATGCGGTTGACGACGAAGCCCGGCTCGTCCTGCGACAACACGACTTCCTTGCCCAGCGCCTCGGCAAAGGCCTTGGTGCGCGCGGTCGTTTCCTCGCTGGTGGCAAGGCCGGGAATGACCTCGATCAGGCCCATCACCGGAACCGGGTTGAAGAAGTGCAGGCCGATGAACCGCGCCGGATCGGGCGAGTAATTCGCCATGCGCGTGATCGGGATGGAACTGGTGTTCGACGCCATGATCGCACCGGCGCCCAGCTTCTCGCCCGCCTTTTCGAAGATGGCCTTCTTGATTTCTTCCTTCTCGGTCGCCGCCTCGATGATCATCTCGGCTTCGTCCATGCGGGCATAGTCGCCCACCGGCGTGATGCGCGACAGCGCCGCCTCGGCATCGGCGATCTCGATCTTGCCGCGGCCGACCAGCTTGCCGAGCGCCTTGTCGATGCCTGCGTGCGCTTTCGCCGCGACTTCGAGGCTGACATCGGCCAGCAGCACCTGCATGCCGTGCTGCGCAATGGTCTGCGCGATGCCCGAGCCCATCTGGCCCGCACCGATGATCGCGATTGTCTTGGTCACTTGGAAATTCCTTCGCACGTGCAGCAAAGCGCGCGGTCTAGCGAAGGTGGAGGGGGCTGGCTAGCGGCCAGTTAACGGTTTTGGCCCGGAATCCACTTCACGTCCGCCCTGCCGCCGTCATTGGCCAGCCGGGCGAGGACGAAGAGATAGTCCGACAGGCGGTTGATATAGGCGAGCGCCTGCGGGTTGACCGGCTCTGCCGCAGCCATGGCCGTCATCGCCCGCTCGGCGCGGCGGGCGGATGCGCGTGCGACATGGAGGCGCGCCGCGGCTTCGCTTCCGCCCGGAAGTACGAAGCTGGTCAGCGGCTCAAGCTGTTCGTTCGCCTCGTCGATGGCCTGTTCGAGCCAAGCGACCTGGCTGGCAACCACGCGCAGGACCATTTCGGACGGCGCGAAATCCTCGCCCTCGCCCGCAGGCGTGGCAAGGTCGGCACCGAGGTCGAACAGGTCGTTCTGGATGCGGTAGAGCGTATCGCCCGGCGCGCTGCCCGCCAGCACGACAGCCGCAACGCCGAGGGCGGAATTCGCCTCGTCCACCGCGCCGATCGCTTCCATGCGCGGAGCGTGTTTGGCAAGGCGCGAACCGTCGACGAGGCCGGTGGTCCCGTCGTCGCCCGTGCGGGTATAGATTTTGTTGAGCTTTACCACCCCCGCAGCCCGCCTAGCTGGCGACTGCGAGCATGATCGCGATGATGATGATCGCCACCGCCTGCCACTTCACACGCGCCATCATGGCACGGTTCTGTTTGAGCTGCATTTCGGTCGCATCGACCTGCTCGCCGCTCTCGAGGTCGATCTTGGTGCTTTGCAGGAAAGCGACCACGCCGCGAACGAGCGAAACGACGACCATGACCATGGCCGCGATGAGCAGGATAACGAAGAAGGTGTTCATGGGCACAACCTAGGCATTGGCGAGGGAAATTCCAGCCGGAAACTCTCCAGCGCGCAGGCGGGCGGCAAGTTCCCGTCCGTCTTCGCCGTCCTTGCGCCGCTGGGCGAGGCTGGGCGAGTTGCGGCGCTTGGCGAGTTTCTGCCCGGTCTCGTCCAGCAGGATGGGATGGTGATGGTATTCGGGCACCGGCAGCCCCAGCAATTCCTGCAGGACGCGGTGGATATGCGTCATGGCGAAAAGGTCCTGCCCGCGCGTCACCAGCGTCACGCCGTCTGCGGCATCGTCCAGCGTGGCGGCAAGATGGTAGCTGGCCGGCGCATCCTTCCGGACAAGCACGACATCGCCGAAGACCCGCGGATCCGCGACCATCACGCCATTGGTCTCGTCTTCCCAGATGACCTCGCCCACCCGCGCCAGCGCCTTGTCGACGTCCAGCCGCAGCGAGACGGGCTTTTCGGGATCGAAGTTCTGCCCCTTGCAGGTGCCGGGATAGATGGCCCCTTCCGGCCCCAGGCGCGGTTCGAGGGCGGCGATTTCGGCGCGCGTGCAGGTGCACGGATACAGCAGCCCTTCGTGGAGGAGGAACTGCGCCACCTCTTCGTAATTGGCGAGGCGGGTGGACTGGGCGGGCACTTCCTCCCACTCCAGCCCGAGCCAGGCGAGGTCTTCGCGGAATTCGTCGGGCTTTTCGGGGAGCGAGCGCACTCCGTCGATATCCTCGATCCGCAGGAGGAATTTCCCGCCACGTTCCCTGGCAATGTCGTGTGCCACCACCGCCGAATAGGCGTGTCCCAGGTGGAGCGAACCATTGGGACTTGGGGCGAAGCGCGTGACTACCAAATGACCGGACTCGCTGGATAAGCCTGTGGAAAGCCTGTCTGTAACAGTCTTGACCCGTATCTGTGCAAGTGCATTCTCACAGCCATCGGGGAGGAACGCCGAAGTGTTCAGGGCCGAACTGCTTGAACGGGCCGCCAGGTTCCGAAGTACGGACGGGGATCCGACGCGCAATCTGCAGTCGTGTCCGTCACTCGTCCTGAACGCCGATTACACCCCGCTTTCCTATTACCCGCTCAGCCTCTGGCCATGGCAAACCGCGATCAAGGCCATCTTCCTCGACCGGGTGGACGTCATCGCCACCTACGACCGCGAGGTCCACTCCCCCAATCTCGACATGAAGATTCCCAGCGTGATCGCGCTGAAGCAATATGTGAAGCCGAGCGAATTTCCCGCCTTCACCCGCTTCAACCTGTTTCTGCGTGACCGGTTTTCCTGCCAGTTCTGCGGGGACATGAACCATCTCACCTTCGACCATGTCATTCCGCGCCGGCTGGGCGGCAAGACGACATGGGAAAACATCGCCACCGCCTGCGCACCCTGCAACATGAAGAAGGGTGGCCGCACGCCGAAGCAGGCGGGCATGCAGCTTTACAACGAGCCGATCCGGCCGACGCACTGGCAGCTGCAGCAGCATGGCAAGATGTTCCCGCCCAACTACCTCCACGAAACCTGGCGCGACTGGCTCTACTGGGACATCGAGCTGGAAGAGTGAGGGAGCGGACATTCGCTTGACCTCCGCAACATGCCGCGGTTAGCCCGCATTGATGACAGCTATCTCGATCCTGCCGGTCCAGCCTGACGAGGTTTCTAACTTGGCCGCGATCGGGCGCCGGACCTTCGAGCAGACTTTCGCAGCCGGAAACAATCCCGACGATTTTGCCGTCTACCTCGACCGGGCATTTTCCCATGGGCAGCTCGAGCAGGAACTGCAAAATCCGGAATCCCACTTCTATTTCGCACGGATCGGGGAGGAGATTGGCGGATACCTCAAGACCAACACCGGGGATGCCCAAACCGAGGCAGTCGAAGGTCGGACGCTTGAGATCGAGCGCATCTACGTCGACGAGGCAATGCAGGGGACCGGCGTCGGCAAGGCGCTCTTCCAGCATGCCATAGGTCAGGCCCAGGCCATGGCGGCCGATGCCGTATGGCTCGGGGTGTGGGAAGAAAATCCCAAGGCGATCGAGTTCTATTCGCGGCAGGGCTTCACGGCTTTCGGCGAACACGAATTCACGATCGGGGACGACGTGCAGCGCGATATCCTGATGCGCCGCGCCCTCTAGTTCGGGTCTTGATCAAGCATTGCGGCGGCAGTCACCGCAAGTGTATGGACGCGATTAAAAGCTTGTCCGAAAATATCATCACAATTATTGAAGAACTGGCGCTGATCTTGGCGTAAGGAACTAATCAATCATGAAAATTACTGGCGTCGCCTTCCTCCTGCCGCTGGTGGCAGCACTGGGCGGTTGCGTTTCGACGGCGATCGACCAAGCAGGCAACAAGCTGGCCGATCTGTGCGAGTCCAACGGACCGAACACGCGGATCGCTTCTCCCACTGCGGAATCGCAGGGCGGGATGTTCGGCAATGTCGTCGTGACCGGCGATTGCGTCTCCCCCGGCGACGAGGGTTACGAAGAAGCCATGACGATTGAGGAATACCGCGCCAGCCTCGGCAAGCGGCCGGAGTAGGCACACACGGCCAAGCCTGTCAGGTGACGGCTGCTCGCTCGCGAAACTCGCTGCGCTGCCACTCGCCGGTCTCGAGCACCTCGGCGAGGTGCCGTACGGCCTCGGCCATGTCTTCGAAACGCAAATAGGCAGGCGCGAACCCGAAACGCAGGATATCGGGGTCGCGGAAGTCGCCGATCACGCCGCGCGCGATCAGCGCCTGGCAGATAGCGTAGGCGTCGTCATGGCGGAACGAGAGCTGGCTGCCGCGGTGAGCGGGATCTGCAGGGCTGACGAGGTCAAGCTCGACACCCGCTTCGGAAAGGCATTGGCGGAAGAATTCCGACAGCCTTTGCGACTTGGCAAAAAGCCGCTCCACCCCGATTTCGGCGATGAGGTCGATGCCCACTTCCAGCGCTGCGAGGCCAAGGATGCCGGGCGTACCGCACAGCAGGCGATCGACGCCCGGAGCCGGCGTGTAGTTGTCACTGAACTCGAACGGCCTGGCATGTCCCATCCAGCCGCTAAGCGGCTGCGCAATGGCATCGTGATGGCGCTGAGCGACGAAGGCGTAGGCCGGTGCTCCCGGGCCACCATTCAGGTACTTGTATCCGCAGCCGACCGCGAAATCGGCTCGGCAGGCCTCGAGGTCCACCGGAAGCGCGCCGCCCGAATGCGACAGGTCCCACAGCACCAGCGCGCCCGCCTCATGCGCCGCGCGGGTGAGTGCCACCATGTCGAAAAGCTCGCCCGTCTTGTAGTGCGCGTGGGTGAGGAGGAGCAGCGCGACATCATCATCCAACGCCTCTGCCAATTCCTCGCGGGCGACCAGCCTACGCTGCGCCAACCCCTGCTTTTCGAGGCCTTCGATCATGTAGACGTCGGTCGGGAAATTGCCTGGCTCGCTCAGCACGATTTTGCGGCCCGACCGCATCGCAAGCGCAGCGGAGATGAGCTTGTAGAGGTTCACCGAGACGCTGTCGCAGGCGATGACTTCGTGCGGCTGCGCGCCGATGAGCGGAGCGATCTTGGCCCCGACGCGCTGCGGCAAGTGAATCCAGTCGACGCTGTTCCAGCTGCGGATGAGATCCTTGCCCCACTCGCCCCGGACGACCTGTTCGAGACGCGCCGGCGTGGCCTTGGGCAGGCAACCGAGGGAATTGCCGTCGAGGTAGATGACGCCCTCGGGCACGTCGAAACGGACGCGGAAACTTGCCAGCGGGTCCGCCGCGTCGAGGCTGCGTGCGCGCTCAAGCATCGGGCAGTTCCCGCAGGATCGCGCGGGTGAGCCCGGCATCGCCGCCGCCCACCTTGAGCGGCAGGGCGATGAGTTCGTAGCGGCCCTCCGCGACATCATCGAGCACGAGACCTTCGAGGATGCGCATGTCGTTTCTCGCCACGGCCTTGTGTGCATCCATGGTCTTGGAATCCTGCGGATCAACGCTGGGTGCGTCGGTTCCGACCAGCTTCACACCCTGCAGCGCAAGCCACTCGATCGTCTCTGCGGCGATGGGCTTCCAGTCGCTGCGCCATTCGTCATGCGGGAAGGCGTCCCAGGTGCGGAACAACACGCGGTCGGCGCTGCCGAGGTGCGGCAGGTCGGCGACGTCGATCTCGCCGGAAACGCCGCGTGCATCCACCACCAGACATTCACCGATGAAGGGATCGAGTTCCATTCCGGCTGCGTCCAATCCGGCAGCATCATAGTGCAGCGGCGCGTCGGCATGGGTGCCCGAATGCGTACTCATCACCATCCGGCCGACATTGACGGGCGAGCCGTCCTCCATCCGCCACGTCCGCTCGAATTCGAAGGCGGTATCGCCCGGCCAGACGGGCAGTCCGGGGCGCAGCACCTGGCTGATATCCCATATCTGCCGCGAGCTGCGCCAGAAACTCATATCGCGGTCCTCACGCTCAGCAGCTCGGGGAAGAAGGCCTGCTGCAGGACGCCCGCGAGGTAGGGCACGCCGGGCGTGCCGCCGGTGCCGGTCTTGAAGCCGATGATCCGTTCCACCGTCTTCAAATGGCCGAAGCGCCACCGCTGGAAGTGATACTCGAGGTCGACCAGCTTCTCCGCCAGCTCGTAAAGGTCCCAATGTGCCTTGGGATCGCGGTAGATTTCGGCCCATGCCGCCTCGACCTCGGGCGAATGCGCCCACGGCTCCCCGACATCGCGGTCCAGGACCTCGGCAGGAATGGCGAAGCCGCGCCGCGCGAGCAGGGCGACCGTCTCGGCGTAAATGCTCTTGCGGCCAAGCTCGGCGCGCAGCTGCCCCGCCACCTCAGGCGTGGCCTCGTGCATCTTCACCATCGCCGGCTTCCGGCCGCCAAGGAGGAATTCCATCATCCGGTACTGCGCGCTCTGAAACCCGCTGGACGAACCGAGGTGCGGCCGGATCGTCGAATAATCGTGCGGGGTCATCGTGCTCAGCACGTCCCAGCTCTGGATCAGCTGTCCCTGTGCGCGGGCGACGCGGGCGAGCATCTTGAAGGATGGGCGCAGCCGGTCCTCGCGGATGCAGTCGCGCGCGGCGAACAGTTCGTGCAGGCACAGCTTGAGCCACAGTTCGCTCGCCTGGTGGACGATGATGAAGAGCATCTCGTCATGCGCATCCGACGAGGGGTGCTGCGCCGCCAGAATGCGGTCGAGATCGAGATAGGAGGAATAGGTCACGTCCTGCGTCATGCGCGCAGCCTTATGGCCGCAGGAACCGCCGCGCAATGGCCGCGACCCCGACGCAGGCAAAACTACTGGTCGATGACGCGCGTCTCGGGGTGGTGACGGTCGAGATGCTTCTTGATCGTCTTCACGTTCTTCGTGTTTGACCGGTAAAGCACGTCGAAAGCATCGCCCAGCAGCGGCACGGCGCCTACTGCGGTGTCGAAGCCAATGCGGCCCATCATGTGCCACAGCTTCCACTTGGGAATGCCCAGATTGCGCGCTTCCCATACGATATAGCTGCCCATGGCCGCGGTAATGATATCGCCCAGTACGGGCACGAGGCCGATGATCGTATCGAGACCGATCCGGTAGTTCGTGCCCGGGATGACCATGCTGCGCTCGAGGATCATCTCCAGCGCTTCCACCCGGCGGCGGATGGATTGGGGGTCGTTACCCATGGGCAGTTCGATGCCGAATGCCTGCGCAGAAGCGCGGTCAGCACGGGGCTCCTCGCGACCGGTGTAGATATCGATCGGGGTCAGGCGATTGTCGTCCATGCCCTTTAGATGGGCGCGAGGGTCAGCGGGAACAAGGGATGGAAGCCCCAGGGGTTCTCCGAAAAGCCTTCGACTTCAGAGCGTGTCTGGGTCCAGCGGATCGGTGCGCCGAGGGGGATGTAGAGGTTTGTCGCCGCCAGCGTGCTCTCGGCCTCGAGCAGGTAGGAGGCCTCTTCCTCGGCATTGGCGGCATCGGTGGAGAGCGAGACAAGGAAGTCCACATCTTCGGAGCAGATACGCGGCGAAATGCTGCAATTGAACTGGTTGAGGAACCAGCGCGGCCCCGCATAGCGCGCAACACGGTCGCGCAGGACCATGTCGGCCCGAACTTCCGATGCGGCGCGTTCAAGCACGATTCCGACTGCAGAGAGGTCCTTGGCGAGGCTGGCAAAGAGCAGGTCCGAACCGGGCCCTTCGGGCAGTGCAAGGGAGACACTCGGCGCGCTGCCGTTCGAGGCGCGCCACCCGGCCGCCCGCTGCGCCGCGCGCGCCCTGCGCTGGTCGAGCGACAAGCCTTCCCAGCGCTCCGGCGAAGGTGCGATGCCCGGCAGGTCCGACGGGACGATCCGGGCAGAAGCGCTCCAGCCGCCGATGCCCAGTGCGCTGGCGATGGCATTGCGGTCGATGGCCAGGGCAATCGCTTCCCGGTTCGCTGCATCTGCAAGGAAGCCGCGCTGCTGCCTGACGTCGAGGCCGAACAGGCCGATGGCCGAATCGAGCCTCACGGTCGCGCGCGAAAACGTGCTTGTGGAGGCGCGCGGGAGGTCCTGTATCCGCCCGCCGAGGATGAGGTCGTAGCGGTTCTGCTGGAAGCCTTGTGCCGCCTGTTCGGCAGGCACGGTCTGGAAGCGGATGGCGCGCATGCCTTCGCCCCACTCGGGCTGCGATGGCTGGCCGCGCAATTCGGGCGCCATCGCTTCGAGCAGCCAGGCATCGCCGTCGCGCGCCGCGCTCATCGGGCCGGTGCGGGCCGCCTCTGCCGAGACGCCGAGCTCCGGCTGGGCCAGGACCTGCAACAGCCCGGGCATGGGGCTCTTCAGGCGGATTTCGACCACGCGTCCCGTCATGGCCCTGATCTCTGCGACTTTTTGCAAGTCGAGGCCGAGACTGGTGCCATCCAGCCGCGCGATCGTGCGCCGCAGCGAATCGCGCACCATGGTTGCTGTCAGGCGCTCGCCATTCGGCAGGTCGAATTCGGTGATCCGGAAGATGTAGCTTTCGCCGTCATCGGTGACGATCCAGCGTTCGGCGATGCCGGGAACGACCTCGCCGGCGGCATTCAGCCGGACGAGGCCCTGCTGTGTCGACGCGCGCACCAGCTGGGCGGCCGGACCGATGCGCAGCCCTTGCTCGAAGGCATCCTCGGGTTGCCCGATGAAAGCGACATCAAGCACACCGTCATCCTCGCGCCCCGAACAGGCGGCAAGGACCAGCACGGCAAGGGTAAGAACGACGCGGCGCATTGCGCTGGGTTAGCAGCGCACCGCCGTCGTGCAAGGCAATCAGATCTTGCGAAGCTGCGAAGGGTCGCGCTGGTAGAAGCCGATCGGCCGCGTATGGCGCGGAGCGGCACTTTCCGAGACGGCCATCACCGCACGGGCGGCCTTGGCGTCGATCTCTTCCTCGAAGGCGATGCCGAAGCGGCTGCCCTGAGTCCACGCGACGACGCCGCGAACCGGCTTGGTATTGCGCAGTTCCACCGTGACCCGGTCCCCGCGCGAGAGGGCCAGCAGCCCTTCCGCCATCATGCCGCCGTCCGACAAATTGCGCACCTTGACCCTGACCGCCTCGCCAGTCGGACCGGCGTGCAGCGTTGCAGTCAGGAAGAGACTGTCACGGTTCAGGTTTCGCGTGTCTATCATCGACAAGGGAGTGGGCTCCGAGCAGCTTCGCGCGCCGACCCGAAAACCGGGTGCGCTGCCGCCGAAACTAGCGATTTACCGATGAAGAAATGGTTACCCGCGCAGCAAGATTTCCTAGGGAAATCAATCGTCGCGCGAGATCTTTTCCTTGCGTTCGTGCGCGGTCTGCGCCTCGACTGTCATGGTGGCGACCGGTCGAGCGATAAGACGGCGCAGGCCGATCGGATCGCCGGTAACCTCGCAATAGCCGTATTCGCCTTGGTCGATACGGCGCAGCGCAGCGTCGATCTTGGCGATGAGCTTGCGCTGGCGGTCGCGGGTGCGCAGTTCGATGCCCCAGTCGGTTTCCGACGATGCGCGGTCGTTGAGATCGGGTTCGCGGATCGGGCCGTCCTGCAAATGCTGGAGAGTGAGCCCGGCCGCGTCGTGGATCGATTTCTTCCAGTCGAGCAGGAGCATGCGGAAGTAATCGAGCTGCTGGTCGCTCATGTATTCTTCGTCGTCGGACGGAACATAGTCCGGAGCGACAGCCGCCTTTGCCTTGGCGAGCTTGTCGGAAACACTCGAAGCCGAAGTGGCCATTGACCTCGTAATCCTTCTACCCATCGGAACGGATGCCGCGTCGCCCTGCTGGTCCGGATCTTTCCGGTACCTCGCCGCCTGTTCGATGGCGCGGCCTATAGGTCGCACGACTTTCCGGCACAAGGCGCAATCCCAATCCTTTCACCGACCTGTGGCAAATGGACCGCATCCCCCGCGGGGTAACGAAAACCGCGTTAACCTTTTATTGACCATAACAGGCGAGGACTGTCCTCACCCGGCGGGGGGCCGGGCCAATGGGGGAAGTTCGAAATGACCGTACTGACGAGCATCGAAGGGGGCGCCGGCCGCATCGACCAGACCGGTGAAGGCGAAGCGACCATCGCGGAATATCTGGGTGCCTTTGCCAAGGGCAGCATCGACGCGCTCTACGACCTGGGCGTTGCTTTCTCGACCGGCAGCCACGGCGTGGCCTGCGACATGATCGAGGCGCACAAGTGGTTCAACATCGCCGCATCCAAGGGTCACGAGGAAGCTGCCTGGTGCCGCGCCGACATTTCGGACGAAATGACCGCCCGCGAAATCTCCGAAGCCCAGCGCCGTGCTCGCCAGTGGCTGTGCGAAGGCGAACGCCGCGTCGCCTGATCCCTACCCGCCGCGCCTGAACGGGGTGCGGCGCGCGAGGTGGTTGCGATCGGCCGCCACTCCGGCGCGTTCGCGTGTCAGGAAATCGGCCACCGCCTCGCGAAAACCCGGATCGGCGATCCAGTGCGCCGAGACCGTTTCGACAGGTTCATATCCGCGGGCCAGCTTGTGCCCGCCCTGCGCGCCGGCTTCGACCCTGTCGAGACCCAGTTCGATGGCAACATCGATGGCCTGGTAATAGCACAGTTCGAAATGCAGGAAGCGCACGTCCTTCGTGCAGCCCCAGTAGCGCCCGTAGAGCGCATCTCCCCCGATGAAATTGAGCGCGCCGGCAATCGGCAGCCCGTCTTCCAGCGCAAGGATCAGCAACAGTTTCTCGCCCATCCGCTCGTGGAACAGGTCGAAGGCCTCCCGCGTCAGATAGGGCCGGCCCCATTTGCGTGCGCCGGTGTCCTGGTAGAAGACCCAGAAGGCATCCCAGTGTTCGGGCCGGATCTCCCCGCCCCGCAGCTTCACGATCTCCAGCCCTTCCTGCGCCGCGGCGCGTTCCTTGCGCAAATCCTTGCGCTTGCGCGAGGTGAGCGTGGCGAGGAAATCGTCGAAATTTGCAAACCCGCGATTGTGCCAGTGGAACTGGAGGTCCTTGCGGATCAGCCAGCCGGCCTTTTCGAACAGGGCGACCTGCGCCGGTTCGATGAAAGTCGCATGCGCGCTCGAAAAGCCGTTCTGCAGGCACAATTGCTCGGCCGCTTTCAGGAGGGACGCGGCAAGGCTCTCGTCCGACAGCAGCAGGCGCGGGCCCGTCGCCGGCGTGAAAGGCGCAGCGATCTGGAGCTTGGGGTAATACTGCCCCCCCGCCCGCTCGTAGGCATCGCCCCAGGCATGGTCGAAGACATATTCGCCCTGGCTGTGGCTCTTCAGATAGGTGGGCATGGCAGCGAGCGGCGGCCCGCCTGCCGAAGAGATGACCAGCGGCGCGCTCTGCCAGCCGGTGCCGGGACCGACACTGCCCGAATCCTCCAGCGCGGTGAGGAATTCGTGCGATACGAAGGGATTGTCCCCGGCAAGCGCGTTCCAGGCATCGCGGTCGATCGCGCCCACCGATCCCGCCACCCTTGCCGCCAGGTCGCCCTCGCTCACGCCAGTCCCGCTCCTTCCGCGATCAGGGCGTCGGCATGCTCTTCGCCGACCGCGCGGCTTTCGGGCGAGTTCACCGTCCAGGTGAGGACCGGCATACCGCGCGCCTTCAGTTCCGCGACCATCGGGTTCGGCAGGGCCGCGACATGGTAGGCGATGAATTCGGGGCGCGCCGCCCACAAGGCGAGATGGCGGCTGGCGGCCGACTGCGTGTAGCCGCGCTCGTCCTCGCGCATGACGAGGCCGCGCACCGTTTGCGGGTTATGCCTGGCGAACCAGCGCGAGACGCGCGGATCGAAACTCATCACACCGTGGAGACCGACATAGCCTTCCAGCGCATCGGCTACCCGCCGGCAGGTCAGTTCGACATCGTAGCCGCGCCGCGACTTGATCTCGATCAGCAGCGGCACCCGGCCTGCGACCATCGCCAGCAGCTCGGGCAGGTCCATCGGCCGGTCCTCGCTTTCGAGATAGGCCAGCTCGCGCCATTCTTCGCGGGTCAGCGCTTCCGTCTTCTCCGGTCGCCCGACCAGCCGGGCGAAATCCCAGTCGTGGAAGACCATCGGCCAGTCGTCGGCACTGCGCTGGATATCGCATTCGAGCCCGAGGCCCGCTTCCACCGCGGCGCGAAAGGCGCTCGGCCCGTTTTCGATACGGCCCGGCCCGTGAAGGCCGCGATGGGCATAGGTCCATGTCCGCAGCCACTCGACCCGCACGGGGTCGGGTGCCGGAACGACCAGCCGGTCAATGAGGGCGAAGGGCGACAATCGCATCGACCTCGACCGCGGCGTCGAGCGGAAGGACCGGCACCCCGACCGCGCTGCGCGCGTGCTTGCCGGCATCGCCGAAGACCTCGGCCATCAAGTCGCTGCAGCCGTTCACGACCTTGGGCTGGTCGGTGAAATCGGGCGTGCTGGCAACGAAGCCGCCAAGCTTGACCACCTGTTCCACGCGTTCGAGCAGCCCGGCTGCCTTGAGCTGGGCAAGTATCATCAGCCCGCAGGCGCGCGCGGCCTGCTGGCCGGTTTCGAGCGAAACGTCGGCGCCCAGCTTGCCGGTGACGAGCTGGCCGTCGACGAACGGCAGCTGGCCCGACAGGAAGGCCATGTTCCCGGTGACGACCACGGCCTGGTAGCTGGCGACCGGTGCCGCCGCCTGCGGCAGGGTGATGCCGAGTTCTGCCAGTTTCGCTTCGATGCTCATGCTTCTTCCCTCTCCAGTTCGCCCATCAGCCAGGGCAGCGCCTCGGTCCAGCAGTCGATGCGGGCATCGGCATGGCCGGAGGTGTGGGCACAGTCGATATGCGGGGCAAGCATGGGCTCGCCGCACAAGTGTAGCGTGGTGATCGACCCGATCGTCTCGCGTGCGGAGCGGTGGTGCTGCGCAAGGTCGTCGATGAAGATCGCCTTGGTCGGATTGTATTCTTCGAGGATGCGCTGCAGCGCCGGGCCCTTGGGGCCCTGGTTGGTGAAGACCCGTGCGGTCAAACCGTGGTCGGCCAGCTGCTCGGTGCGCATCTGCTGGCGCTTGTCGACGAGGTTGGTCAGCACCACCACGTCGGCCTTCTCGCCCAGCGTGTTGATGCCCTCGATCGCGCCGGGAATGGGCGACTGGCGATGCATTTCGGTATCGAAGAAGCGGCCCAGCATGTGCCAGATTTCTTCGGGCGCAAGATATTCGCCGCTTTCCTGCCAGCGCAGCGCTTTGGAAAAATCGTTCGTGCCCATGTGGAAGTCGACGCCCTGCGTCTCGTCCAGCCAGTCGCGGAAGGGCGACACCATGTAGAGCAGGACTTCGTCGCAATCGGTGATGATCAGCGGGCGGCTCATTGTGACAGGCTCCTGTAGGCAGCGACCAGCGCTTCGGGCGTCGTGCCCAGCGCATCGGCTGCCGAGATAAGGTCGGGTTCGTGATTTGCGAGGAATTCGAGCACTGCGGCCTGCACTTCGCGTTCGGCGATGCCGTGGCGCAGGCGTTCGGGCGTGAGGCCGGTCAGCGACAAGAGGCGCTCTGCCCGGCGCTCGTCGACCAGCGCCCAGCCCAGCGCTTCCAGCGCCAGGACTTCCGGCGCGCGCGTTTCGTCAGCTTTGTCCGATGCAGGAATTGTCAGCCCTTTCGCTTGTCCCTATGCCGCCTGCCGGTACTTGCGCCATTCGCAGGAGACGGCAGGCCCGTGGCAAGAAGAATCCTCGTTGTCGAGGACAACGATCTCAATCGCAAGTTGTTCTGTGACGTGCTCAAGGCAAACGGGCACGAAGTTGTTCCCGTGGCCGACGGCAACAACGTGCTGGCGACGGCGCGCAAGTTCTCGCCCGACCTCGTCATCATGGACATCCAGCTGCCCGGCGTGAGCGGGGTCGACCTGATCGCCGAAATAAAGCGCGACGGCGAACTGGCGAAAGTGCCGGTGCTGGCCGTGACCGCCTATGCCGGCAAGGGCGACGAGGAACGGATTCGCGGTGCCGGGGCAGAGGATTATCTCGCCAAGCCGGTGTCTATCGGCCCCTTCATGGCCGCCGTGCGCCGCCTGGTCGGCGAATAGGAACGCGCCGCCGCGCTTGACAAAACCCTGCGGAAACCGCTTTGCCGCGCCAATGGTTATGAACCGCAACAGCTGCGGCTCGCCACGCATTACAAGGACAGGACCTTCATGGACCGAGCGGAAGTCGACGCGAAGATTCGCGAGATCGCCGAACCCTTCAACAAGAAGGGCGTCACCATCACCGAAGACACGAGCTTCCAGAACGACCTGGAATTCGACAGCCTGACGGTCATGGATTTCGTCGCCGAGATCGAGGACGAGTTCGACATCATCATCTCGATGAACCAGCAGGCCGAGATCGAAACCTACGGCCAGCTCGTCGATGCCGTCACCAAGATGCAGGCCGGCTGATGAGCGAGGGCATCTCCCAGCCGGACCAGCCGATCGAGCGCGAGGGCGAAGGCAAGGACCTGTTCTCCAAGTTCGACGACATCATCGCCATGCGCCAGGGCCTGCTCGACAGCGGTGTCGAGGATCCCTTCAACCTGGTGATGGAAAAGGTCCTCTCGCCAACACGCGCGATCTGCAACGGACGCGAGACGATCCTGCTCGGCACCTACAACTACATGGGCATGACCTTCGACCCCGACGTGGTCGAGGCGGGCAAGCAGGCGCTGGCCGATTTCGGTGCGGGCACCACCGGCAGCCGCGTGCTCAATGGCACTTACCAGGGTCACAAGGACGTCGAGGAAGCGCTCAAGGACTTCTATGACATGGACCATGCGATGGTCTTCTCGACCGGCTACCAGGCCAATCTCGGGATCATCAGCACCATCGCGGGCAAGGGTGATTACATCATCCTCGACATCGACAGCCATGCCAGCATCTGGGACGGCTGCGCGATGGGCAATGCCGAAGTCGTGCCCTTCAAGCACAACGACATCGAAGCGATGGAAAAGCGCCTCAAGCGCATTCCCGAAGGCGCCGGCAAGCTGGTCATCCTCGAAGGCGTCTATTCGATGCTGGGCGACGTCGCGCCGCTGAAGGAAATGGTCGCGGTCGCCAAGAAATACGGCGCCATGGTGCTGGTCGACGAAGCGCATTCGATGGGCTTCATCGGCGAACACGGGCGCGGCGTGTGCGAAGCGGCCGGCGTGATCGACGATTGCGATTTCATCATCGGCACCTTCTCCAAGAGCGTGGGCACGGTGGGCGGCTTCTGCGTTTCGAACCATCCCAAGTTCGAGATCATGCGCCTGGTGTGCCGCCCCTATGTCTTCACCGCCTCGCTTCCGCCGAGCGTGGTGGCGACCGCCTGCACCTCGATCCGCAAGCTGATGCACGGGTCGAACAAGCGCGCGCATCTCTGGGAAAATTCCAAGGCACTTCACAAGGGCCTGAAGGACCTGGGCTTCCAGCTCGGGACCGAGGAACCGCAGAGCGCGATCATCGCGGTGATCATGCCCGACCTCCAGCAGGGCGCGGCCATGTGGGAAGCGCTGATCAAGAACGGGCTCTACGTGAACCTCGCGCGTCCGCCGGCAACGCCTGCCAACATGACGCTGCTGCGCTGCTCGCTCTGCGCCGAACACAGCGAGGAAGAGGTCGGCCAGATCCTCGATATCTTCGAGAAGTCGGGCAAGGCCGTCGGCATCATCTGACAAGCCGGGAACGGCAGGTGCGGCCATCCGTCTCATCGGTGCAAAGGAGATTGCACCGATGAAGACGACCAATAGCGGCAGCGCGACCTACGAAGGCCTCGGCAAGGACGGCAAGGGCCATGTCTCGACCGGCTCGGGCGCGCTGTCGGACCAGCCCTACGGGTTCAACACGCGCTTCGAGGATGCTGCCGGGACCAACCCGGAAGAGCTCGTGGCCGCGGCCCATGCCAGCTGCTTCACCATGGCGCTATCGTTCAAGCTGGCGGAAGCCGGCTTCACCGACGGCAAGGTCGAAACCGAAGCGAAAGTGACGCTGGAAAAGCTCGACGGCGGCTTCACCGTGACCCGCTCGGCCCTGTCCACCAGGGGATCGGTCCCGGGAATGGACGAGGGGAAGTTCGAGGAACTGGCTGCAGACGCCAAGGCGAACTGCCCGATCTCGCGCCTGCTGGACTGCGAAATTACGCTGGAAACCGCCTTCGAAGGTTGAGCGGAAATGGAAAGACCGGCCGGAGGGTCGCGAAAACCGGCCGGCCTTTCCGTCAGGCGACCTTTGCGGTCGTCCCCTCTCCAACCGGTTCGTCCATCACCTTGTTCTCCGGGAAGATCGGCCACAGCAATTGCTGGCCGAGCGTTGCGGGCGCGAGATTCTCGACCCCGTAGCTTTCCGGGAAGGTGCGGGTGATCTTGGCCGTGCCGAACAGCACGTCCCAGAAGAACAGCAGGTTTCCGTAATTTCCCTTGTAGTGGACCGCCGGATCGTCGGCATGGCGGCCGTGGTGAGCATGGTGCGTGGCGGGCGTCGAGATGGTGCGCTCGACCACCCACATGACGGGCGAAAGCCACTTCTTCGCATAAAGCGGTTTGTCCCAGGCGACGTCCGAATGCGCGCCGGTGATGACCAGCAGCTTCACCACGATGTAGCCCGCATAGACCCAGCCGAGCCCGAGCCAGATCAGCACGCCCGACATCCACAGGCTGGGCATCATGGCGTAGTAGATGATGTTGTTCCGGTAGACGAGCCGCACGCTCATGTAGCGCGCGTTGTGGTGGGCGCGGTGGAGGTTGTAGAGCCATGGCGTCGAATGGCTCGCGCGGTGCCACCAGTATTGCAGCATGTCGTCGAGCACGAGGAACAGCGCGATCGCGGCGAAGATGTTGAGGCCCGACAGCGCGCCTGCATATTGCGGTGCGACCGTGTCGGCGATCTTGCCCGCCAGGAGCAGCACGGTCGGCTGGGTCACGGCGAGCAGCATGGTCATGCTGATGGCCTCGACGATCCCGTCGTCGCGCGACTGTTCTTCCTTCGAAAACAGGTTGGAGCGCCACAGCTCCAGCAGCGCGAAACCAAGGTAGATCGCCACGATGGCGATGGTCGATGCAGGCATGTGTCCTCTCCCCGGACAAACTTGTCGATTCGCCTTGTAGCGTTTACCGAGGTGCAAGAATGTCCAATATTTTACATTCTCGCACGACTCGGCGCTCGCTGGTGACACCCATGCTGTTCACCGCGCTCGATCCGTCGCTCCAGGCGCATTTGCGCAATGGCGGCGTCGACCGGGAATTCGCCGACGGGCAGCTTATCCAGCAGCGCGGGACGCAGGCGGACGGTTTCTGGCTGATCGAGGAAGGCTCGGTCATGGTCGGCCAGTTCCTGCCCGATGGAGAGTTCCGCGCGATGGCCCTGCTGGGCCCGGGCGAATCCTATGGCGAGCTGGCGGTGTTCTCCGGCCGCCCGCGCATCGTCGATGCCGTGTCGCGCGGGACCAGCCGCATCCGCTTCATCGCCGCACGCCGGTTCCTCGATGCGCTGGGCAATTACCCGGCATCGAGCAAGGCCCTGCTCGGCGCATTGTCGGCGCAGCTGCAGGACGTGCTCGCGATCCTTGCCAGCGTACGGCGCGGGACCAACCCTGCGCGACTTGCCGAACTGCTCGCCAACATGGCGGGTGAGGACGGGACGGTGGCGATCACCCAGCAGGAACTGGCCGAACTCCTCGGCGTGACGCGCGCGACCGCCAATGCAGCCCTGCGCGAATTGCAGGCGAAACGGCTGGTGGAACGCGGCTATGGCCGCATCAGGGTGCCCGACCGCGAGCGGCTCGCGGCCTATGCGCTTGGCTAGGCGCCCGCCTCGATAGCCGTGGCGTTGGCGCAGACGTCGTCGCTGCCTTCATCGCTGCTGCCGAACTGGGCGAGCACCAGCACGCCGCCCACCACCAGCACGACGAACAGCGTGGTCAGCAGGCCGAGGTACTTGTCGATCAACCGCTTGATCGGCGCGCCGAAGACGCGGAACAGGATACCGACCGTCATGAAGATCAGCGCGCGGGCGAACAGGCTCGACAGGACGAAGGTCACGAGGTTCATCCCGACGAAGCCGGCAGTGATCGTCAGCAGCTTGAACGGGACAGGCGTGGCGCCGGCGATCAGGATCGCCTCGAAGTCGTATTCCTTGAGGTGGCACGCCGCGACCGGGAAGGCTTCGCTGAGGCCGAGGCTGGAGATCAGCCACACGCCGACCGTGTCGTAGAGCCCCCAGCCGATCGCATAGCCGAGCAGCGCGCCCGCGACCGATGCCAGGGTGGCGACGGTGGCGAATTTCAGCGCCTTCTTCGGTTCGGCAAGGCACATGAGGCCCAGCAGCGGGTGCGGCGGGATCGGGAAGAAGGAGGATTCCACGAAGCAGAAAAAGGCCAGCCACCACACCGCATGCGGGTGCGCGGCCTTGTCCATCGTCCAGTTGTAGAGGCTGCGCAGCACCGGTGTGACCCTTCCCGTTGGAAGCGATGCAATTAGGCGAGCGCCGCCCTGTAGGCAAGCTCCCCGAGATAACCTATTTGGTTATTTTTTATTGACATCGTAACGCTATTTGGCTAGACAAATGGAACATCGCGATAGTGTGATTCGAACGGGCAGGGCCGCATCGGCCACCGCCCTTTTTCGTGTCCGCCGTCGTTTTCAATCGGAGGAGCGCATGGCGAAGAAGAACTGGGAGAGGATTTTCATCAACGCGCTGGCCGAAACCTCGAACGTGAAGGCCGCCTGCGAGCTGGCCGGCGTCAGCCAGAGCCTGGTCTACAAGACCCGCCGCGAGAAAGCCGAGTTCGCCCGCCAGTGGTATGCGGCCCTCGCCGAAGGATACGACAATCTGGAGATGGAGCTGCTCTCCCGCCTGCGCGAAGGGCGGCTCGAGGACATCGACAAGGACGGCAACAAGCGCAAGTTCGACATTGGCACCGCCTTTCGCTGCCTGATCGCGCACCGCGACACGGTAGCCAAGGAGAAGGGGCGCGCCACGCTCGACGACGAGCTTGCCACGATGAAATCGATCAATGCCAAGATCGACGAGATCCGCCGCCGCGAGGAAGCCGCCGCTGCCCTCGAAGCGAAGCGGGCGCGCAAGACCGATGGCCGCTAGGCCGCGCGAAAGCCGTGGAAGCTGGTTTCGCGCCGAGGGCGATGTCGGCGTGATCCGTCGGCGCGATCTCGACAAGGCGCTGCAGCCGCACGAGCGCGAGGCGCTGGGCAGCTGGCACTGGGAGGTCTGGGGGCGCGACGAACAGCTCGCCCCGCCGGGCGACTGGCGGGTCTGGCTGATCTGCGCCGGTCGCGGTTTCGGCAAGACGCGCGCGGGCGCCGAATGGGTGCGCGCGGATGCTCCTACTGAGCCTTCGGGAGGCAGCGTCATCGACGCCGAGGCCCGTACTGCCATCGGCGAGGTTGTAGCCGTTTTGCGACAGTTCGGCCTATTCGTCTGATTTGTCGGAACTAGTTTCAGGCGGTCACGTTAAAGCCGCGTGCTGGACGGGGAAACCCGCCGGACAACCCAGTAATCTGACGGGAATCGCGACATTCTTGCAACAGTTCCCGTTCAATGGCCGCTTGCCACCTTGCTGAGGGAAAGTTAGATAAGTTTCACTCGGTGGCTTAAATTCGCAAAAAGGGGAAATAAATAATGCGGAATTTCGTCCTAGGAATGGCGATGGCCTCTACGGCCCTTGCATCGCCTGCCCTCGCACGAGACAATTCGTGGTACATCGGCGCTGAATTCGGCCCGATGCTCGCGGAAGATCTCGACCTCGCCGTTCGCGATGCCGACGGCAACGAAACCAGCATCGTCAGCCTCGACACCGACTACGGTTTCGATGGCGGTGGTTATGTCGGTTATGACTTCGGTGCGTTCCGCCTCGAAGCAGAAGCCAGCTACCGCGATGCCTCGCTCGACAGCGTCGACGTCGGTTCCAGCCTCGCATACGGCACCGGCAGTGTCGCTCCGGCCGGTGAATATCCGGCGGCCGGCGGTGGTATCGATGCTCTCAGCTTCATGCTGAACGGTCTGTTCGACTTCGGTTCGGACGATGGCCTTCAGTTCTATGCAGGCGCCGGTATCGGTGTCGCTCGCACCAGCGTCGAAGCACGTGTCGTCGATTACGGCGCCGCTTCGATCGACGATTCGAGCACCGACCTTGCCTGGCAGCTGATCGCCGGCATCAACGCTCCGCTGAGCGACAGTGTCGACGTCGGCCTGCGTTACCGCATGTTCACCGCTGAAGACGTTGAGCTGGTCGACCTCGGTGGTCGTTCGCTCGACGAAAAGTGGCGCACGCACTCGCTTATGGGCACCCTGACCTACAACTTCGGTGCTCCGACCCCGCCGCCGCCGCCGCCGCCGCCGCCGCCGCCGCCGCCTCCCCCGCCGCCCCCGCCGCCGCCGCCCCCGCCGCCGGCTCCGGTGTGCCAGCAGGGCCCGTACATCGTCTTCTTCAACTGGGACGAGTCGGACATCACTCCGGAAGCAGCGACGATCCTCGACAACGCGGTTTCGGCTTACGCCAACTGCGGCATGGCCTCGGTCATGCTCGCTGGCCACACCGATACCTCGGGCTCGGCCCAGTACAACATGGGCCTGGCAGAGCGTCGTAACTCGTCGGTTCGCGACTACCTGACCGCCCGCGGCATCCCCGATGGCCGGATCAGCAGCGAAGCCTTCGGCGAAACGCAGCTTCGCGTTCCGACTGCCGACGGTGTCCGTGAACTCCAGAACCGTCGTGTGGAAGTCACCTACGGTCCGGGTTCGGGCATGTAATTCTACCCTTCAAGGTGGAAACAGGATTAGGGGCCGGAGCAATCCGGCCCCTTTTTCGTTGGGCCTTGCAGAAGCAAGAAACTTCCGAGGATCGATCACATGATAGCGAAGAAACTAGCCGCCCCTGCCCTGCTCGCTCTCGCTCTTGGCGGATGCAGCACGTTGAGCGACTTACCGACGGACCGCGTGGGCCAGGCGAGCCTGACGCTCGCAAACGGCGTTCCGGCAGGCACGGCGCAGCTCCTGTCGAACGGCACCACGGTGAGCATCGCCATTGCCGTTACCGGTATCGAGCCGGGCCCTCATGGCTTCCACCTTCATACGACCGGCAAGTGCGAAGCACCGGGCTTCACCAGCGCTGGCGGACATCTAAACCCGGCAGGTCGCCAGCACGGCAGCGAGAACCCTTCCGGCAAGCATTTAGGGGACCTGCCCAACCTTGTTGTCGGGGCTAACAGCACCGCTACTGCCGAGTTCGACCTCTCTGGAACGCGCGACCAGGTCCTCGCCGATATCTTCGACGCGGACGGAACGGCGGTGATGATCCATGCTGGCGCAGACGACTATCGCAGCGATCCTGCCGGCGATGCCGGATCGCGGATCGCGTGCGGGGTGTTGCGCCCCGCCTGATCGCCTACTGGCCTAGACGTTTTCCCCTGCGGCCCGGGCGCGCTCCACAACGCTCGCCCCGGCTGCAGGTACGAGCTTCATGGCAGCGAGCAGCAGCACCAAGCCGATCGGCACGGCGACGAGGGTCGACAGCACACCGAAGGACAGGTTGTCGCCGTTGGTGGCGGAGACATAGCCCGCCATGAACGGACCCAGCCCCAGGCCGACCAGCGTGGTCGACAGGAAGAAAGTTGCCGTCGCAAGGCCGCGCATCCGCGGCAGGACCAGGGCCTGACTGCTCGCAGCGGCTGCACCGAGCGCCGATGCCGAGAACATGTTGGCAAAGAAGCTAGCGATATAGAAAGTGACGAGCGCGTCGGTCGTGTAGGCGATTAGGAGCGCCGGGATCGGAGCCACGAGGCCGAACATCACCACGTAGAGACGGCCCTCGGGGCGACGCTCGAGCAGGAAGTCGGCGAGGCGTCCGCCCAGGATCACGCCGAGGAAGCCCGCCACTGCCGCAGGTGCACCGAGGAACCAGCCGAGGTCAGACTTCGCCGCGCCCAACGCGCGCTCCGCATAAGGGGCGCCCCAATAAGACCCCGCATAGGACATGAAGGCGACCATGCCGTATCCGAGGATGACGGTCAGGAAGGCCGGCGATCCCCAGGTCAGCTTGAAGGTGGGCAGGTCACGCGCCTTCAGACCCATAGCCCAGCTGAATACGGCGTAATAGCCGATGCCGAGGAAGAGCCACTGGTCCGATACTATGCCGGGTAGCAGTGCGGCACTGGCAGGTGCGATCTGGGTCATCACCCAAGCGAGGACAGCAAAGCCCACGAGGCCCGCAAGGTTGACCATCAACGCCGAAGTACCGCGCATGGCCGCGCCGAAAATCGTGAACGGCGGAATGACCTGGAACAGTTCGCGCAGGAAGCCGCGAAACGGCTCGGGATCTTCAGGCGTGGGCAGGCCGTCGATTTCGCCGCGGACCGGTTCGCGCAGGCTGAGGACCCAGATGGCGAGCAGCAGGCCGGGAATGCCGACCGCAAGGAATGCAGCCTGCCAGCCTACGAGCCCCAGCGGGCCGCCGCCGGGATATGCCTCGTTCCAGGCCTCGACCACCATCGCGCCGATCAGCAGCGAGATGCCGCCGCCGACATACAGGCCCGACGAATAGATCGCGAGGGCAGTGGCACGCAGTCGCGCAGGGAACCAGTCCGAAATGAGTGAATAGGCCGAGGGGCTGGCGGTCGCTTCGCCGACGCCCACGCCGATACGGGCAACCGTCAGGCCTGCCGCGGTCTTCGCAAAGCCCGACATTGCGGTCATGGCCGACCACAGCGTCAGGCCGATGGCCATCAACCGGACGCGCTTCCAGCTATCCGCCAGCTTGCCGAGGGGGATCCCGAAGAGCGCGTAAAAGACCGCAAATGCGGTCCCGTAGAGAAAGCCCAGATAGTCGTCGCCGACACCTAGGTCGGCCTTGATATCGTTGGCGAGGATCGAGAGAATCTGCCGGTCGATGAAGTTGAGCATGTAGACCACGACCAGCACGCCCAGTGCGTACCAGCTATAGGCAGGGACCTTCGCGTCTGGTTGAGCCGATGTCTGTGTAGCTGTCTCGTTGCTCGCATCAGTCTGGCTCAATCTCTCACTCCCTCAGTTCCGGCGCATCGGCCTTGTAGGCGGTCGTATCGACAAGACCCGCCTCGGCAAAGCCCTTTCGACGCAAGCGGCACGAGTCGCAGGCTCCGCACGCCAGTCCGTCGGGGCTTGGGTCGTAGCATGACCAGCTCCAGGACGGATCAAGACCGAGGCGGTGGCACTCGCGCGCGATGTCCGCCTTGGTCATATGCTGGAGCGGGGCGTGGATGTTGAAGGGCTTGCCCTCCACGCCCTGCTTGGTGCCGAGCCGTGCCGTTTCGGCAAAGCTGGCAATGAATTCGGGCCGGCAATCGGGATAGCCCGAGTAATCCAGGGCATTCACGCCGATGAAGATGTCGCTCGAGCCGGCGCTTTCGGCAAACGCGGTCGTCAGCGCAAGGAAGACGAGGTTGCGCGCGGGGACATAGGTGACCGGAATATCGTCACCGACGCCGGTTTTCGGCACATCGATATCGTCGGTCAGGGCCGAGCCGCCGAACTTCCTGAGATCGAGCGGCAGTTCGACATGACGCTCCGCGCCGAGACGCTCGGCAATCGCCCGGGCCGATTCAAGTTCGCGGCTGTGCCTTTGGCCATAATCGATGGTGAGCGCATGGACGGCAAAGCCGGCCTCCTGGGCCAGCGCGGCTGTTACCATGGAATCGAGGCCGCCCGACAGGAGCAGGACGGCCGCAGGTTTCGGCTGGGTGTCAGTTGCAGGCATGAGAGGGGCAGCTAACGGAGAGCCGCCGCCTCGGCAATGCTCACTTGCAGGCGCCGGTCCGGCGGGCTTCGGCAGAGAACTGGAACGGACGACCGTCGGCAATCCCCTGGCTGTCGATCTGGACCAGGCCGGACCCTTCCTTACGGATATTCGTGCGGCCGTAGCCATTGCCCGGACAGGTATACTGGACCGTCACCTCGTCCTTGCCATCTTCGACGACGAAGCGGTTGCACCCGCTCTCCGTATGGCGGAGCTGGATGAACTCGCGCCCGCTGCGCACGCACAGCTTGCGGCTGGGGCTGCCGTCACGAAAACGGACCTCCCATGCACCGCTATCGAGCGAGGCGAGCATGGCGAGCGAGGCCTGCGCCAGCGAAGGCGCAGCCAGGCCAAGCGCCGGCAGGGCGACAATCGCGCCCAGAACAGCCATGCGTTTGCGGGCCTTGAAAGGTCCCATGATCCACCTCGTCATCGTGCTCGCGAGCCGATTCGCTAGCATCAGTCTATGAACAATTCGCGCTGAACGGTTGTAGAACAGCGACATTCGGTTGTCGGTTCCGCCTCGACAGGCAGGATTTACGCTTCGATCGGGAACTTGCGCGAACAGAATGCGCAATCGACCATGATGATCCCGTCATCGTCGCGCATTTCGGCGCGATCCGCTTCGGGAAACTTCGCAAGTACCATTTCGTAATGCTCTTTCGAGCAGCGACAACCGCGGGTTACTTCGTGTCCCGCGATTATGCGTACTTCGTCTTCTTCATGGAACAGGCGCCAGACGATCGCTTCGAGCGAAAGTGCCTCGTCGAGCAGTTCGTCATGGCGGAGCGAGCCGCCCATGACAGCCACATGTTCCCACTCCGGATGGTCGAGCCGAGCGTGCAGCCGCTCGCGCCCTTCCTCGCCATCGGGCAGGTGCTGCAGGAGCATGCCTGCAGCAAGACTGCCGTTCTTGCCCGACCTGACGGCCGTGCGGATCAGCGTCGGCACCTGCTCGGACTGGAAGAAATAGCTCTGGCAGGCATCGGCCAGCGAATCGCCTTCGAGCGGCACGATCCCCTGATACCGCCCGCGCCCGTCGGCCATGTCGAAAGTGATCGCCAGATAGCCCTTCCCGAACAGGGCGAAGAGCGATGGATTGGCCCCCAGTTCTGCCAGCTTCGCCTCGTCGAAATCGACGTATCCGCGAAGCGCGCCCGCCTTGTAGTCGCAGACCAGCAGCCGGACCGCGCCGGCCTCGGTCTGCGCCTGCATCGTCACTTGCGATGCATCGTCCTTGAGCAGTCCGCCGATCAGCGTCGCCAGCACCAGCGCTTCTGCCAGCAGGTGCGTGACAGGGGCAGGATAGTCGTGCGCTCCGAGGATTTCGTCGAGCGTACGATCAAGGCGCACGACCCTGCCGCGCGCATTGCGCGAGGGGATGGCGAAAGCGAGCGTGCGACCGGCGAAGGTCTCTTCGGGTGAAGCGGGAATCTGCGTCATGGGCGCCATATGGGGCGGCATGCCCCGATTAACAGGGGTCAGTTGCCCGCGGCGAGCAGGCCGAAGCACCACAGCAGGACGGATTTCTGCGCGTGGATCCGGTTCTCGGCCTCGTCGAAGACGACCGATTGCGGGCTCTCGAACACGTCCTCGGTGACTTCCTCGCCGATATGCGCAGGCAGGCAATGGAGGAATTTCGCGTCCTGTGCGGCAAGTTGCATCAGGCGCTTGTCGACCTGGAACGGAGCCATCGCCGCCAGCTTGTTGTGCGCGTGCTGTTGGCCCATGGATACCCAAGTGTCGGTGACGACGATATCGGCGCCCCGCGCCGCTTCCTGCGCATCCTTGGTCAGCAGGACATTTGCACCTCCGGCGCGCGCCATCTCCACGAACTCGGCTTCGGGCTCGTAGCCCTGCGGCGTGCCGACCCGGACGTTGAACTTGAAGATACCGGCCGCTTCAAGGATCGAATGGAGCACGTTGTTGCCGTCGCCCAGCCATGCGAGCTCCAGCCCGGGCAGCGCCTTGCCGTGTTCCACCATGGTCAGCAGGTCGGCGACGATCTGGCAGGGATGCGACCGGTCGGTCAGCCCGTTGATCACCGGCACGTGGGCATAGTGCGCCAGTTCCTCGGCCTTGGCGTGATCGTCGGTACGGATCATGATCGCATCGACCATCCGGCTGAGCACCCGGGCAGTGTCGGCGATGCTTTCACCGCGCCCCAACTGGCTGGTGCCGGAATCGAGGATCAGCGCCGATCCGCCGAGCTGGCGCATCGCGATATCGAAACTCACCCGCGTACGGGTCGAATTCTTCTCGAAGATCATGCCGAGCACATGGCCCGCGAGCGGCGCGTCGCAATCGGGCTTGCCCTTGGGCCAGCCCGCCCGCGCCGCCTTGCGGTCCTGCGCATCGGCAAGCATGGCGGCAATCGCATTCCCGCCTGCGTCCGACAGGTCGAGGAAATTCCTCACTGCCGGCCCCAGGTCGAGTGCGCTGCCGCCTGCCATCAGGCGTCTTCCGGCTCGAAGCTCGCCGCGCCTGCGGAAAGCTTCTCGATGAATTCGTCGAATTCCGCATCGCCTGCCACCAGCGGGGGCAGGACGCGCAGCGTGTTGTCGCCGGCGGCCACCGTCAGCAGCTGGTGGTTGTCGCGCAGGTGGACGAAGAAGGGACGGCTTTCGACCTTCATCTTCAGGCCGAGCATCAGGCCCTTGCCGCGAACGAGCTCGAACAGGTCAGGATAATTGCCGATGAACTGTTCGAGACGGGCGCGCAGGCGCTCGCCCTTTTCGGTGACTTCGGCGAGGAATTCGTCATTCGCGACGGCATCCATGACCGCCATGCCGGCAGCCATCGCAAGCGGGTTGCCGCCATAGGTGGAACCATGCGTGCCGAAGCCCATGCCGCGCGCGGCCTTTTCGGTCGCGAGGCAGGCGCCCAGCGGGAAGCCGCCACCGATGCCCTTGGCGGTCGCCATGATGTCGGGCTCGATGCCGTAATGTTCGTAGCCGTAGAGCTTGCCGGTACGGGCAACGCCGCACTGCACCTCGTCGAGGACCAGCATCAGGTCGTGTTCGTCGCACAGGGCGCGCAGGCCATGCATGAACTCGTCCGAAGCGGGACGGATGCCGCCTTCGCCCTGGATCGGCTCGACGAGGAAACCGGCCGTCTTGTCGCTCATCAGCGCCTTGGCGCTGTCGAGATTGTCGAACTCGGCATATTTGAAGCCGGCCAGCATGGGGTAGAACCCCTTGTGCATCTTCTCCTGGTTGGACGCGCTGATGGTTGCCATCGTGCGGCCGTGGAAGGCGTTGGAGAAGGTGATCAGTTCGAAGCGGTCGGAATTGCCGTCCTCGTGCTGGTGATAGGCGCGCGCGGTCTTGATCGCGGCCTCGACCGCTTCCGCGCCCGAATTGGTGAAGAACACCGTATCCGCGAAGGTCGCATCGACCAGGCGCTGTGCCAGCGCCTCGCCCTGCGGGCTGCCGTAGAGGTTGGAGACGTGCATCAGCTTTTCGGCCTGGCGCTGGATGGCGCCGATCAGGCCGGCATGGCTGTGGCCGAGCAAATTGACCGCGATGCCGCTGGCGAAGTCGAGGTAGCGGGTGCCGTCCTCGTCGATCAGGTGGCAATGGTCGCCTTCGACGGGGCGCACGCCGCAACGGGGATAGACGGGCATCAACGGGGTAATCGACATGGGGCCTCCGGCACTCACGAAATTGAAACGACAAATGGCGGCCCCATCAGGGAACCGCCATCTGCGTGTTGATCGACGATCTATTGCCTCGCTCGCCGCGGGTCAAACCGGGCGGGAGGATTCCGGCGGAATTATTCCGCCGGGACGAGATTGACCGCCGAGTACTTGCCGCGTCGGTCGACCTCGAGATCGAACTCGTAGCGTTCGCCCTCGTTGATGGCGGACAGGCCCGAACGCTCGACCGCGCTGATGTGCACGAATGCGTCCGGCTGGCCATCGTCGCGGGTCAGGAAGCCGAAGCCCTTCATCGAATTGAAGAACTTGACGGTACCCGTCGCCTTTTCGCCGGTCAGTTCGCGGCGCGGTGCGGCGCTGCGCTGTTCGACTTCGATGACGTCACCGACGACCTGGAGATCCTGCGCCGACACCTTGCCGCCGCGATCCACCAAGTTGAATTCCAATTCCTGGCCTTCGGCAAGGCCTTCGAGGCCTGCGCGTTCGACAGCACTGATGTGGACGAAGATGTCTTCGCCGCCGGTTTCCTGCTGAATGAAGCCGAAGCCCTTCTGTGCGTTGAAGAACTTCACCGTACCCTTGCCGGTGCCGACGACCTGGGCGGGCATGCGATTTCCGCCGCCGCCACGCGGGCCGCCGCCGAAGCCGCCACCGCCACGGTTGCCGCCGCCGAAGCCGCCACGGTCACCGCCGCCGAAACCACCGCGGTCACCGCCGCCGTAGCCGCCGCGATCGCGGTCGCCACCGAATCGGTCGCCGCCGCCGAAGCCGCCGCCCTGCTGTTCGAAGCCACCCGGGGGGCCACCGAACGGATCGTAATTGTCTTCACCGAAACCGTCCCGCTTGTCCCGTCCGCGGCGCCGCCCTCTGTCGTAACCCATAACCCTCGAAATACCTTGTGCTCAGCCCGGTAGTCAGTGCGCCGGCACGAGGGCTGAAAGACGTGCCGAGCGCGGGCGGGCACGTGCGAAAACGCGCGAGACCTACCCCTCATGACCCTACGCATAGCGCGAAAGAACGCGACACGCGAATGTTTTAGCATTTGAGGCCCTTGTCGCGCACGATTGTGACATTTCCGCATGGCGCACTGCAGCAGCGTTTCGCTTGCATCAGGCCCGTTCCTTCGCCATCGCGCCCGCATGGATATCATAGCCCTGTTGAGCGATCCGGCTGCCTGGCTCGCCCTGCTCACGCTGATCGCGCTCGAAGTCGTCCTCGGGGTCGACAACCTCATCTTCATCGCGATCCTGTCGAACAAGCTGCCCGAACACCAGCAGCAGCGGGCCCGCAGGATCGGCCTGGCGCTGGCGCTGATCATGCGCATCGGCCTCCTCATGCTGATCGGCTGGCTGGTGACGCTCCAGACCCCGCTGTTCGACCTCGGCATCGTGGGCGCGGCAAACGAATACGGCGAGCCGAGTTTCGAAACGGCGTTTTCGGGCCGCGACCTGATCCTGCTGGCAGGCGGCTTCTTCCTGCTGTGGAAGGCCACCAAGGAAATCCACCACTCGATGGAGCCGGAAGACGATTCCGGCGACCTGCTCGACAAGACGCCGGGGGCCGGTGCTGCCGTGAAGGCGACATTCGGCGCGGTGATCGCGCAGATCGTGGCCATCGACCTCGTCTTCTCGGTCGATTCGATCCTCACCGCAGTCGGCATGACCGACGACATCCCGATCATGGTCACGGCCGTAGTCATCACCGTCGGCATCATGATGGTCGCCGCCGACCCGCTGGCGCGCTTCATCGAGAAGAACCCGACGCTGGTGATGCTGGCGCTGGCCTTCCTCGTGATGATCGGCCTCGTGCTGATCGCCGACGGCTTCGGCTTCCACGTGCCCAAGGGCTACATCTACGCCGCGATGGGCTTCTCGGTCGGTGTCGAAATCCTCAACATCGTCCAGCGCCGTCGCCGCACGCGGCTTGCTGCGGCCGCTAGCGAAGGGGGCGCGGCATGATCGATTTCCGCAAGGTCACCGATAGCTTCTACGCCAGTCCGCAGATCCAACCGGATGACGTCGCCACCGCCAAAGCGCTCGGCATCACGCTGATCGTCAACAATCGTCCGGAAGGCGAAGAACCCGGCCAGCCCGACGGTGCCGCAATCGAGGCTGCCGCTGCCGAGGCAGGCATCGGCTATCTCGCCATACCGATCCGGCCCGGCGGCTTCGGCCCGGCCGAAGTCGAGGCGCTGCAAGCCGCTCTCGACGAAAATGACGGGCCGATCCTCGGCTTCTGCAGGTCGGGCACGCGTTCCACATTCCTGTGGTCGCTTGCCCAGGCGGCTGCGGGCCGCGATCCCGCCGAAATCGCGGGCCTCGCCATGGTGGCCGGCTACGATGTCACGCCGCTCGCCCCGACGATCGAGGCATTGGCCGCCCGCGCGCGGAGCTGATTACTTGCGATAGTCGAGCGGCGGGGCGCGGTCGCCCACGAGCGAGACGTACTCGTAATCCTCGCCGCGCGATTCGACGAATTCGGCCCGCGCTGCCTCGCGCAGCTGCGGATTGGTGTAGAGTTCCGCCGCCATCAGCGTGAGCGCCTTGGCGGCAAGTTCCGCCCCCTTGTGCCCAATCGAATGGCCGCTTGCAGCGACTGCCTGCCAGCTATGCGCGCTGGTGCCCGGGACCCAGGTCGCCGTGCGCACTCCGACCGTGGGCGTGGCCCAGGACACATCGCCCACGTCGGTCGAGCCATAGCCCAGCGTCTTTTCGTAAGGCTGGACTTTGGCCGCTTCCTCGAGCGGCTTGGCATTGTCGCCGAAGCTGGCCGAGATCTTCTCCGCCCACGCCTTCTCTTCCGCCGTATACTCGATACCGCCGAGGCTGCGCAGCTTGGCGTCCATCACCCGCGCGAGCGTCTCGTTCACCAGCAGCGGGTTGTTGCCGTGGATGATCTCCCAGTCGACATCGGTACCCGTTCCCATCGCCGCGCCCTTGGCGGCGGCTTCGAGGCGGGTCCACAAGGCACGCACTTCGTCGGCATCGGAATGGCGGACGTAATAGAACACCTCCGCGAAATCGGGGATCACGTTCGGGGCCGCGCCGCCTTCCGTGATGACGTAGTGGATGCGCGTATCCATGCTGGTGTGCTCGCGCATCATGTTGACCATCATGTTCATCGCCTCGACCCCATCGAGCGCGCTGCGCCCGCGTTCGGGCGCGCCGGCCGCATGGGCAGAGACGCCGCGGAACCGGAACTTGGCCGAACGGTTGGCAAGGCTGGTGCGGGCAGCCGCGCTGTTCTCGTCGTCGGCGTGCCAGTGCAGCGCGATGTCGACATCCTCAAACAGTCCGGCGCGGGTCATGTAGACCTTGCCCGAGCCACCTTCCTCGGCAGGCGTGCCGTACAGCCGGATGCGACCGGGCGTGCCGGTCTTTTCCAGCCAGCGCTTGACCGCGATCGCCGCCGTCAGCGAACCCGCCCCGAACAGATTGTGCCCGCAGGCATGGCCGGCGCCGAGTTCCGACTGCTCGCGCGTGGGCGATGAGGTCTGGCTGATGCCCGGCAGCGCATCATATTCGGCCAGGATAGCGATGACCGGACCGCCCTTGCCCCATTCGGCCATGAAGGCGGTGGGGATGTCGGCAACGCCCGCTTCGACCTTGAAGCCTTCGCTCTGCAGCTCGTCCTGCAGCAGCCCGCTCGAGCGCGCTTCGAGATAGCCGAGTTCCGACCAGTCCCAGATCTGCTGGGCAACGCGGGCGGTGCGATCGCCTTGCGCATCCACCTCGGCGAGCGGGTCGGCGGTCTGGGCGGCGAGCGGCGCGGCAAGCATGGCGCTGGCGGCTGCAAAGAGAGCGATTCTGTTCATGGGCATCCTTTCCTTGGCTTGCTGCTTGCCGCAAACTTGCTGCCATGCCAATCCGTCCTTCCCATGGATTTGCCCCCCGCTCTCTTCCAGTTTCTCGGCTCACTCGTCGCCATCCTCGCGCTCGCTGCAATAGCGTGGGCGATAAAGCTCGGTCCCGAGCGGAGGCTCGAGTCGCGCGAAGAGGCACTGGAAGCGGCAGAGGAAGCGGTCAGCGGCTTCGGTGCCGTCGCTCTCGCGCTTGATGCCGATGGTCGCGGCGCGCTGCTGCGCGATGCACAGGGCCGCATCCTCCTGCTGCGCCCGCACGGCACGCATTTTGCGGGGCGTATCCTTACAGCCGCCGCCAGGGCCCGGCTCGAAGGCGATGCGCTGGTGATCGACACCGCCGAGAAGCGGTATGGCACTGCGCGGCTGCGCGTCGATGATGCCGATGCTTGGATGCAGGCGATCGAGGCGATAGAAGGCTGATCCGCCATGCCCGATTTCTCGCCCACCGAACTTGCCGTGCCCGGTTTCGTGGCCCTCGTCCTGATCGAGATGATCTGGGCCCGCCGCCGCAACCCGCGCGCCTATGAACCGAAGGACACGCTGACCAGCCTCGCCTTCGGCCTCGGCAGCACCGTTTCGGGACTGATCTTCGGCGGCGCTTTCCTCGCACTGTTCCTGTGGGCCTGGCAGTTCCGCCTGTTCGACGTGCCGTGGACTTGGTGGGCCTTTGCCCTGTGCTTCGTGCTCGACGACCTCGCCTATTACTGGGTGCACCGGTTCGGCCACCGGGTGCGCTGGTTCTGGGCGAGCCATGTGAACCACCATTCGAGCCAGCACTACAACCTCAGCACCGCACTGCGACAGACGTGGACCGGCTTCCTGACGCTGGGCTTCGCATTCAAGCTGCCGCTGGTGCTCATCGGCTTCCATCCCGGGATGATCGCCATCTGCGCCGGCTTCAACCTGATCTACCAATTCTGGATCCACACCGAAGCGATCGGGCGGATGCCGCGCTGGTTCGAGGCTGTGATGAACACGCCCAGCCACCACCGCGTCCACCATGCGACCAACCCGCGCTATCTCGACCGCAATTACGCCGGCGTCTTCATCGTCTGGGACAGGATGTTCGGCACGTTCGAGGCCGAAGTGGACGACGAGAAAATCCGTTACGGCATCGTCAAGCAACTCGGCAGCTTCAACCTGCTGTGGGCCGTGTTCCACGAATGGATCGGCATCGTGCAGGACATGTGGCGCGCGCCCTGGGGCAGCAAGCTCGGCTACCTGCTGCGCGAACCCGGCTGGACCCATGACGGCAGCCGCGAAACCTCCGACATGATCCGCCAGCGCTGGCTGGAACGGCAGGGCGAGCAGACAAAATCGGTTTCAACCGAAAACCCGATTGCGGGCGAGGCCGAGCCTGCCTAACCTCTCGAATCGAGAGGAGTACCCATGGACGAATTCGACGTAGTGGTTGTCGGTGGCGGCAGCGGCGGGAGCGCGGTTGCAGGCCGCCTCGCAGAAGCAGGAAAAAGCGTTTGCCTGCTCGAGGCTGGCGGGCGGAACGATGGCTTCAGGGTGACGATCCCGGGCATGCTCGCTTTCAGCACCGACAAGATCAATTACCGCTTCGAGACCGTCCCCCAGAAGGGCCTCAACGGCCGCATCGGCTACCAGCCGCGCGGCAAAGGGCTCGGCGGATCCTCCGCCATCAATGCCATGGTCTATATCCGCGGCCACCGCTGGGATTACGACAATTGGGCGAGCCTCGGCTGCACCGGCTGGGCCTATGACGACGTGCTGCCCTATTTCAAACGCGCCGAGCAGAACGAGCGCGGCGAGAATGCCTATCACGGCGCCGACGGGCCGCTGTTCGTGTCGGACCAGAAAACTCCCAATCCCGGCAGTCTCGCCTTCATCGAGGCGGCGAGCGAGCTGCAGCTTCCGCGCAATGCCGATTTCAATGGCGAAAAGCAGGAAGGCTTCGGCCTTTACCAGGTCACGCAAAAGGACGGCGAACGCTGGTCCGCAGCGCGCGCCTATGTCGAGCCGCTGCGCAGCAGCCGAAACCTCGACGTGCGCATCGGCGTGACCGTCCAGAAGCTGGAGATCGAGAACGGGCGGGTAACCGGCGTGACTTATTCGGTCGGCAAGCGCAGCCGCACCGTCAAGGCGCGCGGCGGCGTGGTGCTGAGCGCCGGCGCATTCAATTCGCCGCAGATCCTGATGCTTTCGGGCATCGGCCCCGGTGCGCATCTGAAAGAGCACGGGATCGATGTCGTGCTCGACAAAGCTGCGGTGGGCTCGGACCTGCAGGACCACCTCGATTACGTGTCGAGCTGGGAAAGCCCCAACCAGGACCTGCTGGGGGACAGCCTCAAGGGCACCATCCGCATGGCCAAGGGGCTGATCGAACACCGCCGTCACAAGACCGGGCCGTGGACCTCGCCCTATGCCGAGGCAGGCGGGTTCTGGACCGTCATGCCCGATGCACCTGCGCCCGACATCCAGTGGCATTTCGTGCCGGCGATGCTGGAAGACCACGGCCGCACCAAGGTGAAGGGTCATGGCTTCTCGCTCCATGCCTGTATCCTCAGGCCCGAAAGCCGCGGCACCGTCAGGCTGGGCAGCCGCAATGCTGCCGATGCGCCGGTGATCGATCCCAATTTCCTCGGCGAGGAACGCGACCTCGCGACCTTGCGCGAAGGCGTGCGCCTGTCGCACCGTATCGCGGGCTCGCCCTCGCTACAGGCGTTCGAGCCGCGCGACCGTTACCCCATCGACATCGACGACGATGCACAGCTGGACGAGCTGATCCGCAATCGCGCCGACACGGTCTACCACCCCGTCGGCACCTGCCGCATGGGCGCAGACGAGGACGCGGTGGTCGATCCGACCCTCAAGGCACGCGGTATCGACGGACTGTGGATCGCCGACGCCTCGATCATGCCGCGCCTCGTCTCGGGCAACACCAATGCGCCGAGCATCATGATCGGCGAACGCTGTGCCGATTTCGTGAAGGCGGCGCTGGCTGCCTAGCCTGCGCGACTGGGCAAAGGCGCTCAAGCGGGACACGCTCGCACTGTGGCTGGCGGCGCGCGACCATCGCACGCCGCTGGCCGCCAAGCTGCTTGCCGGGGCGGTGGCCGCTTACGCGCTGAGCCCGATCGACCTGATCCCCGACTTTATCCCGGTGCTGGGGCTGCTCGACGACCTGCTGATCGTCCCGGCGGGCATCTGGCTTGTGCTGAAGCTCATTCCCGCCCCGCTGATGGCAGAGTTACGCGAACGTGCAGGAAAGCTGGCGGAACGGCCCAATTCCATGGTCGGGCTGCTGCTCGTCCTAGCGATATGGTTCGCGCTGGCGGCGGTCGCAGGCCTGTACCTGATCCGCGAGGTCTAGAGCGCCTTCGCCATCGTCGCGAGCGGGACGGGCACGGCGCCATTGGTGTCGAACCATTCGCTCTCCACGACATAGCCGCAGCGCTCGTAGAACGGCTTGCCCGCCATGGTCGCGGCCATCTCGATTTCGCGGAAACCTTCCGCGCGCGCGGCTTCCTCGCCCGCTTCGAGGATCATTCGGCCCACCCCTTTGCGGATGTGATCGGGATGGGTGTACATCGCCCTGATCCGGGCGCGTTCGGTTGCCGGATCGAGCAGGCGCGGATCGCGGCCTGCCGAATGGTTGCCGCCGTATAGGGTGGCCCGGCGCGACCAGCCGCCGCAGCCCGCCAAGGCATCGCCTTCCTCGACGCAGAAATAGGTCCCATCCTCGATCAGCACGCGGTCGAGGCCCATGCCCGCCTTGGACGCCTGCACCTGCTCGGGCGTCAGATAGCCGTGTTGCAATTCCTCGATCGAACGCTCCATGAGGCTGCTGATCGCATCGATATCGTCGAGCGTAGCAAGGCGGATCGTCAGCATGGAATTCTCCAATTGAAAAGGGGCGACCTTGCGGCCGCCCCTTTCCTCTCCCCAGACTGTTATGCGCTTACCACTGGAAGCGGGCGCGCAGGTAGTAGCTGCCGCCGTTGAAGCCGAACGGCGAACGCTCCCCGTACTTGGCCCCGACGATGCCCGAATACGGGTTCTCGATCGGGTAGTTGTCGAACACGTTCTGCGCGCCGACTGCCAGTTCGAGGCCATCGAACGCTTCGTAGGCCAGTTCGGCATCGAAGGTCAGTTCGGCATTGGCATCGATCGGCAGCGTTTCGTCTTCGAGGTGGGCCTCGTAGTAGCTGCCGAAATAGTTGGCCCGCACGAAGCCGCGGAAACGGCCCTGTTCGTGGGTGATGTTGAGGAAGCCCTTCCACTTGGGCAGGCCTTCTTCGAGCTGGCGGACACGGGTCGCCGAGATGGTCTGGCCAACGTCGGTGACTTCGGTCTCGGTGTAGTTGATTGCCAGCGTGGCACGCGTGGTGCCGCCCTCGATCGGATAGAACCGGGCGTTGGCAACGAAGTCGAGACCCTGCGTGCGGGTGTCGAAGTCATTGTTGAAGAAGGTGAAGGCCACCAGGTCTTCAAAGCCGGTGAAGTCGTTCCGGTCGATCACGCCTGCCGCGTCGAGCTGCGTGAGCAGTTCGGCCGGGGTCGGCGTGAAGCTTGCCGTGCAATTGTTCGCCACGTTCTCGCGATCGGCCAGGTAGCAAAGCGCTGCCGGGAAATCGATCGTCGAGGAACGCGAGATGCGGTCCTTCAGCTTGATGTTGAAGTAGTCGAGCGTGACCGAGAAATCGCCCATGTCACCCGCGATACCCAGCGTGAAGCTGTCGGCCTTTTCGGGCCCGAGGGTCGGGCGGTCGAGGCCGAGACCGCCATTGGCGACGGTATCCGCGATGTAGTCCGAAGCGATCAGGCCCGCGGGGCTGAAGAGCGGGAAGGTGCCTTCATCCTGCAGCTGGCCGTTCGAGAACTGGGTGGTCACGTTGATGACGTTCGCCTGGCCCGCGGTCGGGACGTGGAAGCCGGTCGAATAGGTACCGCGAATGCGCCATGCGTCCGAGACCTTGAACAGGCCGCCCAGCTTCCAGGTCAGCGTATCGCCGAAGCTCTTGGTGTCCTCGTATCGAACCGCACCCTGCAGGGTCAGCGCGTCGATGAGGTCGGCTTCGATGTCGATGTAAGCTGCCTTGTTGTCTTCCTTGCTGGTGCCCGCCGCATTGGTGGCGAAGCCCGGGAAGCCGTTGGAGCTGGTCGAGAAACCCTGGCCCGTCGGGTAGGCAGCCGTCGGCTGGGCAAGCGGGCCCAGTTCGAACGAAGCCGCATCGCCGGCAGTGATGCCGAATTCCTCGTCGCGATATTCCGCACCGGCCGCGACATAGACGCTGCCGCCGCCGACCGGGATTTCATAGCCGAGGTCGAGGTTGATCACGTTCTCGGTCTGCGAATAGCCGCCCGGGTTGAATTCGGTCGGCGTGTTCGGGCCAAGCGAAGCGTTGACCGTGTTGCGGATCGCAAAGGACGACTTGTTGCGCCCGTGACGATAGCTGAGGTCGAAATCGAGCCCGCCAAGGATCTGCCCGCGGATACCGGCTGCAATCGAGTAGTCCTCGATATCGCCGCCGAAGCGCGGGGTGAAGCCGCCCGGGAACAGTTCGACGAAGCTGAAGCAGTTCGCATCGGCGCTGACCTGAGCCAGGATCGTCGGATCGGGGATCAGGCCGCCCTGCGTCAGCGGGATACCCGCCGGGCAGTCGCCCGCAGTGGTGTTCGAAAGGTCACCCACGAGGACCGAAGGCACACCGCCTGCCGAAGCGGCGAGCGGCTGGCCGGTGGCCGGATCGACCGTCGGACCGGCATAGACGCCGCCGCGATTGGTCGGGTTGCGGAAGAAGAACCCGCCATCGACGTTACGCTCGGCATAGTTGCCGAATGCGTAGAGTTCGATCGCATCGGTCAGGTCGACGCCGAAGTTGGCGAAGATCTTGAAGTCGTCGTTGACGTTTGGCTGGCCCCAGATCTGGGCCGGGTCGGCAACGGCGGTGTTGCCGGCAGCGATCAGGGCTGCGGCATCGTCGCGCTGGACGGAACGCACAGTTGCGTCCTGTTCGCCATATTCGGCCGACAGGTTGAGGAAGCCGGTCGAGCCCAGCGGAACGCCGACATTGGCAGCGATGGTGTAAGTGTCACCGTCACCTTCGTAGGTTTCACCCCACTGGCCGGAAATCGTGCCGCCTTCGGGGCTGTCCTTGAGGATGAAGTTCAGCACGCCTGCGATGGCGTCCGAACCGTATTGCGAGGATGCACCGTCGCGCAGGACTTCGAGCTGCTTGATGGCGATCGACGGGATGACCGAGATGTCGGGGCCCTGCGAGCCATCCGAGATGCCGCCGCCGAGGAAGGCGATGACAGCGGCGCGGTGCTGGCGCTTGCCGTTGACAAGGACGAGGGTGTTGTCGGGCGAAAGGCCGCGAAGGTTGGCCGGACGCACCAGCGTCGCCGCGTCGGAGATCGGCTGGGTGCCGACGTTGAAGGAGGGAACCGAAACGCGAAGGACGTTGCCGATGTCGCTATCGGCGTTGTTCGACAGCTCGGCTGCGGAAACGATATCGACCGGCGCGACGGTGTCAGCGGCCGAGCGGTCGGACTGGCGGGTACCGGTCACGATGATGGCCGGCGCATCCGAAACCGAGTCCGTGCGGATCTGCGTCTGGGCGTCCTGCGCAGCGGCCGGGACCGCCATCGCGATGCCTGCGGCACCGCTCAGGAACGCGGCGCGCGTGCGAAATTGGGAACGGGTTTTCCGTAGCATATTTTCCCTCCTCCTGTTGTCGGCGGCAATTCGTGTTGCCGCGATGCACGCCGGTCTATTGCGAATTTTTTACAATTGCAACGAAACGCCCGCAACAAACGGGAAAACCGTGTGGCCTTTGCGCAACAAAAAAAGGCCGGAACCCGCGGGCTCCGGCCTGTGGCTAGTCTTGTGTTCGCAGGAGGAACATCGGTGGGCGGGGCCGCCCGGGGAGAGAGAGGAGAGAGTGGGCGGCCCCGCCAAGTCGGTTGTCAGTTGTAGGCGCGCTCCCCGTGTTCGGAGATGTCGAGCCCGTTGACCTCGTCTTCCTCGGTCACCCGGAGGCCGATTGCAGTCTTGACGATCAGGCCGGCGATGAGCGTGCCGATACCTGCCCAGGCGATGGTGACGATGACGCTGAAGACCTGCACGCCGAGCTGCGCACCGAGCGCGGTCGAGCCGTCGCCGGGGCCGCCGAGGAACGGCTGGTAGACCACGGCCGTGCCGATGGCGCCGACGATGCCGCCGATGCCGTGGATGCCGAATGCATCGAGGCTGTCGTCATAGCCGAACTTGGCCTTCACCTTGGCAACGAAGAAGTAGCAGACCGCCGAGGCGAGGATGCCGAGCAGGATCGCGCCGAAGGGGCCCGAGTTGCCGGCTGCCGGGGTGACGGCGACGAGGCCGGCGATCACGCCCGAACAGAAGCCCAGGGCCGAACCCTTGTGACCGGCCATCCGCTCGATCACCATCCAGGTCAGAGCACCTGCCGCCGTGGCGACGAAGGTGTTGATCATGGCGAGACCGGCCGAACCGTCGGCTTCGAGTGCCGAACCGGCGTTGAAGCCGAACCAGCCCACCCACAGCAGGCCCGTGCCGACCATGGTCAGCGTCAGGCTGTGCGGCATCATGGGCTCCTGCGGCCAGCCGCGGCGCTTGCCGAGCAGGTAGGCAAGGACGAGGCCCGAGACACCGGCGTTGATGTGCACCACGGTACCGCCGGCGAAGTCGAGCGCGCCGTCTTCGAACAGCAGGCCGCCGCCGGCCCAGACCATGTGGGCGATCGGGAAATAGACGATGGTCAGCCAGATCGGCACGAACAGCATGACGGCGTTGAACTTCATGCGCTCTGCCGTCGCGCCCAGGATCAGCGCCGCGGTGATGGCCGCAAAGGTCATCTGGAAGCTGATGAAGACGTACTTGCTGATCACCTCGTCGGTGAAGGTTGCAGCGGTGCTGGACGCATCGGTGCCGGCAAGGAAGTAGCTGCCCCCGCTGACGAACAGGCCCAGGGTGCCTTCATAAGTGGTGTCGCCGAAGGCGAGCGAATAGCCCCACATCACCCAGATGATCATCGCCAGAGCGGCGGTGGCGCCGATCTGGGTCATGGTCGAGAGCATGTTCTTCGAGCGGGTCAGGCCGCCGTAGAAGAGCGTCAGGCCGGGGATGATCATCAGCATGACGAGGACCGTTGCGGTCATCATCCAGGCATTGTTGCCAGGGTTGGGAACGGCAGCGGCAGCTTCTGCGGCCTCCTGCGCGAAAGCTGCCGTGGAGGCAGTGAGGGAAGCTCCGAGCACGGCGGCACCGGAGAGGAACTTACGCATGGTCATGAGTGTCTCCTTGCGGCTCACAGCGCGGTTTCGCCGGTTTCGCCGGTGCGGATGCGAGTGACTTCGGCGAGATCGAGAACGAAGATCTTCCCGTCGCCGATGGCTTCGGTGCTGGCGGTCTGCTGGATCGTCTCGATCACCTGCGGTGCGAGACTGTCCGCGACGGCGATTTCCAGTTTCACCTTGGGAAGCATGTTGGTGGAATATTCGGCACCGCGATAAATCTCGGTCTGCCCCTTCTGGCGTCCGAAGCCTTTCACCTCGGACACGGTCATCCCCGCCACTCCAATGCCGCCGAGGGCTTCGCGCACCTCGTCGAGCTTGAACGGCTTGATGACTGCGATGATGTATTTCACGCGTTCACCCCTCTGGCTGCGCACCGGCCAAGCACCGGCGTTCGCACATGCAGCACGAAGCGTGCCAAATTGCACAGAGAGGGGAACATAGACGCAGAACCGTGCGCCCGGTGCGCCGGCTGCCTAATTTATGTGCGCGTGGCTATTTTTTGTGCAATTCGAGCGTTGCCACGACCGGCAAATGGTCGGAAGCGACGGCCGAAAGGGCCGTGTGGTGCACTTCGGACGAAATGCAGCGCCAGTGCTTGCTGGCGACGATCCGGTCGAGCGTGGCGACGGGCTGGCGACTGGGGTAGCTGCGCCCGGGGGTCACGACCATCCAGTCCTTGGTGAATTCGCGCATGGCGCCGGTGGCTCGGCCCCACTGGTTGAAATCGCCCATGATGACGGTCGGCAAATTGCGCTCGCAGGCCTCGACATGGCCGAGCAGCGAGCGGATCTGTTCGCGGCGGCGAAGCCCTGACAGGTCGAGATGCGTGCCGATCACGCGGATCGCATGGCCTTCGACAAGGATTTCTCCGCTCGCGGCGCCGCGTGGTTCCAGTGTCGGCAGGTCGAGCGCCTCCCCTTCGCTCACTTCCAGGTCGCGGCGCACCAGCAGTGCATTGCCGTGCCAGCCGATGCTGCGCGGCCTGCGCGCGACCTCGACGACGCGCCAGTGGGTATCGTCCAGCTCGGCACGCGGGATGGTCGTCGCCCTGTCGCCGATGCGCCGGTCGACTTCCTGCAGCGCGATGATGTCGGCATCGATTTCATGCAGGACCGTGAGAATGCGGTCGGGATCGCGCTTGCGATCGAGGCCGACGGCCTTGTGGATGTTGTAGCTGGCGAAGGTGAGCCGCACTGCCGTTCTATTCGCCTGAAATGTAGCGGTCGGTCGTACGCACTTCGATTCCGTCGATGCTCCGGTCGCGGCCTTTTGCCCGTGCGAGCCATTCTTCGGGATCGGACTGCGCATGCGCCTTCTTCAGCGTGGCACGCTCGTCCGTGAACTCCATGAAGGGCACGCCCCAGCCGCAGCTGGTCTGCACGCTTTCGACCGCGATATCGAAGATTTGCCGCGTGCCCGGCAACAAATCGAAATGCGCGGACAGCTCCGCCCAGTCCGCATCCTGCGGCAGGACCGCGCGGCCCGTACCGTAGAGCCGCAGGATCAACGCAGGCCGGTCGAAATTGCAGAACATGACGGTAATGCGCCCATCCTTCGACAGATGCGCGTGGGTCTCGTTGCCCGAGCCGGCAAGGTCGAGATAGGCGACGCGCCGCGGGCCGAGCACGCGGAAAGCATCGTAGCCCTTCGGGCTCAGGTTGATGCGGGCATCTTCGGCAGCGGTGGCGACAAAGAAGACCGGCTGCTTGCCGATCATGGCGATGTGCTTGTCGTCCAGCGCGTCGAAGAAGTCGGCCACTAGAGAAACTCTCCCAGCGTCGCCATGAAGCGGTCGAACTGGTCGTGGTGCAGCCAGTGGCCTGCGTTCTCGAACTCGATCACCCGCGCATTGGCGAAATGGTCGAGCCTGCCATCACCTTCCGGATTGGAAGCCCAGCTGTCCGCGCCATACAGCAGCAGCGTGGGCGCCTTGATCGCCGCCCAGGTCTGGTGGAGGAACTCGTCGGCGATATCCTCCACCGGCCAGACGTTAAGGTGCGGATCGAACTTCCAGCTGTAGGTGCCGTCCTCGTTGCGGTTGACCCCGTGGATGGTGAGATGGCGCGCCTGCTCCTCGGTGAGGTAGCTGTTTTCCTCGATCATGCGGGCGAAGGCCGTCTCGATGCTCTCGTACTTGCGCGGGATGCGGCCGGAGGCGCGGCGCTTCTGCCCGATCCATTCGGCCATGCGTTCGGGATAGGGGCGCTCGCGCATTTCGGCCTGCCGCTTGGGGCTCGGCCCGAGCCCTTCGATCGCGACGATCTTGGTGACCATGTCGGGAAAGGTGCCGGCATAGCGCAGCGAGACATTGCCGCCCATCGAGTGGCTGACGATCGTCACCGGTCCGACGCCCAGCTGGTGGACGAGCTGTGCAAGGTCGTAGACCATGTCGTTCACGTGGTAATTGCCGTCGCTGACCCAGTCGGAATCGCCGTGACCGCGGTGGTCCATGGCGACGACGTGCCAGTCCTGGCGCAATTCCTCTGCCACCCAGTCCCAGCTGCGGGCATGGTCGCGCCCGCCATGGACGAGCACCAGCGGCGGCTTGCCGCGGTTGCCCCAGTCGAGATAGTTGAGCCGCAGGCGCTGCGAAATGAAGGTCTGCGAAGTCGGTCCGGTGAGCGTCATGCAGGCGCTTTGCAACGCCTCCACAATTGATTCAACCTCACCTTTCCTTCGTGGCCGAGAAAACCAGCTCCGGATTCTTCTCCTGCTGGTAGCTCACGTCCCACGGGCTCTTGGCCATGAAAACGAGATCGCCGTCGCGGTCCTTGGCCAGATTGGCGCGGTTGAATTTCTCGAATTCGTCCATCGCCCTGGCATCGCCCCTGAGCCAGCGGGCAGTGGCGAAGGGAGAGGCTTCGAGGCGTGCCTCGACCTTGTATTCCGCTTCGAGCCGGCTGATCAGCACTTCGAGCTGGAGCTGCCCGACCACGCCGACGATCCACTGGCCGCCGATTTCGGGATAGAAGACCTGGATCACGCCTTCTTCGGACAAATCGTCCAGCGCCTTGCGCAATTGCTTGGTCTTGGTCGGGTCTTCCAGCTGGACGCGGCGCAGGATTTCGGGCGCGAAATTGGGCAGGCCGGTGAAGCGGATCTGGTTCTTTTCCGACAAGGTGTCGCCGACCCGCAGCGTGCCGTGGTTGGGAATGCCGATGATGTCGCCGGCCTGCGCCGTGTCCGCCAATTCGCGGTCCTGCGCGAAGAACAGGATGGGCGAGTGGATCGCGATCGGCTTGCCGAGGCCGGACGGGGTCAGCTTCATGCCGCGCTTGAAGGTGCCCGAGACCTGCCGCATGAAAGCGATACGGTCGCGGTGGTTGGGGTCCATGTTGGCCTGCACCTTGAAGATAAAGCCGGTGACCTCGTCGCGGTCGGGCGAAATCTGCTCTTCGCCGGCGGGCTGCGGGCGCGGCGGCGGGGCGTATTTCGCAATCGCCTCGATCAGTTCGGTTACCCCGAAGTTCTTCAGCGCCGAGCCGAAATAGACCGGCGTCATGTCGCCGCTGCGATAAGCGTCGAGATCGAATTCGGGATAGCCGATCTGCGCCAGCTCGACATTCTCGGCGATCGCGTCGGGCAGGTCGAACCCGGCCACCCGCTTGCCCTTGAATTCCTTCGACGGGCCTTCGGGCACAACCACTTCGCCGCTGGCGAAATCGAGGATGCCCTGGAATTCCCCGCCCATGCCGACCGGGTACATCTGAGGAGACACGTCGAGCGCGAGCATGTCGGCGATCTCGTCGAGCAGTTCGAATACCGGCCGCCCTTCGCGGTCGACCTTGTTGACGAAGGTAATGATCGGCACGCTGCGCAAGCGGCAGACCTCGAACAGCTTGCGCGTCTGCGGCTCGATACCCTTGGCCGCGTCGATCACCATGATGGCGGAATCGACCGCGGTGAGCGTGCGGTAGGTGTCTTCGGAGAAGTCCTCGTGCCCCGGCGTGTCGAGCAGGTTGAAGGTTATGCCGTCACGCTCGAAGGTCATCACGCTGGAAGTGACCGAGATCCCGCGCTGCTGTTCGATCTTCATCCAGTCCGAACGCGCACGCCGCGCCGCCCCGCGCGCCTTGACCTCGCCGGCAAGGTGGATCGCGCCGCCGGTCAGCAGCAGCTTCTCGGTCAGCGTGGTCTTGCCCGCGTCAGGGTGCGAGATGATCGCGAAAGTGCGGCGGGACTGGGTGGTATCGGTATTCGCTTGCGCCATGCGCCGCCCGCTAGACCGCAAGCGCCCCCGCGTCCACCGCTAACCGCGCCGCCCCGAGGGGCGCGCTTTAAGTGAATGGAAACACTCTGCATTTATAACAGGCGATAATATTCGGGGGAATTACAATGAGCCTGTTCAAGTCAATACTCGCCCTGTTCATGGCTGTTTCGCTGGCCGCTTGCGGTGCATCGGGCGATTATTACGAAAAGCCGCCGGCCGAAGTCGCCAAGGCGATCAAGGGCGCGTACCTGCCGACCCACGTGCTCGGCAGCCAGATCAAGCGCAGCCGCGTGACGCAGCCTTCGCCCGATACCGTGGTCACCACATTGCTGGGCGCTGGCGGGCGCGAGATGATGCATTTCGTCACCACGATTACGCCGGACGGGTCGGGCAGCCGTGTCTCCACCGAACTCAGCATCCCGGAAGGCGTGAAGGACCGGCTCGACGAAGCCGTGTCGAAGGACCCGATGGCAGCGCATGCGATGGGCGTCATGCAGATGCTGGCCAAGGAACACGTCGCCGCCGCGATCGAGGGGCGCCCCTTCGACATGACGCTGGGCAATCCCAACGCCAAGGCCGCCATGGCGATGAACCCTGAAATGAAGCAGCATGTCGATGCCGCCAATGCCGCCGCCGCCGACATGGCGCGCTACGAACAGCAGGCGGATTTCGAAAGCAGCTACGGCAGCGAATGGGGCGAAAGCAGCGATTCGGGCGCAGGCTGGGGCAACTGACCCCGGCCCCGCTCAGCCCTCGCGCGCGATCCGGAAGCCGGCGAAATCCTGGCTGACGGGCATCAGTTCGAGCGTGTTGATATTGAGATGCGGCGGCAATTCCGCGACCCAGCGGATCGTTTCCGCGATATCGTCCGCCGTCATCGGGTTCGCCCCGCCGTAAAGCGCCTGGTGGGCATCCTCGTTGCCGCCGGTGCGTACCAGCGTGAACTCGGTTTCCACCATGCCCGGCTCGATCGAACACACGCGCACGCCGGTGCCGTGCAGATCGGCGCGCAGGCCGAGGCTGAACTGGCGCACGAAGGCCTTGGTCCCGCCATAAGCATTGCCGCCCGGATAGGGATAGGTCGCCGCCACGCTGGAGACGTTGATCACCGCGCCCTTGCGCGCGATCAGCGCGGGCAGGAGCTTGTGCGTGATCGAGGCGAGCGCGGTGACGTTCGTCTCGATCATGGTCTTCCACTGGTCGAGATCGGCGCTTTGCGCAGGCGCAGTGCCGAGCGCGAGGCCGGCATTGTTCACCAGCAGGTCGATGGCCGCAAACGCTTCGGGCAGGCCGGAGAGCGCCGCATCGCGGGCCACCTCGTCGCGCACGTCGAAGCTGGCGGCATGGACCTTGTCCGCGCCCAGTTCCTCGACCAGCGCATCCAGCCGGTCCTTGCGCCGCCCCGTCGCCACACAGCGCCAGCCGCTGGCGACCAGTGCGCGCACGGTCGCCTCGCCAATGCCCGAAGTGGCTCCGGTGACGAGCGCGGTCTTCATCCGCGCAGCTCCGCGCCCTGCTTGGCCGCGCTTGCCACGATGCTGTCGGAGATCGCCTTGATCTCCTCGTCGGTGAAGGTCTTCTCGCCCGGCTGGAGGATGACCTCGACCGCGACCGACTTCTTGCCTTCGGGCACGCCCTGCCCGGCAAAAACGTCGAACACGCGGGCATCGACGATCGACTTCTTGTCCGCGCCGCGCACCGCCTTCACCAGGTCGCCTGCGGCAAGGCCTGCCGGCACGAGGAAGGCGAAGTCGCGCGTGACCGCCTGCAGCGCGGGCGGCGCATAGGCTGCGCGGGCAAAGCCGCCGCCGCCGCGCTTGGCGGGAATGGCGTCGAGGAAAATCTCGCCCGCGACCACCGGCCCGTCGATGTCGAGCGCTTTCAGCGTATTGGGGTGCAACGCGCCGAAGCGGGCAAGCACTGTCTTGGGGCCGAGCCGCAAGGTGGCCGACTGGCCCGGGTGGAACTGTTCGCCGGCTTCTCCCATCACCATGAGGTTGGCGACCGGCGCGCCTGCCGCTTCGAGCAGGGCCGTGACTTCGGCCTTGGCGTCATAGGCATCGAAGCCTTGCGCCTTGCCATTGGCCCAGCCGCGCGGGGTCCGCTCGCCCGCCAGCACGAAGCCAAGCGTCGGCTTCTCGTCGCTCGACCCGTCGGTTGCGCGGAAATAGCGGCGGCCGATCTCGAACAGGCGCGAGGCGTCCGCGCCGCGATTGGCGTTGCGGCGGGCAGCCATGACGAGGCCCGGCAGCAGCGAGGGGCGCATGACCTTCATGTCCTCGCTGATCGGGTTGTCGAGCGCCCAGAGCTGCGCGCCGTCACCGAAATGCGCGGCTTCCGCAGCGGGCAGGAAGGACCAGGTCACCGCCTCGTTCAGCCCGCGCGCGGCGGCTGCCCGGCGCAGCTTGCGCTCGGTCTGCTGGAGCGGGGTCGCGGTGGGCTTCGCCACGCCGTCGGCGCGCGGCAGGGCGACGCTGGCGACATTGTCGAGGCCGTGGATGCGGACCACTTCTTCGACGAGATCCGCCGGGCCCTCGATATCGTGGCGGCGCGGCGGGCAGGTCACCTGCCAGTCGCTGCCGACACTGAATTCGAGCGCGGTCAGGATGCGGCGCTGCTCGTCTTCGGCGACGTCGATGCCGCCAAGATCGCGGGTCAGCGCGGGTTCGAAGGCGACGACCTTCGGCTCCACCGGCGGCTGGCCGGCGCGCACCACCTCGCTCGCCTCGCCGCCGCAGATGCGCTGGATGAGCGAGGTCAGCAGGGCAAGGCCATCGTCGAGGAAGGCCGGGTCGACGCCGCGCTCGAACCGCGTGCGCGCGTCCGAGGCGAGGCCGAGCTTGCGGCCCGTCACGCCGATCCGCTCGGGATCGAAATAGGCGACTTCGAGGAGGACGTCGGTCGTCCCCTCGGTCACGCCCGAATGTTCGCCGCCCATGATGCCGGCGACATCGTGCACGCCTGCATCGTCGGCGATGACAGTCATGGTCTCGTCGAGCGTGTAAGTCTTCTCGTTCAGCGCCTCGACCTGTTCGCCGTTCCTGGCGCGGCGGGCGACAACTGCACCCGTCAGCTTGGCAAGGTCGTAGGCGTGCGCCGGGCGGCCGAAAGCGAGCATCACGTAATTGGTGATGTCGACGATGGCCGAGATCGGGCGCTGGCCGGCCGCGATCAGGCGGCGCTGCATCCATTCGGGGCTGGCGCCGTTCGACACGCCGCGGATGGTGCGGCCATAGAAGGCCGGGCAACCCTCTGGATCGTCGGTGCGGATTTCGACCGGGCAGGCGAAGCTCGCCTCGATTGCCGGAATCTCGATCGGCTTGAACGTGCCGACGCCGGCTGCGGCGAGATCGCGGGCGATGCCGTAGACGCCCATGCAATCGGGCCGGTTGGGCGTGATCGCCACGTCGAAGACGGGCGAGGCGTCATGGTATTCGGCAAAGCTGGTCCCGACCGGCGCATCGTCCGGCAGTTCGATGATGCCGTCGTGTTCGTCGCCCAGTTCGAGTTCGCGCACGGAGCACATCATGCCGTTCGATTCGACGCCGCGGATCGCGCTCTTGCGCAGTTCCATGCCGTTTGCCGGAACCACCGCACCGGGCAGACCGAGCACGCCCTTCATGCCGGCGCGCGCATTGGGCGCACCGCACACGACCTGCAACGGATTGCCGTCACCGGTGTCGACACTGAGCACCTGCAGCTTGTCGGCATCGGGGTGCGGGGCCGCGGTCAGCACTTTCGCGACACGGAAGCCGGCGAGGCGCTCAGCCGGGTCCTCGATCCCCTCGACCTCGTGGCCGATACGGTTGAGCGCAGCCGCGATGTCAGCCGCACTCGCGTCGGTGTCGAGGAAGTACTTGAGCCATTCGAGCGAGAACTTCATGCCTTCGCTCCTACGCCAGCGGAAAGGGTCGGCTGGTCGAACGGCGAGAAGCCGTAATGGTCGAGCCAGCGCTGGTCGCCGTCGAAGAACGCGCGCAAATCATCCATCCCGTATTTGAGCATGGCGAGGCGATCGACGCCCACGCCGAATGCGAAACCCTGCCATTCCTTCGGGTCGAGCCCGGCGAACTCGATCACGCGGGCATTGACCATGCCTGACCCAAGCAGTTCCATCCAGCCGTGGCCCGGCGCATCGCCGTCCCCGCCGAGGACGCGGCGTCCGCCGACGTCCTGCCAGCCCACGTCGACCTCGACCGAAGGTTCGGTGAAGGGGAAGTAGGAGGGGCGCAGGCGCAGCACGATATCGTCGCGCTCGAAGAAGGCCTTGAGGAAGGTTTCCAGCGTCCACTTGAGGTGGCCGAGGTGGATGCCCTTGTCGATCACGAGGCCTTCGACCTGGTGGAACATCGGCGTGTGCGTCGCGTCGCTGTCGGAGCGGTAGACACGGCCCGGCGCGATGATGCGGATCGGCGCGCCCTGTGCGACCATCGAGCGGATCTGCACCGGCGAGGTATGCGTGCGCAGCAGCATCCGGCGGCCTTCGCTATCCACGTCGGGGAAATAGAAGGTGTCGTGCATGGCGCGCGCGGGGTGCGTTTCGGCCATGTTGAGCGCAGTGAAATTGTGCCAGTCGTCCTCGATTTCCGGACCGGTGGCGACCGAGAAGCCGAGGTCGGCGAAGATTTCGGCAAGCTCGTCCATCACCTGGCTGACCGGGTGCACGCTGCCGCGCGGTGCGTGCGGCGCAGGCAGGGTGAGGTCGAGCGTTTCGGTGGCGAGCCGAGCCTCGAGGGCAGCGGCGTCGATAGCGTCCTTGCGCGCGGCCAGCGCGTCGGCGACGTCGGTGCGCAGCGCCTGGATCTTCGGCGCTTCACTCTGGCGCTCTTCCGGGCTCATCTTGCCCAGCGTCTTCATCAGTGCGGAGATGGAGCCCTGCTTGCCCAGGAACTCCACGCGCAGGGCCTCGAGTGCGGCGGCATCGCCGGCTTCCTCGATACGCGCGAGCGCGGTGTCCCGCATTGTTGCCAGATCGGTCATTGAATCCTCGGGTTTCGTCTTGCGCGCAGCCTCTAGCGGGATGTGCGGCAATGCTAAAGCCCAGTTTCGGACTCTCTTTCGCGGTCGGGATTGTAGAGTGCCTGCATGGCAACGCCGCTGCCCGCATTGGTCACCGCCACGGCGGCATGGACGATGGGGTGCGGCAGGGCGGCATATTCGCCCGGCGTCATGCCCATCACGGACCGGAAATCGCGGATGAACTGCGCCTGGTCCCAGTAATGCGTGTCGAGCGAGCTGATCCAGTTCATGGAAGGATCGAGCATGTACTTGCCGAGGCTGCGCAGGAAACGCTGGCGGCGCAGCAGGGTGCTGGGCGCAAAGCCGAAATGGCGCCGACAGAACCTCACGAAGGTGCGCGACTGCATCCGCGCGATCTCCGCCAGTTCGGTGACGGTGTGCACATCGGTCGAGGTCACCGCGAGATGGACGTCGCGGATCGCCTTCACTTCGGCTAGCGGATCGCCGGCGAGCGAGCGGAAGGTCGCGGCGATGAGATCGGCGGCCTCCTCCATCCGGTCCACTTCGTGGCACAGGGTCTTCAGCAGATCGCCGAGACTTTCCTCCGCAAGGGCGCTTTCCGCGCACTCGAAACGGTTGGCCATGGAAGCTGCGGGTTGGCCCACGAAGCGCGCCCAGCCTGCCGGGGTGAGGCCGATGCCCCAGAAACGCCCGCCGCCGATCCTGAGGCGCGTGACCCGGTCGGTCGGCCCTGACAGGACGCAGGCGGGAGCCCGTGCAAGGGCGGCGTCGCCGATGGAAGCGTCGTAGACCTCGGCCTTGCCGCAGCGCAGATTGGCTTCTTCCGGCGGCAACCAGTCCTCGACCACCGTGCCCGGGGCAACTTCGGTGCGGTAGTAGGCGGAGATATAGGGCGAAAGGTCAGCCGGCGGCCCGGCGACCTGCAGGCGCAGGCCACCTGCCGCGAATTCGGCATTGGCAAAGACACGATCCGACATGATGCCTCCCCAAGCGCAGGAGAAGGCAAGGAGTTCCCAAGCGGGTAGGCCTCAGTCCGCGCCCGGTGCCCCTTCCGGCTTGTGGAGCACCTGCATCGCTTCGCCGGCAATCGCCTTGCGGGCGAGGGCAGCGGCGCCCAGCACGGGATGCGGGAGCCTGGCGTATTCACGCGGCGGCATCCCCATGAAGCGCTTGAAATCGCGCGTGAATTGCGACTGGTCGTAATATTGCGGATCGAGCGTCTCGATCCAGTGCATCGAGGGGTCGAGCATGAACTGGGCAAGGCTGCGCAGGAACCGCTGCCGGCGCAGCAGCAGTTGCGGCGAGAACCCGAACGCCTCGCGGGAGAAGCGCTCCAGCGTGCGCGTGGTCATCGACAGGCTCGTGGCCAGCTGGGCGACCGTGGCGCAGGCCGGATCGATCAGCGCCTGCTGTGCGCGCACGATGTCCTCCTCGCGCCGGTGGGGCGTTGCCAGCAGCGGTTTCAGCATGGCGAAAATGCGATCGCGCTCTTCCTCCAGCGGGGCCTTGTCCTCCAGCCTGCCGAGCGGCCGCAAATGGGCGAGCGCGGGGTCGCGGCCGACGTCGACCGAGCGGTCGGCATAAAGGTTGGCTGCCGTATCTACGAGCCGTGCCCAGCCGAGCGGCAAGATGCCGATGCCCCAGGTCCGCCCGGGGGGCGCGACGAAATTGATCGTCCGGCTGGTCGGCCCGGTCATCACGACGCGCGGCATGGGCAGCGGGTCTTCGGTGCCAATGCCGGCCATGAGTTGTCCGCTGGTTGCTACCCTCAGGTTTGCCCATTCGGGATGCAGCCAGTCACGCACCGCGGTGTTCTGGCCGCGGCCCGAACCGGCCACGCTCATGTGGTAGACGGTGGTGATGAAGGGCTTCAGCTCCGGCGGAGGAAGGAAGAACGTGAGTGTTACTTCGCCCTGGTCATCCGATCTTGCCACCCGTCAGGTCCCGTTCGCCTGATTGGCCTGCGCCGCCACGGTTTCCCGCACAGGCGCTCCCCAGACCCTTTGCCGCTCGGCAGCAAAGGCGCCCATTACCGGGTGCGGCAGGGCGGCATATTCGCTGGGGCTCATCCCCATGAAGACCTGGAATTCGCGGAAAAAGTGCGACTGGTCATGGTAATGGAGATCGATCGTCTGCCTCCAGTTCTTGTCCTCTGACAGCATGAAAGCCATCAGACAGCGGGTCATGCGCTGGCGCCGTAACATAAACCTTGGCGAAAAACCGAAATGCTTTCGGCACAGCCGCTCCAAGGTACGCTTGTGCATCTTCGCGGCATCGGCGAAATCCTCGATCTGGGTGAGATAGGGATCGACCATGGCCGTGTGGATGGCCTCGATCCTGTCCGCATCGCGGCATTTGGATCTCTGGCGGCGCAGGAATTCGACCAGTGACGCGAAGTTTTCATCCTGGTCCCGATCAGGTTCGCACAGCACATCGCACAGGGGTACGAAGCGCGCGAAGGCTGGGTCGCCTTCGCCGTCACCGGCAAAATCGACATATTCGCTGGCATCTTTGCCGACGAAGGTCGCCCAGCCGAGCGGCTTGAGGCCGATGCCCCAGATTTCGGTACTGCCCACTTCGAAATGGACCGGCTTGGCCCTCGGCCCGGTCATGACGAAGCGGTAGTCCCCGTCGACAATACTGTCCTCGCCCGGCAGCTCGCTCGCGCGCTTGAGCGTATCGCCGCAGGAAAAGCGCAGGTTTGCCCACTCGGGCTGGAGGAAATCCTCGATCTTCTCGCCTTCGGGAAGGTCGATCTTCATGTGGTAGACGGAAGTCAGGAAGGGTTCGAGATCGTCTGGCAGGCGGAAGAACCGCACGTCCAGCCGGCCGGATTTCTCGGGAAAGACCACTTCCACCATGCGTCAGAGATTAACGCAAACACGGGGGTTTAGCCAATCGGGCGCAGACAAAAAGAAAGGGCGCCTCCCAAAAGGAGACGCCCTTCCTGATTTCGTCCGGCCTGTCAGGCTGGCGTTCAGGCGGGAAGTGCCTTCTTCGCCTGCTCGATGATCGCCTTGAAGGCAGCGCCTTCGTTCATGGCGAGATCGGCCATCACCTTGCGGTCCAGTTCGATGCCGGCCAGCTTGGTGCCGTGCATGAACTGCGAATAGGTCAGGCCTTCGGCGCGGACCGCTGCGTTGATGCGCTGGATCCAGAGAGCGCGGAAGTTGCGCTTCTTGATCTTGCGGTCGCGGTAAGCGTACTGGCCGGCCTTTTCGACGGCCTGGCGCGCGACGCGGATGGTGTTCTTGCGGCGACCGCGATAGCCCTTGGCCTGGTCTAGGAGCCGCTTGTGCTTCTGGCGCGTGGTGACGCCGCGTTTAATGCGAGGCATATCAGTTTCTCCTTAGTTCGCGATCAGTCGAGGCCGTAAGGCGCCCACTTCTTCACCGTCTTCGTGTCGGCTTCCGACAGGACAGAGGTGCCGCGGTTCTGGCGGATATACTTCGCATTGTGGCTGATCAGGCGGTGACGCTTGCCAGCGACGCCGTGCTTGACCTTGCCGGTGGCGGTGATCTTGAAGCGCTTCTTCACACCACTCTTGGTCTTCAGCTTGGGCATTTTCATCTCCTTTACGGATATCGGTTCGGAGACACGTCCAACCAGCCCTGGCAGCCCTTGTGGCCAGACCGGCGGTGAATCACGTGTCGGTGAAGGGCGCGCAAATAGCGTTTCGCGCGGCGAATGCAAGTCAGAAGTGGGTGAGGTAGCCCCCGTCGACCGCCAGCGTCTGCCCGGTGATGTAGCTCGCCTCGTCCGAGGCAAGGAAGGCCACCGCGCCCGCGATCTCGTCCGGCTGGCCCCAGCGACCCAGCGAGGTGCGCCGCGCGAGATGGGCGGCGATGTCCCCGTCGGCGACCATCTCGCCGTTTGCCTCGGTCGCGAAATAGCCCGGCGCCACGGCATTGACGGTGATGCCCTGCCCGCCGAGTTCCGCCGCCAGCGCACGGGTCAGCGCGGCGAGCCCGCCCTTGCTCGCGGTATAGAGCACGTCGCCGCGCGCGATATCGGCAGCGATCGAGGTGATGTTGACGATCCGCCCCTTGCCCTTGGCCTGCATCTGCATGGCCGCGCGGCGGGCGAGGTCGAAAGGCGCTGTCAGGTTCACGTCGAGCATGGCGCGCATGTCCTCGCGGCGCAGCTCGGCCAGCGGCCGCCGGTCGCGCTGGCCCACGTTGTTGACGAGGATGTCGAGCCCGCCTGCACCGGCCAGAACGTCGAATGCCGCAGCCGTGGCCGCATCGTCGGCAATGTCGAAGGCGAGCGGTTCGCAGCCCCCGCCGATCCGCGAGGCAGCTGCCTCGAGCGCCGCCCGATCGCGCCCGTTGAGCCAGACCTTCGCGCCGCGCGCGGCAAGGCGCTGCGCGATCTCGAAACCCAGCCCCCGTGCCGCGCCGGTGACCAACGCATTGCGTCCTGCGAGCGATAGACCGTCCTGCATGGCGCCTTCCTAGCGCATTCGCCCGGTTTCGCTACCGGATAGAAAAAGGGGCGGGCCGCCTTCCCGGCAGCCCGCCCCCGATTTGGCTCGCAGGCCCGCGAACTTAGAAGCGCGCGCCCAGCGAAAGACCGATGTGGCCGCGCTGGAAATCGAAGCCGTAGATGTCCGAGGCTTCGCTCACGCCCACTTCGGCGCGGCCGTAGAGCGTGCTGGTGAAGCCGTGCTCGTAGCCCATCGCGAAGGCGTAGCCGCCACCGGTTTCGCTCTCGTCGAAGACGAAGGTGGTGTTCGTGCCGGCATCGTAGAATTCGCCGTCGAGGTAGATGGTCTGCTCGCCATAGCCGAGCTTGGCATAGACCATGCCCGACTGGCCGGTGATGAGGCCGGCGTGGATCCCGGCCGACCAGAAGCCGTCCGAACCGACGCACAGGCCGTCGGCGCAATCCTCGACGCTCGAGGCTTCGTAGTTCACGTAGGGGCCGAGCACGACGCGCTCGCTGACCGGGAAATCGACGCCGATTTCGCCGCCATAGGCGATGCCCGAACCCACTTCGTAATTGATGCCGGCGTCTTCTTCGGGATCGTTGATACGCTCCCACGAAAGGCGGCCTTCGACGCGCACGCCTGCCTTGTCGGCAGCGACGGCGTTCGAGCTGTCGTAATCCTGTGCCTGTGCCGCTGCGGGCATGGCGACGCCTGCGAGCGCAAGCGCGATAATCGTCTTCTTCATGTGTTCTGAGACCCTTTTGAGTTCATGCCGTCCAAACGGCGGAAGGGTCGCTAGCCGCGCCAAAATGATTGTAAAGTGAACGGATTGGGTAGTGCCCGCCTATTCGGCGAGGCCCATCGCCTCCAGCACGTCCTCGAGCCGCGCCGGATCGCCGATGGCCAGCACATTGCCGTCGCTGCCCGCATGGAGCGGCTCGCCCGACCAGTCGCACATCAGGCCGCCTGCGCCCTCCACGATCGGGGCGAGCGCGGCGAAGTCATGCAGCTTGAGGCCCGCCTCGCACACGAGGTCGACATGGCCGCTCGCGACAAGGCCGTAATTGTAGCAATCGCCGCCGTAGATGATCTTGCGCTCGGCCACCGACTTCGCAAGGCCCATGAAATGGTCCGCCTCGTGGTCCGAGAACTGGTGCGGCGTGGTGGTGGCGAGCACCGCATCGCCCAGCGCACGGCAGGGAGCGCTGCGCACCGGCTTGCCGTTGAAAGTCGTCTCGCGCCCCGAAAAGCCCGCCCAGCGTTCGCGCCCGATCGGCTGATCGATGATGCCGAGCACGGGAAAGCCGTCCTGCAGCAGTGCGATCAGCGTGCCGAAGATAGGCCGTCCGGCGATGAAGCTGGTGGTCCCGTCGATCGGGTCGAGCACCCAGCGGCGCCCTGCGCTCTCGTTGCGGACGCCGTATTCCTCGCCGAAAATACCGTCATGGGGATGCTCCGCCTCGATCAGCGCGCGCATCGCGGCCTCGGCCGCGCGGTCGGCTTCGGTGACGAAAGTGGAGTCCGATTTCTGCTCCTGCTCCCAGCTTCCGCGGAACAGCGGACGGATCGCTTCACCGGCGGCATCGGCGAGGCGGTTGGCGAAGGCGAGATCGGAAAGCGTTGGCATGGCGGTGCATTTGCGGCATTACACAAAACGGTCAAGATAGCTTGCTAAAGCATCCCGCCTTCGGGTCGCATCGAAGGGGGATTACGTCACGACGTCCAAGGACGCCACTGACCGGCCGGGGCCTGGTGGCACCGAAGCCGACATGTCGTCGATCCACTCCAACACCGGATCGACGCCAAAAGGCATGCCCTTGTCGCTCAACCGCTCGCCGCACCCCGACCTGCGGCATTGGCTGATGCGCGTGGGCGTGACTTCCGTCGACCTGCCCGCAGGCGCCTCGATCGAATGCGCGTCCATGTGCGAGCACCCGGTCCTGCGGATGATCTACGGCGCGAAATGGACCGCCGAGACGGCTGACGGCGAGCAGGAGTTCGAGCCGGGCGAAGAGGGCATGGCGCTCTATTTCGGGCCGGAAACGCGCGCCATGAAGCTGAAGGTGCACGGTTCTTTCCGCGTCGTCTCGGTCAATTGCACCTCCGGCTTCGCGCATAATTTCGACCTGCCCACGGCGAGCGAGATGCTCGACCGCATCCTGCCGATCGACCCGCTGACCGGCCACGCCATTCCGCACGAAGGTCACCGCCCGCAGGACGATCCCGTCGCCTGGCTCGATGCCTGCGAGGCCCATCTGCACGAGCGGATCACGTCGGCCGACCTCCAGGAGCCGCACGGCCTGCTCGAGGCTTTCGAATGGCAGTGCCTGACCGCTCCCAATGCGAGCCTTGCCGATTTCGCCGACACGACCGGCGTGACCCGGCGCACCCTGGAGCGGACCATCAACCGCCACTGGGGCGTGACGCCCAAGTTCGCCCTGCGCCGGGCGCGCGCGCTGGACATGGCAGCGGCGCTGCTGGGCGTGGCGGACGAGGAGGAAGAGCCCGAGCTTCGCCTGCGTTATTTCGACCAGTCCCACCTGTCGCGCGAGATGCGGCACTTCTTCGACCAGACCCCGCGCGGGCTGCAGGTCGGCGATTGCCCGCTCTTGCGCATCACGATGGAAATCCGCCAGTCTCGCCGCCTGGAAGCGCTGGCGAAGCTGTCCGCCGACGAGCCTGCCCCCTGGCGCGACCCCGACGCGGAACCCGATACCGATTGACCACCTGACCTGCCCATGCGTGACGAAACCGACCAGCCCCTGACCCCGGACAGCCACCTGCACTCTCTTGCGGGCGCCACCCGCGACGGCAATCCGCTGTCGTTCAACCGCGCGGCCTGCAAGGAACTGCAGCCTTGGGTCTGCCGCCTCTACGCCACCAAGGTCGAGGCTCCGGCGGATAATCTCGTGTCCTGCGGGGTGTTTTCCGACGTGCCGATCATCCGCTTCATCCTGAGGGGCGACTTGCACGGCGAGACGGCATCAGGCTCCTACCTCCATGGTCGCGGGTCCTATTTCTACGGCCCCAATTCCAGGCGCATGCCGGCGACCTTCCGCGGCGGCTTTTCGACCGTGGCGATCCAGTTCCACCCCGGGGCAGTGGGCGCGCTCGGCGGTCCGGAAATCGCGCCGCTGGTCGACGAAATCAGGACGCTGGCGGAAGTCTATCCCGCCATCCGCGAGGAATGGCTCGACGAATTCGACCTCGACGGTACCCCGCGCGACTGGATCGATTTCGTCGAACAGTGCCTGCTCGACCTGGTCCGGAAAATGCAGCCGGAAAAGCCGAGCGAGACGATCCGCCTCTTCGACCTTGCGACGCTGGCCGACCCGAACCTGCAGGTCGGCGACCTCGCCGACCAGCTGGGCGTCAATCCGCGCACGCTGACCCGGCAGGTGCTGCGCGATTACGGCCTGCCACCCAAGCACGTGCTGCGCCGCGCCCGCGCGCTCGACCTCGCCGCGACATTGCGGGGCATCTGCGAGGGTGCGGAGGGCGATGAAGCGGTGATGCGCTATTACGACCAGTCGCACATGATCCGCGAGTTCAGCGAGTTCTTCGGCATGACCCCGATGGTCTTCGCTCGCTCGCCCCAGCCGATCATCACGCTGACGCTGGAAGCGCGGCAGGCGCGCAAGGCCGAGGCACTGGCCATCGCGCACGAGGGCGAAGTGCCGAGCTGGCGCGACCCCTCGTCGGAACTGCCGATGGCAGGACCGGCCGAAACCTAGTCGAAGAGCGAGCTGACCGAGCTTTCGTCGGCGATGCGGCGGACCGCTTCGCCGATCAGCGGGGCAATGGTGAGGATGCGGATACGCTCGGAATCGCTGGCCGCGTCGGTGGCGCGGATGGAATCGGTGATGACCAGTTCCTTGAGCGCGGAGCCGTCGACGCGGGCCACCGCACCGCCCGACAGGACGCCGTGGGTGATGTAGGCCGCGACCGATGCCGCCCCTTCGTCGAGCAGGGCCTGCGCCGCGTTGCACAGCGTGCCGCCCGAATCGATGATGTCGTCGATCAGGATGCAGTGGCGGCCCGACACGTCGCCGATAATATTCATCACCTCGCTCTCGCCCGGACGGTCGCGGCGCTTGTCGACGATCGCCAGCGGGGCATTGTCGAGCCGCTTGGCCAGCGCGCGGGCGCGCACCACGCCGCCCACGTCGGGCGAGACGACCATCAGTTCCTGGTCGCCGTAGCGCGCCTGGATGTCGGCTGCCATGACGGGCGCCGCATAGAGGTTGTCGGTCGGGATATCGAAGAAGCCCTGGATCTGGCCGGCGTGCAGATCGACCGACAGCACGCGGTCGGCGCCCGCTTCGGTGATCAAGTTCGCCACCAGCTTGGCCGAGATCGGCGTGCGCGGGCCGGGCTTGCGGTCCTGCCTCGCGTAGCCGAAATAGGGAACGACTGCCGTGATGCGCCGCGCCGAGGCGCGCTTCAGCGCATCGATGCAGATCAGCAGTTCCATGAGATTGTCGTTCGCCGGATAGCTGGTCGACTGGACGACGAAGACATCCTCGCCGCGCACGTTCTCGTGGATCTCGACGAAGATCTCCTCGTCGGCGAAGCGGCGTACCTGCGCGTCGACGAGCGGCAGTTCGAGATAGCCCGCAATCGCGCGTGCGAGCGGCAGGTTCGAATTGGCGGCCAAGATCTTCATGCGTGCGAATCCCCGTGAGCGGCTGTGCAATCCGCCTAGCGACACGTCATGGGATTGCAACATGGCATGGCGGGCATTTCCCCGCCCGGAACCTATTTCGTGCGGTGTTCGCCCTTGATCCAGCGCACCGTGCCGCTGGAGGCGCGCATGACCACGCTTTCGGTCGTCATCACGCCGCCGCGGCGGTACTTCACGCCTTCGAGCAGGCTGCCGGACGTCACGCCGGTCGCAGCAAAGATGCAGTCGCCCTTCACCAGGTCGTCGCGCGTGTAGATGCGGTTGAGGTCTTCGATGCCCCACTTGCGGGCGCGGGCCTTCTCGTCGTCGTTGCGGAAGACGAGGCGGCCGTTGAACTGGCCGCCGACGCAGCGCAGCGCGGCTGCCGCCAGCACGCCTTCCGGTGCGCCGCCCTGGCCCATGTACATGTCGATGGTGGTGTCCTCGTCGGTCACCGCGATAACGCCGGCCACGTCGCCGTCGCCGATCAGCACCACGCCGCAGCCAAGGCTGCGCAGCTCGGCGATGAGATCGGCATGGCGCGGGCGGTCGAGCACGCAGACGATGATGTCGCCCGGCTCCACGCCCTTGGCGGCGGCGACCGCCTTCACATTCTCGGTCGGGCTCTTGGCGAGGTCGATGATGCCTTCGGGATAGCCCGGGCCGACCGCCAGCTTGTCCATGTACACGTCGGGCGCGTTGAGCAGGCAGCCCTCTGCCGCCGCCGCGAGCACTGCAAGCGAGTTCGGCCCGGCCTTGGCGGTGATGGTCGTGCCTTCCAGCGGGTCCAGCGCGATGTCGATCTTCGGGCCCTTGCCCGGCGCGCCGCCGACCTTCTCGCCGATGAAGAGCATCGGTGCCTCGTCGCGCTCGCCCTCACCGATGACCACGGTGCCGTCCATGTACAGCGTGTCGAAGGCGCGGCGCATGGCTTCCACGGCAGCGGCGTCGGCGGCCTTCTCGTCGCCGCGGCCGATCAGCTTGGAGGCAGCGATGGCGGCAGCTTCGGTCACGCGGACCATTTCGAGCACGAGAACGCGGTCGAGGGGATTTTCGGCAGGCGAGTTCATGGCGGGTTCAGTCCTTGAGGCCAGTTTGGGGAGCGACCGGGTGGGCGGTGCGCGAATTCGTATGCGCCGCGCCGATAGACGCAGGAGCATGACATTGTCGAGACGCGTCCTTGCGGTCGTACCCGTCCTCATTGCCGCAAGCCCGTTCTCCGCCTCGGCGCAGGAGGCCCTGCAGCCCCAGTCGGCGACGCCGCCCGAGCGCATCGACCTGCGCGTCCAGCCGGAGGACGACGGCCCCAAGTTCGAGGATTGCAGCGCCGAGCAGGATGCCGCCGAAATCTCCGGCGAGATCATCGTCTGCCGCCGCAAGACCGGCGATGAAAACCGCCTCTACGACAAGGAAGCTGCCGAGCGCCGCCACGCGCAGCGCACGCAGGGCCAGAAGCCGGTGGAGATGTTCGGCATCCCGAACCACGGCCCGGTCGTCGCGCGCGGCTGCTTCATTCCGCCCTGCCCGCCGCCGATGGCGGTGCTGATCGATATCGAGGCCCTGCCAGAGGCCCCGCCCGGCTCCGATGCCGACCGGATTGCGCGCGGCCTTGCGCCGCTGGGGCGCGAGACGCCCGTCAGCCAGCTCAGCGAGCCGCAGGTCGTGACCGAACCGGGCCGGCAGGACAATGCCGACGCGCTCGGCCTTCCCCCCGCCCCGCAGGGGCAGGCGGCAGGGGTCAGTCCTTCAGGATCGGCATCACCAGAGGCGGAGCCGTCAGGCTAGGCGAGCCGTCGAGCAGCGCCAGCGCCTCGTCGACGCAGCGCTCCGGTCCCTCGTGGGTGACCATCGCCACCTGCACTTCGCCCCCCTCGTGGTCGCGGCCGCGCTGGATCAGGCTTTCGATGGAAACGCCCGCATCGCGCATTGCCGCGGTGATTTCCGCCAGCACGCCCGGGCGGTCGGCCACGGTGAAGCGGATGTAGTCGCGGCCCACGCGCTGGCCCGGATCGGCAGGCGCGCATTCGCGCAGCGCGGTGACCGGTACGGAGAACGGCGCCCCGCTCTGCCCGCGCGCGATCTCGATGAGGTCGGCCACCACGGCGCTGGCGGTCGGCTTGTCGCCTGCGCCTGCGCCCTGGAACAGCAGCCGTCCCGAAAAATCGCCTTCCGCCACGACTGCATTGGTTGGGCCCGTCACGGCGGCCAGCGGATGGCGGAACGGGACAAGGCAGGGCCGCACGCGCTGGAGCAGGCGCGGCTCGTCGCCGCTTTCGTCGAAGGCGGCAGTGCCGACCAGCCGGACCACGTAGCCCAGCGCATCGGCCTGCGCGATGTCGGAGGCGCGCACCTTGGTGATGCCCTCGGTGCGCACGGCGTCGAAATCGATCCGCGTGCCGAACCCGATGGCGGCCAGGATCGCGAGCTTGTGCGCTGCGTCCACGCCCTCGATATCGAAGGCAGGGTCAGCCTCGGCATAGCCCTTCTCCTGCGCGGCGCGGAGCATGTCGTCGAAATCGGCCCCGGTGCGCTCCATCTCGGAGAGGACGTAATTGCAGGTGCCGTTGAGGATGCCGTAAATCCGGTTGAGCGCATTGGCCGCCGTGCCTTCGCGCAGTCCCTTCACCACCGGGATACCGCCCGCGACCGCCGCCTCGAAAGCGAAGGGGGCAGACTTGATCGCGGCGAGTTCAGCCAGTTCGAGACCGTGGTGCGCGACCATCGCCTTGTTGGCGGTGACGAAGCCCTTGCCCGCATCGAGCGCGGCACGGGCGAGCGTCAGGGCCGGACCGTCCGACCCGCCCACCAGCTCGACCACGACATCGACATCGGCGCGCTCGGCCATGGCGTGCATGTCGTCGACCCAGGCATAGGGCGACAGGTCGACGCCGCGGTCCCGGCCGCGATCGCGCGCGGTCACCGCGGTAATCTCGATCGGCCTGCCGGCTCGCGCCGCGATCATGTCGCGATTGGTCTCGATCAGGCGGATGACGCCGGTGCCGACAGTGCCTAGGCCGGCAAGCGCGATGCGCAGCGGATCAGCCATGGACAGCCTCCCGCGCCGGGAAGCCGAAGGCAGTGCGCACGGCATCGGGAACCGGCGTCGGGCGCCCTTCGGGCAGGTCGACATGGACGGTGAGCAGGCGCATTTCCGCGCGCAGGTCGCCCGTTTCCGCGCCGTGCAGCGTCACCAGCGTCTCCATGCTGGAATTGCCGATGCGTTCGATCGTCAGGCGGCCCTCGATCAGTTCTTCCAGGCGGATGGGCGCGAGGTAATCGACCTCTGCCCGGCGGACGTGGAACTCGACATCGGCGGGCATCCCCCGCTCCTCGCGCGCCTCGCGGAAGAATTCGCTGACCAGCAGGTCGGCATATTCGAGATAGCGCGAATTGAAGACGACGCTCTGCGGGTCGACCTCGGCGTAACGCACGCGGAAGGTATGGGAAAAGGGCTTCATGCCGCCCCGCCTAGCGCAGGCAGGGCGGCGAGGTGAACCAGTTTGTCTTTGGCAGGCCTAAGCGCGCGTTCAGTTCCGCGTCCGCTCGCACGGGCCGAGCTGGTCGATCACGAAGGCATAGTCGCGTGCCGCCAGCGCCCTTGCGCCCGGATCGCGCGACAGGTTCGCGCTGCCCGGCAATTCGGCGGGAAGGCTGCAGGCGAGGCGATACCAGGCGATCGTGCCGGCGCGCGGCGCGCGGGCGGCTTGGTCGACGATCTCGGTCCACGACACGCCCCAGCGCGGAGCCTGTCCGGGGCGGCGCACGATGGTGACGGACACCGGCCCGTCGTTCGCCGTGTCGAGGAAGAGCTGGGTTTCCGATTCGCCCACCAGCGTCCCTTCGACGGCCAGCGCATCGCTGATGCCGGTCACCGCCGGCGGCGCGTCGGAAGCCAGCAGGTCGGTCAGGATCGGTCGCAGGCGCGTTTCGAGGTCCGGCGAATAGGGCAGCTGCGCCCCGCTATCGACCAGCTGGATCTCGCCCGGGCGACCGGCGACGGGGCGCGCGAACAGCAGCACTTCCTGCTTCTTCAGCTTGGGCGGCTTGCCCTTCGCATCGAGCGGCACATCGACGAGATAGCGCAGTTCCTCGCCCACCGGCACGGTGCCCGAAATGAGCGCAGAGGTGCGTGCCTCGATGTAAAGGCGGGCATGGCCCGGCGCGAGGCCGCGGGCGCGCTCGGGCTCGACCGTCGCCTGCTTGCGAATCTGCGCCTTGATCACCAGCGGCGTGCCGTCGGCCAGGTCGACGAGGTCGGCATAGGTGAGCGGCGCCGGGGCGGCCTGCTGCGCGGCGGCCGGAGTCGCGATCGCGAGGACGGCGGCGCAGGCGAGTATGTGTCGGGGAAGCATGATCGGGACGAACCTCGTGATTTCTCGGGCGCTTTTCTCAGGCATGTCTCAATATGCCATGGATTCGGCGATAACGGTCATACCTTCCAGCGGTGCCGTGAATCCGCCGTTAACCGATAAAGCGTTTGCCCCTGTCTGGCATCGCAGCTAAGGGGATGGCCAGAGCCGGGCGAATGATACAATATTGCCTGAATGGGTCCACTTGCGGATTTTTTCGGGAACAGCCAAAGGCCTGCACCGTCGTTACCCCTAGGGTAGTGCACGTGTGAAAAATGGAATTCGGCGTCGGGAATACGGTTGAGTAAGCCACCCCCCACGGCGCCAGAACGGCCCGGTGCGAATCGGGCAGACACGATGGAGTGATGCAACCGAATGGCTTATGCTGACCAAGAGATGAGTGGCAATCGCATCGTTGCGATCATCATCGTTGCCCTCATCCACATAGGACTCGGTTACGCACTGATCACCGGCCTGGCACTCGATGTGGCCAAGTCGGTTGTCGAACGCGTGACCACGATCGACGTGGAAGAACCACCGCCGCCGGAGCCCGAGGACGAGCCGCCGCCGCCGGAAGACATTCCCGAAACGGCTCCGCCGCCGCCGGTGGCCCCGCCGCCGCCGATCAATATCGCGGTGACGCCGCCCCCGATCCGTACGCAGACGACGATCCCGCCGCCGGCCCCGCCCGCGGTCCGGATTCCGCCGCCCGCTCCGCCGGCTCCGCCCGCTCCGCCGCCCGTCAACAAGTCGCGTGAAGCGACCCCGAAGGGTCTCAGCGGCTGGGCTGCCCGAATCCAGCGCAACTATCCGCGTCGTGCGGAACGCGATGGCATCGAAGGCAACGTGACCGTCCGCGTCACTGTCGGACCCGACGGCCGCGTCTCGGCCTGTGCGGTCTCGGCTTCGAGCGGCAATGCCGACCTCGACGCTGCAGCCTGCGACGGCATGACCCGTTACGCTCGCTACGATCCGGCGCTGGACCAGAACGGGAACCCGATTCCCGACAGCGACGTGCGTACGATCAGCTACCGTTTGAACTAAGAATCCGCCCGGTCTTGGGCCTGAAAGCAATTACCTAAGAGGATTACTCGCTATGATTATCGAACTTCTTGCCGCGGCGGGCGATGCTGCTCCGCAGACCTCTTTCGGCTTCTGGGAAGCCATGGAACAGGGCGGCTTCGTTGCCTGGTTCATTCTCTCCGTCATGATCATCATGTCGGTGGGTTCGTTCTACATCCTCTTCACCAAGCTGTTCGAACAGCAGAAGGTGATGAACCAGTTCAAGGGCGTGCGTCAGAACTTCTGGCGTGCAACCACCCTCGACGAAGGCGCGAAGAAGCTGGACAAGAACAGCGCATGGCGCCAGCTCGTCGACGATGCCGTCAAGGCTCGCGACAGCCACCACCAGATGGGCGACAGCCTCGAAGCCCACGACTGGCTGCACGGCTCGCTCGCTCGTTCGGAAGCCAGCATCAACGCCAAGCTTGCAGGCGGCCTGCCGTTCCTCGCGACCGTCGGTGCAACCGCACCGTTCGTCGGTCTGCTCGGTACGGTTATCGGTATCTACCGCGCCCTGATCAACATCGGCGCTGCCGGTTCGGCATCGATCGACAAGGTCGCCGGCCCGGTCGGTGAAGCACTGATCATGACCGCCATCGGTCTGCTCGTCGCCGTTCCGGCCGTGTTCGCCTACAACTGGCTGCAGAGCCGTAACCGTCGCATCGCAGAACTGATGACCGGTTTCACCACCGACCTGCTCGCCAACATCAGCTCGGACGGCAAGATCCGCCCGGCAGTGATGACTGCGGCTTCGACCCAGCAGGCTAGCAAGGCTGCCGCTGCTCCGGCCGGCACCACGGTCAAGAAGTAAGCTGGATCGGCGGGGGCCTGACGGTCCCCGCCATTCCCGCAAGCAGTCGATAAGTTTTAGCTACGGACAGGACACAAGATGGCGGTTTCAGTAGGCGGCAGCGCGGAAACGCCGATGTCGGACATCAACACCACCCCGCTCGTGGACGTGATGCTGGTGCTTCTGATCATCTTCCTTATCGCGGTCCCGGTCGCGATCCAGACGATCGAGAAGCTCGAGATCCCGATCTTCGAATCGATCGAATCGAAGGATAAGGTCGAGAACCTGCTCCTGACGGTCAGCACGACCGACGCTGCAGGACGCAGCGCGGGCGAGGCCGGGTTCGAAGGGGCTGCACGCAACGGCGAATGCCGCGTGTACTTCAACAACACCACGCCGGTGACGTCTGAAGAGCTCTACGACCAGGCATTCGAACGCCTCGACCAGATCGTTCAGCGCTACGGTGGACCCGAAGCGATCATGGAAGATCCCGAAGCGATCCCGCAGGTCCACATTCGCGGTGACGTGAATGCTCCCTGGTCGTGCGTCGCAGGGGCGATCTACAACGTGCAGGCGGCCGGTTATCCGACTGTCGGCTTCATCTCGAACCCGGTCGACCCGAACGGCTGACCGGGCCTCGAGCCCGAATTTCTAGGGAGATACCCTCATGGCAATGTCAGGCGGCAAGGATGATGGCGCGCCGATGATGGAAATGAACATGACGCCGCTTATCGACGTCCTGCTCGTTCTCCTCATCATGTTCATCATCACCATCCCGGTGGCGACCCACTCGGTCGACATCGACCTTCCGCAACCGAACCCCAACCCGCCCCCGGTCACGGTGGAGCCGGACAAGAACAAGCTCGTCATCACGCAGGGTGACGAACTGCTCTGGAACGGCGAAGTGATCCAGGAAGGCGATCTGGTGAACCTGCTCGCGCAGTCGCTGACCATCAATCCGGAACCCGAACTGCAGTTCGAACCGGAAGCACTGGCCAGCTACGAAGCTTCGGCCCGCGTGCTGCAGATCATCAAGTCGAGCGGTGTGACCAAGTTCGGCTTCGTCGGTAACGAACGTTACCGCACCTTCGGCAAGGCGGCTTCGGCCCAGTAACGCCGGACAATCGGAACAAGGAAAGGGGGCGGAGCGATCCGCCCCTTTTCTTTTGCCTGCAGAAATTCCGACACCGGCTTGTCCCAACCTAATTCCATGGTATGTTATCCTGTTTCATTAAGAGGAGGAACAGCATGCCTTATCCCTCGCGCACCCTTGCACCGGCCGGTCGTCCCATGGGCGACATGAACATCACGCCGCTGATCGATGTCATGCTTGTTCTGCTGATCATGTTCATCATGGTGATCCCCATCGCCACCCATGCGCTGCAGGTCCCCTTGCCTACGGGCCGCGCGACCGAAGAGATCAGGGACGTCAACGTCGTCACCATCGACGCGCAGGACCGCCTCTACTGGAACGGTGCGGAGCTGGACCAGCAGGACCTCCTCAACCAGCTCGCCGCCGCCGCCGACAAGCCCGAGGAACCGCTGCTGCGCTTCGAGCCGCACGCCTTCGCCAGCTACGAGGCCTCGGCCCGCACCATCGCTCTCATCAAGGACGCCGGTGTTACCCGCTTCGCTTTCGTCGGGAACGAGAAGTATCGCGAATTCGGCAACGAGGCCGCCAACTAGGACAGATCGTCGACCCGCATGGCGGCCCCGGCCAGGCTCTCCGCCTCGAGCAGGAGTTCATCGTCGACCGCCCCCTGCGGCGTCGCCTCGCGCCCGATCATGACCATGACGGGAACGGCCAGCGGGCTGACCCGGTCGAGCTCGACATGGACCAGCTGCTCGGCCGACCGGTCGAGCAGGTTGCCGAGCCGCCCCACGTCGGTCATCCGCGTGCGCGCATCGGCCCAGGCCGCCTCCAGCAGGACATGGTCGGGCTCGTACTTGCGCAGCACGTCGTAGATGAGGTCGGTCGAGAAGGTGACCTGCTTGCCGGTCTTGCGCTTTCCCGGATGCTGGCGTTCGACCAGCCCACCGATCACCGCGACTTCGCGAAAGGCGCGGCGCAGGAGGTGCGAATTCTGCACCCATTCGATGAATTCGTCCTGCAGGATATCGGGCGACAGCAGCGGCGCGGGATCGGTGACGGGCTTGAGTCCCCAGACGGCCAGCGAATAATCGTTGGCGACGAACCCGCCCGGCATCAGGCCCCGGTCCTCCATCCGCCGCGTAATCAGCATGCCGAGGCTCTGGTTCGCGTTCCAGCCCTCGAACGTATAGTAGACGCTGTAATGCCGCTTGGCGTGCGGGAAGCTTTCGACCAGCAGCTGGCCCGGACCCGGCATCCGGCTGCGCCAGTCCTGCACTTCCAGCCATTCGCGCACGTCATCGGGAAAGCGCGCCCAGCCTGCGCGGTCCACCAGCATCTCGCGTACCCGGTCCGCAAGATGGGTCGTCAACGGCATGCGCGCCCCGCCATAGCTCGGGATCATGGCGGACGCCTTGGCGGCCTTCACCACCACCTCCATGTCCTGCAGCTTGACCACTTCGAGGCTCATGCCGGCAAAGGCGAAAGTATCGCCCGGGCTGAGCGAGGCGGCGAAGCGTTCCTCCACCTTGCCGAGGCTGCGGCCGCCCCTGCCGCGCCCGGCGTTGATGCGCACGTCGAGCATTTCGCTGTCGATGATGATCCCGGCGTTCATCCTGTGGCGCTGCGCCTGTTCGGGATGGGTGAGGCGCCACACGCCCTCACGGTCGCGCACGATGCGCTTGAACTTGTCGTAGGCCCGCAGCGCATAGCCTCCGGTGGCGACGAAGGTCAGCACGCGCTGCCACACCTCCTCGTCGACCCAGGCATAGGCGAGGCTGGAGCGGATCTCGGCCAGCAGCGCCTGCTCCTCGAACGGGGCCGCGCAGGCGCAGGCCATCACGTGCTGCGCCAGCACGTCGAGGCCGCCGGGCCGGAAATCCTCTCCGTCGCGCTGGCCCTCGTCCACTGCTTCCTTGGCTGCGGTCGCCTCGAGGAACTCGAAGCGGTTGCCGGGGACCAGCAGGGCCCGGCTGGGCTGGTCGAGCCGGTGGTTCGCACGCCCGATGCGCTGGAGCAGGCGCGAGGAACCCTTGGGCGCGCCCATCTGGACGACGAGGTCGATATCGCCCCAGTCGACCCCGAGATCGAGGCTGGCGGTGGCCACGAGCGCACGCAGTTCGCCCCGCGCCATCGCCCCTTCGACCTTCCGCCGCGCCTCGCGCGAAAGCGAGCCGTGGTGGATACCGATGGGAAGCTTGTCCTCGTTCACGTCCCACAGGTTCTGGAAGATGTATTCGGCCAGGAACCGGGTGTTGGTGAAGACCAGCGTGGTGCGGTTCCTGCGGATCTGTTCGTACAGCTGCGGGATCGCCCAGGTCGCTGCATGGCCGCCCCAGGGCACGCGCTCTTCATCGGGCAGCAGGATTTCGACTTCCGACGGCGCGCCTTCCTCGCCCTCCACCAGCCGCACCGCATCCAGATCGCCCCAGGGAGCAAGCCATTCGCGAAAGGCTTCCGGGCTGGCGACAGTGGCCGACAGGGCTACACGCCGCATGCCGGGCGCGATGGCCTGCAGCCGTGCCAGTGCCAGCGCCAGCAAGTCGCCGCGCTTGCCGGTGGCGAAGGCGTGGACCTCGTCGATGACGATCCGCTTGAGGCCCGCGAACAGCGCGAAGCTGTCGGGGAAGGAGAGCAGCAGCGAAAGGCTTTCCGGCGTCGTCAGCAGCACGTTGGGCGGCTTCTGGCGCTGCCGGCGCTTGCGGTCCGACGGCGTGTCGCCGCTGCGCGTTTCGACCGTGATCGGGAGCCCCATCTCCTCGATCGGGATCAGGAGGTTGCGTTGGACGTCATGGGCAAGCGCCTTCAGCGGCGAGACGTAGAGCGTGTGCAGCCCTTCATGCGGCTTGCCGCCGGCCAGTCGCGATGGCGTGAAATCGGCCAGCGTCGGCAGGAAGCCCGCCAGCGTCTTGCCCGCCCCCGTATCGGCCACCAGCAGGGCATGGTCGCCCGCATCGCTCGCCGCGAGCATTTCGGCCTGGTGGCGGCGCACGCGCCAGCCGCGACCGGCAAACCAGTCTGTGATTTCCGGCGGTATGGACACGTCGCTCACGCTGTCAGAGCGAGCCGGATGGAAGTGCGTTCCCGCGCGCCTCAGAAGGGGTTCTGTTCCGCAGCCGCTTCGGCGGCGACCTGCATCCCAAGTTCGAGCTCTTCTGCGCTCAGCCCGGCAAGGCCCATGATCCGCTCCTTCTGCGCTGCGGTGAGCGTTGCATAGGTGCGCTTGGCGCCGAGTTCGGCGGTGACGGCCGCCATCTTGGCCTCCATCGCGGCGAATTGTTCGAGCATGACCGGCAGGCTGCCCATGGCTGCGCCCATGATGCGCGGGTCATTGGCCAGCTGGTAGGACTTGCGCGCGAAGGTCGCGCCGCTCGGGGTCGAGAAGAAGGCGGAAATGTCGTTCAATTCCGCGACCGAGAAGGTGGCGGCATAGGCCTCGCTCATGCCCTTGCGGATGGCGGGTTCCATCGCCGTCATCAGGTCGACCATGACTTCCTGCATCAGCGCGCCCTCGCGTTCGCGCCGCTCGCGCCAGGCGGGATCGACGATGGCCGCGATCTCGATCACCTGCTCGTCGGTGAGATCGAGCTCGGAAGCGTCGTAGCCGATGTGTTCGGCCAGGTCTGGCGGGGCCTTCTCGGCCAGCTTCATCATCGGGCCGAGCAAACCTTCGAACATCGAGCCCATGACCTCGCCCATGGTCCCTTGCGGCATGAGCTTGTCGACCACGCTGGTGGCCAGCGGCAGGCGGGCCTGCTGTTCGGCGGTCAGCGGCGGCGCGGCGAAGACTTCCGCCATGGCCGCCATCATGTCCGCTTCCTTGGCGGAATTGTCCTGCGCAGCCAGCGGCTGGGCAGCAAAGGCAAGCGGCGCACCCAGCGCCAGGAGCCACCTGGTCATCGAAATTCCCTCTCCGTAAATTCCTTAGTGCCCGACGCTTTCGCCGCGCTCGAGCCCACTGAGGGCCAGCTGTTCGTCGATCTGCGCCATCAGGCGGGCAAGGCCTTCCTCGCTGTCGCTCTCGGCGCGGGCGACGAGCACGTCCTGCGTGTTCGAAGCGCGCAGCAGCCACCAGCCGTCGGGCGTGCTGACGCGTACCCCGTCGGTGCCGTTCACATCGGCATCGGTGCCCGCGAGGCGGTCCTCGACTTCCTTGATGGCAGCGAACTTGCGGCTCTCGTCGACCTGGAAGCGCATCTCCGGCGTATTGACCAGCTGGGGCATGGCGCCGCGCAGTTCGGTGACCGACTTGCCCAGCCGCGCCGAGGCGGCAATCAGGCGGACACCGGCATAGAGCGCGTCGTCGAAACCGTAATATTCGTCGGCGAAAAAGACGTGGCCGCTCATCTCGCCGGCCAGCGGCGAGCCAGTTTCCTTCATTTTGGACTTAATCAGCGAGTGGCCGGTCTTCCACATGAGCGGCTCGCCGCCATGCGAAGTGACATGGTCGAACAGGGCGCGGCTGGCCTTCACATCGGCGATGATCGTCGCGCCGCCCAGCGTTTGCAGCAGGTCTTCGGCGTAGATCATCAGCAGCTGGTCGCCCCAGATCACCCGGCCCTCGCCGTCGATCGCGCCGATGCGGTCGCCGTCGCCGTCGAAAGCGATACCGAAATCGAGGGACTTTGCGGAGACGAGCCTTCGCAAATCCGCAAGGTTCTCCTCGACAGTAGGATCGGGATGATGATTGGGAAACGTGCCGTCGACATCGGTGTAGAGCAGGTGGTGTTCGCCGGGCAGCTGCGCGACCAGCTTTTCGAGCGCCGGACCGGCGGCCCCGTTACCCGCGTCCCAGCCGATCCGCATGTCCGCAAGCGCTTCGCTGTCGATGGCGTCGAGCGCGGTCACCATGCGGTGGACGTATTCGTCGATGATGTCGCGTTTCTCGACCTCGCCTGCACCATCCGTCCACTCGCCCGCAGCCGCACGGCGCCCCAGTTCCTGGATGTCCGCGCCGAAAAACGGGCGGCCCTGGAACACCATCTTGAAGCCGTTGTAATTGGGGGGATTGTGACTGCCGGTTATCTGGATGCCGCCGTGGATGTCGTGATCGCTTGCCTCGGCGTAATATAGCATGGGCGTCGCGCCGAGGCCGATGCGCACGACGTCGCAGCCCGAGGCGGTCAGGCCTTCCACGAGCGCGTGTTCCAGCATGGTCGAGCTGACCCGCCCGTCATAGCCGACCGCGACGCGGCTTCCGCCGGCTTCGCGCAGCATCGAACCGAAGGTGCGCCCGATCGCGCGGGCATCGTCCGCCCCGAGCGTTTCGCCGATGATCCCGCGAATGTCGTATTCGCGCAGGATGGTCGCGTCGAAGGCGTGGCTCATTGGGGAGGCTCCGGATTTTCGTAAGGTAGTTCGTTCAAGAGGAGGTCGCGCGCCGCGTTCAGTTCCTGCATCTGTGCCTTGTCCCCGCCCCTGTCGGGATGAAGCAGGGCGGCCATCTGGCGGTGAGCATCGCGGATTTCGCGGTGGCTCGCCCTGGCCGAGACATTGAGCAGCCGGCGGGCCTTGAAGATCGCCTGTTCGCGGGTGGGAGTGGGCCTCAGATAGTCCCACGGCCACTTGCCCAGTGCCCAGCGGCAGAAGATCGAAAGTGCCGCAGCGATCAGGATGAAACGGGTCATTCGGCTGCCTCTTCCTGCGGTCCTGTCGCGCTGCCGGGAAGCCGCAGCGAGGCGACCAGACCGCGCAATTCCTGTCGCGCGACCAGATGGCTGGTTCCCAGATCGCCCAGATGCCCCTTGTCGAGCAGGGTCAGGCCGGAGGGAAACAGCTCGCGGTAGATCACGCGTTCCGACAGACCCTTGGCCGTGCGGAAGCCGACGCGCTTGGACATTTCCGCCAGCGCCTGTTCGATACGCGCCATGTTGCGCGCCTCGGTGTGGCCGGTGCGGTTACGCACGACGACCCAGTCCATCGGCGGGCGCTGGCGTTCGAGCTGGGCGCGGCCGCGCTTGATGCGCGCCTCCCAGATAAGTTCGGCGTAGAAGGACAGCTTCTTCACCTTGAACGTCTCGCCCTCGACCTGGCCGATGAGGTCGAAATCGACGAAGCTGTCGTTCATCGGCGTGACCAGCGTATCCGCCTGCGTCGCGGCGAAACGGGCCAGCGGATCGTCGCGGCCGGGTGTATCCACGACGACGAAATCGGCCCCCGCCCCCTGCTCTTCCACGAAGGCGCCGAATTCCTGTTCGTCCATGCCCTCGACCGTGTGGCACCGCACTGTCGGCAATTCGATGCCGCGACGCGCAGCGGTCTCCGCGCGGTTCTCGAAATAGCGGCACATGGTCCGCTGGCGGTGGTCGAGATCGAAGGCGACGACGTCCGCCCCGCGATAGGCCAGAGCAACCGCGACATGCACGGCCGTGGTCGATTTTCCCGTGCCGCCCTTTTCGTTGGCGAAGGTAATCCAGTGGGGCGCGGCGGTAGGCACGGTGGGGCTGTTCTCGCAAATGGTTGATGCATCCCCGCGCACGGCGCTAGGGCTTGGCATCGATCCTTATCCAAGGGGATACACAGGTGCAAACAGCCCGTGAACTGGAAGTGTTGAGGAATGAAGTCGCAGCCCTGCGGAGCGGAGGCCGGACCATTGCGCTCGTTCCCACGATGGGCGCGCTGCACGACGGCCATCTGACCCTGATGCGACGCGCGCGCGAAGTGGCGGATCATGTCGTCGCTTCGATCTTCGTCAATCCCCGCCAGTTCGGCGCGGGCGAGGATCTCGACGCTTATCCGCGCCAGCTTGCCCGCGATTCCGAACTTCTGGAAGCGGAAGGCGTGGCCCTGCTGTGGGCGCCGGTGCCCGAGGCCATGTATCCGGCAGGCTATGCCACCAATATCTCGGTCGCCGGGGTGAGCGAGGGCCTGTGCGGCGGAAACCGGCCTGGCCATTTCGACGGTGTCGCCACGGTCGTGTGCAAGCTGTTCAACCAGGTCACGCCCGATATCGCCTTTTTCGGAGAAAAGGACTGGCAGCAGCTCGCCGTCATCCGCCGGATGGCCCGCGATCTCGATCTCACGCTGCCGCATGTCGACAATATCCGCGGCGTGCCGATCGTGCGCGAGGCGGACGGCCTCGCGATGAGCAGCCGCAACGCCTACCTTTCCGACGAGCAGCGCAGCCAGGCGGCCGCCATTCCGCAGGCCATGCGTGAAGCCATCGCGGCGATCGGGGACGGTCAGGCAGTCGAGAGTGCCCTCGCTGCCCTTTCCGCCAAGCTCGTCGAGGCCGGGTTCGACAGTATCGATTATGCAGAAGTGCGCGATGCGGACAGCCTCGTCCCGCTCGATGCAGACAACGGCAACGCGCGCCTGTTCGTCGCGGCGCGGATCGGCGGCACACGGCTGATCGACAACATGGCTGTGGCTTGAAGGCCTGCGGACTGGAGCGGGTAAGGGGAATCGAACCCCTCTAGCTAGCTTGGAAGGCTAGAGCATTACCACTATGCTATACCCGCTCGTGTCCGTCCGGGCGGCCGCGCAAATGCCACCGGGACATGCCTGCCGTCAACAGGTCATTCGCTGGCGACTTGCGATTGCGCGCGCTCTTCTTCCTGCTCCTTGGTGATCGTCTCGATCAGCGTCGGTTCGCGCGCGTCGTCCTCTTCCAATCTGGTGGTCTCGATGGTGATTTCCACCCTGCGATTGGCTGCGCGCCCGACTTCGTTGGGCTGGCCATCGGGCAGCGCATTGGGTTCCATCGGGTTCTGTTCGCCGAAAGCGATGACCTTGATCCGGCTTTCGGCGACGCCATTCTCGACGAGGAAAGCCTGCACCGCCTCGGCCCGCTTGAGCGAAGCAGCAAGGTTGGCTGCATCCGTGCCGCCCGAATCGGAATGACCGCGCAGCACGATGCGGCCGCCCTGGCCCATCTGCGGGGAATCGAGCACCGTCGCCAGTTCCGCCAGCGCCGCCTCGGTCAGCTCCGCCGTCCCGTCGGGAAAGCCCAGCGTGGTGACGAGCGGCGGCAACACCGCTTCGGGCGCCTCCGAGCCCTTGGGACCTGCGCCCTCCTTGTCGAAGATCGAGCGCGGCCCGTCGGTCGGCGTCGCATCCGGATCGGGCGCGTCCCCGCTGCCGCAGGCGGAAAGGCCTGCGACGGCGACGGCCAGCGCGATGGTGGGGATCCATGTCCTCGGTGGGCGGGTCATGCTGTCTGGGTTCCCTGTTTCTTGCCCGGCTTCCGGCGGGCCGCATTGTCTTCCGCAGTGCGGGGTTGCGGCGGGAGGAAGCTCAGGATCGTGTCGCCCGCGCGCGGTTCGGGCCGCGCGGCGTGCGTGAAGAAGCGGATGGTGCCGTCGCGGCGGATCAGCAGCAGCATGTTGGCCGCATCGGGCAGGCGCTCGCGCGCATCCTCGAAATCGAATTCGTCCGACAGCTTGGTCTTGCGGAAGACCCATCCCTGGCGCTGGCGCTCGGACACGTCTTCCACGCCGAAGCCGGATTCGAACAGGGCGCGCCCGCGCAGGCTCTCGGGCAGCGCATGACGGTCGCCGCTTTGCGCCGCCTCGCCCAGCTGGAACACCTTGTCGCGGCCGATTTCGTGAGCGAATTCGTTGCACACGAGCGCGTTGTAGGCCTCGTTCTCGGTCGCAGCGACCAAGTTCTGGTAAGGCGCGAGCTCGAGATTGTGCTCGGTCGCCTCGTTGAGGATTTCGCCATGGTAAAAGGGAATGCCCTTCTGCCGCGCGAGCGCGAGGCGCTGCCAGCTGGCATCGACGATGATGACCGGCGCCTTCATGTCGCGCACCTGTTCTGCCAGCGCGATGGTCCAGGGCGTGCTGCCGACGATCAGGATGCCGGGCCGGGTGGCGCCCTTCACATTGAGCAGCCTGGCGACGAGGTTCACGGTGAAGCCGTGCGCCACGATGGTCACGACGACCACGGAGAAGCTCAGGCCGATGAGCAGGTTCGCGTCCTTGAAGGCGAGCGGCGGTTCGGCAAGCCGCAGCGCGAACAGGCCCGAGATGGCGACCAGCACGATGCCGCGCGGGGCGATCCACGAGAGGAACAGGCGCTCGTTCCACGGGATATTCGTGCCGAGTAGGCTGATGAGGATGGTTGCCGGTCGAACCACGAACAGCAGGGCGAGCAGGAAGGCCACGATCGGCCAGTTGAGCAGCCTGATGTCCTCGAAACTGAGCGAGGCCGAGAGCAGAATGAAGATGCCCGACACCAGCAGGATCGCGATGTTTTCCTTGAACGGATGGATCGAACGCAGGCTGGAGACATGCATATTGGCCAACGCCACGCCCATGACGGTCACCGCGACGAGGCCTGCCTCGTGCTCGATCAGGTTCGAGATCACGAAGACGCCGATCACTGCGGTCAGCAGTACCGGGACCTTGAGGTATTCGGGCACCGCACCGCGCGGGAAGGACCAGGCGATGGCAAGCGCGGCGACATAGCCGATGATGCCGGCGATGATGGCCGCGATGATGAGCGGCGGTACCACCTCGAACAGCGTGGCGTTCGGCTGTTCGGCTACCTTGCGGAAATATTCGAAGGCAATGACCGCACACAATGCGCCGGTCGGATCGTTGACGATTGCTTCCCACTTGAGGATCGAGGCGGGGCGCGACTTGACCGAGCTCTGCCGCAGCAGCGGGATCACGACGGTCGGGCCGGTCACGACGAGGATACCGCCGAACAGGATCGCCACTTCGGGCGCGAGGCCGGCGATGTAGATGCCTGCCAGCGAGCCGAACAGCCAGCCCAGCACCACCCCGACGGTTGCAAGACGCATGACCGCGCTGCCGGTGTGGCGAAGCTCGCGGAAATCGAGGCTCAGCCCGCCTTCGAACAGGATCAGCGCAACGCCGACGGCGACCATGGGTTCGAGCAGTTCGCCGAACGCGTGTTCGGGGTCGAAGACGCCCAGCACCGGTCCTGCAAGGAAGCCGGCGGCGAGCATGAGGACGATGGCCGGCCACCCGGTCCGCCACGCAAGCCATTGCGCGCCGATCCCGAGAATGCCCACCAAGGCTATGACAAGTGTCTGTTCCATGCCCCTCGCACTGACTGCCGACGCCCCCGCGGCACGTCACGCAGCCTCAATGCCCGAAACGCCCGATATATCCAAGTTTTCGCGGGACTTCCGGCTACTCGCCTTCAAATTCCATTAGCGAGCGCACCTGCACGCCGCAGGCCTCGAGACGCTTGGCCCCGCCGAGATCGGGCAGGTCGATGACGAACGCCGCAACGGGCACGCTGGCACCGGCCTTGCGGAGAAGTTCTGCCGCCGCGCAAGCCGTGCCGCCGGTCGCGAGCAGGTCGTCGACGATCGCGACCTGCTGGCCTGCCGCGACCGAGGTCGGGTCCATCTCCAGTCGATCGGCGCCGTATTCCAGCGCGTAGTCGACGCCGATGGTCGCGATCGGCAGCTTGCCGGGTTTGCGGATCGGGATGAAGGGCATGCCGAGCGCGGCCGCACTCGCCGCGCCGAAAATGAACCCGCGTGCTTCCATGCCGGCAATCGCCTGCGCTCCGGAATCGGCAACCCGTTCGACCAGCCAGTCCACGCTGGCCCGGAAGCCCTCGCCATTCCCGATCAGCGTGGTGATGTCGCGGAACTGGATGCCGGACTTGGGAAAGTCCGGAACGGTCCGCACGAGTGCCTTGAGCTCGGCCGGGGTCATCGAAACGCTACTCCTGAAATGCAGAGCGCCCCTCGCATCGCTGGGATGGAGGGGCGCCCTGTTATCGTGATCGAAGCGGGGATCAGTCTTTCCGCGGCTTTACCGCAGCCCAGATCTGCTTCTTCGACATGTAAGCGAGGATCGTCGCGAACAGCAGGAAGATCAGTACCGGCCAGCCGGTCTGCTTGCGCTTCACCAGCGTCGGTTCTGCCGTCCAGGTGAGGAAGGCGGCGACGTCTTCCGACATCTGCTTCACCGTCGCCTCGGTGCCGTCGTCATAGGTGACCTGGCCGTCGGTGGTGATCGGCGGGGCCATGGCGAGGTTGAGGTTCGGGAAATAGATGTTGTGGTGGAGGCCCGGCGACGGAGCCGCTTCGGGATGTTCTGCCAGCAGTTCCGCGCTCGGCTCCTGGTAACCCTGGAGCAGCGAGGCGACGTAGTTCGTGCCGTCGCCGCGTGCCTTGGTGATCAGCGAGAGATCCGGCGGGATCGCGTTGCCGTTGGCAGCGGCCGCGGCAACCGCGTTCGGATAGGGCGACGGGAAGTAATCGGTCGGCAGGCCAGGACGCATGTTGGCTTCACCGGTTTGCGGATCGATGCCCGGAACCTGCTTGGAAGCGGCGAACGCCTTCACCTGGCCTTCGGAATAGCCCAGGTCCTCGAGGTTGCGGAAGGCAACGAACTTGAGGCTGTGGCAGGCCGCACAGACTTCGCTGTAGACCTTGAGGCCGCGCTGCAGCTGCGCCTTGTCCCAGGTGCCGAAGGGGCCGTCGAACGAATAGTCGACGTCCATCGGCTTGGAATAGGGCAGGTGTCCCTGCGCTTCTTCGGTGGCGGCGTTATAGGCGCCGATCACGAAGGCGAAGAGAGCAACGAAGGCGAAGCCGAGGCCGACGAGAATGGCGACGAGGCGGACGCTGAGGAGTTTGGTCATGACCTGGTATCTTTCTCGTATCGCTTAGACGGCCGGCGTCGTGTTTTCGCCGAGCACGGCCTTCTTGTCCGAACCCAGCACCGCTTCGGTGATCGAATAGGGCAGCGGTTCGGGCTTCTCCACGCTGCTGACGATCGGCAGGATCACCAGGAAGTGGAGGAAGTAGTAGGCCGTGGCGATCTGGCTGAGCATCACGTAGGGCTCTTCAGCCGGAGCGCCGCCGCAGATGAACAGGACGATCATCGCCGGGATCAGGCCGAACCAGAAGAACTTGCGGAACATCGGGCGGTAGTGGCCGCTGCGCACCGGCGACTTGTCGAGCCAGGGCAGGAAGAACCACAGCAGGATGGCGCTGAACATGGCGATCACGCCCCACAGCTTGGCCGGCAGGATGAAGTCCACCGTGAAAGCGCGCAGGATCGCGTAGAACGGCCAGAAGTACCATTCCGGAACGATGTGCGCCGGGGTCGAGAGCGGGTTCGCCTCGATGTAGTTGTCCGGGTGGCCAAGTGCGTTGGGCAGGAAGAAGACCAGCGCGAAATAGGCCAACAGGGCGATGCCGAGGCCGAAGCCGTCCTTCGCCGTGTAGTACGGGTGGAAGGGAACGGTGTCGCTTTCGCTCTTCACTTCGACGCCGGTCGGGTTCGACGAACCCGGGATGTGCAGCGCCCAGATGTGCAGGATCACGACGCCCAGGATCACGAAGGGCAGCAGGAAGTGCAGCGAGAAGAAGCGGTTCAGTGCGGCGTTGTCGGGGGCGAAGCCGCCGAGCAGCCAGATCTGGATCGGCTCGCCGACCAGCGGGATGGCGCCGAACAGGCCGGTGATGACCTTCGCGCCCCAGAAGCTCATCTGGCCCCAGGGAAGGACGTAACCCATGAAGGCGGTCGCCATCATGAGCAGGAAGATCACGACGCCCAGCAGCCAGATCATCTCGCGCGGGGCCTTGTACGAGGAGTAGAAAAGGCCGCGGAAGATGTGGATGTAGACGACGATGAAGAAGAAGCTGGCGCCGTTGGCGTGCGCATAGCGCATCAGCCAACCCCAGTTGACGTTGCGCATGATGTGCTCGGTCGTCGCGAAGGCGACCTGCGCGTTCGCCGCATAGTGCATGGCGAGCACGATGCCGGTGACGATCTGCACCATGAGGAACACACCGGCGAGCACGCCGAAGTTCCAGAAATAGGACAGGTTGCGCGGAACCGGGTAGCCGGCACCGACAGCGTTATAGACGAGGCGCGGAAGCGGCAGCTTCTCGTCGAGGAAGCGGGTGAAGCCGTTGCTCGGCTGGTATTCGCGTGCCCAGGGAAAGCTCATGATCTTGTCTCTCGTCTCTTAGCTCAGCCGACCTGGATGACCGTGTCCGAGGTGAACTCGTATTCCGGCACTTCGAGGTTGGTCGGTGCCGGGCCTTTGCGGATGCGGCCGGCCGTATCGTAGTGCGAACCGTGGCAGGGGCAGAAATAGCCGCCGAACTCGCCCTTCACCTCGCCTTCGGCGGCGCCCAGCGGCACGCAGCCGAGGTGGGTGCAAACGCCCATGGTGACGAGCATGTCATTGTGGCCTTCCTTGGTCCGCTCTTCCAGCGTCTGAGGGTCGCGCATTGCCGACAGCGGGGCCGAGTTGGCTTCGGCGACTTCCGCCGGAGTGAGGCGGCGCACGAACAGCGGCTGCTTGCGGAACACGGCCTTGATCGCCTGCCCCGGCTGGATCGCCGAAACGTCGACTTCGGTCGTGCTGGCAGCAAGGACGTCCTTGGAGGGCGCCATCTGGCTCACCAGCGGGTAGACGACCGCGAGGCCGCCGACGCCGGCTGCGCCGATTGCTGCCACGTCGAGGAAGTCGCGACGGCGGATGCCGTCCTCGGTCGTGGTCACTGTTTCGTTGGAAGCGGTTGCAGTCGTGTCTGCCATCAGCGCGTTGCCTTGCCTGCCTTACATGTCACACGCCCAGGACGGGCGTTCGACCAAAAGAATTGCGATCCGTTTGCCGGAGATTCCGGTGTGGCTTCGGCGTGCCGAAAAAGCCTGCGCGAAAGCCCCCGGTGTCCCGGTTTGGTCCGGGCCTCTAGCCTTATTGCGCCTCCTTGCCAACCGCCATTTTGGCGACGGGCGTTCGCAAACATGCAACTATCCACGAAGCCCGATAACGCTGAGCTGGCGCCCCTCGGTGGGCTCCTGCCGGTGCGTGGCGCGGCGATAGGAATAAAACCGCGCAGGCTCGGCATAGGTATCGAGCGCGAGATCGTCGATTCGCCCGACGCCTGCCCTGCCGAGCCGGTGCGCGACATAGGCGGGCAGGTCGAATTGCAGGCGATCTCCCTGCCCGCTTTCGAAGAATCGCCCGTCCTCCGCCTCGAACTGGTCGCGGAAGCCGCTGTCCACCTCGTAGCTTGCCTGCGCGATGGTCGGGCCGATGGCGGCCTCGATCCGCGATGCGGAGGCGCCAAGCGATTCCATCGCCTCGATCGTGTTCTCCAGCACGCCGCCGCGTGCGCCGCGCCAACCGGCATGCGCCGCGCCGACCACCCCGGCCTCGCGGTCGGCAAGGAGGACCGGCGCGCAATCGGCCGTGACGATGCCCAGCAGGAGGCCCTGCCTGTCCGTCACCAGCGCATCGCCCTCGCGCGGCTCGCTCGGCAGTTCGCGCAGCTTGATCGCATCTGCGGAATGGACCTGGACCAGCTTGCACAGGGGCGCGCCGGGCAGGACATCCTCGGAGGTCAGGCCGCCGCGCGTCGAGAAGCCGTGCGGCACACCTTCGAGCAGCGGGGAACGGATGATCTCAGCCAAGGGAGCGGGTCACCTGCTCGAACGTATCGCGCGACAGCTTGGGCGCTTCCGCGATCCGTTCCAGCTGTTCGCGCATCATCGCCGCGCGGCCCGGTTCGATCCTGCGCCAGCGGCCAAGCGGCGGCACGAAGCGCGCTGCGGTCTGGGCATTGATCGGGTCGAGCGCGAGGATCAAGTCGCCGATCATGCGATAGCCTTCGCCGTCGGCGGCATGGAAGCCGTGCGGATTGGCGGCAAAGGCCATGTAGAGCGAGCGCACGCGGTTGGGATTGCGCAAGGTGAAGTCGGGATGGCCCGCCAGCGCCTTCACATGCTCCACCACGTCGGGGTGCAGCGAGGAGGCCTGCAGCGCGAACCATTTGTCGACCACCAGCGCATTGCCGCGATAGCGGTTGTAGAAGTCGAGCAGCTTGTTCGTCCGCTCCACCCCTTCGAGGCCGGTCAGCACCATCAGCGCGCCCTGCCGGTCGGTCATGTTGTCGGCGCGCTCGTACTGGTAGGCGGCCAGTTCGGCGGCCTTCGCTGGATCGCTCGCGGCGGCATAGGCTAGCACCAGCGTCTTGACCTTGCGCGCACCCTTGGCCTCGGCCTCGAGCGAGAAGGGGATTTTCTCCGCGCGGTCGTAGAGCGCGTGCATTTCTGCCGAGAGCCTGCTGCCCAACTCCGCCTTCAGCGCCTCGCGCTCGGCATGGATGCGGCCCGGGTCGGAGACGTCCATCTGCTCTGCAATGTAGGTCTGGCTCGGCATGGTCATCAGTTCGCCGCGCATCAAATCGTCGAGCTTCGCGTCGGTCAGGATCGCGCGCATCGCCTCGGCGATATCCTCGCGCCCGCCCTTGCGCTCATCCTCCGACAGCGTCCCGCCGACCGCGGCTACGAGATGGCCGACCATCAGGTCCTGCATCGCCTCGTAGCGGGCGAAGGGATCGTCGTCGCGCGCGGCGAGGAACACGAGCTCCTCGCGCGGGACGCTCCGCTCCACCGTGACGGGCGCGGAGAAACCGCGGTTGATCGAGAGCACCGGCTTTTCGGCAAAGCCCTTGAAGCGGTATTCGGCGCTCGCCTTGTCCAGTACGACCAGTTGCTCGCCCGAATGCCGTCCGCTGGCCCGGTCGAACAGGGCAAGTTTGAGCGGGATGGGCATGGGCTGCTTGAGCGGCTGGCCGGGCGTTTCCGGCACGGTCTGGCCGAGCTTCAGCACCGCCTCGTCTCCTTCGTGCGACAGGTCGACGGTCACTTTCGGTGTGCCGGCCTGCGAATACCACAGGCGGAACTGCGTGAGGTCGAGCCCCGCACCGTCCTCGATCGACTTGACGAAATCCTCGCAGGTCGCGGCCTCGCCATCGTGGCGCTCGAAATAGAGGTCGGTGCCCTGACGGAACCGTTCCTCGCCCGCCATGGTGCGCATCATGCGGATGACCTCGGCGCCTTTGTTGTAGACCGTCGCAGTGTAGAAATTGCTGATCTCGCGGTAGCTGTCGGGCCGGATCGGATGCGCCAGCGGGCCGCTGTCCTCGGGGAACTGGGCGCTGCGCAGGATGCGCACGTCCTCGATCCGCTTGACCGGGGCCGAGCCCATGTCCTGGCTGAACAACTGGTCGCGCAGGACCGTGAAGCCCTCCTTGAGCGAGAGCTGGAACCAGTCACGGCAGGTGATGCGGTTGCCCGACCAGTTGTGGAAGTATTCGTGCCCGATCACGCCTTCGACGGCGTCGAAATCGCCGTCCGTCGCGGTGTCGGGGTCGGCAAGCACGTATTTCGTGTTGAAGACGTTGAGGCCCTTGTTCTCCATCGCCCCCATGTTGAAATCGCTCACCGCGACGATGTTGAACAGGTCGAGGTCGTATTCGCGCCCGAAGGCTTCCTCGTCCCATTTCATCGAGCGCTTGAGGCTGTCCATGGCGTGCTGCGTGCGTTCGAGATCGCCTTCGCGGACCCACACGTTCAGTTCGACCTCGCGGCCGTTCATGGTGGTGAAGCTGTCGGTGTTGGCGACGAGGTCGCCCGCCACCAGCGCGAAGAGGTAGGACGGCTTGGGCCACGGGTCGTGCCATTCGGCCCAATGGCCCTCGCCTTCCTCGCCCGTCGCCACGCGGTTGCCGTTGCACAGCAGGATCGGAAACTGCGCCTTCGGTCCGCTCATGCGGACGGTATAGGTCGACAGCACATCGGGCCGGTCGGGGAAGAAGGTTATGCGGCGGAAGCCTTCGGATTCGCACTGGGTGCAGAGCATGCCGTTCGAGGCATAGAGGCCCATGAGCTGCGAGTTCGACGCCGGATCGATCTCGGTCTCGATGGCGATCTCGTGCGCATCGCCCGGCAGGGTCAGCACCAGGTCGTCGCCATCCATGGTGAAGGCGCTGGTCGGCTCGCCGTCGACCTTGACGCTGGTCGCGGTGATGCCGTCGCCGTTCAGGCGAATGGTCGGCGACTTGTCGGCCTTTGCATTGCGCACCACCGTCAGGCGCGAGCGGACGCGCGTGCAGTCGAGGCCGAGTTCGAAATCGATCCGGGTTTCCGGCACCAGCCACGCGAAGGGCCGGTAATCCTCGCGCCGGATCTCGGGCGGATCGTGCGGCTGCATCGCCGCATCGGCCATCTCGATATTGCCGTCGGGGTTCGAGGGGGTGCGGGCGATATCCATGGTTTTCCTGATAAATGCTGGGGTCGGGTGCTCTGTGTCACCCAAACCAACGCCCGTCGAGGGCTTGCGTTCACTCGTCGGACCGCAAGCGCGGTGCGATTGACAGATTCGCCGCGCTCCCGCAGCCAGCGCGCAGGAGGGAATTTGCCATGCTAGACCTGCTTGCGACGGCAGCGGGCGGTTTCGATGTCGAAACCGCGACGCGCGCCTATCTCGATACCTTGCAGGGCCCGGCCCGCGCACAGTCGGACGCCTATTTCGAAGGCGGCTACTGGCTGATCCTGTGGGGCGCGCTGGCGAGCATCCTGGCCGACTGGCTGCTGCTGCGCTTCCGCCTGGCGGCAGCCTTCCGCAACATCGGCGAGCGGGTGAGCAAGCGCCGCTGGGCGGTCACCGGCATCACTGCCCTGCTCTACTCGATCGTGGCGCCGATACTGCTGCTCCCATGGACGATCTACACGGAGTTCTTCCGCGAGAAGCAGTACGGCCTGATGTCGCAGGATTTCGGCACATGGGCAGGCGAACAGCTGATGGGGCTCGCCATCGAACTCGTCATCGCGCCGCTCCTGATCATCGCGATCTATGCGCTGATCCGGCGCGCGCCGAAGAGCTGGTGGCTGTGGGCGACCGGCGTCATCGGGGCGTTCATGCTGGTCGGCATGGTGCTGGCGCCGGTGTTCGTCTCGCCGCTGTTCAACACCTACGAGGAAATGGAACAGGGCCCGCTGCGCGACAGGATCGAGGCGGTGGCCGCGAAGTACGACATCCCGGCCGAGCACATTTACGTCTTCGACCAGTCGAAACAGCACAAGCGTATTTCAGCCAACGTTTCCGGCCTCGGCCCGACGATCCGCATCTCGCTCAACGACAACCTGCTCGAACGTACCAGCGAGGAGGAAATCCTTGCCGTGATGGGTCACGAGATGGGCCACTACAAGCTCGACCATGTCTGGTGGATCGTCGGCATCTACCTCGCGATCTTCGGCACCGGCCTGTTCACGATCAGCCGCGTCGCACCCAGGCTGATCGCGCGGCACGGCCAGAAATGGGATGTGCGCGACATCACCGACCCGGCTTCGCTGCCGGTCCTGACGATCCTGTTTTCCGCGTGGATGCTGGTGATGACCCCGGCGACCAATTCGCTCGTCCGCTGGGCGGAAAGCGGGGCCGATGCCTTCGGCCTCGATGCCGCGCAGGAGCCCGACGGTTTCGCCAAGGTCGCCATGCGCCTGTCCGAATATCGCAAGATCGAACCGGGTCCGATCGAGGAAATGCTGTTCTTCGACCACCCGAGCGGCGCAACCCGCGTGCGGATGGCGATGCAGTGGAAGGCCGACCACATGGCCGATCCGCAGGTCGTCATTCCCGAGGAGGGCTATCTCGACGCCAAATGAGCCGGCTTCTCATCTTCGGCCTTGGCTACACCGCCTCACGCATCGCCGACGCGCTGCGCGGGCGCGGCTGGGAGGTGCAGGCAACGGGCAGCGCGGGCGATTTTGCCTTCAAGGACCGGGATGCAGTTGCACGCGCGCTGGAGACGGCTTCTCACGTCCTCTCTTCCGTGCCGCCCGACCGCGAGACCGGCCTCGACCCGGTGCTGAGCACGTACCGGAAGCAAATGGGCCGGGCCTGGTATAGCTACCTGTCCTCGACCGGGGTCTATGGCGATGCGCAGGGCGCGTGGGTCGACGAAAACGCGCCGACCGGCGAGGGTCGCAGGACAGCCCGCAGTGAGGCGGACGCACTATGGCTCCGGCTGGGCGCCCGCGTGTTCCGCCTGCCCGGCATCTACGGTCCGGGCCGCAGCGCGCTCGACCGCGTGCGTGCGGGCAAGGCCCACAGGATCGACTTGCCGGAACAGGTCTTCAGCCGGGTGCATGTCGACGATATCGTTGCGGGCGTTGTCGCCGCAATCGAGAGCGATGCGCCGGAGGGTGCCTACAACCTTTCCGACGACCTGCCGACCAGCCAGAATGCCGTGATCGAGGAGGCCTGCCGCTTACTCGGCCAAGAGCCGCCACCGCTTCAATCGATGGAAGAAGCCGACCTCTCGCCCATGGCGCGCGGCTTCTATGCGGAGAACCGGCGCGTGGCCAACGGCAAGGCGAAGCGGGTGCTCGGCTGGGAGCCGCTCTACCCGACCTACCGTGAAGGGCTCGCGGCGATCAGGGCTCGGGAGTAGCGCGGCGCGGCGGCGCAGCGCGGGTGCGCATGGCAACAACCATTCCGGCGAGCGTGATGGCGGCGCCGGCTGCGGGCAGCCAGTCCCACTGGAACCCTTCGAACAGGGTCGAGAGGATCATCGCCACCACCGGCACCACGACCGAACTGTAGGCTGCCTGCCCTGCCCCGACCTTGCGCACGAGGCCGTAGTAGAGCGGGAAGGTAACGACCGACCCCATCAGGCCGAGATAAAGGATGCCGAGGGCGTATTCGGGCCGCGGATCGAATTGCGGCGGGCCCTGCGTCACCAGCGCGAAAACCGAATTGATCGCCACGCCGCACAGCATTGCCCAGGCGAGCAGCGTGAGCAGCGGGATGCGTTTCGCCCCCTCAGTCGCCTGCACGATATTGGCGACGCTGGCGGACAGGATCCCGCCCAGTGTCAGCGCCGCACCGAGCAGCACTTCGCCCAGCGTTGCAGGGGAAGCGCGATATTCATGCGCGAACAGCATGGCGACGCCGACCGCTGCGATGCCCGACCCGATCACGAACTCGCGCCGGATCGGCTGGCCCAGAACGAAGCGGCCGAGCACGGCATTGGGCACGACCAGCAGCGCGAACATCACCGCCACGAGGCCGGAGGTGATGTAATGTTCCGCATTGTAGACGAAGCTGAAATTGAGCGAGAACTGGAACAGGCCCAGCGCCAGCACCCAAACCCACCCTTCGCGCGGCAGGGCCAGCGGCTCGCCGCGCATCCTGGCGAGGATGAACATCCCCGCAGCGGCGACGATGAAGCGGTAGGCGATCGACCAGCTTGGCGGGACCGAGGATATCTGGTCGCGGATCACCAGCCAGGTGCCGCCCCAGATCACGCTCACCAGCAGGAAGGCCGCGAGGTTGCGCGGGGAGAGCAGGCTCTCGTCGCCCGATGCTGCGCTCATAGAGAGCCGATCGCTGTCGCCAGCGCGCGGGCGTCTTCCTCGCGCGTGTTCCACGCAGTTACGAAGCGCGCTGCGTCGTCGCCCCAGTCGTAGAAGGCAAAGCCCTTGGCGCGCAGCGCCTCGCGCTCGGCGGCAGTGCAATTCACGAACAGCTCGTTCGCCTCGACCGGGTGCATCAGCCGGTCGCTGCAGGCACCGGAGATTTCCTGCGCCGCATCATTCGCCGCGCGGGCATTGGCGAGCCACAGATCGCCTTCCAGCATGGCGTGGATCTGGGCTGCAAGGTAGCGGCCCTTGCTCTGCAAATGGCCCGCGCGCTTGCGGCGATAGCGCGCGACATCGGCCAGCGAGGCGTCGAAGAAGACGATCGCTTCCGCGCTCATCCCGCCGTTCTTCACGAAGCCGAAGCTCAGCGCATCGACATCGCCTGCCACCTCTGCGGCAGGAAGTCCGAGGAAGGCCGCCGCATTGCCGAATCGCGCACCGTCCATGTGAAGGCCGAGCCCGCGCTCGCGTGCCAGCGCGGAAACCTGCGCGAGCTCGTCGGGCCGGTAGCTGCGACCATATTCGCTCGCCTGCGTGATCGAGATCGCATGGGGCTGGACCTGGTGGACGTCGTCGCGGATCGGGTCGATTACCGCGCGGATTGCATCGGGCGTCAGCTTGGCGCCCTCGCCCTGCCCCAGCAGCAGCTTGGCACCGTGCAGATAGAAGCCGGGTGCGCCGCCTTCGTCCACCTCGATATGCGCCTCCTCGTGGCAGACCACGCCGCCATGCGGCTGGGCCATGGTGGCAAGCGCAAGGCAGTTGGCCGCGGTTCCCGTCGCCACCCACAGCGCAGCACACTCGCGGCCGAACAGGGCGGAAAACTTCTCGTCCAGCGCCGCGCTGACGGCATCGCCGTCGTACGGCGAATCGGGCGCATCGGCCGCCTGCATGGCCTCCCAGACCCTGGGATGGACGCGGGCGGCATTGTCGGAAAGAAAGAGGGCCTGGCTCATGTCAGGAACGCCACTAGCGCGCACGGCGTTGCTTGCACAGAAAGGATATTTTGTGAGCGATACGATCACCATCGAACACGAGGGCAGCGAAACCGCAGGCCGCTATTTCGCCACGGTCGAAGGCGCGCCGCGCGATGCCGAACTGACCTGGCGGGGGGATGGCAAGGTGCGCCATGCGACGCACACCTTCGTGCCGACCGCGGCACGGGGCAAGGGGATCGCCGAAAAGCTGGTCAAGGCGATGATCGCCGATGCGCGCGAGCAGGGTTTCCGCATTGCGCCCGACTGTTCCTATGTCGACACCTATTTCCGCCGCCATGCGGAGCTGTCGGACTTGCGCGCCTAGGCGGCGCGCGCATCCACCTGCGCTTCGACCAGTTCGGAAAAATCGGTCCTGCCGATGCTGTCGAGTATGCCGGCGCGCCATTCGCGCGCGCGTTCGACCGGCATTCCGTGCACGCGCAGATTGCCGCCCGCCAGCCCCAGCAGCAGGCTCGCATAGCCGCGGCGACGTGCGATCGGGCCCTGCAGGATTTCGACCGATTGCAGCTTGACCCGCGAGCCGATGGCGAGGCTGGGAGAGAACCAGCCGTGCAGGCTGTAGATCTGGCGGGCATCGATCGCGTGCCGGTCGTGGCGCCAGCGCCACCAGTTGTGCACGACGGTTACGCCGAGAATACCCGCCGGGATCAGCCACTGGACCGAATCGGCAATGAAGATGGCAGCGATGGTGGCCGGTAGCAATACGATGGCCGCCAGCACGATCTTGTCGAAGCGATAGCGGTCCATCGCACGCATCCAGCTTGTGTCCTGCGGCGGCAGGGCGAAGCCGGTTTCGGCGACCACCGGTGCGATTTCGTCCATCTGTCCGAACGGCACCGCTTCGTGATTGGCCGCCCCGCTGTCGCTCGCGAGGCTGACGACCTTGAGGCTGTGCCAGCCGAACAGGCGCCGCAGGAAGCCCGTCTCGACCCGCAAGGCCTGTACGCGGTGCACGGGCATGACGAGGTCGGTGCGGGTGAGCAGGCCACGCCGGCGGCGCAGGCCCTTGGCCGTGCGGTCGAGCCGGAAATCCCATTCACGCAGCGCGGTGCGAACAATTCCGGTCGCAAAGCCCACAAGCGAGAGGCTGGCGAGCGCCATAAGGATGCCGACCACCTGCGCCAGCGGGCCCAGCCCCGCGAGCCACTGGCCCGGACCGGTCAGCCTCTCCTGCCAGCCGTCGATGTCCCACAGGTCGAACGGCAGGAGGAATTCGAACTGCTGCGCGAGACCGCCGATCACTGCCACCACGGCGAGCGAGAATTCGAACAGGCCGAAGGTCAGGACGCGCTTGCCGTCCATCGCGAACAGCGGCGCAGCTTCCGGCAAGGCTTCGGCGGGAACGGCATCTGCCATGGCAGGCGCTTCACCCTCGCGGCGCTCGCGCACCAGTTCGCGCAGGCGCTCCCCTTCCGCTTCGGACAGATAGGTTAGCGCCAGGTCTTCCTTGCCGCCTGCGCCGGTCTCGAACTTCACTTCGACGAGGCCGAAGAGGCGCGGCAACAGCTTCTGCTCGAGGCTCACGTCCTGGATGCGTTCGTAAGGGACGGAACGCGCGGCGCGCGACAGCAGGCCGCTCTCGACGCGGATATCCGCCTCGCCCACCGTATAGGTCAGCCGCGTCCATTGCAGGTAGGCGACCGCCACGTTGAAGAGGATGATCGCGGCGATGAAGGGCACGGCGTAGGCGATCCGCCCGGCGAATTCGCCCTCGTCGAAAATCGTCACGGCCGCGATACCCATCGGAACGACGAGCTGGAACAGCATCATCACCGCGCGCACGGCGAAGCTGCGCGGATCGGTTCGCTGCGGGGTCGCGGGCGGTTGCATTACTGGGTGTCGCGCCGGATGGCCGCACGGATTTCCTCGCGCATGGCGACCGCATCTTCGTGCGCGAGGCCGGGAAGCGATACGGAGGCATTGTGGCTGCCGGCCGTGTGCACGGTCAGCGTTGCGAGGTGGAAGGCGCGCTCCAGCGGTCCCTGGTCGACATCGATATGCTGGACGCGGCCGAAGGGCACGACCGTGTCGGAGCGGAAGAGCACCCCGCGCACGACCCGCAACCGTTCTTCGGCCAGCGAATAGCCGCGCGCCGCGTAACGCCGCATGGGCAGCCACACGACCAGGTAGAGAATGATGAGCAGTGCCGGGACCCAGACGATACCGGTCCAGCCGGGTATCGCCATTTCGGCGATACTCGCGCCCAGCAGCAGGAAGGCGGCGGTAATGCCCGCAACCAGACGCATCATCGTCTTGTAGCGCGGGTCGAGCTGGGTGAGATCTGCGGTATGGTCCATACCGTTCTATCTATGCAATACAGCGCAGCCTATCAACGCCTTTGATCGAACCTTCGCCCGACGATCGCCGCGGCGATATTGGTCTTCTGCACATCGGTCGTCCCGCCAGCGATGCCCCAGGCGAAACCGTCGCGCACGCGCTGCTCCATGCCGTAGTCCTTGTGGTAGCCGTAGCCGCCCATGACCTGCATGCCATTGGCCGTCACGCTGCGCACGATCTCGTTGGCAAAGCACTTGGCGGTGGAACTTTCATAGACGCTCGGCAGGCCGTCCGCATTGTGCTCGGCATTGGCGGCGGCGCGGTAGATCAGCAGCCGAGCTGCCTCGACCTGCATGGCCATTTCGGCAAGCCGCATCTGGACCGCCTGGAAATCGACGATCGGCTTCCCGAAGGCCTTGCGTTCCTGGACGTATTCGGTCGCCTGCTCCAGCGCGCCGGCGGCAAGGCCGAGCGACTGGGTAGCGTTGCCACAGCGCTCGAGGCCGAAAGCACTCATCAGCTTGCCGAACCCGCCGGCCGGCACGATCCGGTTTTCCTTGGGCACCCGCACGCCGTCGAAAGAGATGTCGCGCGTCTCGATGCCGCGGAAACCCATCAGGTTCTCCCGCTTGCCGAAGCCGACGCCCTCCATCTCCTTGTCCACCAGCAGCGCGCCGATGCCGCGTGCGCCGGGTTCGTCCGAAAGGCGCGTGTAGACGACATAATAGCGGGCATGGCCTGCCCCGCTGGTCCAGCGCTTGTTGCCGTCGAGCACGTAATGGTCGCCTGCGTCCTGCGCGCGGGTCGTCAGGTCGGTCAGCGCCGTACCGGCATCGGGTTCAGACATGGACACCGCGACCGTGGCCTCGCCCGAGACAACCTGCGGCACGATCTGCGCCTTCAATGCATCCGAGGCGAAGCGCTCGACCGTGCGCACCGGACCGACCAGCGCCTCGAACACGGGAAAGGCGACAGCGTTCGAAATCATCGCGAACTGTTCGAGCACCAGCAGCGCCTCGAGATGGCCGAGGCCGAGGCCGCCGTATTCCTCCGGCAGGTTGACGCCGAGGAAGCCCATCTCGCCGTAGCGGCGCACCATGTCTGCCGGGACGGAGAAATCCTTCTCCTCCATCTCCCGCGCCAAATCGGGCAATTCCTTGCGCGCAAACGTGCGCGCCGCATCCTGCAGTTCGCGCTGCTGTTCGGTCAGGCGGAAATCCATGTGTGTCTCCCTCTGCGAGAGAACTGCCGCCGAGAGTGGGCTGGTGCAACCGAAAATCCGGGCCGGCGGAGGCCCGGCAAGGGCGACCGCCCGCCCGCAGGCGCTCGGCGCGGAACGCGACGAGACTGCGCCGAGGACGCTCGCACGGAGGTGCGAGCGAAAAACCAAGTCTCATTTTCGGAGAAAATGGTGCTGCTGGGGAGGATTGAACTCCCGGCCTCACCCTTACCAAGGGTGCGCTCTACCACTGAGCTACAGCAGCACTGGTCCGCCGCAAGACGCCTTGCGGGGTGGAGGCGCGCGCTATTGGCAGGACCGGCGGGAAAGTCAACCTTCGCTTGCGGAGGCAGGCGATTTTCGCAAAAGGTTGCGCGATGAGCGCTGCCGACGAAAAGATGACCCGCGAGGAACGCCTCGCCGCGAAACTTCGCGAGAACCTGCGTCGCCGCAAGGCGCAGGGACGCGAAATGCGCGAATCGGACGCAGACGGGGTTTCCAAGCCGGACGCGGACCGCTAACGCGCAGTGCTCCTAGGGAAATCGGGAGCTTTCATGTCCAAGCTGATCCTCGTTCGCCACGGCCAGAGCGAGTGGAACCTCGCCAACCGCTTCACCGGCTGGTGGGACGTCGACCTCACCGAGAAGGGCGAAGCCGAGGCGCGCGCTGCGGGCGAGCTGATGAAAGCCAAGGGCGTCCTTCCGACGATCGCCTTCACTTCCGTGCAGAAGCGCGCGATCAAGACTATGAACCTGGCGCTCGAGGCTTGCGACCGGCTGTGGATCCCGGTGACGCGCGACTGGCACCTCAACGAACGCCACTATGGCGGCCTCACCGGCCTCGACAAGCAGCAGACCCGCGAGCGGCATGGCGACGAGCAGGTGCACATCTGGCGCCGTAGCTTCGACGTGCCCCCGCCCGAACTCGAGCCGGGCAGTGAATTCGACCTGTCGGACGATCCGCGTTACGCCGGAATCGACGTGCCGCGCACCGAAAGCCTCAAGCTGACGATCGAGCGCGTCCTGCCCTATTGGGAAGAGGCGATCCTGCCGCAGCTGGCCAAGGGCGAGAACGTGATCATCTCCGCGCATGGCAATTCGCTGCGCGCGCTGGTCAAGCACCTGTCGAACATTTCCGACGACGAGATCACCGAACTGGAGATCCCGACCGGCCAGCCGATCGTCTACGACTTCGATGGCACCACGGTCGTCGGGGACCGCTATTACCTGAAGGACAGCTGATATGGGGGCAAAGGTCGCAATCGTCATGGGCAGCCAGTCGGACTGGTCGACCATGACCTGCGCCGCGCAGGTGCTGGAAGAACTGGGGGTCGAAACCGATGTGCGGATCGTCTCCGCCCACCGCACGCCCGACCGCATGTACGAGTTCGCCAAGGGCGCGGAAGCGGCCGGCTTCGAGGTCATCATTGCCGGTGCCGGGGGCGCTGCGCACCTGCCCGGCATGATCGCCGCGCTGACCCATGTCCCCGTGCTCGGCGTACCCGTCCAGTCGCGCGCCTTGTCGGGCGAGGACAGCCTGCTTTCAATCGTGCAGATGCCCGCCGGCATCCCCGTCGGCACGCTGGCCATCGGCGAGGCGGGTGCGACCAATGCGGGCCTGCTCGCCGCCGCGATCCTCGCCAGCCATGACGAAGGACTGAAGTCCCGCCTCAAGGACTGGCGCGCGGCACGCAGCGCCGCCGTGACCGAGCGACCGCACGACTGATGCTGAAGCGCGGCTCCACCATCGGCATCCTCGGCGGGGGCCAGCTTGGCCGGATGATGGCAGCAGCCGCCACCCAGATCGGCTACAAGTGCATCGGCTACGCCCCCGAAGGCGACAATGTCGCAGGCGAGCTGTGCGAGGATTTCTTCACCAACCGCTGGGACGACAAGGCTGCGCTCGCCGCTTTCGCCGCCCGCTGCGACGTGGTGACCTGGGAATTCGAGAACGTGCCGGTCGAATCCGCCCGCGCAATTCCTGCCGGCCGTATCTTCCCCGACCCCCGCGCGCTCGAAACCGCGCAGGACCGGTTGAACGAGAAGCGCTTCGTCGAAGGCCTCGGCGGGCGACCGGCTGCCTATGCCAAAGTCGATTCGCCCTCCGACCTCGAAGCTGCCGCCGACCGGCTCGGCGCGCCCGGCATCCTCAAGACCCGACGCGACGGTTACGACGGCAAGGGCCAGTGGCGGATCATGTCGGGACGCGATGCCGCAGGGCTCAAGCTGCCCGACGTGCCCGCGATCTACGAAGGCTTCGTCGAGTTCGACGCGGAATTCTCCGTCATCCTCGTGCGCGGTCAGGACGGCGAGATTCGCTTCTGGGATAGCGCGCGCAACGTCCATGAGGACGGCATCCTTGCCGCCTCGCTGCTGCCTGCCGGCGATATCGTCGAACCGCAGGTGGCCGAAGCGCGTCGCCTTGCCGGAGAGGTTGCCGACGCGCTCGGTTATGTCGGCGTGCTGACGCTCGAATTCTTCGCAACGCGCGAAGGGCCGATCTTCAACGAGATGGCGCCGCGCGTGCACAATTCCGGCCACTGGACCATCGAGGGTGCGGCGACGAGCCAGTTCGAGAACCACATCCGCGCCGTCGCCGGTCTGCCGCTGGGCGACACGCGCACGGTCGCGAAGGGCATCGAGATGCGCAACATCATCGGCAGCGAGATCGAGGGCGCGCACGCCTTCCTCGCCGAGCCCGATTGCCACGTCCACGACTATGGCAAGGCCGAGGTGCGCGAAGGTCGCAAGATGGGCCATCTGACCCGCCTCAGCCGCGCATGAGCCTGTTCTGCATCTATGCCCGCGCCGCCAATGGCGCGATCGGCAAGGACGGTCAGCTGCCGTGGCACCTGCCTGCCGATCTGAAGCGCTTCAAGGCGCTGACCATGGGCAAGCCGATGATCATGGGCCGCAAGACTTTCGAGAGCCTGCCGGGCCTCTTGCCGGGCCGCCGCCACATCGTCCTCACCCGGCGCGAGCGCTGGGATTCAGCCGGCGCGGAAGTGGTCCGTTCGGTCGAGGAAGCGATTGCCACCGCAGGCGAGGACGCGGCTGTTATCGGCGGCGCGGCGATCTTCGCTGTCTTCCTGCCGCATTCGGCCCGCGTCGAGCTTACCGAGATCCACCGCGAGTTCGAGGGCGACGTCTTCATGCCCCCGCTAGGTCCCGAATGGGACCTGTCGGGACGCGAGGACTTCGCGGCCGAGGGCGAAACCCCCGCCTATTCCTTCCTCACCTATAGCCGCGCGGGAGAGAACGCAGGATGAAGCGCAAGGCCGGGATCGCTATCGGCGTGCTGCTGCTCACGAGCGTGGTGGCGTTTTTCGCCATCGGCCCGGGCTGGATCGAGCGCGACCTCAACCGCATCGACGGCGAGCCGCTGATCGAGATTTCGCAGGAGGCGCGCGACTTGCACGCGCGGCTGCAGATCGTCGATTTGCATTCGGACACGCTCCTGTGGAAGCGTGACCTGCTGGACCGCGCCGACCGCGGCCATGTCGACCTCCCGCGGCTGAAGGACGGCAATGTTGCCCTGCAGGTTTTTTCCAGCGTGACCAAGTCGCCGCGCGGCCAGAATTACGATTCGAACACTGGCGAAACCGACAACATAACCCCGCTGGTGATCGGCCAGCTGCAGCCTTTCCGCACCTGGAGCAGCCTGCTCGAACGCTCGCTATGGCATGCAACGAAGCTCGACCGCGCGGTAGAGGAAGAGCGCGACACGCTGTTCCAGATCCATGGCCGCGAGGACATCGAGCGCCTCATCCGTTCGCGCGACATGGGCCGCCCGAGCGTGGGCGCGATGCTGTCCATCGAGGGCCTGCACAATCTGGAAGGCGATCCGGCCAATCTCGACACGCTCCACGCGGCGGGCTTTCGCATGGCAGGCCTCACCCATTTCTTCGACAATGACCTCGCCGGATCGATGCACGGGACCGAGAAGGGCGGTCTCTCCGACAAGGGCCGCGCAGTGGTCCGCCGGATGGAAGAGCTCGGCATGGTTGTCGACATCGCGCATTGCAGCCCGGCCTGCGTCGCCGACATCCTGTCCATAGCCCGCCGCCCCGTCGTCTCCAGCCATGGCGGGGTGCAGGCGACCTGCGAGGTCAATCGCAACCTTTCGGACGAACAGATTCGCGGCGTCGCGGCGACCGGCGGCATCATCGGTGTGGGTTACTGGCCGGGCGCCGTGTGCGACACCTCGCCGCGCTCGGTGGCGAAGGCCATGCGCCACATCCGCGACCTCGTCGGTATCGGCCATGTCGCTCTCGGCAGCGATTTCGACGGCTCGGTCACGACACGGTTCGACACCAGCCAGCTGGTGCAGGTAACGCAGGCGCTAATGGATGAAGGCTTCACTGAAGAAGAGATTCGCGCCGCAATGGGCGGCAATGCGCTGCGCGTCCTGACGGAAGGGATCGAGCCGATGGAGCCTGCCGCGTGAGGTTCCTCGATCACCGCGAGGCCCTGCCGCAGTCGCTGCGCGGAGCGATCATAGCGCTCGGCAATTTCGACGGGTTCCACCTCGGCCACCAGGCGGTGGCGCAGGAAGCGATCGACTGGGCGCGCGCCGAGGGCCGCCCCTCGATCATCGCCACTTTCGACCCGCATCCCGTGCGCCATTTCCGGCCCGATGCCCCGCCCTTCCGCCTGACCACGCTGGAGCAGCGGCAGGAGCTCTACCTCGCCGCCGGTGCCACCGCGATGCTGGTGTTCCATTTCGATGGCGAGCTTGCCGGGACCACGGCTGAGGATTTCGTGAAGGTCCTGCTGGCCGAACATCTCGGCGTGGCAGGCGTGGTGACGGGCGAGGATTTCACCTTCGGCAAAGGCCGCGGGGGCAATCGCGAAGTGCTCGAAACCCTGGGCCGCGAAGTCGGTATCGAGGCCCGCGCGGTAGCGGCCGTCATGGAAAAGGGCGCGCCCGTATCCTCCAGCCGCGTGCGCGACGCCTTGCGTGACGGCGACCCGCAGGAGGCCGCCCGCCTGCTCACTCGCCCCTTCGCGATCCGCGGCGTGGTCGAACATGGCGACAAGCGCGGGCGGACCATCGGCTATCCCACCGCGAACCTGTCGATCGAGCATTACCTGCGCCCGCAATACGGCATCTACGCCGTCACGGGCCGCATCCTGTCGACCGGCGAGGTGCTGAAAGGCGCGGCCAATATCGGCGTGCGCCCGCAGTTCGAACCGCCCAAGGAATTGCTCGAGCCCTATTTCTTCGACTTCTCCGGCGACCTTTACGGGCAGGAAATCGAGGTGGCGTTCCACCATTTCCTGCGCGGCGAAGCGAAGTTCGACAGCCTCGATGAACTGGTCGCGCAAATGGAAAAGGACTGCGAGAGGGCAAAGGCCCTGCTCGGATGAGGAAATACCTCAAGCGGGGCGGCCTCGCCTTCGCGCTTGCCCTGCTGGTCTTCAGTCTCGTCAATGCCAGCTGGCTGGCCCCCGACCCCGTCGGCGCGCCCAAGCTGATTGCCCATCGCGGGCTCTACCAGCTGTACGACAAGGCAGGCGTGGGGCGCGACACCTGCACCGCCGACCGGATCTTCGAGCCCTATCATCCCTATCTCGAGAACACGATCGAGAGCGTGCTGCGCGCACAGAAGCTGGGCGCTTGGCTGGTCGAGGTGGACATTGCGCCCACGAAGGAGGGCGAGCTGGTCGTCTTCCACGACTGGACGCTCGATTGCAGGACCGAAGGCACGGGCGAAGTGCGCGATGCGACGCTCCCTGAACTGAAGGCGCTCGACATCGGCCATGGCTACACTGCCGACGGCGGCAAGACCCATCCGTTTCGCGGCAAGTTCAAGGGCGCGATGCCCACCTTCGCCGAAGTCCTCGCCGCCCTGCCGCCGCGCGGGCGCCTGATGGTCAATTTCAAATCGAAGGACCCAGCCGAAGCCGATCTGGTCGCCCGAGAACTGCGCAAGGCGGGCCGCGATCCGGTGAAGGCCGGCGACGGCTTCTACGGGCATCCGGGTCCGATCGACCGCATCCGCGAGTTCTATCCCGATGCCTGGGCGTGGAGCCAGGAGCGCGCAAAGCAGTGCTCGAAGGACTATGTCGCCTATGGCTGGACCGGCTACCTGCCGCAGAGCTGCCGGGGCGAGACATTGTTCGTGCCGCTCAACTCCCAATGGGCCTTTCCGGGCTGGCCCAACCGCCTGATCGCGCGGATGGAAGCCCATGGCGGGCGGGTCATCGTGATCGGTCCCATCGGCAAGAACCGCCTCCGCGGCCTCACCCTGCCCGAGCAGCTGACCGAGATACCCGACAGCTTCAACGGCTATGTCTGGGTGGAGGATGCCTTTACCATTGCACCTGCGCTCTACCCGAGCTTCGATGATCGCACGGTGGAGGAATGGGAAGCGAGCGAGGCCGCACTCGATCAGCGCAGGGCAAGGAACCGCGATTGACGCTTTATCGCGCGGCGCAAATCCCCTAACGGCCAGCACCTATGTCCGAGCAGCGCGATTACAAAGACACGGTCTTCCTTCCCAAGACCGATTTTCCCATGAAGGCCGGCCTCCCGCAGAAGGAGCCGCAGATCCTTGCGCGCTGGCAGGAAGAGAACCTCTATGCCCAGCTGCGCGAGGCGCGCGCGGGACGCGAGAAGTTCATCCTCCACGACGGCCCGCCCTATGCCAATGGCGACATGCATATCGGCCATGCGCTGAACCGCATCCTGAAAGACATGGTGGTGCGCTCGCAAACGCTGCTCGGCAAGGATGCGCCTTTCGTGCCCGGCTGGGACTGCCACGGCCTGCCGATCGAGTGGAAGGTCGAGGAACAGTTCCGCAAGAAAAAGCGCGACAAGAACGAAATCCCGGCCAGCGAATTCCGCGCCGAATGCCGCGCCTATGCGCAGCACTGGGTCGACGTGCAGCGTGAACAATTGAAGCGCCTGGGCTTGATGGCGGACTTCGACAATCCGTACCTCACCATGCAGTTCGACAGCGAGGCGACCATCGTTGCCGAGCTGATGAAGTTCGTCGAGGCCGGAAACCTCTATCGCGGATCGAAGCCCGTGATGTGGTCGCCGGTCGAGGAAACCGCGCTGGCCGAAGCTGAGGTCGAATACGAGGATATCACCTCGACCCAGATCGATGTGGCGTTCGAGATCGTGGAATCGCCGATACCGGAACTGGTCGGCGCGCATGCGGTGATCTGGACCACCACGCCTTGGACGATCCCGGTGAACCAGGCTTTGGCTTATGGCGAAGAGGTGGATTACGTTCTGCTCGGCGAGCTAGACGAAATGGCCGAACCTACGGGTCGTCGGTTTCTCGTAGCTCGTGACCTCTCCGAAGCGTTCCGCGATCGCGTAAGGTCGCAAGGTGCCCCCCAACAGAATTACGAGACGATCGAGTTCTATTTTGGCCCGGCACTCGCCGGAACCGTTGCCCGCCATCCCATGCACCATCTCGGCGGGTTCTACGCCAAGCCGCGTCCGCTGCTCGCGGGCGATTTCGTCACCACCGACAGCGGTACGGGCCTTGTCCATATGTCGCCCGACCATGGCGAGGACGACTTCCTGCTCTGCCGCGAGCACGGCATCGAGCCGGTTTTCGCGGTCATGGGCGATGGGCGCTATCGCGACGACTGGCCTTGGCTGGGTGGAAATGACGAGCGCCGCCGCGCGGTGATCAACAAGGCTTTCAACGCGCCCGACGGCCCGATCTGTTCGGATTTGCGCGCAGCAGGCGCGCTGCTGTCGGCCAGCGACGACTACCAGCATAGCTACCCGCATTCGTGGCGTTCGAAGGCCAAGGTCATCTACCGCTGCACGCCGCAGTGGTTCGTGCCGATGGACAAGCCGCTCGACACCGGCGACTTCGACGTTGCTGCACCCGAAGGTTTCGGTGCCGCCGTCGCGATGTTCACCAGCAAGGACCACTCCACGCTGCGCGAAATCGCCATGCGCGAGATCGAGCGGGTAAAGTTCTATCCTGAAAAGGGCCGCCGCCGCATCGGCTCCATGGTCGAAGGCCGCCCCGACTGGGTGCTTTCGCGCCAGCGCGCATGGGGGGTGCCGATCACGCTCTTCGTGCGTAGCGACGGGACCTATCTGCAGGACCCTGCGGTCAATGCCCGCGTAGTCGAAGCGGTGAAGCAACAAGGCGTCGATGCCTGGGACGAGGCCCGCAAGGCCGAATTCCTCGGCCCCGATTACGACGCCAACGAATTCGAGATGGTCACCGACATTCTCGACGTCTGGTTCGATTCGGGCTGCACCCATGCCTTCACGCTCGAAGGCGACCGCTGGCCCGACCAGCGCTGGCCCGCAGACCTCTATCTCGAAGGCAGCGACCAGCATCGCGGCTGGTTCCAGTCGAGCCTGCTCGAAAGCTCCGCCACCCGCGGCCGTGCGCCTTATGACGCGGTGCTGACCCATGGCTTCACCATGGATTCGGCCGGTAAGAAGATGTCGAAGAGCCTCGGCAACACCATCGACCCGCTGAAGGTCATGGAACAGTACGGCGCGGACATCATCCGCCTGTGGGCGCTTTCCGTCGACTTCACCGAAGACCACCGCATCGGCGATGAAATCCTGAAAGGTGTCGGCGACCAGTACCGTCGCCTGCGCAACACCTTCCGCTATTTGCTCGGCGCGCTCGACGGCTTCGTCGGCGACATGGGCGATGTGGGCGAAATCCCCGAGCTCGAGCGCTACGTCCTCGCGCTGCTGGCCGATCTCGACGGCAAGCTGAAGGCCGCGCTCGAAAGCTACGACTACAACACCTACACCCGCCTGCTGGTCGATTTCTGCAACGAGGACCTGTCGGCCTTCTACTTCGATATCCGCAAGGACTGCCTCTATTGCGACGGGCCGGATAGCGTGAAGCGCAATGCCTATCGCACCGTGCTCGACCTCCTGTTCCACGCGCTCGTTCGCTATGCCGCGCCGGTGCTGGTGTTCACCGCGGAAGAGGCCTGGACCACGCGCTATCCCGATGGCGGCAGCGTGCACCTGCTCGACTGGCCGGCGGTCCCGGGCGTCACCGCCGACGGCGCGCGCTGGGACAAGCTGCGGGCGCTTCGCGAAAAGGTCACCGAGGCTATCGAGCCGCTGCGCCGCGACAAGACCATCCGGTCCAGCCTCGAGGCCGACGTGGTCGTGCCCGCTGCCGCAGTTCCGGAAGGCTTCAGCGACGAAGACCTCGCCGAACTGTTCATCACCGCGTCAGTCACACGCGGCGATAGCGACAGCGTGACTGTCACGCGAACCGGCGAACACAAATGCGGCCGCTGCTGGCGCCTGCTTCCCTCGGTCCCCGAGGACGGCGCGCTGTGCGATCGCTGCGAGGACGTGATCGAACTGATGGATGCTGCCGGGAGTGCGGGCCAATGACCCCTGTCCTGCGCAATCGCCTGATCGGCGTCGCCATCGCCTTTGCGATCTATGCCGCGGATCAGCTCACCAAATGGTGGGTCGACGGCCCGCTGGGCCTCGAGGTGCCGGGCGACAAGCTCGACCTGCTGCCCTTCTTCGATTTCTACCGCGTCCACAATTATGGCGTGTCGCTGGGCATGTTCGAGGCGACCAGCCCCGAAACGCGCTGGGCGCTGGTCGGCGTGACCGGACTGATCGCGCTGCTGGTCACCGTCTGGATGTTCCGCGAGAAGCTGTTCGGGGATATTCTCGGCCTGTCGCTGATCCTCGGCGGCGCGCTCGGCAACATCAAGGATCGCTACGAGCTCGGCTACGTCCTCGACTTCGCCGATTTCCATATCGGGGAATTCCGCCCCTTCCTCATTTTCAATATCGCCGATGCCGCTATCACCATCGGTGTCGTTATCATCCTTGCCCGCGCGTTCTTCATGCGCGACAAGGACGTCGACGACATGATGGACGGCAAGCCGGCAGACGCCGCGGAGAGCAATACATGAAGACTATCACCCGCATCGCCCTCGTGAGCGCAGCCGCGAGCACGCTCGCCGCCTGTGGCAGCGGCGGTTTCCTCAACCGCGACCGTCCCGACGAATTCGCCGTGCAGCGCGCAGCCCCGCTGGTCGTGCCGCCGGACTTCAACCTCGTGCCCCCGGCACCAGGCGCACCGCGCCCGGCCGAAGGCACTGCCGCAGAGCAGGCACTCGATGCACTGTTCGGCGGTCCGGCTCCGCGCAGCAGCGTGGAAACCTCGGTGCTCGATCGTGCCGGCACGCCCGAACCGGGCATCCGCAGCGCGGTCGGTAGCGCGGGCACCAACACGGTCGCCAAGGGCACCGTGGTGCGCGACATCGTCGCCGCCCCCGAAGGCGACGGCGCTTCGGCACAGGCCGTCATTCCCGGCTGATGCAGTGATGTTCGCACCCGCTTGGCGGCGGGTGCGGCAGACCTAGCCGTCGTCCTGGTCGACCGGTTTTGCCGGTCCCAGTGACGTGACGAGCAATTTGTCGATCCGCCGTTCGTCGAGGTCGACCACTTCGAACCGCCAGCCCTGCTCCTCGAACCATTCGCCTTCGACCGGCAGCTTCTTGAGCACGGCGAGGACGAATCCCGCCACGGTCGCGAACTCGCGATCGTCGCCGTAATCGAGCCCGAGCCGGTCGGCGAGCGCATCGGCGCTGAGCGAGCCAGCCACCAGTAGCGAGCCATCCGCACGCTCGACGATGCCCGGCGCATCGCCCGGGTCCTGATCGCTGGCGAAATCGCCGACCAGCGCGGTCAGCAGGTCCACCGGCGTGACAATTCCGTCGAGATGGCCGTATTCGTCATGCACCATGGCCATGGCGACATCGGCCTGCTGCAGGACGCGCAGCGCATCGACCGCGTCGAGCTGGTCGGGCACGACCTCCGCCCGGTGCAGCAGGTCGGCAAGCACCACCGGCTCGCCCGCGACCTGCGCGGCAAGGATTTCACGCACGCGCACGAGCCCGACGACCTTGTCGGGCGATCCGTCGGCAACCGGCCAGACCGAATGCGGGCTTTCCGCAAGCAGGGACGCAATCGCTTCCTCGTCGGCCGAGATATCCAGCCAGTCGACATCGGTCCGCGGCGTCATCACCTCGCGCACGGGGCGCTGGGCGAGACGGACCACGCCCGCCAGCATCTGGTGCTGTTCGTGTTCGATGATGCCGGTCTTGGTCGCTTCGGCGAACAGCATGTGAAGTTCTTCCGCCGTGACCGAGCTCTGCCCTGCGGGGCGCACGCCCAGCGCGCGTATGATCACGCTCGACGAGGTGTCGAGCAGCCAGACGAGCGGTGCTGCCACGCGCGCCAGCAGGGCCATGGGCAGCGACATGGCAGTCGCAATCGGGACGGCGGCGCGCAGGGCGACCTGCTTGGGGACGAGTTCGCCGATGACGAGGCTGAAATAGGTGGTCAGCGCGATGACCAGCGCGAAGCCGGCTTCGCTGGCCCAGTCGGTCGGGACACCGAGCGCCGCAAGCCGCTCGCCCACGGGTCCGCCAAGGCTCGCGCCGGAATAGGCACCGGCAATGATACCGACCAGCGTGATGCCGATCTGCACGGTCGAGAGGAACTTGCCCGGGTCGGCAGCGAGCGCCAGCGCGGCCTTCGCGCCGGCGCTGCCCTGCTGGGCGGCCGAACGCAGCCGCGCGGTGCGCGCCGAAACGATGGCGAGCTCGCTCATGGCGAAGACGCCGTTGAGCAAGATCAGCCCGGCGATAATGAGAAGGTCGGTCCAGGGGAAAGGTGTCACACTGCTGCGCTAGCACAAATATGGCCTCATGCCAGCGCTTCGCGGAACACGTAGGCGGTTCGCTTGTTAGAAGCTTCAGAGGCGCTGGTGGGCGCGTCCCGCCATGCGCGGTTCCGGCAGGAAAGAACAAGAGGCCGGTGCCGCACTCTGACAAGGGGAACGACATATGAAAAAATCACGCATTTTCCTCGCAGGTTTCTCGGCAGTGGCCCTGATGGGCACCTCGGCCTGCGTCACCGACCCGAATACGGGTGAGCAGAAGGTTTCGCGCACCGTCCTCGGCGGTCTCGGCGGCGCGGTTGCCGGCGGCCTGCTGGGCGGCGTCATCGGCGGCAAGACCGGCCGTATCGTCGGCGCGGTCGCAGGCGGCGCAGCTGGCGGTTACGTCGGCTACCGCATGGACCAGCAGATCAAGGAACTGAAGGAACAGACCGCCGGTTCAGGCGTCGATGTGACCGAAACCGATGGCGGCGAGGCGATTCTCGTCAACCTGCCGAACGGCGTTACCTTCGCCACCGGCAGCTCCAACATCAACGAGACCTTCCGCCGCACGCTCGACAATGTCGCGGCGAACCTGGTCCAGTATCCCAACAGCCTGATCGACGTGTACGGCTATACCGACACGGTCGGCGCTTCGGACTTCAACCAGCGCCTTTCGGAACAGCGCGCGCAGGCCGTTGCCAACTACCTGACCTCGCGCGGTGTCAGCTCGTCGCGCATCCGCTGGATGGGTTTCGGCGAAACGCGCCTTGCAGTGCAGACCGGCGACAACGTCAACGAGCCGCTCAACCGCCGCGTCGAAATCAAGATCATCCCCTTCGACCAGCAAGACGTCGAAGCCGCCCAACAGGGCAACTGAAGAGCCGAGCCCTTCGGATAGTGTCGCAGAGGAAGGGGCCGGGTCGAACCCGGTCCCTTTTTCTATGCGCGCGAGAACGTCGCGGCGCGGTCTGACAGGTGATCGACTGTGGCGCCGTGAATGCCCGGCGCGCTGGCGATGAGGCCGAAGGCGCGCGGGTCGCGCTTGTTGTAATCGAGCTTGCGGCCGAACGCATCGGACACGGCTGCCCCTGCTTCTCGCGCGACGAGCGCAGCAGCGGCAATATCCCATTCGAAACCCCAGCGCAGGGTCGCCACGAGATCCGCCTCATCGGCGGCGACCATCGCGATGCGCAGGGCGATGGAATTGGGCTGGTCGACCTTGGTCAGTATCCGGTCCTGCTTCATCAGGTCGGCAGCAGGCACGCGCGCGCCTGCGAACTCGAGCCGGTTCGATGCCTCCAGCTTCGCGCCGTTGCGCGTCGCGCCCTTGCCTGCGACGGCCTGCCATACCTCGCCCCGGGCGGGCGCGCAGAGCGAGCCGATCAGCGGACGGCCGTTCGAAATCAGCGCGACCGACACGGCCCAGCCGGCCCTGCCGCGAATGAAATCGCGGGTCCCGTCGATCGGATCGACCAGCCAGATGAGATCGCGTTCGAGCCGGGCGGGATCATCTGCCGTCTCTTCGGACAGCCAGCCTGCCGAGGGTAAGAGTGCGCCCAGTTCGCGCTTCAGGAAGGTGTCGACGGCGAGGTCCGCCTCGCACACGGGACTGCCGGGAGTCTTCTCCCAGATGCGCACGTCGGCACCCGCCCCCGGCCAGAGGTCGAGTGCGATCCGCCCCGCTTCGGAGACGATCGATTCGAGTCGCTTGTCGTCGATCATGGATGGCGTGCGCCCCTGCACCCGAAAGTCGCACTTTTCAAGCGCCGCCAGACATGCTTATGCGCCCACGCGACTCTCTATCCCTCCAGCCGCGCCATTACGCGAAGGACGAAAGCCCGACATGAACATTCACGAATACCAGGCCAAGGAACTGCTGGCGAAGTACGGCATTGCGATTCCCGCCGGTCACGCCGCCCTTACCGTCGAAGAAGCGGTCGCAGGTGCCAAACAGCTGCTCGGCCCGCTCTACGTGGTGAAAGCCCAGATCCACGCCGGTGGCCGCGGCAAGGGCAAGTTCAAGGAACTTGGTCCCGACGCGAAGGGCGGCGTCCGCCTGTCGAAGAGCATCGAGGAAGTCGAAGCCAACGCGAAGGAAATGCTCGGCAACACGCTGGTCACCATCCAGACCGGCGCCGAAGGCAAGCAGGTCAACCGCCTCTACGTCACCGACGGCGTCGACATCGCCAAGGAATACTATCTTTCGATGCTGGTCGACCGTGCCAGCGGCCAGGTCGCGATGATCGCCTCGACCGAGGGCGGCATGGACATCGAGGACGTGGCCCACAACACGCCCGAGAAGATCACCACCATCACGATCGACCCGGCGCAGGGCTTCATGCCCCACCACGGCCGCGCGGTCGCCTTCGCGCTCAAGCTGACGGGCGAGACCAACAAGCAGTGCCAGAAGCTGGCCAAGCAGCTTTACACCGCCTTCATGGACCTCGACATGGAAATGCTCGAGATCAACCCGCTGGTCGAAACCGACAAGGGCGACCTGCTGGTGCTCGACACCAAGATGAGCTTCGACGGCAATGCGCTCTATCGTCACAAGGACGTTGAAGCGATGCGCGACGAAACCGAGGAAGACCCGGCCGAAGTCGAAGCGAGCGAATACGACCTCGCCTACATCAAGCTCGACGGCAACATCGGCTGCATGGTCAACGGTGCCGGCCTCGCCATGGCGACGATGGACATCATCAAGCTCAACGGCGCCTTCCCGGCGAACTTCCTCGACGTGGGCGGCGGCGCCACCACCGAGAAGGTTACCGCGGCGTTCAAGATCATCCTCAAGGACCCGGCGGTCGAGGGCATCCTCGTCAACATCTTCGGCGGCATCATGAAGTGCGACGTCATTGCCAATGGCATCGTCCAGGCGGCGAAGGATGTGAACCTGTCGGTTCCGCTGGTGGTCCGCCTCGAAGGCACCAATGTCCAGCAGGGTAAGGACATCCTCGAAAACTCGGGCCTGCCGATCGTGAGCGCCGACGACCTCGGCGATGCGGCGAAGAAGATCGTCGCGGAAGTGAAGAAGGCCGCCTGAGGGGCTGCCTGAAGGCACTGGAAGATTACCAAGGGCGGGCTCTGGCGACAGGGTCCGCCCTTCAAGTTTAAGGCGCGGGGAACACTCGCTCTCCGCCTGTCTTGTCTAAGCAAGGACTGACCCCGTCACAGCTTGACGTTTACGTAAACGCAAGGTAGGTGGGCGCCAGACACATCCAGAGGAAGGAATACCCATGAAAATCCTCGTGCCCGTCAAGCGGGTGATCGACTACAATGTGAAGCCGCGCGTGAAGGCGGACGGGTCGGGCGTCGACCTCGCCAACGTGAAGATGAGCATGAACCCCTTCGACGAAATCGCCGTCGAAGAGGCTATCCGCATCAAGGAAGCGGGCAAGGCGGAAGAAATCATCGCCGTGTCCGTCGGCCCGGCCAAGGCACAGGAAACGCTGCGCACCGCGCTCGCCATGGGTGCGGACCGCGCGATCCTCGTCGAAACCGACGACGAAGTCGAACCTCTCGCCGTCGCCAAGATCCTCAAGGCCATCGCCGAGGAAGAACAGCCCGGCATCGTGATGCTCGGCAAGCAGGCGATCGACGACGATTCGAACCAGACCGGCCAGATGCTCGCCGCCCTGATGGGCCGTCCGCAGGGCACCTTCGCCAACACGGTCGCAGTCGAAGGCGATAGCGTCACCGTGAAGCGCGAAGTCGACGGCGGTCTCGAGACCGTGAAGCTGTCGCTTCCCGCGATCGTCACCACCGACCTGCGCCTCAACGAGCCGCGCTATGCTTCGCTGCCGAACATCATGAAGGCCAAGAAGAAGCCGCTCGATACCAAGACCCCGGGAGATTACGGCGTCGACACCGCGCCGCGCCTCAAGACCACAAATGTCTCCGAACCGCCGGTTCGCCAGGCAGGCGAAAAGGTCGAGGACGTCGATGCGCTGGTCGCCAAGATCAAAGCCCTCGGCATCGCCTGAACCCCGGACAGGAAAGGAATAGACTTATGAAAACTCTCGTCTGGGTCGAACACGACAATGCCGAGATGAAGGACGCAACGCTGGCCGCCGTCACCGCTGCCGGCAAGCTGGGTGAAGTGCACCTGCTGGTTGCAGGCTCGGGCTGCCGCGCGGTCGCCGAGCAGGCCGCCAAGGTCGCCGGCGTGGGCAAGGTCCACCTCGCCGACAACGCTGCCTACGAACACGCGCTGGCCGAAAACGTCGCCCCGCTCGTGGCCGACCTCATGGGCCATCACGACGCCTTCGTCGCTCCTGCCACGACCACCGGCAAGAACGTCGCCCCGCGCGTCGCTGCCCTGCTCGACGTGATGCAGGTGTCGGACATCCTGTCGGTCGAAGGCCCCAAGACCTTCACCCGCCCGATCTACGCCGGCAACGCCATTGCAACGGTCGAATCCTCGGATCCCAAACTGGTCGTAACCGTGCGCGGCACCGCCTTCGAAAAGGCCGCTGCCGAAGGCGGCTCGGCCACGATCGAAGACGTTGCAGGCCCCGGCGATGCCGGCCTGTCGAGCTTTGTGTCGGCCGAAATCGCCGAAAGCGATCGTCCCGAGCTCACCAGCGCCAAGGTTATCGTCTCGGGTGGCCGCGCGCTGAAGGACGCGGCGACCTTCGAGGAATTCATCACTCCGCTCGCCGACAAGCTCGGCGCAGGCATCGGTGCCTCGCGCGCCGCGGTCGATGCGGGCTATGTTCCCAACGACTACCAGGTCGGCCAGACCGGCAAGATCGTGGCACCGGAAGTCTACATCGCCATCGGCATTTCGGGTGCGATCCAGCACCTCGCCGGGATGAAGGATTCCAAGACCATCATCGCGATCAACAAGGACGAGGACGCCCCGATCTTCCAGGTCGCGGACATCGGTCTCGTCGGCGACCTGTTCAAGATCGTGCCCGAGCTGACCCAGAAGCTCTGACAAGAACGCGAACGAAAAAAGGGCGGCAATTCCATTGCGAATTGCCGCCCTTTTCTTATGGTACACCCACCAGCGTTTGCAGGAGGGGTCGCATCCATGAAATTCGTTACGCCATTATTTGTCCTTGCCGGACTGCAACTTGCAGCTGCTCCGCTTTCCGCGGCAGAGCCGGTGGCCCTCCAGCCTGCAAGCAGCTGGAATCTCGACTACAGCAAGGAGGCCTGCCGCCTGGGACGCAAGTTCGGCGAAGGCGAGAACCAGGTCCTCCTCGTAATGGCCAAATATGCCCCCGGGCCAAACATAGAGATCATCGCGTCGGGCAAGCTCCTCTACGACAAGCGCGTCAGGTCGCTGCACTACAGCTTCGGCGAAGGAAACGAGGTCGAAGTCGAGCGGCCGCTGTTCGGTGATCTGGAGAACGGCGAGAGGGTGTGGCAGTGGTCGGGCAGCATCCTGCCACCTGACACGCAGAAAGCGCTCGAGGACGCGGAGGCAGATACGGTCGCCTACCGTGCGGCGGAAGATGATGCGGCAGCCGCAGCCGACAGTTTCACCATGAAGCTCGGCAGCTCGAAAAAGGTAAAGCTCGAAACCGGACGCCTGGCCGCAGGATTCAAGGCCATGGACGACTGCCTGGAGAGCCTGGTGAAGAGCTGGGGTTACGATCCCGAAACCATCGCCACGATCGTCGACGGACCCGAACCGGTCGGGCGCATCACGCAATGGTTCAACACCTACGACTATCCGAGCGAGGCATTGCGCAAGGATTTGTCGGGCGCCGTACGCTTCAGGCTCGGCATCGACGAGGCAGGGCAGATTACCAACTGTACGATCCAGTCCTCCTATTCGGACCCGGCTTTTCCCGAAACCGTCTGCAAGGAATTCACCCGCAAGGGCCGGTTCACCCCTGCACGCAATGCGGCGGGCGAACCCGTCGCCAGCTATTGGGCGAGCACGGTCCTGTTCGTGAGCGGATCGTAAGCGAGGTTGGCCGGCGGCCAGCGTCGATCAGGCGATCGCCTCGCTAATCGCGTGAAGGGTCACGCCAACGAGGCCGCCGACCAGCGTGCCGTTGATGCGGATGAACTGGAGATCGCGGCCGACTGCGCCTTCCACCCGGTCGGTCAGCGTGGTTGCATCCCAGCGGCGCACCGTTTCCGATACCAGTTGCACGATCTGGTCGCCATAGCGCGTGGCGATGCCGACGGCAGTGCGGCGGGCAAAGCGGTTGACCTGCATCTGTAGTCGTTCGTCATCGCGCAGGGCCGCGCCAAGCTCTGCCAGCGTCTCGCCGAGATAACCGGGACCCGTCCCGCCCGAATCGCGGATCGAGCGGATCAGGCGGGCCCGAATGCGCTCCCATACCCCTTGCCACCAATCGGCAATGGCCGGGTTGTGCAGCAGCTCGCGCTTCATACGCTCGACCCGTTCCTGCATCTCGGGATCTTCGCGCAGGCCCTTGGCGAGTTCCTGCAGGCCTTCCTCGATCTTGTCGCGCAGCGGGTGCTGCGGATCGACCAGCACCTCGGCGAGCAGCTTGTAGAGACCGTCGATGACGGAGTTTGCGAGCCGTTCGTCGAGCCCGGTAAAGCGCAGCACGGCATTGGCACGGCGGTGGACCATGTCGCGTACCAGCGCCTCGTTGTCCTCCAGCACCAGCCCCGCCCAGCGGATGATCTTGTCGATCAGCGGCTTGTGCCGCCCGTCGGCAATCATCGCGTCCAGCATGCCGCCGAGCAGTGGCGCGATCTCGAGCTTTTCCAGCTGCGCTGCGATGCCGCTGCGGACCTGCGTGCCCAGCCTGTCGGGATCGAGCGATTCGAGGACTTCGACCGCGAGTTCGCCTGCACCTGCCCTAATGCGCGTGTCCTGAGCTGCCTTGGGATCGGCGAGATAGCTGCCGACCGCGCCTGCAAGGTTCATCGACCCCATGCGTCGCGCGACGACCTGGGGGGTGAGGAAATTGCTGCGCAGGAAGTCCGCCATCGTATCGGCGATGCGGTCCTTGTTCTCTGGAATGATCGCGGTGTGCGGGATCGGCAATCCGAGCGGGCGGCGGAATAGCGCCGTCACGGCAAACCAGTCGGCAAGGCCGCCGACCATGGCGGCCTCGGCGAAGGCGTGGATGTAACCCCATGCCGGATGCACATCGAGATAGCGGCTCGAAGCGATGAAGATCGCGGCCATCAGCACCAGCATGCCGGTTGCGGCGCGGCGCATGGACCGCGCGCGGTCGGGCGGGAGTGGAGCCACTCCCGCGCCGGTCGTTCTGGTGGAAAGTCCCGCCATGATCAGGCGACGATCACTCGGCCGGATCGATCCCGGCTTCCCCGCCAAGGGGCTGCAAGGGCTTGTGCTCGTCACCCGGCTTGTAGGTCAGGAACCGCTGGCGCAGCCACGGACCAAGGCGCTTTTCGAAGCCGTCGGCAAGGCTGAAGCCGGCCGGCACGATCAGCAGGGTCAGCAGCGTCGAAAGGATCAGGCCGCCGATCACGACCCAGCCCATCGGCGCGCGCCACGCACCGTCGCCGGCAAGACTGAGCGCGGTAGGCACCATGCCGGCAGTCATAGCGACCGTGGTCATGACGATCGGCTGTGCGCGCTTGCGGCCGGCATCGACGATGGCCTCGAACTTCTCGACCCCGCGTTCCATTTCCTCGACCGCGAAGTCGATCAAGAGGATCGAGTTCTTCGCGACGATGCCGAACAGCATCAGGATGCCAATGAAGACCGGCATGGAGAGCGGCTGCCCGATCGCCCAGATCAGGAGCAGGCCGCCAAGCGGCGCGAGCAGCAGCGAGGTCATGTTGACCAGCGGCGACACGAAGCGGTGGTAAAGCAGCACCAGCACGGCGAAGACCAGCAGCATGCCGGACAACAGGGCTATCTGGAAATTGACCATCATTTCCTGCTGCCACTCGTCCTCGCCAAACGGCGCATTGGACACGCCCGAAGGGAGGTCTTGCATGATTGGCAGGGCATTGATGGCCTGCATCGCATCGCCCTTCGCCATGTCCGGCTCGAGGTCGGCGCCCACGAAGATGCGGCGGTTCTGATTGTAGCGCTGGATCGAGGTCGGACCCGAACCGAAGCTGATTTCGGCAACACGGCTCAGCGGCACCGAGCCGCCGATCGAGGTCGGCACGGGCAGGTTCTGGATCGTCGCGATGTCCTGGCGCGATTCCTCGGGCAGGCGCACGCGGATCGGCACCTGGCGGTCGGACAGCGAGAACTTGGCGGCGTTCTGGTCGATATCGCCGAGCGTGGCGATACGGATAGTCTGGCTGAGCGCGGCCGTGGTCACACCGAGCTGCGCGGCAAGGTCGAGACGCGGCTTGATGAGGATTTCGGGGCGACGCATGTCCGCCTCGATGCGCGGGGCGACAAGGCCCTTCACGCCCTTCATCTGCTCGACCAGCGTCGCCGCGGTCGCATCCAGCGTCTTGGGATCGCTACCCGACAGCATCACCGAGATCGGTCGGCCTGTGCCGCCGCCGCCCTGGTTGGACTGGAAGGTCACGCGGGCATCGGGGATGTCCTGGAAGACAGGCGTCAGGTTCCGCTCGAATTCCTGCTGGGTCTTCTTGCGGTCGTCCTTCAGCGTGATGAAGAGGCGGGCATTGCCCTCGTTCACGCGCTGGAGCGCGGCCTCCACGTCGGGATCCTCTCCCACGATGCTCGCGACGCGGTCGGCCACGCGCTCGGTCTGTTCGAGCGTGGTGCCCGGCACCATCTCGATGCGCACGCGGCTGAAGTCGCCATCGGAATCGGGGAAGAACTGGCCCGGAAGCGCTGCGCCGACGAGGCCGGTGAGGATAAGCGCGGCAAAGCCGACGCCCAGCATCCATACGCGGTGGTCGCGCATGCGCGCCGCGAAGCGATCGAGCCTCATGCCGAACCACTGGCGATACTCACCGCCGAACAGGCGCGAGGCCAGTCCCATCACCCAGGCGACGAACTTTGCGGCGAGGAAGCCGACGAAGAAACCCAGCCCGAGGAACAGCAGCATGGTCGGGAAGGCGATGAAGAAGCCGATCGCCTGCGACATCCAGTCGGGCAGCATCGTGAGATGGCCCTTCCAGAAGCCAATATCGGTCATCCCGCCGATTACAGAATTCAGCCCCATGACCGTGCCGAAAAGACCTCCGAGCCAGGCTATGGCGATGATGCCGAACATCACGAGGCCGCCGAATGCATAGTACCAGTGGAAGCGGGCCGGCTGGATGCCGGCACGCGCGCGGTCGGCGCCGCTGCGGTCGAGCGTCCAGCGCAGCAGCCGCTCGTACCTGTCCATCATCGGGCCTTCGCCGTGCGAGGCATGGCCCTTGGCCTTGAGGAAGTAGGCCGCAACCATCGGCGTGATCATGCGCGCGACGAGCAGCGACATGGTCACCGATGCGACGACAGTGAGGCCGAAGTTCTTGAAGAACTGGCCCGACACGCCCGGCATCAGGCCGACCGGCAGGAAGACCGCAACGATCGAGGCAGTGGTGGCGACCACCGGCAGGCCGATTTCGTCGGCTGCGTCGATCGAGGCCTGGTAGGCCGTCTTGCCCATTCGCATGTGTCTGACGATGTTCTCGATTTCCACGATCGCATCGTCGACCAGCACGCCGGCCACGAGGCCGAGCGCGAGGAGCGAGAGCTGGTTCAGGGTAAAACCGAGCAGATCCATGACCCAGAAGGTTGGGATGGCCGAAAGCGGGATGGCCAGCGCGGAAATGAAGGTCGCGCGCCAGTCGCGCAGGAAGAAGAACACCACGACGACCGCCAGGATCGCGCCTTCGATCATCGCCGCGATGGAGCTGTCGTACTGCGCCTTGGTATAGTCGACCGAAGTGAACAGGCGGGTGAATTCGATGCCCGGGTTCTCTTCCTTGATCTTCTCCAGCTCTTCGACCGCATTGTCGTAGACGCTGACGTCCGATGCGCCGCGAGCGCGGGTGAGGCTGAAGGTCACGACCTGGCGACCGTCGATCTTGCCGAGCGAGCGGACCTCGCCGAAACTGTCGCGCACTTCGGCGACATCGGAGAGCTTGACCGTGCGGCCGCCGCCGATGGCGACCTGGACCTGCGAGAGCGCATATGCGGTATCGGCATTGCCGAGCACACGGACCGACTGGCGCGATCCGGCGATTTCCGCCTGGCCACCGGCAGCGTTGAGATTGTTCTGCCGCAGCGCGCCGTTGACCTGGCTGGCGGTGACGCCGAGCGACTGCATGCGGGCAGGATCGAGGATTACGAGGATCTCGCGCTCCACTCCGCCGCCGCGGCTCACTTCGGCCATGCCCTCGATGCCGAGCAGGCGCTTGGCGACCGTATCGTCGACGAACCAGCTGAGCTGCTCGAGCGTCATGTCGGGCGCGCTGATGGCGAAATAGCCGATCGGTTCGGACGAGGTCTGCACGCGCTGGACGCGCGGTTCGAGAATGCCGTCCGGCAGTTCGCCGCGGATCTGGCCGATGGCGGTTTCGACCTCGTTCACGGCCTGGCCGATGTCGTGGCCGATCTCGAATTCGATGAAGGTCGAGGAGAAGCCTTCGCTGGCAGTGGAGTTGAGGTTCTTCACCCCTTCCACGCCGCGCACGGCGGATTCCACGCGCTGGGTGATCTGGTTCTCGATTTCCGTCGGAGCGGCGCCGGGCTGCGAAATGCCCACGGTCACGCCGGGGAATTCGATATCGGGCTGCTGCTGCACCTCCATGTCCGAAAAGCTCATGATGCCGGCCAGCATCAGCCCGATGAACAGGATAATCGGAATGATCGGGTTACGGATCGACCATGCGGAGATGTTGCGGAAATTCACCTGCCGGCTCCCGTCACTTCTTCTCGACGACCGGCTTCACCGTCTCGCCTTCGTTGAGGAAGCCGCCGGCGCGCAGCACGACCCGTTCCTGTCCGGTCAGGCCTTCGCGAATGACGATGCCGTTGGACGTGACATTGCCCAGCTTGATCGGGCGGCGGGCAACCCTGTTGTCGTCACCGACGATGAAGACGTAGCTTTCGCTGTCGTCCGACATGATCGCGCTTTCGGGCAGGATCGGGGCGACGATCGTGCCGCTCTTGATCAGCGCCGTGGCGAAGCCGCCCGGGCGCAGTTCAGGGGCATAGGGCAGCGCGATGCGCGCCGTGCCCTGGCGGTCCTGCGCGTTGATGGTCGGGGCGACCTGCCAGATCTGGCCGGTGAAGCTCTTTTCCGAACCGACCGGCGTCACTTCGGCGCTTTCGCCAGCCGTGATGCGCGACAGCTCGATTTCGCCGAGACGGGCCAGCATTTCCATCTCGCCGCCCTTGGCGATGCGGAACAGCGGCTGCGAACCGCCGCTGACTGTCTGGCCGGGTTCGACATTGCGTTCGAGCACGAGACCGGCGGCAGGCGCGACGATGTTGAGGCGCGCATTGCGGGCCTGCAGTTCGCGAAGCGAGGCCTGCGCCACACGCACGCGAGCAACGGCTGCATCGCGGGTCGCCGTCAGGCGGTCGACATCGGCCTTGGAAACGAAACCGCGCTCGACCAGCTGGAGCGCGCGGTCGAGATTGGCCTGCGCGAGATTGGCATCGGCCTGTGCTACCTGAATCTGGGCAGCGGCACTCTGCGCCTGCTGCGTCTGGACCGAACGGTCGATCACGGCGAGCACCTGCCCGGCCTGCACCCAGCTGCCCTGCTCGACCGGGACGGAGACGACGCGGCCACCTTCTCCCACGACGCCCACGGGCATTTCGCGGCGGGCAGCGAGCGTGCCGGTGGCAGTGATTTCACCTGCGATGGTCATGCGACCGGGCGCGACGACGCTGACGGCAGGGGCCTGCGCCTGGCCGGCGTTCGGATCGGCAGGCGCCGAGGAAAGCATGAGGTATGCGCCGATTGCGGCCGCGAGAAGGATAATCGCGCCGATAATCAGGGGCTTCTTGTTTCGTGCAAGGCGCGACACGCTACCTCCTTCGTCGAATTCTACGCTCGACGTGTCGTCGATCTCGGATTGGATGCCTGCCTCGTAATTCATCGTTTTGCCCCGAATGGTCGCAGCCCTGTTCTCGACCACTGTATTAGTCGAGTAAAGCACAATCCGCAAGACTGCGCATGTCGGCCCTAGAACTGCCTGTAAGAGAGGGCAATGGCGCTCTCTATGAAGGGGCTATCTCGCCTGACGAATGCGCCAGACAAAAAGGGCGGCAGGTTGCCCCGCCGCCCCTTCGCATTTCGTATCGTCTTCTCGTTTAGCGGACGCGGCCGCGCTGCACGAGGTTCGCAATGCCCAGCAGCACCACAGCGCCGACGATGGCGATGATGAGGCCGGTCAGCGAGAATTCCTGGACGCTGCCGGAAATGCCGAGCAGCGGTCCGGCGATGAGATTGCCGATCACCGAGCCGATACAACCGACGACGATGTTCCAGAAGATGCCCATTGATGCGTCACGGTTCATGACCAGGCTCGCGAGCCAGCCAGCGATACCGCCAACGATAAGTGCAATAATCCAACCCATTGATAATCCTCCTGCTTTTGCCGTCGTCCTCCCCTGAAACAGAGGCAAAGTGACGGAGAACACCCGGGATACTACTGCCCCGGGGTTAGATAGCAAGCGGCTGGATTCTCGATTGGTTCCCGCAGGCGCGGGCTAGGGCTCAGTACTTGAACTGGCGTTCGTACAGGTCGCGGTAGTGCTGGATGCGCGTGACACGAAGGCCCTGCATGCCCGAACGGTCGACCGCGCGCTGCCACGAAGCGAACTCTTCCAGCGTGAGGCCGTAACGTTCGAGGACCTCGTCGATCGTCAGCAGCCCGCCGTTGACGGCTGCCACGACCTCGGCCTTGCGACGCACGACCCAGCGCTTCGTCGAGGGCGACGGCAAGTCCTTGAGGGTCAGCGGCTCGCCGAGCGGGCCGATTACCTGTGCAGGGCGGATGTCCTGGTTCTCGATCATCTAATTCTCTTCGTCGCCATGCGCCGCACCATCTGCGGCATCTGCCCCGTTTAGCGGCTCGCCTTTGCCATGCGCTAAATCAGTATGGTTACCGACGCATTTACCTTTGTCGCAGGTTTCGCGGCGTGCTTCCCCGAAAGCCTCGAACCCGCCGGCCGAAGACCGGGCGAGTTCCGCGCGCAGTTCGCGAGTCGCTTCCAGCCGCGCAACCAGCTCGGTCCAGCGAAACCGCTGCAAAACCTCGCTTTCACGTCCGTCGACGAAAGCCTGACGATTGATGTGCCCCTCAAACATGCCTCTGTGGATAAGCCCTCATGGTAAAGAACCCGTGAAGCATCGCCTGCGGCACAAATCGGTAAATGGTGGAGGCAAGCCCCCAAGCCGTGTATGGGGCGCGCCATGCCCGAATCCCGCCTCCTCGAACCGGCCTCTGCCGCCGGCCTGTTCGACCTGCCGCGCCCGGCAAGCGAATGCCGCATCGTTGTCGCGATGTCGGGCGGGGTGGATTCCTCCGTGGTCGCCGCGCTGGCCGCCAAAAGCGGTGCCGAAGTGATCGGCATTACGCTGCAGCTTTACGATTACGGTGCGGCTACCGGGCGCAAGGGCGCCTGCTGCGCGGGCGATGATATCGCCGATGCGCGCGCCGTCGCCGACCGGCTGGGCATCGCGCATTACGTCTACGACCATGAGAGCGCCTTCCGCGAAGACGTGGTCGAAGCCTTTGCCGACGAATACCTCGCCGGCCGCACCCCCGTCCCCTGCATCCGCTGCAACATGGGACCCAAGTTCACAGACCTGTTCGCCATGGCGCGCGAGCTGGGTGCCGACTGCCTCGCCACCGGCCACTATGTGCGCCGCGTCGAGGGCCCTGCCGGGGTGGAACTGCACCGCGCGCTCGATCCCGCGCGCGACCAGTCCTACTTCCTCTACGCGACGACCGAGGAGCAGCTCGACTACCTGCGCTTCCCGCTCGGCGGGCTGCCCAAGGCCGAAGTGCGCGACCTGGCCGAGGCGGCGGGTCTGCGCAATGCGGCCAAGCCCGACAGCCAGGACATCTGCTTCGTGCCCGATGGCGATTATGCTAAGATCGTGAAGAAGCTGCGGCCCGAAGGCGGGCGAGCGGGCGACATCGTCCATGCGCAGAGCGGCGAAGTGCTTGGCCGCCACCAGGGCGTGATCCACTACACCGTCGGCCAGCGCCGCGGGCTCGAGATCGGCGGCCAGCCGGAACCGCTCTACGTGGTCGGGATCGACGCGGACAAGGCGCAGGTGCTGGTCGGCCCCCGCCCCATGCTGGCCGTGTCGGCTGCCCGCCTGATCGAGACCAACCGGATCGGCCCGCTGCCCGACGCCGGGCTGACGGCCAAGGTGCGCAGCCTGGCCAAGCCCGTACCGGTCACGCTCGAAGGCCCGCTTGGCGGCGGGGCGGCGACGACCATCCGTTTCGCCCATCCCGAATACGGCGTCGCCCCCGGGCAGGCGGCGGTCATCTATGCCGGCGAACGCGTGGTCGGCGGCGGCTGGATCGACGGGACGACCGGCTTCGCGGGCTGATCAGCCCTCCCATTCCTTCAGCACGCAGCCATAGCCTTCGCGGTATGTGGCGGTGTCCGAGGCGATCAGCGGAATGCTCGCGGTCACGCTCTTTTCGGCGGGATCCTCGCTCAGCATGACCAGTTCCATGCCTTCCAGCTTGTCCTTGGAGCAGTCCGACAGGCTGCGCCCCGAGACGTAGCGGCACGAACAGGCGACATGCGCGCCATAGGCCGTGCCTGCCTCCGAAGTGCGTCGCAGGCCCTCGCCCCAGGCGAACCAAGCGGCCCCGCCAAGCGCGAGGACGAGGACAAAGAGCCACAGCCAGCGGCTGGACGTGAGAGTGCGTTTATTCGCCATTGCGACAGCGGTTTCCCCGTGCGAGTGCAGACCCATGAATTTGCGGTCGCGCCCCCTTATCGTCCTTACCCTTGCCGCCACAAGCCTTGCCGCATGCGGTTCGCCCGGTCCTGCCGAGGAACCGCCGCTGAGCGAGGAAGCGGTGGCCTCCGTGACCGAGAACGCCGGCGCCCCGGCGAAGGCGCTGGCGCGGGAGGTGGACGACCTCTTCACCATGGAAGGCCTTGGCGAAACGCGTGCGCTGATCGTCATGAAGAACGGCAAGATCGCGGCCGAACGCTATGGCGAGGACTACGATGCCGACACGCGGTTCGTGAGCTGGTCGATGGCCAAGACGGTCACCGCCATGATGATCGGCCAGCTGGTCGGCGACGGCCTGCTGCGCCTCGATGCGCCTGCTCCGGTCCCGCGCTGGCAGCGCAGCGGCGACCCGCGCGCCGACATCACCCTGCGCCACCTCCTACAGATGCGCAGCGGGCTGGAGCATACCGAGGCCGGCGACCCGCCCTACGAGAGCGGCGAGGTGCGCATGCTCTTCCTCGACGGGCGCGACGACATGGCGGATTATGCCACCGCCCAGCCGCCCGAGGCGGAGCCGGGGGCGAAGTTCGAGTATTCCTCCAACACCACGGTCATCCTCGCCGACATCGCCGCGCGCACGCTGACCGAAAGCAGCGATCCCGAAGCGCGCCGCCGGGCGGTGAGCGACTATCTCCATGCCCGCCTGTTCGACCAGCTGGGCATGGATTCCATGACTCTCGAATTCGACCGCTCGGGCACTCTGATCGGCGGCAGCCTGATGCACGCGACGGCCCGCGACTGGGCCAAGCTGGGCGAGCTGATGCGCCTCAAGGGCTCGCATCGGGGCGAACAGCTCCTGCCGCGCAGCTGGGTCGCCGAGATGGTCAAGCCCAGCCCCAAGAGCCCGCATTACGGCCTCCAGACCTGGCTCAACCGCCCCAATGGCGAGCCGGAGCACCCGCTGTTCCCCGACCGCGCGCCGCACAGCGCCTTCTCCATGATCGGGCACATGGGCCAGTACGTCTTCGTGTCGCCCGCACAGGGGCTGACCGTGGTGCGCCTCGGCCACTCCAATGCCGAAGAGCGCAAGGCCATGCTGCAGCAGCTGGCCGACGTAATCGAACTCTACCCCGCCGAAGGCAGGTAGAACTCGCCCTTCACCACCGTTACACAGGTTCCGCCGAGCCAAGCCTGTTCGCCCTCGCGCCGGCAGGTCGCATGGCCCCCGCGCTGCGAGGCCTGGAAGGCGGTGAAGCTGTCGCGGCCCAGTTGCTCGCTCCAGTAATAGGTCAGCGCCGCATGGGCCGAGCCGGTGAAGCTGTCCTCGTCCACTCCGCCGCCCGGCACGAAGACCCGGCTAACGATATCGGTATCGCGCCCGCGCGCCGTGCAGATGAACTGGTCGTTCCCCAGCGCGCGAAGCCCGCGCATGTCGGGATCGAGCGCGCGCACCGCCTCTTCGGTTTCGAAGCGGTAGACGCCGTAGCGGTCGGGGCTGAGCCAGACTTCGGCAGGCTCGGCGCCCAGAAAGTCTACCGCCTCCGCCCATTCACCGGGCTCGGTGCGGATGAGCGGCAAGGCAAGCTCGTAGCCATTACCGGCGCGGCGCACTTCGAGGATACCGGCATGGCGCGTACGGAAGGTCACCCGCTCGCCGCCGCTTTGCGACAGCACGACATGGCCGCTGGCGAGGGTTGCATGGCCGCACAGGCGGACCTCTTCCGTCGGAGTGAACCAGCGCAGCTCGTAATCTGCTGCCCCGCTCGCATCGGGGATGATGAAGGCGGTTTCGGCAAAGGCGTTCTCTTCGCCGATAGCCTGCAGCACATCGTCGGGCAGCCACTGGTCCAGCGGCATGACCGCAGCCTGGTTGCCGCGAAAGGGTGCATCGGCAAAGGCGTCGACATGCCAGTAAGGGATGGTGGTCACTTGCCGGTCTCCAGCCGCTTGAACTCGTTTTCCTCGGCCAGCGGGTTGCCCGGCTCGTCGACATGGCCTTCGGGATCGATGTGGATGAGCAGTTCCATTTCGGGGAACTGGCGGCACAGATCCGCTTCCACCCGCTCGATGATGTCGTGCGCTTCCTCCACTGTCATGTCGCCCGGCAGGTCGACGTGGAACTGGACGAAGTCGCGGTGCCCGCTGGTGCGCGTGCGCAGATCGTGGAGCTTGGACAGCTCGGGATGCCGTGCCGCGGCTTCCACGAAGGCGAGGCGTTTCTCTTCCGGCCATTCGCGGTCCATCAGATCGTCCACCGCGGCACGCGCGGCAGTGAAGGCGCCCCAGCCGAGCCATGCGGCAATGGCGAGGCCGAAGGCGGGGTCCGCACCCTTCAACCCGGCCATCTGGTCTAGCGCCAGCGCCGCGATGACGGCGAGGTTCAGGAACAGGTCGGACTTGTAGTGCAAATGGTCGGTCTGGATCGCGAGGCTGCGCGTGCGGCGCATGACGTAGCGCTGCCAGCCGAGCAGCGCGAAGGTCAGCGCAATGGCGACCAGCGACACGCCGATACCCTCGGCCGCGGCCTCGGTCCCCTGCCCGCCGGCGAACTGCATGATGGCGCGGATCGCAATGCCGAAGGCCGACAGCGCGATCAGCATGACCTGGAATATGGCGGCGAGCGCCTCTGCCTTGCCGTGACCGAACCGGTGGTCCTCGTCGGCAGGCTGCGACGCGATCCACACGCCGGTCAGCGTGGCGAAGCTGGCGATGAGGTCGAGTGCCGAATCGGCCAGGCTGCCGAGCATGGCGGTCGAGCCGGTCTTCCAGCTCGCCCAGGTCTTGAGCGCGACCAGCACCACGGCCACGCTGATCGAGGCCAGCGCCGCCGAGCGGGCAAGACGGGCGCGGTCCTCGCTCACGGGTAGAGCAGCGTGTTCGACCACGCCTCGCTTGCCGATGCGCGGGTGAAGCGGCGGCGGTCGTGGAGGCGGAACTCGCGGTCGCGCCAGAACTCGATGGCCAGCGGGGTCAGCAGGAAGCCGGTCCAGTGCGGCGGGCGCGGGATGTCGCCTTCGGGATAGCGTTCCTCCAGCGCGGCCACGCGGTCGAGATAGACCTGCCGGTCTGCCAGCGGGCGCGACTGGTCGCTGGCGGCCGAACCGATCTGCGAAACGCGCGGGCGCGAATGGAAATAGGCATCGGCCTGCTCGCTGGTCACTTCGGTCAGCGGTCCCTCGATGCGGATCTGGCGGCGCAGGCTCTTCCAGTGGAACAGCAGCGAGGCGCGCATGTTGGCGCGGATTTCCTCGCCCTTGCGGCTTTCGGCATTGGTGTAGAACACGAAGCCGCCGCCTTTGCCCCACTGGCTGCCGTGGCCCTTCAGCAGCACCATGCGCACCGATGGCATGCCGTCCGCATTCGCCGTGGCCAGCGCCATGGCGTTGGGATCGTTCGGCTCGCTCGCCTTGGCCTCGCCGAACCACTCCTCGAACAGGGCGAAGGGGTCGGTTACGGGGATGGCGCTGGTCGCTTCACTCATCGGGCGGCAATCCTACAGCTTGGAACAGATGGAACACGGTCCTGGCACAAAAAGCCCCGCCCCGGCATTTCGCCCGCAAAATGGCGGAACTTCGTGCATCGCGAAGGGGTTGGGACCATGCATGACCTGCTCCCTAACCCCAGTGCCGCGCGTAGGAAAGCCTCGCCGCTTGCGCGGCGCGAGTGTTGCACCTAGCTAACACGCAATGGCCGATCCATACTCCATCCTTGGCGTCACCCGCTCCGCGTCCGAACAGGACATCAAGAGCGCCTATCGCAAGCTCGCCAAGGAGCTGCACCCTGACCGTAACAAGGACAACCCCAAGGCTGCCGAGCGGTTCTCGGAAGTCACCAATGCCTATGACCTCCTGTCCGACAAGGACAAGCGCGCCCGTTTCGACCGCGGGGAGATCGATGCGGACGGCAATCCGACCAATCCCTTCGGCAGCGGCTTCGGCGGCCATCCGGGCGGCGGACAGCGCGGGTTCCGGGCAGAGGATTTCCAGGGCTTCGGCAATGACGGCGTCGATCTCGGCGATATTTTCGACGGGCTGTTCGGCGGTGGCCGCGCCGGCGCGCGCGGACGCGCCGATCCCTTCGGCGGGCGGCGGCCCCCGCCGCCGCGCAAGGGCGCCGACATCGCCTATACGCTGCGCGTGCCCTTCACTGACGCGGCTTCGCTGCGCGACCAGCGCATCACGCTGGCCGACGGCAAGACGATCGACCTGAAGCTGCCAAAGGGGCTGGAAGACGGCACCCAGATGCGCCTCAAGGGCAAGGGCGAACAGGGTCCGGGCGGCGCGGGCGACGGGCTCGTCACCATCCGCATCGACAGCCACAAGCTCTACCGCCGCGAAGGCTTCGACGTGCGCTTCGACCTGCCGATCACGCTCGACGAGGCGGTCGGCGGCGGCAAGGTGCGCGTGCCCACGGTTGATGGCCCGGTGATGATGACGATCAAGCCCGGGACCAGCGGCGGCACGGTGCTGCGCCTCAAGGGCAAGGGCTTCACCAAGAAGGACGGAACGCGCGGCGACCAGCTCGTCACGCTGGAAATCCAGCTGCCTGCCGACATGGAGGAGCTTGCCAAGCGGCTCGACGGGTGGAAGGACGAAAGCGACCCACGCAGCAAACTCGGGGTGTAAGGCCGCTTGAGACATCCGACGCTTCCCCAGCCCGAAGAGCGCGAGATCCACTCGCTCTCTCCCGAGGCGCGGCGGCGGGAAGCCCAGACGCTGCGCGGGGAAGTCGCCCGCAGGGTCGGTCCGGGGACGCGCGCCTTCGAAGTGGTGAAGCGCACGGTCGTCGGCACGTTCAACGACGGCTTCATCCATGCCGGCAACCTCGCCTATCTGGCGATGCTCTCGATTTTCCCTTTCTTCATCCTCGGCTCGGCGCTGTTCTCGCTATTCGGGGAAGAGGCGGAACGCGCCGCCACCATCAACGCCGTGCTGGTCGCCCTGCCGCCCGTGGTCGGCAATGTCATCGAGCCGGTCGCACGCGACGTGATCGAGGCGCGCAGCGGCTGGCTGCTCTGGGCAGGTGCGGCCGTCGGATTGTGGACGGTGGGCAGCCTGGTCGAGACGATCCGCGACATCCTGCGCCGCGCCTACGGTACGCGCATGACCAAGGCCTTCTGGAAATACCGCATCTTTTCCAGCGGCGTGATCCTTGCAGCGGTGATGCTGCTGATGCTCTCGCTGCTGGCGCAGGTCGTCATCGGCGCCGCGCAGCAGGTGATCGAGGCCTATTTCCCGCAGCTGATGAACCGCATGGTGGATTTGCAGCTCTCGCGCATCCTGCCAGCGCTCGGCCTGTTCGGCTCGCTCTACATGCTGTTCTATTCGCTCACGCCCTCGCGCTATCGCCACAGGCGCTATCCCAAATGGCCGGGCGTGTTGTTCACGACACTGTGGTGGATCCTCGTCACCACCTGGCTGCCGGTCGTGCTGCGCAGCTTCTTCACTTATAACCTCACTTACGGCAGCCTTGCCGGGATCATGATCGCGCTGTTCTTTTTCTGGCTTGTCGGCCTCGGTGTGGTTATCGGCGCGGAACTCAACGCGGCGCTGGCCGAAACCCCGGAAGAAGAGGGGGCGGGCGAGGCGCCGGACGTTACGGAAGACGCGGTCTCTGACACGCAATGACGCTGAAGGAAGGAATGCACTGATGGGCGGACTGATGGCAGGCAAGCGGGGGCTCATCATGGGGCTCGCCAACGACAAGTCGCTGGCCTGGGGCATTGCCAAGAAGCTGCACGAGGAAGGCGCGGAAATGGCCTTCTCCTACCAGGGCGAAGCGCTGAAGAAGCGCGTCGGCCCGCTGGCCGAACAGCTGGGCAGCGATTTCGTGTTCGAATGCGATGTGTCGGACATGGACGCGCTCGACCGCGCCTTCGACACGCTGAAGGAACGCTGGGAGACGATCGATTTCGTCGTCCACGCGATCGGCTTCTCCGACAAGAGCGAGCTGCGCGGGCAGTATGTCGACACCAGCCTCGACAACTTCCTGATGACGATGAACATCTCCGCCTATTCGCTGGTCGCGGTGGCGAAGCGAGCGAAAGAGATGATGCCTGATGGCGGCAGCATCCTGACGCTGACCTATTACGGCGCGGAAAAGGTCATCCCGCACTACAACGTGATGGGTGTCGCCAAGGCCGCGCTGGAAACGAGCGTGCAGTACCTCGCCAACGATCTCGGCCCGCAGAACATTCGCGTGAACGCGATCAGCGCAGGTCCGATCAAGACGCTGGCAGCCAGCGGCATCGGCGATTTCCGCTACATCCTGAAGTGGAACGAATACAATTCGCCCCTGCGCCGCAATGTCACGATCGAGGACGTGGGCGGGTCGGGCCTATACTTCCTGTCCGACCTCTCATCGGGCGTGACCGGCGAGACGCACCATGTCGATGCGGGCTATCACGTCGTCGGCATGAAGCAGGAAGACGCACCCGACATCGCGCTCGACAAGGCGTGATGTCCCGGCCGGGGCCTAGGCGGCGTCCGGCCAGATACCGCGCGTGTCGTAGACGGCCTTGTTCTCGCGCTCTTCGGGCGGGATGACCTTGAAGACGTCGTGATCGACGAGGACGATGATCACATCGCTCTCTTCCAGCGCGGTGTCGATATCGACCAGCTCGGCGCCGGTACCGTCGAATTCTTTCGGCAGTTCGCCCGCATAGGGTTCGACTACCTGCACGCGCTCGCCATATTCGCGGGCGATGCTGGCTGCGACATAGCGCGCCGGACTTTCGCGGAAGTCGTCGATGTTCGCCTTGAAGGCGAGTCCGAGGCAGGCGACTTTCGCGCCCGGATTGCCCTCCACCAGTGATTTTGCACGGGCGAGCACGTGGTGCATCTTGGCGTCATTGGTCTCGCGCGCCTGGCGGATGATCTTTGCCTCCTCGGGCGCGCCATGGACGATGAACCAGGGGTCGACCGCGATGCAGTGACCACCCACGCCGGGGCCGGGCGTGAGGATGTTCACGCGCGGGTGCCGGTTGGCGAGGCGGATCACCTCCCACACGTCGAGGCCCTGCTTGTCGGCGATCATCGACAATTCGTTGGCGAAGGCGATGTTCACGTCGCGGAAGCTGTTTTCGACCAGCTTGGTCATTTCCGCGCTACGGGCATCGGTGGTGACGCATTCGCCCTTCACGAAGCGCTTGTAGAAGGCGAGCGCCTTGCGCGCACAGCGCGGGGTGATCCCGCCGATCGAGCGGTCGTTATGCGTCAGTTCCTCGAGGATCTTGCCCGGCAGCACGCGCTCGGGACAATAGGCGAGGCTGATGTCGGGCTGGCCGTCGGTCATGCCGGGCATGGCCAGGTCGGGCCGCTTGACCGCGATCGCATCGCGCATCGCCTCGGTCGTGCCGACAGGCGAGGTCGATTCGAGGATCACCACGTCGCCCTTCTTGAGCACCGAGGCGACGTTCTCCGCCGCGGCCATCACGTAGGACGTGTCGGGCGTGTGGTTGCCGTCCTTGGCGAACGGCGTCGGCACCGCGATCACGAAGACATCGGCGGGCGCAATCTCGGTCGAGGCCTTGAGCAGGCCGCGCTGGACCACCGCCTGCACGAGGCCGTCCAGATCGACTTCCTCGATATGGATTTCGCCGCGGTTGATCGTGTCGACCACGGTCTGCGTCACATCGACGCCGTGCACGCGGCAACCCGCACGCGCGATGATCGCCGCCGTGGGCAGGCCGATGTAACCGAGGCCGATGACACAGACGTCGGGTTTGATGTCGCCACGCATGTCTTGAAAAAGTCCCGTCAGAAGTTCGCCCGCATTCCTAGCGCGCGAAGGTAAATTTACCAGTAATGGTGAATCAGGATGAGGCGAGCAGGTCGCAGATGCGCTGCGCGGATTGCCCGTCACCGAACGGATTGTGCGCGCGCGCCATCGCGGCGTAGGCCTCCGCATCGTCGAGCAATCGGGTGGTCTCGCGCACGATGGCATCGGCATCGGTGCCGACCAGCTTGGCGGTGCCGGCCTCGACGCCTTCGGGCCGTTCGGTTGTCTCGCGCATGACGAGCACCGGCTTGCCCAGCGCGGGCGCTTCTTCCTGCACGCCGCCGCTGTCGGTCAGCATCAGCGTGCTGATGTCGAGCAGGCGCGCGAAGTGCGGATAGTCGAGCGGCTCGATCAGCGCGACATTGTCGAGACCGGCCAGCTGCTCGTTCATCACGGCGCGCACGTTCGGGTTCAGATGGACCGGAAAAATAACCGCAACGTCATCACGAGCGGCAATACGCTTAACCGCATCGGCGATATTCTGCATCCCGTCGCCGAAATTCTCGCGACGGTGGCTGGTCATGCCGATGATCCGCTTGCCCGCAAAGCGTGCCTCCAGGCCCGCAAGGCCCGAGGCGAGCGCAGGCTGTTCCTCGATCCGCCGCGTCACCCATTTGAGCGCATCGATCACCGTATTGCCGGTCACATGGACGGTGGCGGGATCGACATTTTCCTTCAGCAAAGCCGCAGCGCTGGTTTCGGTCGGCGCGCAGTGGAGCGCGGCGAAGGTGCCCACCACTCGGCGGTTCACCTCTTCAGGCCAGGGATGGTAGATATTGCCGCTGCGCAGGCCGGCCTCGACATGGCAGACGCGGATCTGGCGGTAATAGGCGGCAAGCGCGCCCGCCATCACCGTGGTCGTATCGCCCTGCACCACCACCCAGTCGGGCCGTTCCTCGTCCAGCACCTTGCCGGCGCCGGTCAGCGCGCGGGCCGTCAGTTGGTCGAGCGATTGGCCCGGCGTCATCAGGTCGAGATCGTGGTCCGGCGCGACCCCCGCAATCGAGAGCACCTGGTCGAGCATCCCGCGATGCTGTGCGGACACGCAGACCCGGCTTTCGAAGCGGTCGTCCGCTTCCAGCGCATGGACCAGCGGGAACAGCTTGATCGCTTCGGGACGGGTGCCGAAAACGGTGAGGATCTTGGGACGCGCAGTCATGAGGCTGCGCTGTAACCGGAAACGGTTAACAGGCCATAGACCTTATTCGGGCTGGTCGGCAACCACGGTCGGCTCGGTGGTCGGGGCAGGCTCGTCGCCCGGCAGCGGCTCGCCGCGTTCGCGGGCGAGGCGCTCCATGTATTCGCGCTCGATCATCTCGACATCGCGCTGGGTGCGCTCGGCATCGGCGTCGATGGTCGAGAGGCGTTCCTCGCGCTGTTCGGCGATGATCTGCGAGAAGCGCACATCGCTGCCTTCGCGCTTTTCGGCATAGGCCTGGTTGATGAATTGCTCGGTACAACCGGTGAAGTTTGCCGGGCCGGTCGGGGTGCAGGACATGATGCCCGACGCGCCGACCATCTCGAGGCTTTCCACGCGCGAGGCCCAGCTTTCGTTCGCCGGGCTGCCCGAAGTGCGCAGCGCCTCGGGGATGCGGTAGCGTTCCGCTTCCGCCTTGCGTGCGCAGACGATGATCGTGTCGCCTTCGCTGGGCGGGCAGGCATCGTCGCCATAGACCACGACCATGTTGTAGCGCTCGTCACCGGTGTCGACCGGCTGCTGCGCGGCGACGGGCGTCGCGGCGAATGCGGCTGCGGTGGCGGCAAGGGCGAAAAGGGGCTTCGACATGGGAACCTCGTGGAATGCGGATGGCGCGATTAGGCGCGCCTTCGCGTGAATAGTCAATGAAGCGGGCCACCAGCGGGCCCGCACAGCGTCAGATCCGTTCCGAAATCCGGATCGCCGCGCGGCAACCCATCCGGATGAGGCCCGAGAGCACCGGATAGGCGGGCGCACGCTCTGCCCCTGCTGCCAGGGCGGCATCGCGATGCTCGCGCTCGTCCTCGCGGAATTCCTCGATCATCGCGGCGAGTTCGGGATCCTCGTTGGTCTCGGCGAGCTGGTCGAGCTGGTCGGAATAATGCTTGTCGATTTCCGTCTCGACGGCGGCCGTGCAGGCCATTGCCGCTTCCGGACCGATCAGCGCGGTCACGGCGCCGAGCGCGAAACCGGCGCGGTCCCAGAACGGCTGGAGCGCGGTCGGGCGCACGCCGCGGCGTGCCATCAACGCATCGAATTTCGCGCGGTGATCGGCTTCCTGTTCGGCCATGCCGGCGATTTCCGCCGAGTGCGGGCCGCGGTCGCCCATCACGGCAAGCTGGCCGGCATAGATGCGGGTGGCGCCGAATTCACCCGCCTGGTCTACGCGGATCATCCGGGCGATGTGGTCGGGTGTCTTGCTCATGCCGCCTTTTCCTTTGCCAGCAGGCGGAAGATGAACAGCCCGCCCAGTACCGAGAAGAGGAAGTTGAAACCTGCAAGGCTAACGCCCAGCAGCGTCCACGCTGCCTCGTCGCAGCGGACCATCGGCGTATTCATGATCGCATCGAGCGCGCTTTCGCCCGAATCCGGCAGCGGGATCGCCGCGCAGGAGGTCACCCCTTCCCACCAGCCGTATTCGACGCCGGCATGGAAGAAGCCGATGGCGCCTGAGGTCAGGATGCCGCCTGCCGCCAGCGCAATCCAGAGCTTCTTCGGCGGGGCAACAAAGGACACCAGCGCCAGCGCGAGCGCGGCGAAATGCGGCCAGCGCTGCCACCAGCACATTTCGCACGGGAACAGGCCGAAGCCGTATTGCGAGATATAGGCGCCTGCCAGCAGGGCTGCGGGGATCGCCAGCGCCAGCCGCTGGGCCAGCTGCGTCGGGGACGTGTCGGTCATACCGGGCGGTTGCTAGCCCTACTTGTTGCGCACGGCAACCGAGCTCGGCGAGGTCCGACGCAGCGTCTGCAGCGCATAGTGCAGCTGGAAGTCCTTGATGCCCTGCTCTTCGAGCTCGGCAGCGGTTTGCTGGAAACGCGGATCGGCGCGCTTGTCGCTTTCGAGATCCTCGTCCTTGAGGCCGAGTTCGTTGATCAGGTGACCGCGCAAATCGCTTTCGCGCATGATGAACTTGTTGCGCTTGGCAAGGTCGGGGTCGGACAGCTGGGGCACCGTGATGTCGGGCTTGATGCCGCCTTCCTGCACCGAATGGCCCTTGGGCGTGTAATAGCGCGCCGTCGTCAGCTTGAGCGCGGCTTCGCGGCCGAGCGGGAGCAGCGACTGGACGCTGCCCTTGCCGAAGCTGCGTTCGCCCATGACCACCGCGCGGCGATGGTCCTGCAGCGCGCCGGCGACGATTTCGCTGGCCGAGGCCGAGCCTGCGTCGATCAGCACCACGATCGGGATGCCTTCCGCGATATCGCCGCGGAACACGGTTTCCGCGTCATAGCTGATCGATTCGCCGCGGGCACGGCCGCGCTGCGAGACGATCTGGCCCTGCGAGAGGAACAGGTCGGACAGCGCCACCGCTTCGTCGAGCGAGCCGCCGGGATTGGAGCGCAAGTCGAGCACGAGGCCGTTGAGGCGGCCGGCGGCCTGCTTCTGCAAATCCTTCCACGCGCCGTAGACGTCGGCGCCGACGTCGCGCGAGAATTCGTTGACCATGATGTGGCCGATCCGGCCGTCTGCCAGTTCCCAGGTGACCGGTTCGAGTTCGATCACACCGCGCGTCACGCTTACGTCGAACGGCTCTTCGCGGCCCGGACGGAAGATGGTGAGCTTGATCGCGGTGCCGGCCTTGCCGCGCATGCGCGCCACTGCCTCGTCGAGTTCGAGGCCGTAGATCAGTTCCCCGTCGAGGTGGGTGATGTAGTCGCCCGCCTTCACACCCATCTGGTCGGCCGGGCTACCGCGGAAGGGCGAGATGACCTTGACCGCACCATCCTCGCTCACGACCGACAGGCCGAGACCGGAATAATTGCCGTCGATCATCGTCTCCAGCCGCTGGAGATCGGAACCGTCGAGATAGGCCGAATGCGGGTCGAGCGCGGCGAGCATGCCGTCGATCGCGCCGTTGATCAGCACGTCGTCGGACACCGGCTCGACATAGCTTGCCTTGATGCGCTGGTAGACTGCGAACAGCTTGCCGAATTCGGGGCCTGCCTTGCCATCGACCTGCGCGAGACCGGCGGTCGTCGCGGGAATGAGCGCGACGGCGGTCACGAGGGCGGCGGAACGGGCCAGTTCGGCAATCTTCATCAAACCAAATCCTTGCAAGCTGCGACCATTCTATAGCGCGCGGGGCGTGAATGAAAGATGAGCCGATTTGTGTCCCTGCAAGGCACGGTTTTCGACCGACGGTCTAGCGCAGGTGGTCGAGCGGATTGACCGGCTCTCCCTCGCGCCGCAATTCGAGCGCGATTTCGGGCCTGCGCAGCGGGGCCTGCCCCAGCGGCGAACCGGCCGTGACGTTCTGGCCCACCTCGACCGCCACATTGCCGAGGCCGGTGACGAGGCTGGTCCAGCAATTGCCGTGCTCGACGATCACGATCGAACCAAACCCGCGGTAGGGCCCGGCAAAGGCGACGCGCCCGGCGCCCGGCGACACGATCTGCGCGCGCGGACGCGGGGCGATGGCGATACCCGAGGTGCGCGAGCCGGCAACGCTCGCCTCGCCGAAGCCTGCCACCACGCGGCCTGCCACCGGCAAGAGGTAGCGCGAGGGCGCTTCGGTCGAATCGGGACTGGGCACGGCGACAGGCTGCGGCGCGGCGGCCTTGCCCTCTTCGGGGCGCAGGACAGGGCCGGGCAACGCCGCGAGGCGCACGCGCAGGGCGCCGGCCAGTTCGAGCTCGCCGACCAGCGCGTCAAGATCGCGCGCTTCTTCCGAAAGGACCAGCGCGCGTTCCGCCTCGCGTGATGCGCCGCCAGCGGCACGGCGGGCCAGCACGCGCTCCTTCTCCGCCAGCGCCACGAGTTCCTTGCGGCGTGACGTCAGGCTCTCCTGCGCCGAACGGAGGCTACCGAGCGTGTCGGCGCGGCTTTTCTCAAGCGCGCGGGCCCGGTCGAGATCGCTCCGCAGCGCGCGGGTCCGTTCCCTCACCACCGGCATGGCAGACGCCAGCGCTGCGCGGGTGTGGACGACGTCTTCCAGCGAACCGGGCTGCAAGGCTGCCAGCGCCAGCGGACGGCGCGACATGGTCTGGAGCGCCGCGGTAAGGCGCATCAGCGGTTCGCGCTTGCGGGCCAGCTGGCGGTCGAGTGCGAGCCGCTGGCCTTCCACCAGCGCGAGCTCTGCCTCGGCGGCGGTGATCGCCGCTTCGGACTGCTGGACGCGCGCGGCCAGCGCGGCGGCTTCGGCCTGCGCCTTGTCGGCCGTGGCTTCCGAGCGGACCGACTGGCGCTCCAGCCGCTCGGCGCGGGCGCGGGCATTGCGCTGCTGCTGGCGGGCGGCTTCCAGCGCCTCGCGCGCATCGGCGGCATCGGCGAAGCGCGCCGCGTCGCCACTTCCCGGCATGGCGATGCCGGGCAGCGCGACAGCGAGCGCCAGCGATGCGGCCATAAGCGGGAGGGCGACACGGATCATGGCGTCACTCCTGCAGCATCAGCCGCTGCGATGATAGGGGTGTCCGGCGATGATCGTCGTCGCACGGTAGAGTTGTTCGGCCAGCATGGCGCGGGCGAGCAGGTGCGGCCAGGTCGCCTTGCCGAAAGCGAGCAGCAGGTCCGCCTCGCGCCGTTCCTCTTCCGAATGCCCGTCCGCCGCGCCCAGCACGAAACGGCATTCGCGCATCCCGTCGTCGCGCCAGCGTTCGAGAATCGCGGCCAGTTCTTCGGACGGAAGGTCCCTGCCCCGCTCGTCGAGCAGGACGGTCTTGCACGGGGCCTGGGGATCGGGAATGCGCCCGCCCGTATCGGGCAGCTCGGTGAATTTCACCGGCCACGTCAGCCGCTTCTCATAGCGCGCAACCAGCTCCGCCTCGGGCGAGCGGGCGATCTTTCCGCGAGCGATGACGTGGAGCAGCAAAGCGCGAACCCGTGGTTTCACCTGCGTGGAGTCACGGCAGTCAAAGGGCGACTGCCCGCCCGCAGGTGCCCGCAGCGAAGCGGAGGAATGGCACCGAGGACGCTCGCGCGGAGGCGCGAGCGCAAGACGGTTACGCCGTACCGGCTACTGGCGGCGCGTCACCGAAGGCCCACATGCGCTCCAGATTGTAGAAGCTGCGGACTTCGGGGCGGAAGAGATGCACCACGACATCGCCGGCATCGATCAGGACCCAGTCCGCGGCCGGAAGCCCTTCGAGCTTCACCGGGCCGAAGCCGTTTTTCTTGATCTCTTCAGCCAGCTTCTGCGCCATCGAGGCCACCTGGCGGGTCGAACGGCCCGATGCGATCACCATATGATCGGCAATCGAGGTCTTCCCCTCGAGGTCGATGGTCACGACCTCCTGGGCCTGGTCGTCGTCGAGCTGCTTGAGCACGAGCGAAAGCAGGGCGTCGCCGGCATCAGCCATGCGGACGACCTTCGCCGTGTCGGTCCCGGTACGCGCCGGGTCGGTATGCGCCTGTGTCATAGGCGTGCACTGTACTCCAAGATGCAGGGGCTGAGGCCATGGAAAGGACAACGCGCATCATGGCGCAGTCGTTTCCTCCTCGTGAGGAATGAGGCGGTGTGTCACCTGGTCTCGCGGGGAAAAACCGGCGTGGTGCGATGCCCAGTCGGGGTCGGCGCGGCGGATGGCCGTTGCCGAACGCGGGTCGGGATCGAAACGCAATGTCACCAGTGCCGGTGCGCTCCATTCGCCCCCATTTGCAAAGCTGGCGAGAGGGACGCGGTAGCGCCTCAGCCAGGCCATCGCGGGGCTCGCGACAGCATCCGCATCATAGCCGGGCCGCGCGATCACCGCAATCGGCATCCTGCGCGCTATTCCCCGCCAGTCGCGCCACTGGTGGAACTGGGCGAGATTGTCCGACCCCATCAGCCAGACGAATTCGAATTTTGGATAGCGCCGCTGGATCGCACCCAGCGTGTCCACCGTGAAGCGCGTGCCCAGCTCGCGCTCGATCGCGGTGGCGCGGATCGGGGCGCGGCGGGCTTGCTGCGCCGCAGAGGCGAGCCGTGCGGCGAGCGGGGCCATGCCTGCCTTGGGTTTCAAGGGGTTACCCGGCGAAACCAGCCACCAGACCTCGTCGAGGTCGAGCGCTTCGAGCGCGAACAGCGAGATCCGCCGGTGCCCGCCATGGGCCGGGTTGAAACTGCCACCCAGCAGACCGATTCGCCGCGCTGTTCCCGAGCCGCTCATGAATCTGCCCTAGCAGGCGCATAAACCCTTGTCATTGGGACGGAATCGGGCCGAATCGGTGGGCGCATGGTAAACAACGACTTAGGGAATGGTTCCCGGAAAAGTTCGGAAATTTCGCGCAGATGAAACGACTCGTCCCGCTTACTCTTCGACTCGTGGATTCGGCGGGGTCAGGATTCGCCTTTGCCGGGAACTGTTGTTAGCGATCCCACCCAAGGGTCAAAGACCAAGGGACGGGTCGTTTTGGATAACAACATCGCACAGGGCGGTCGCATCGCCCGTATCAAGAGCTGGTTCCCGGATCGCGAGTTCTTCATGCGCTCCGAAGGCCAGGTCCGCTTCATCACCATCTCCTCGCGTGTGCAGATGACCGCTGCGGCAATCGCCGTGGCGGTGCTGTTCGTGTGGGCGGTGTCGATGGCGGTCGCCGGCTGGGCGCAGTACCGCGCCGCTTCGGACCGCCTCTCGCTGCTCGACCGCGAAGCCAAGGTCGCGACCTCGGAAGAACGCCTCGCCGCCTATGGCGACAATCTCGAGGAAGTCAGCGCCGACCTCGACCGCCGGATGGAATTCATCGAGGGCGTGGCCGAGCTGCTGCCCGAGGAAATGAAGGTCGAGACTACCGTTTCCGACAGCTCCGGCGAAGCCGCCGCCACGGTCGAGAAGGTCAGCGCCGCATTTCCGCAGGCTGCGGAACTCGCCCGCATCGAAGCCCGCCAGCTTGCCGTGGTCGAAGGCCTCACCCGCTATGCCGACTGGCGCGCCCAGCGTGCCGCCGATGCGCTCAAGCAGCTCCAGCTCAATCCCGCCCAGGTGATCCGTTCCAGCCGCAACCAGGCGATGGGTGGTCCGCTCGAAGGGCTCGCTACCGATGCCGACGGCTCGATCGATCCGCGCTTCGAACGCCTCGGCCTGTCGATGGCGCGCATGGCCGCGCTCGAGCAGGCGCTCGAAGGCGTCCCGCAGTTCGCCCCGGCTCGCAAGGACCTGATCTCGTCGGGCTTCGGCTATCGCCGCGACCCTTTCAACGGCCGTGCCGCAATGCACAGCGGCCTCGACTTCAAGGGCGCCACCGGCACCCCGATCTACGCCGCCGCCAAGGGCCGCGTCACCTTCGTCGGCCGCAAGGGCGGCTACGGCAACACGGTCGAAATCGCCCATGGCAACGGCCTGATGACGCGCTATGCGCACATGTCGAAGTTCAATGCCAAGGTTGGACAGCAGGTCTTGCCGGGCCAGACCATCGGTGCCATCGGCAGCACGGGTCGCTCGACCGGTCCGCACCTCCACTTCGAGGTCCGGATCAACAATCGCGCGGTCAACCCGCGTACTTTCCTGGAGACCGCCCCCCATGTTCTCGAAGAAATCCGCCGAGCCCCTGAGCTCGCCGACGCCCACTAATTCCGGACGCAGCATTCCCATGGCCAGCAAGAGCAATTCGACCTTCTCCGTTCTCGGTTCCGATCTCGCTATCAAGGGCGACATCAAGGCTTCGGCCGACCTGCATATCGACGGCAGCGTGGAAGGCGACATCGCCTGCTCCAGCCTGGTGCAGGGCGAAACCAGCACGATCACCGGCGGCGTGAAGGCGGAAACCGCCCGCCTGGCCGGCACGGTCAACGGTTCGATCACGGCGCGCGAACTGGTCATCCTGAAGAGCGCGAAGATTACCGGCGACGTCTATTACGACGCGCTGACCATCGAACAGGGCGCGCAGGTCGAAGGGCGTTTCGCCCACCGCGACAAGTCGGTGAAGGCCGCTGCCCCCGCGCAGCAGGCCAAGCAGCCGGAGCTTTCCGTCGCCAACTGAGCGGCGCGGCAGACAAGCTAGGAGAGGACGAAGGTCGTCCTGCGCACGGCGCAGGGCGGCCTTCTTCTTGTGTGCGCCTCAGTCGAGGACTTCGGCGCGAAGGGCCTTGCGATCGAGCTTGCCGATCATGGTCTTGGGCAAGTCTTCGCGGATGACGACGTCGCAAACGCGCTCGTGCTTGCCGATGCGGGCGTTGAGCCATTCGCGCAGGGCATCGCCGGTGGCGCCTTCGCCGGAGTTCAACGTGACATAGGCCTTGGGGCATTCGCCGAGGTATTCATCCGGAACGCCGATCACGAGCGCTTCCTTGACCGCTTCGTGCTCGAGCAGCACGTCTTCCACCTGGCTGGGGAAGACCTTGAAACCGCCCACCGCGATCATGTCCTTGATCCGGTCGACGATGGCGAGGAAGCCTTCCTCGTCCACCGTGGCCACGTCGCCGGTGCGCAGCCAGCGCTTGCCGAAATGCTCGACGAACACGTCCTTCGCCGCGTCGGGCCGGTTCCAGTAGCCCTGCATGATCTGCGGGCCGTGCAGCGCCAGTTCGCCCGGTTCGCCGGCAGGGGCGATCACCTCTGGATCCTCCTTGTCGAGCAGCAGCACTTCGGTCCCCATGACGACCTGCCCGATGGTGCCGGGCTTGCGCTTGCCTTCGTAGGGGTTGGCCGAGACCACGCCTGAACTTTCGGTGAGGCCGTAGCCCTCTACCAATCGCACGCCGGTGGCCGCCTCGAACTTCTCGCGCAGCGGGCCGGGCAGCGGCGCGCCGCCCGAAATACAGACCTTGAGCGTCGAAAGGTCGGTCTTCGCGAGGTCCGGATGGTCGAGCAGGGCCTGGAACATGGTCGGCACGCCGGGGAAGCCGGTGGCCCCGTATTTCTCGATCGTCTGCAGCACCTGCTTCGTGTCGAAGCGCGGGACCATGGCGATCGATGCACCGGTCACCACTGCGTGGTTGAGCAGCGCGGTATTGGCGAAGACATGGAAGAACGGCAGCGCGCCCATGAAGACCTCGCCCGCAGGATCTCCGAAAGGATTGAGCCCGGCTGTCTGCAGCGCATTGATCGACAGATTGGCGTGGGTCAGCATCGCGCCCTTGGGCGTGCCCGTGGTCCCGCCGGTATACTGCAGCAACGCGAGGCCCTGCGGATCGAGCGGAGGCAGCGCGGCCTTGCTGGCAGAGCCTTGCGATAGGAGAACGTCCCACGCGATTACCCCGTCGCCATAGGCGACCTTGGCGATCTTGCTGCGCGCAAAGAGCTTGAGGGCCAGGCCTTTCAGCTTCGGCAGCATGCCCGAAAGCGAGCTTACCACGAGCGTTTCGAGCTGCGAGGCGTGGAGCACCTTTTCCGCCGTGCCGTAGAGCTCGGGCACGTCCACCGTCACCAGCAGGCGCGTGCCGCTGTCGGCGACCTGTGTGCTGAGTTCATCGACCGAGTAGAGCGGGGAGAAATTCACCACCACCGCGCCTGCCAGCATGGCGCCGTAATAGGCCGCGACATAGCTGGGCACGTTGGGCAGGAACAGGCCGACCCGGTCGCCGGGCGCGATGCCGCGGGCGATCAGGCCGAGCGCGAACCGTCGGGCCTGCTCGTGCAGTTCGGAATAGGGGTAGGTGCGGCCGAGGAAATGCAGCAGCGGCGCATCCGGCGCGGCGGTCGCCGTGCGCGCGAACATGTCGGGCAGCGCGATGGCTTCAAAACGCGTGTCCCACGGCACGGGATGATAATTGGGCAGCTTGCTTACATCCATGTCAGTAACATGGCCTATCTGCCCCTAAACGCAAGCAAAAAGGGCGGGCGAAGCCATCTGCCTCGCCCGCCCTTCGAATTGGCTATGCCTTGTGCCGTCAGGCTTCTTCGGCGGGTGCTTCGCCTTCTTCCTCGGCGGCACGCTTGGCGCGGAGCCATTCCTCGGCCTCGGCTTCCTGTGCGGCTTCGGCGGCGGCCTTTTCATTGGCGTCGCGTTCGGCGCGCAGTTCCTCGATCAGCTTTTCGCGGTCGCTGCCCGAATCCGCCACGGCTGCAGCGCCTTCGATGCCGGCCTTCTTGGCGGCCTTGGCGACGACAGCGTCGAGTTCACGCTGCGAACACAGGCCGAGCGTGACCGGATCCTTGGGATTGATGTTCTGGATGTTCCAGTGGCTACGCTCGCGGATCGCGGTGATCGTGTTGCGCGTGGTGCCGATCAGCTTGGACACCTGCGCGTCCGAGACTTCGGGGTGGTTGCGCAGGATCCAGGCGATGCCGTCCGGCTTGTCCTGGCGCTTGGACACGGGCGTGTAGCGCGGGCCCTTGGTGCGGCTGACGGCGACGGGCGCGCGCTGCATCTTGAGGCGGTATTCCGGATCGGCCTGGCCGCGGTCGATTTCGGCCTGCGTCAGTTCGCCCGAATGGAGCGGGTCACGGCCGGTGTACTTGCTGCCCGCCAGGTCGTCGGCCATGGCCTGCACTTCGAGGATGTGGAGGCCGCAGAATTCGGCGATCTGCTCGAACGAGAGGCCGGTGTTGTCGACCAGCCAGGTGGCGGTCGCGTGCGGCATCAGCGGAGTGGGTTGGTCGGCCATGAAATCGCCTTTTCTCAGACTTGAAAATAGAAGGGCCGCCCCTCGCGGAGCGGCCATTGCCCCGCCCATGTAGGCGAGAGGCGCGGATTCGGCAAGGCGCAACGCGCGCCCGCCGGCTCAGGCCATGGCGACATAGCCGGGCAATCCCTCGACCCGTGCCAGCCATGCTCGGATCGCCGGATATTCCTCCAGCTTGAAGCCGCCGTCGCCCGCGACATGGGTATAGGCATAGAGCGCGATGTCGGCGAGCGTGACACTGTCGCCGACGAACCAGTCGCGCGTGGCGAGATGTGCGTCCATCAGCGCCAGCGCCTCGCAGCCGGCGATACGCTTGGCCATGATTTGCGCATCCTGCTGTTCGGTCAGCTTCGCCTCGCCCACGAAATGCAGCCAGAAGCGCAAGGTCGCGATATTGGGTTCGTGGCTGTACTGTTCGAAGAACATCCAGCGCAGCATGTCCGCACGCTCGAACCGCGCTTCGGGAACCAGCGCGCTGCCTTCGGCCAGGTACCAGCAGGCGGCATTGCTTTCGGGCAGGAAGCGATCGTCCACCTGCAGGACCGGGATACGCCCGTTGGGATTGACCTGTTCAAGGAATTCGGCGGTGCGCGTTTCGCCTGCCATGATGTCGTACTGGCGCAGGGCCAGCGGCACGCCCACCAGCGCGGCGGTCAGCTTGATCTTGTAGCAATTGCCGCTGCGCGGATCCTCGTGGAGCGTGTACTCAGCCATTGCCGACCTTGAGGACGATCTTGCCGATATGATCGCCCGCTTCCATCCGCGCATGGGCAGCGGAAACCTCTGCCAGCGGGAAAATCTCGTCCATCACCGGTGCAATGGTCCCGTCCTCGAACAGCGGCCAGGCATGGTTGTAGATCTCGTCGGCGAGCAGCGCCTTGAACTCGTCCGAGCGTGGACGCAGCGTGGAGCCGGTCATGGTCTGCCGCTTGCTCATCAGCTTGGCCATGTTGATTTCGGCCTTGAGCCCGCCGAGCACAGCGATGGTCACGTGCCGCCCGTCCACTGCGAGGCAGTCGAGATTGCGCTGCACGTAATCGCCCGAGACCATGTCGAGCACCACGTCGGCACCGCGGCCATCGGTAAAGGCATTGACCTTCTCGACGAAATCCTCGGCCTTGTAGTTGATCGCAAGGTCCGCGCCGACACGGCGCGCGGCCTCGCACTTGTCCTCGCTGCCAGCGGTAGTGACGACGCTGAGGCCGAATTCCTTGGCCAGCTGGATCGCCATGGTGCCGATGCCGCTGGTCCCGCCATGGACCAGCAGGGTCTCGCCATCGCGCGCCCAGCCGCGCTCGAACACATTGTGCCACACGGTGAACAGCGTTTCGGGAATGGCTGCGGCGGCGGCCATGTCCATGCCGTGCGGGACATGGAGGCAGTGGCCGGCATGGGCGAGGCAATATTCGGCATAGCCCCCGCCCGACACCAGTGCGCAGACGCGCCGGTTGAGCATTTCAGGCGCGGCCCCTTCGCCGATGGCGACGACGGTGCCCGACACCTCCAGCCCGGGAATGGGCGAGGCGCCCGGCGGCGGCGGGTAGAAGCCCTGCCGCTGGATCACGTCGGGGCGGTTCACGCCGGCATGGTCGACCTTGATCAGCACCTGCATCGGACCGGGGACCGGCACGGGCAGCGTTTCGGGGCGGAAGACCTCCGGCCCGCCGGGTGCATCGAAACCCATTGCGGTCATCGTTTCCGGCGGATTGTCGGCCAAGTATCGCCCCCGTCGCAAAATCGTGGCCCCTGCGCCACGCGGCGGTGCATTACCGTCTGAGCGTGTTGACAGCAACCGCCCAAAGGAAGAGCATGGCCCCATGGATGACGACGACCGTCCGCGCCCCAAGGGCGACGCCGCGAGCAAGCTCGCCGCAGAGGACCTGTCCCCCTATTCGATCGACGAACTGGAAGAGCGGATCCGCCTGCTCGAGGACGAAATCGCCCGCGTCGAGAAACACCGCCTCAAAGCCGCCGCACACCGCGATGCGGCCGACGCCCTGTTCGGGCGAAAGGGCTAGGGCGTGAGCGGGGGGCTGAAATTGCGCCGCCCGCTTCCCATATCGCTTTCCCACGCTGCCGTCCGGTCAGCTTTCGTCAAGCTTGATACCCTAGGCTCACCCTGTCTCGCCCTTCTGCGAGTCCCTCGAAAGTAGGATCCGAATGCCAAGTTTCGCTGCCAACCTCGAAAAGACCCTCCACGCCGCGCTTAGCGATGCGGGCGAACGTCGCCATGAATATGCGACGCTCGAACACCTGCTGCTGGCGCTGATCGGCGACGAGGACGCAGCGCAGGTCATGACCGCCTGCGGTGTCGACCTGGGCGAGCTGACGGCAGTGGTGACGCAGTACCTCGAACAGGAATACCAGTCGCTGAAGTCCGACGACGGCGCGGATCCGCAGCCGACCGCCGGTTTCCAGCGCGTGATCCAGCGCGCCATCCTGCACGTCCAGTCTTCGGGCAAGGACACGGTGACCGGCGCGAATGTGCTGGTGGCGCTGTTTTCCGAACGCGACAGCTATGCGGTCTATTTCCTGCAGCAGCAGGACATGAGCCGGCTCGACGCGGTGAGCTTCATCAGCCACGGCATCGGCAAGGGCGGCAAGCAGGTCGAAGCGCGTCCCCCGCAGGGCGCGGAAGAAGCGCAGGGCAACGAGGCGACCGAACAGGCCAAGCCCGCCGACAAGAAGGAAACCGCGCTCGACCAGTTCACCGTCAACCTCAACGCCAAGGCGGAAGCCGGCAAGGTCGACCCGCTGATCGGCCGCGGCCCCGAAGTCGACCGCACCGTGCAAATCCTGTGCCGCCGGTCGAAGAACAACCCGCTCTACGTGGGCGATCCGGGCGTGGGCAAGACCGCCATCGCGGAAGGCCTCGCGCGCAAAATCGTCGAAGGCGACGTGCCCGAGGTTCTGCTCGATGCGGTGATCTACTCGCTCGACATGGGCGCGCTCCTGGCCGGCACGCGCTATCGTGGCGATTTCGAGGAGCGGCTGAAGCAGGTCGTCAACGAGCTCGAGGGCATGCCCGACGCGATCCTCTTCATCGACGAAATCCACACGGTGATCGGTGCGGGTGCGACCAGCGGCGGGGCGATGGACGCCTCGAACCTGTTGAAGCCGGCGCTGTCGAGCGGTGCGATCCGCTGCATCGGTTCGACCACCTACAAGGAATTCCGCAATCACTTCGAAAAGGACCGCGCGCTGCTGCGCCGATTCCAGAAGATCGACGTGAACGAGCCGACCATCGAGGATACGATCAAGATCCTCCAGGGCCTGCGCAGCGCGTTCGAGGACCACCACAAGGTCAAGTACACGCCCGATGCGATCAAGACCGCTGTCGAGCTGTCAGCGCGCTACATCAACGACCGCAAGCTGCCCGACAAGGCGATCGACGTGATCGACGAGGTCGGCGCGATGCAGATGCTGGTACCGCCCAGCCGCCGCAAGAAGAAGATCACCGCCAAGGAAATCGAGGCCGTGATCGCGACCATGGCGCGCATCCCGCCCAAGTCGGTATCGAGCGACGACAAGAAGGCACTCGAAAACCTCGAGCGCGACCTGAAGCACGTGGTCTTCGGTCAGGACGCCGCGGTCGAGAGACTGTCGACCGCGATGAAGCTGAGCCGTGCAGGCCTGCGCGATCCGGACAAGCCGATCGGCTCGTTCCTGTTCTCCGGCCCGACCGGCGTCGGCAAGACCGAGGTCGCCCGCCAGCTCGCCAGCATCATGGGCATCGAGCTCAAGCGCTTCGACATGTCGGAATACATGGAACGCCACTCGGTCAGCCGCCTGATCGGCGCGCCTCCGGGTTATGTTGGTTACGACCAGGGCGGACTTTTAACCGATGCGGTTGACCAGAACCCGCACTGCGTCCTCCTGCTCGACGAAATCGAGAAAGCGCATCCGGACCTGTTCAACATCCTGCTGCAGGTGATGGATAACGGCCGCCTGACCGACCACCACGGCAAGACGGTCGACTTCCGCAACGTGGTGCTCATCATGACGACCAATGCCGGCGCGTCCGACATGGCGCGCCAGGGTATCGGCTTCGGAGACGTGAGCAAGGAAGATGCCAGCGAAGAGGCGGTGAAGCGCATGTTCACCCCCGAATTCCGCAACCGTCTCGATGCGATCGTGCCGTTTGCCTATCTCGGCAAGCAGACCGTCGCGCGCGTGGTCGACAAGTTCATCCTCCAGCTCGAACTGCAGCTGGCCGAACAGAACGTCGACATCCAGTTCGACAAGGAAAGCCGCGCCTGGCTCGCCGACAAGGGTTACGACAAGCTCTACGGCGCGCGCCCGATGGGCCGCCTGATCCAGGAAAAGATCAAGCAGCCGCTGGCCGAGGAACTGCTGTTCGGCAAGCTGGCCGACGGCGGCGAGGTTGCGGTGACCCTGAAAGACGGCAAGCCGAGCTTCGAACTGACGCCCGCACCGCCCAAGGCCAAGGCCAAGCCCAAGGGCAAGCCCGCGGCGAAGAAGAAGGCCGCGCCCAAGAAGAAGCCCGAGGCCGACACCAGCGAAACCAAGGGTGAAAGCTGAGCGGCTCGCCCGCTCTAGCCAGAATCGTTCCCGTGTGATTGAACCTCCCCTGTTGCCGCAGGGGAGGTTTTTTCATGAGATACGCCTGTTTCGCCGCGCTCGGTCTGGCGCTTGCCGCACCGGCCTATGCGCAGGATGCGCCCAGCCCGGCCTTTACCGCAGAGGACCTGTTCGGCCTCAGCGTGGCTGCCGATCCGCAGATCAGCCCGGACGGCAAGCGCATCGCCTATGTGCGCCGGACCAACGATATCATGACCGATGCCGCGGTTTCCTCGATCTGGATGATCGACGTGGCGAGCGGAGCGGAAACGCCGCTGGTGACGGGCGAGGGATCGCACTCCAGCCCGCGCTGGTCGCCGGGCGGCGATCGCCTCGCCTATGTCTCGACCCAGAGCGGCGGCGGGCCCGAACTGCACGTGCGCTGGATGGCGAGCGGGCAGAGCGCGAACATCACCGCCCTGCCCGGCGCGCCCCAATCGCTGGCCTGGTCGCCCGACGGCAAGCGCATCGCCTATTCGGCCGATATCCCGTCCGAACCGCTGAAGCTGGGCTCGCCGCTTTCGCCGCCCGAAGGCGCCAAGTGGAAGCCGGGCCCGCAGATAATCGACCGCGTGACCTATCGCTATGACGGGGCCGGTTACCTCACGCCGGGATTCACGCAGGTCTTCCTCGTCGATGCGGTCGGCGGAGCGCCGCGCCAGCTGACCCATGGCGACCGCAATCACGGCGGCGGGCTAGAATGGACGCCCGACGGGCGCACCATCCTCATCAGCGGCAATCGCGACGAGGACTGGGAACTGAGCGGTGTCGACAGCGAAGTCTATGCGATCGACGTGACCTCGGGCGCGATTACCGCGCTGACCGACCGCGACGGTCCCGATGCCAATCCGCAGGTCTCGCCCGACGGACGGCAGATCGCCTATCTCGGTTATGACGACCAGGCGATGGCCTATGTCCAGAACGGCATCTACGTGATGGACCGCGACGGGTCGAACAAGCGCCGGATCGCCAGCGGTTTCGACCGCGACGTGACCTCGCTCGAATGGAACGCCGCGGGCCTTTTCGCAGGCTACGAGGACGAGGGCACCTACAAGGTCGCCAAGGTATCGCTGGGCGGCAGCGTCAGCCCGCTCGGCGCGGAGCTGGTCGATACCTATTACACGCGCCCCTATGCGGGCGGGCAGTGGAGCGTGTCCGATGGCGGCGTGCTCGCCTACACCAGCGGCAGCACCTTGAGGCCCTCCGACGTATCGGTGCTCCGCAGCGGCAAGGCCACGCGCCTGACCTCGCTCAACGACCTGAAACTGTCGGGCAAGCGCCTCGCACAGGTGCGCGAACTGCAGGTCACGGCGGCGGACGGGACGAAGATCCCCAGCTGGATCGTGCTTCCCGCCGACTGGCAGGAAGGCAAGCCGCTGCCGATGATCCTCGAGATTCACGGCGGCCCCTATGCCGGTTACGGCCCGAGCTTCTCCTCGGATTACCAGATCTACGCCTCTGCAGGTTACGCCACGCTCTATACCAATCCGGGTGGTTCGACAGGCTACGGCCAGGCCTTTGCCGACCGGATCGAGGGCAATTATCCGATCTCCAACCATGACGAGCTGATGGCCGCAGTCGATGCAGCGGTTGCCGCGGGCTATGCCGATGCGGACAACCTCTTCGTCACCGGCGGATCGGGCGGCGGCATCCTGACCGCATGGATCGTCGGCAAGACCGACCGCTTCGCTGCGGCCGCCTCCTACAAGCCGGTGATCAACTGGACCAACATGGCCCTGATGAGCGACGGCTATGCCTTCTTCGGCAAGTACTGGATGAAAGGCCAGCCGTGGGAGCGGCCCGAGGACTACTGGCGCCGTTCGCCGCTCGCCAATGCGGCCAACATCAAGACCCCGACGCTGATGCTGGTGGGCGAGGAGGACTATCGCACCCCGCGCAGCGAGGCCGAGCAGTTCTACGGTGCGCTGAAGGTGCTGGGCGTCGACACCGCGCTGGTCGTGATGCCCGGCGCAAGCCATAGCGATCTCACCATGAGTCCGAGCCAGCAAGCGGCGAAGGGTGCGGCGGTCATCGCCTGGTTCGACAAGTACAAGGACAAATAGGAAACCGGTGCGCCTCCCTGCCGTTGGTGCGGGGATGGCCGCCCCCTTTTCCTGGATCCGACCCGAGCCGCACGGCATCCATATCGTCCCCGCAGACTGCTGGGTCGATCCTTCGCGCGCGGTCGACAAGGCGCTGGTGACGCATGGCCACGCCGACCATGCGCGCGGCGGGCACGGCCAGACGGTGGCCACGCCCGAGACGCTGGCGATCATGAAGTTGCGCTACGCGACTTCTGCCGGGGCGACACCGGTCGCCTATGGCGAGACGATCCGCCTGCCCGGCGGGGTCGATGCGACCTATGTGCCGGCAGGCCATGTGCTGGGCAGCGCGCAGATCCTGCTCGAACACGCGGGCGAGCGCGTGGTGGTGACGGGCGATTACAAGCGCCGCGCCGATCCCACCTGTGCGCCTTTCGAAGTGACGAAGTGCGACATCTTCATCACCGAGGCGACTTTTGGCCTGCCGTTGTTCACTCACCCGCCGATCGAGGAGGAGATGGTCAAGCTCCTCGATCGGCTCGCCGCGCATCCCGACCGCTGCGTGCTGGTCGGTGCCTATGCGCTGGGCAAGGCGCAGAGGGTCATCGCGGAGTTGCGGCGCGCCGGGCACCGCGACCCGATCTACCTCCACGGTGCGATGGAGAAAATGTGCCGCCTTTACGAGGAACACGGCGTGGACCTCGGCGAACTCCGGCTCGTCTCGGACTATTCCAAGGACGATATGCGCGGCGCCATCGTCGTGTGCCCTCCCAGCGCCCTCAACGACCGCTGGAGCCGGCGCCTGCCCGATCCCATCACTGCCATGGCGAGCGGGTGGATGCGCGTGCGCCAGCGCGCCCGCCAGCGCAATGTCGAGCTGCCACTGGTCATTTCCGACCACGCCGACTGGGGCGAACTGACCCGTACGATCGAGGAAGTCGGCGCGCAGGAGAACTGGATTACCCACGGCCGCGAGGACGCGCTGCTGCGCTGGTGCCAGCTCCACCAGCGCCGTGCACGTGCGCTGGCACTGGTCGGCTATGAAGACGAGGACGACTAGGCGTGGAAGAATTCGCCGGCCTGGTCGATGCGCTGGTCTACACGCGCTCCCGCAACGAGAAGCTGCGGCTGATCGCGGAGTATCTGCGCGCGACGCCCGACCCCGATCGTGGCTGGGCGCTGGCAGCGCTGTCCGACGGGCTCGACTTTCCGGCCGTCAAAAGCTCGACGATCCGCAATCTGATGCAGGAGCGCGTCGATCCGGTGCTGTGGACGCTGAGCCGCGATTTCGTCGGCGATACGGCAGAGACGGCGAGCCTGCTGTGGCCCGCTCCCGACGATCCACCCTCCCCGCCAAGTGTCAGCGAAACGGTCGACCTGCTCTCGGCCATGACGCGCAAGAGCGTGGTGACGGAACTTCCCAGGCTGCTCGACCGGCTCGATGCCTCGGGCCGCTATGCACTGCTCAAGCTGGCGACCGGGGGGATGCGCATCGGCGTTTCGAGCCGGCTCGCCAAGACCGCCTTCGCGCAGGCATTCGACGTGTCGGTCGACGAGGTGGAGGAGTACTGGCACGGGCTCCAGCCGCCCTATGCCGACCTGTTCGACTGGGCCGCGCACGGAAAGGCCCCGCCCGATACCGAGAACCTGCCGACCTTCCGCCCCTTCATGCTCGCCCACCCGCTCGAGGACACGGTGGTCGACCTTGCAGACTATGCGGCAGAGTGGAAATGGGACGGCATCCGCGTGCAGCTGGTGCGCGCCGGCGGCGAGACGCGGCTCTATTCGCGCTCGGGCGACGATATTTCCGCGACCTTCCCCGAATTGCTCGAAGTGCTGCCCTTCAACGCGGTGCTCGACGGCGAACTGCTCGTGCGCGGGTCGCACCAAGGCGGTGAAGAAGGCGGAGCGGCCAGCTTCAATGCGCTGCAGCAACGGCTCGGGCGCAAGACCGTGTCGAAGAAGATGCTCACCGAATTTCCGGCCTTCGTGCGCCTCTATGACGCCCTGATCGTCGAAGGCGAGGATTTGCGCGAACGCGCATGGACCGCGCGGCGCTCGCGGCTCGAGGCGCTGATGGCGCGCCTGCCGGACAGCCATTTCGATATCAGCAGCGTGGTCGAGGCGCGCGACTTCGAGCACCTCGCGCAGATCCGCGAAGGCAGCCGCGACGATGCGATCGAAGGGCTGATGCTCAAGCGCAAGGACAGCCCCTATATCGCCGGGCGACGCGTGGGATTCTGGTACAAATGGAAGCGCGATCCGCTGCTGGTCGATTGCGTGCTGATGTATGCCCAGCGCGGCAGCGGCAAGCGATCGAGCTTCTATTCCGACTACACTTTCGGCTGCTGGGACGGCGACCCGGACCAGGGCGCGGACCTGTTGCCGGTGGGCAAGGCCTATTCGGGCTTCACCGACGAGGAGCTGAAGAAGCTCGACCGCCACGTGCGCCAGAATACCGTCAACCGCTTCGGCCCGGTGCGCGAGACCGACCGGAGCCTGGTGTTCGAGGTCGCCTTCGACAGCGTGCACGAAAGCAAGCGGCACAAGTCGGGCCTCGCCATGCGCTTCCCGCGCATCCATCGCATCCGCTGGGACAAGCCGCCGCACGAAGCGGACCGGATCGATGCGCTGCGGTCGTTGATCCAGGGCTGAGACAGCCCTACCTCTCCCAAAACCTCACGGGAGAGAACCATGTCCTATTCGTCCGCCGCAATCGCCACTTTCGGCAATATTCTAGCTACGCTCGACCATCTTGCGGCCAAGGCCCAGAAGGCCGGAGTGTCCGACGGGCGACTGGCCGAGGGGCGGCTTGCCGAGGACATGCTCCCGCTGGAATCGCAATTCCGCATCGCGGTGAACCAGGTCTACATGGCGCTCGGCCGGGTGTGGGGCATGGAAATCCCGCACGAAGAGACGGCGCTTGCCAGCTTCGACGAGGTCCGCGCCATGCTAGCCACGGCACGCGGGCATGTGGCTTCTGCCGGTGAACGCGAAGCCGCGGCGCATGATGCGGAAATCGACATGACCCTGCCCAACGGCATGCGCTTCGTTATGGCCGCGCACGAATACCTGCGCGACTGGACGATGCCCAACTTCTACTTCCACGCGGCAACGGCCTACGCCATCCTGCGCAAGGAAGGCGTGGAACTGGGCAAGATCGATTTCGTCGGCTTCCTTGCGCGCTATGCGCGGCCTGCAGGCTAGGGCTCGACCCGGAAAAGCTTCTCGCGCGAAGTTGCGCCGCGCAACATCTCGATGCGCGACGGCGCTATGTCGAGTACCAGAGCGAGCAGCCGGATAACGGCATCGTTCGCCGCACCGTCCTGCGGCTTGGCGCGCACTTTCACGAGCACGCGGCCCTCCTCGATCGTCACCGCCTCGCTCCTTGCGCCCGGCGTGACCCGGACGGCGAGACGCTGGCGATCATCGAGCAGGGCGAGCAGTTCGCCGGCTTCGGGAAGCTCAGTCCTTGAGCGCTTCATCGATGGCGGCAGCGTGGTGCTTCGCGTTCTCGGCATAATGCGCCGTGCCCATGCGCATGCCGGCCACGGCCATGTCGTCGAGATCGCGCATCTTGCGCGCAGGGCGCCCGCCCCATAGTTCGCGTTCGCCCATGACCTTGCCTTCGGTCAGCATGGCGCCTGCTGCCAGCATGGCGTCGCTGCCGATTACCGCCTTGTTCATGGCAATCGCGCCGAGGCCGACGAAGCCGCGATCCTCGATCCGGCAGCCATGGACCATTGCCATGTGCCCGATCAGCACGTCGTCGCCGATGATGAGCGGCGAGCCATCGGGATCGCCCGGGCGCGGGGGGTCGCAATGGAGCACGCTTCCGTCCTGCACATTGGTCCGTTCGCCGATGACGATGCGGCTGACGTCCGCGCGCAGCACGCAATTGTACCAGATCGAGCTTCCCGCCCCGATCGTCACGTCCCCGATGATTGTGCAACCGGGCGCGATGAACGCGCTCTCGTGGATTTGCGGGGTCTTGCCGTGGATCGGTACGATATTGACGCCGGGCCTGGTCACTGGGCCTTCTCCCATTGGTCTTTGGTCATGCTGTAGAGGATAGTCTTGCGGTCTTCGGGCGGAAAGTTCGGGTCCTCGAAATCGAGATCTTCGCGCCGGACCATGCCGAGCTTTTCCATCAGCTTCCAGCTGGCCACGTTGAGGTCGCTGGTCAGCGCGACGACATGCGGTGCACCCACGCGCCCGAAGGCCCAGTCGAGAATCGCGCGCACCGCTTCTTCGGCATAGCCGCGCCGCCAGCGGTCCTCGCGGATGAGCCAGCCGATCTCGTGATCGCCCTGATTCCTGGCCAGCGGGTTGTCGACCAGCTTGATGCCCGCATGGCCGACCAGTTCGCCCGTGTCCTTTTCGACCAGCATCAGGAAGCTGAAGCCGCGGGTGGCATACCACTGGATCGCCTTGGCGTGCTTGGCCTCGATCTCGTGCAGTTCCTTCGGCCCGCCCAACCGCGCCATGACGGTCGGCGTGTTGAGCAGGCGGTATTGCTCGGCCGCGTCGCTTTCCTCGATGGTGCGCAGGATCAGGCGGTCGGTTTCGGCGATGATGTCAGCCATGCCATTCGTCCCGCGCGATCGAATAGACGATGATGACGGGGTTATCCTTGTCGAAATCGGCATTTGCGAAGTCGAGATCCTCGCGCCGGCGCATGCCGAGCCGTTTCATCAGCCCCCAGCTGCCCTCGTTGCCCATGACAGTGAGCGCGACGACCTCGTCCGCGCCGAAACGCTCGAAAGCGAGGTCGAGCGAGGCCTTGGCCGCTTCCTTCGCATAGCCCTTGCCCCAGGCATCTTCGCGCAGGCGCCAGCCCACTTCCATCATGCCGATCGGACCGCCCTGCTGGTTGCAGCGCTTCAGCCCGCAAAAGCCGAGGATTGCGCCATCGTCCTTGCGCTCGACCACCCAGAAGGTGTGGCCGTGGTCGCGGGTGTAGGAGAGCAGGCGGTCCTGTGCGCCCTGCCGCTTGGCATCGTCGGCAACCCCGCCCAGCCAGCGCATGACGGCAGGCGTGTTGGTAGCAGCCCAGAACGGCGCCCAGTCCTCCTCGCGCCAATCGCGCAGGACAAGACGTTCGGTTTCGTGCCGGAACTTAGCCATTCAGCAGTCGGGCTGCCAGCGGCGCATGGTAGGTCAGCACGCCCGAACAGCCCGCGCGCTTGAAGGCGACCAGCTTTTCCATGAGCAGCGCCTCGCGGTCGCCGACACCGGCTGCCGCGCCCGCTTCGATCAGCGCGTATTCGCCGCTGACCTGGTAGGCGAAGACGGGCACGCCGAATTCCTGCTTCGCGCGCCAGATCACGTCGAGATAGGCAAGGCCCGGCTTGACCATGACGCTGTCCGCACCTTCGGCGATGTCGAGCGCGATTTCGCGCAGGGCCTCGTCGCCGTTCGCTGGGTCCATCTGGTAGCTCTTCTTGTCGCCCTTCAGCAGGCCTCCGGACCCCACGGCGTCACGGAACGGGCCGTAGAAGGCCGAGGCGTATTTCGCGGCGTAGCTCATGATCTGGACATTGGGATGGCCGTTCATTTCCAGCGCCATGCGGATCGCCTTGACGCGGCCGTCCATCATGTCGGACGGCGCGACGATATCGGCCCCGGCTTGCGCCTGAGTAACCGCCTGGTCGACCAGCACGGCAACGGTGTCGTCGTTGAGGACATAGCCATTCGCATCGATCAGCCCGTCCTGCCCGTGGCTGGTATAGGGATCGAGCGCCACATCGGTGAGGATGCCGATATCGCCGCCGCAGGCATCGCGCACCGCCTTGATCGCACGGCACATGAGATTGTCGGGGTTGAGCGCTTCGGCCCCGTCGTCGCTCCGCTTGCCCTGCGGCGTGTTCGGGAACAGCGCGATGCAGGGAATGCCGAGATCGGCCGCTTCCCGTGCGCGTTTCGCAATCCCGTCGATCGACCAGCGTGAAACGCCCGGCAGGCTGGCGACCGGCTCTTCCACCCCCGTGCCTTCGGTAACAAAGAGCGGCCAGATGAGATCGGCCGGGGTCAGCACCGTTTCGCGGTGCATCCTGCGGCTCCAGTCGTGGGCGCGTGTGCGGCGCATCCGCGTGGCGGGATAGGAAGCGTTGGTCATGATGCGCACCGTCTGCCGCAATCGCGGCGGCGGCGCAATCTCAGCCGACCGTCTTGGGCGCGTCGAGCTTGTCGATTTCGCGCAAGGGCGTTTCGCTGGCGATTTCCTCGGCCGTGGGCGCGAGGTCTTCGAGCGCGGCGCCTGCCTCCACCGTCTTGATCCGGCGCAGCGTTTCGCGGAAGCGCTCCAGCTCTGCGCCCGACAGCTGGGCGCGGGTGACGAACTTGACCGAGGCCGGGTTCACCGCACGGCCGCTGCGGTACATTTCGTAGTGGAGGTGTGCACCGGTCGACAGGCCGGTCGAGCCGACGTAGCCGATGACCTGCCCGCGCCGCACCGATTGCCCCCGGTTCACCGCGATGCGGCTCATGTGGCAGTAACGCGTGTCGATCCCGCCTGCATGGCGCAGGCGCACCGCATTGCCGCAGCCGCCCATGCGTCCCGCGCCGGTCACCTGTCCGTCGGTCACGGCGACGATCGGCGTGCCGTGGCCGGCCTTGAAGTCGACGCCCGAATGCATGCGCCGATAGCCGAGGATCGGGTGGCGCCGCATGCCGAAGCTGGATGACATGCGCCCGGGCACCGGCGCGACAAGGCCGCCACGCTCTTCGCCGACGCCTGAAGCTTCGTAGAACTGGCCGTCCTTGCCCCAGCGCATCAGCTGGATCGGCGTGCGCGAGCCGCGCTCGAGCCCTGCGAAGATCAGCTGGCCCGCCTGCCGCTCACCCGTGGCGGCGCGGCGGTGCGAGACGATGATGTCGAAAGTATCGGTGGCGCGCACCTCGCGTTCGAGGTTCACCTGCTGCGACAGCGCCTTGAGATAGGCCTGGATAGCGCTCGACGGGGCGCCCGCCGCACGAGCGGAGCGGTAAAGGCTGTCGCCCACCGTGCCACGGATGCGCAGCGGCGTGTCGTCGACGCGGATGGCCTTCTTCGCCAGCGTCAGTTCCGCTCCCGGGTCGAGACGCGAGACCGACAGTTCGAGGTCGAACCGCGCGCGGAACGTGAGGTCTTCGAGCGGGCGCGAAACGCCCGGTGCAGGCCGGCGGCCCAGCGTGATGTCGATCTGCGTACCCGGCTCGAGTTCGCCGAGCGGGATGGCACCCTGTACCATGGACAGCACCTGGCGCGCCTCGTCGCGACCGACGCCTGCGCGCAGCAGCGTGCGCTCGAAACTGTCGGGCGAGGAAAGCGTGGCGAGCATTTGCAGCTGCGGACGCTCAGGCGCTTCGGCGAGCGGGCGGACGAGGTTGCTCGGGCCCATGCGCCGACCGGTATCGGCGCCCAGCGCCAGCGGCAGGATCGCCTGGCTGTGGTATTCGTCGAGCACCGGCTTGTCGTCGGGCAGCGGCGATGCCGCCTCGAGCGGGGCGAAGTCGGGCCAGAAGGCCAGCGCAACTACCGACAGGCCGACAAAAGTGCCAAGGCCGCGGAACCAGCGCTTGGAGCCGATGTCGGCGCCGAGATCCGGTGCGATGTCGAGTGTTTCGATCCGCGCGAACAGCTGGTCGCGCAGCGTGCCAAACGAAAAACGGGAGGTGGAAGACGTCGCCTGCGCGCCGGGCATGGCGATTGCGGCCGCCCCTGCAGAGCTGCCAGCAAGCATCGATACCGATTGCGGTCCCTCGTCCTTGTCGGACTCGTACACCTGAAACCCTCCGTCGCGAGCGCGTGGCAGCGCCCAGCCCGTGCATTCGTAAAGCGACCTAATCCATGGCGGAATCAAGGTAAAGATCGCCTTAACCGCGACGTCTTTTCGTCGGGAATGCGGTCAATTGCGCGTATCGGGCGACGGGCGGTTGCGCATGGAGGGGGGCGCTGCCACCTAGGCAGGCGTGAACGACGCCCCGATCAAGGCGGTCCTCGGGCCCACCAATACCGGCAAGACCCACCTCGCCATCGAGCGCATGTGTGCGCATTCGAGCGGTGCGATCGGTTTCCCGCTGCGCCTGCTCGCGCGCGAGGTCTACGACAGGGTGGTGGCGATAAAGGGCGAGAAGTCGGTCGCACTCATCACCGGCGAACAGCGGATCGAGCCGCCCGGCGCACGCTATCTGTGCTGCACGGTAGAAGCGATGCCGCGCGATGCGGGTGAGCGGGCCTTCGTCGCGCTGGACGAGGCGCAGCTGTCCGCCGACCGCGAGCGGGGGCATGTCTTCACCGACCGCCTGCTTAATGCGCGGGGGCGCGAGGAGACCATGATCCTCGGCGCGGCCACATTGGAGCCGATGGTCCGGGCGCTGGTGCCCAGGGCGGAAATCTCCGCCAGGCCGCGCTTTTCCACGCTCACCCATATCGGCCCGCGCAAGCTTTCGCGCCTGCCGCCGCGCAGCGCCGTTGTCGCGTTCAGTTCCGAGGCTGTCTACGCGGTCGCCGAGATGCTGCGCCGCTTTCGCGGAGGTGCCGCCGTGGTCATGGGCGCGCTTTCACCGGAAACGCGTAACAAGCAGGTCGAATTGTTCCAGAATGGTGATGTGGATTACATCGTCGCCACCGATGCCATCGGAATGGGCCTCAACCTTGACGTGAACCATGTCGCCTTTGCCGGCCTCACCAAGTTCGACGGGGTGCGCATGCGGCGGCTGCATCCGGCCGAGATGGCACAGATCGCCGGGCGCGCCGGGCGCCACCAGCGCGACGGCACCTTCGGCACGCTTGCCGGAGCGGGCGGCAAGTTCGGCCCTGCGCCCGAATTCACCGAGGAAGAGATCTACGCGATCGAGGAGCACCGTTTCGCCCCCATCACCAAGCTGTTCTGGCGCGAGGCGGAGCCGCGATTCGATTCGCTCGCAACCCTCATCGCCGATCTGGAGACGCCCCCGGCCCACGAGGCCTTGCGGCTTGCGCCCGAAGCGATCGACCTCGCCACGCTGAAGCGGTTGGCCGAGGAGCCCTTTGCCGCCACGATCCGCGGACACGGCAAGGTCCGGCGTTTCTGGGAAGCCTGTTCGCTGCCCGATTTCCGCCAGCGCGGGCCCGACGTGCATGCCCGCTTCGTCGCACGGCTGTGGCAGGACCTACACGAGGGCTATATCGGCGCGGACTACGTTGCCGCACGGATCTCGGAACTCGACAATACGAGCGGCGACATCGATACGCTCCAGGGGCGGATCGCTGCGATTCGCAGCTGGGCCTATATCTGCCAGCGTCCCGACTGGGTGCTGGCGCGTGACGAAATGGCGTCACGGGCAAGAGGCGTGGAAGCAAAACTGTCGGACGCGCTCCATGCGCGGCTGACCGAAAGATTCGTGAACCGGAGGACGGCAATCCTGATGAAATCGCTGGGACAGGACGCGGGGCTGCTCCCCATCGCGCTGGACGCAGAAGGCGTGCTGCGCGTCGAGGACGAGGCGCTCGGCCATGTCGAGGGGTTCCGCTTCGTAGTCGACCAGGCCGCCAACCATGCCGACCGCAAGATGCTGCTGGCCGCAGCCGAGAAGGCCTTGCCGCGCATCCTGGGCGAACGGGCCGAGGCACTCGCCGCCTCGGATATGGCGGAGGTCGAACTGTCGCGCGGGGCGATCCGGTGGAAGAGCCACATGCTGGCCAAGCTCCATCCGCGAGACGGCCAGCTGAAACCTGAACTCGAGCCTGCGCGCGAACTCGCGACCTTGCCCGAGGCATCGCGCAAGGCGCTGATGGCCGCGCTCGGCACCTGGCTCGACGGCAAGCTCGAACCGCTCGAACCCCTGCACCGGATGCATGTTGCCGCGACCAATCCCGATGCCGGGTCGCAGGCGCGCGCGCTGCTGCTCAACCTCATCGCCGGGCACGGCTTCGTCACGCGTGAAAAGGCAGGGCTTGAACACCTGCCGAAGGAAATGCGCCCCTTCCTGCGCAAGATCGGCGTGACCTTCGGCGCGCTCGACATCTATTCGCCGCTGCTGCTCAAGCCCGCACCGCGCCAGCTGCTCGCGGCGCTCGGCATCGACCGGCGCCCGCTGCAGGACGCAATGCTGCCGGTCATCCCGGATGCGAAGAAGCTGCCCTCGGGCTATCGCCATGCCGGGACGCAGGCGATCCGGCTGGACCTGGCGGAAAAGATCTTCCGCGCCGCGCACGATGCGCGGACCAAGGCTGGCGGCAAGCGGCGCTTTGCGCTCGACCTTGCCCTGCCCATCTCGATCGGGCTGGAGGAAAAGAACGCCGAGCGGCTGCTGGGTCAGGCCGGCTTTCGCGTCCAGCGCGCCCGCCCGCTGGCCGAAGGCGCCTTCGGGCCGCCGCGTCCCGACCAGTGGGAATGGCGCCCTGCGGCGCGGCGCAAGCAGAACCAGCGCCCTGCGCCCGCACCGGCGAAACCGCGCGAAGGCAGCGCCTTTGCGGGCCTTGCCGACCTCATGAAACAAGGCTGAGAGTGCGGATCGACCGCCTGCTGTGCTTCCTGCGCTTCGTGCGCACGCGCAGCGCGGCTCAAAGGCTGGTCGAAGAAGGACACATCCGCCGCAATGGAGAGCGCGTGACGCGCGCCAGCCGGGACATTGCCATCGGTGATGTGCTCACGCTCCCGCTGGGGAACGCGGTGCGCCTCATCGAGGTTGTGGAGTTGCCGACGCGCCGCGGTCCGCCGCGCGAAGCAGCGGCTTGCTATCGCGAACTTGACCCGGGCGGGCAAAGCGGAATAGCAGCACCTTAGCCATAGCGAGACAGGGAATTATCGCACCATGACCTACGTCGTCACCGACGCCTGCATCAAATGCAAATACACCGATTGCGTCGAGGTCTGTCCCGTCGACTGTTTCTACGAAGGCGAGAACATGCTCGTCATCAACCCGTCGGAATGCATCGACTGCGGCGTGTGCGAACCCGAATGCCCGGCCGAGGCGATCCTGCCCGATACCGAGGACAATCTCGAGAAGTGGCTCGAGCTGAACACCAAGTATTCCGCCGAATGGCCGAACATCACCCAGAAGAAGGAACCGCCGGCCGACGCCGACGATCACAAGGGTGAAGAGGACAAGTTCGACAAGTACTTCAGCACCGAACCCGGCGAAGGCGACTGATCGTCGCCAGCGCCATCGGACGCAGCTGCATTCCATGGTGACTTGAGGTGCCGGCCCTGCGCGGCCGGCAGCGATGGCCCGTGCGCAATCGGAAGATTCGATTGCCCGGGCCCGAAAGCGTCAAAGACTCGCAATAATCCACAAGCTGTGCTATATAATGCAACAACTGCGCCGGTGTGCTCCCGGCCAGATGTGAGAATCGAAAGGGCCGGAAGAGCAACCAATCCGCAAGTCGACCGTTATGCCGCATGCCTCCCCCCGGGTGCGGACAGGTCTATTTTGCTGCTTGGCCAAGCCTCCCGCCCCGAGAAAGGATTGATTCATGGCGAGCAAGGCTGATGCCTTCGACGTTGGCGACTACGTTGTCTATCCCAAGCACGGCGTTGGCCGTGTCATCGAACTGCAGAGCGAGGAAATCGCCGGCATGCAGCTCGACCTCTATGTGCTCCGCTTCGAGAAGGAACGCATGACGTTGCGCGTTCCGGTCAACAAGGTCGAATCGATCGGCATGCGCAAGCTGTCGTCGGACAAGACGCTCAAGGAAGCGATGGAAACCCTGAAGGGCAAGCCCAAGGTGAAGCGCACCATGTGGTCGCGCCGCGCCCAGGAGTACGAAGCCAAGATCAATTCGGGCGAAATCGTCCTGATTGCCGAGGTGACCCGCGACCTGTTCCGCCCGGACGACCAGCCGGAACAGAGCTATTCGGAACGCCAGATCTTCGAAGCGGCGTCGAGCCGTCTCGCCCGCGAACTCGCGGCGATGGAAAAGACCGACGAAGCGACCGCGCTCGAGAAGATCCTCGACGTGCTGCGCGAACATGCGCCGCAGTATTACGAGAACACCGAAGAAGCCTGATCGGCCAAGACCATTGCTGCTTCGACGAAGGGGCCGCTCCGCAAGGAGCGGCCCTTTTCGCATGGGTTGAACCCACCCTCTCGCTGTATTATATCGCCAATACGGACTAGCGGGATAGGCAGAGGGAAGGCCGCATGATGATTACCAGGATTCTCAAGGGACTCGCCCCGGTCGCAGCACTGGCGGCGGGCGCACTCCTCGCAGGTTGCGACGGGGTCAACATCCAGATCGGCGATGGCGAAGGCGTGCCGCTGGCGGAACTCGACACGAGCGGAGCGGCGCCGACCGAAATCGTCCTTGCCGCCCCTGACAATGTGATTGTCACCCACGGCGCAGCACTCGACATCGACGTGACTGGCGACCAAGCGGCCGTGGATGCCATGCGTTTCCACATTGAAAAGGACGCGCTAGCCATCTCGCGCGCCAAGGACAGCGGCAAGGATCTCGGCCGCGCCACCGTGCGCGTCACCATGCCCAGCCTCAAGGCCATGGTCCTTGCCGGTTCGGGCACGATCGAGGCCGATCGCATGGACGAGAACGCCGACGTCACGGTGGCCGGATCGGGTTCGGTGAAGGTCGCGAAAATGGACGTCAGCAGCCTCGACGTGACGATCGCCGGCTCGGGCGATTTCGAGGCGACCGGCAGCACGGACAAGCTCGACCTGACCGTTGCCGGATCGGGTAGCAGCAAGATGGGCGGCTTAAAGGCCGGCTCCGCCGATATCTCGGTGGTCGGATCGGGCGATGCGGAATTCGATTCCGACGGCACGGTCGATGCCAGCATCGTCGGCGCGGGCAGTGTGACCGTGAACGGCAATGCGACCTGCACCGTGTCCTCGGTCGGATCGGGCAAGCTGACCTGCAAGGGCGGCACGACCAAGGCCAAGGCCGAGGCACCCGAACCGCCGGCAGCGCCCGAAGCTCCGGAAGCACCGAAAGCACCGGAAGCCTAATTCATCGCCTGATAAGAGAAATTCGGCTAGGCGGCGCAGTGAAAGGAATTTCGATGCGCCGCCCGGCCTTTTTTGTGCTCCCGTTCGCCGCTTTGGCCACCAGCGCCTGCGTCGGCACGCTCGTCGACGTCGCGACTGCGCCGGTCCGCGTGGTCAGCAAGGGTGTCGACCTTGCCACGACCAGCCAGTCGGAAGCCGACGAAAAGCGTGGCCGCGAAATCCGCCGGCGCGAAGAGCAACTGGCCAAGCTCGAACGCCAGTACGAAAAGCAGCTCGACGAATGCGAGAAGGGCAAGCGCAGGTCCTGCGATGATGCCCGCGACACCTATGCCGAGATGCAGCAGATCCTGCCCACCATCCCGGTCGAGCCCAGGGACGACTAATCCGCCGGCGTTGCCCCCCTTCGCAGGCGGTCGTTGATGGCCACTCCCACCCCTTCATGGGGAACCGCTGCAACCGCGATGCGCGGCTTATCCGACCGTGCGCCTTCGTGGAGACAGGCATAAAGGCGTGACGCCGCCTCGATCAGGTTGCCATTCGCCGACAGCGTGCAATCACCCCCAACGGCGCCGAAACCGATCAGGAATTCGTCAGGCTGCGCGTCCACAGCATCGAGGCGGACGGGCTTGCCGGGTGCATAGTGGCTCGCCAGTTGGCCCGGCGCCTCGATACCGCCACCTTCCGGGGAAGAGTCGCGCGGCGCGACTTTGACCGGGCCCGGTCGCAATTCCTGAAGAGTACCGTCCTCACGTACTGCCACGATCGTCGATTCAAGCCCGGCACGGCATTCACCTCCATCGAGCACCGCATCGATCCGCCCGTCGAGCGAAGCGAGCACATGGGCCGCGCTGGTCGGGCTGATGAAGCCGCTGCGATTGGCCGAAGGTGCTGCAATCGGCGCCCCGGCCTGATGCAACATCGCGCGCATGACAGGGTGATCGGGCATGCGCAGCGCAATCGTCGGCAGGCCTGCCGTAACTGCCGCCGCGAGCCCCGCGTCCTCGCGGCGTTGGAGCACAAGTGTCAGAGGCCCGGGCCAGTGCTCTTCTGCCAAGGCCTCCGCCTCGGCGTTGAAGTACGCCAGCCGCCTTGCCTGTTCCATTGTCGAGACATGGACGATCAGCGGGTTGAAACTGGGGCGCCCTTTCGCCTCGTAAATCCGCGCCACCGCGGCGTCGCTGTCGGCCCGCGCAGCAAGGCCGTAAACCGTTTCTGTCGGCACGGCGACAAGGCCGCCTTCGCGCAGAATCGCAGCCGCGCGGGCAATGCCACCTTCGTCGGCCTGAAGCGTTTCCGTAGCGTATTTGCCGCCCATGCCCGCGCGCTATATCTGACGCTGCAGAAAGCCAAGAGGAATGCACCCGTGACCTACACTCCAGCCACCCAGGACCAGCTGCTCGCCATCCGCGTCAATGCCGGGATCGAAGAGCTGGCGAGAACCGAGAAATTCGCGGCGGCCGAGCCCGACATGGTCGAGGCCATCGTCGAGGGAGTGGGCCAGTTCGCCGCCGGCGAGTTCGCCCCGCTCAACCGTGTGGGCGATCTGGAAGGTGCAAAGCTGGAAAACGGCCTCGTGCGCCTGCCCGACGGCTATGCCGAAGCCTACGAGGCCTATGTCGAGCAGGGCTGGAACGCGATTGCCTCGCCCGCCGAGTTTGGCGGACAGGGCCTACCCTTCACGCTGGCCTGCAACGTGCTCGAAAACCTCGGCACGGCGAACATGGCGTTCAACCTGCTGCCGATGCTCAGCGTCGGGGCCATCGAGGCGCTGGAACATCACGGCTCGGAAGACCTGCAGCAGAAGTACCTGCCGAAGCTGGTGAGCGGCGAATGGTCGGGCACGATGAACCTTACCGAACCGCAGGCCGGCAGCGATGTCGGCGCGCTGCGTGCGACCGCCATGCCGATCGAGGATGGCGAGCATGCCGGCAAGTACCGGATCAAGGGCCAGAAGATCTACATCACCTGGGGCGAGCACGAGCTGTCGAAGAACATCATCCACCTCGTCCTTGCGCGCCTGCCCGAGGCGCCCGAGGGCAGCCGCGGCATCTCGCTCTTCGTCGTGCCGAAATATCACGTGAATTCAGATGGTTCGCTCGGTCCGCGCAATGATGTGCGCTGCGTCAGCCTCGAACACAAGCTCGGCATCAACGCCTCGCCGACCTGCGTCATGAGCTATGGCGACAATGACGAGTGCATCGGTGAACTGGTCGGCGCGCCCAACCGCGGCCTCGCGGCCATGTTCACGATGATGAACAATGCGCGCATCAATGTCGGCAACCAGGGCGTCCAGATCGGCGAGCGAGCGACGCAGCAGGCGCTCGGCTACGCGCGGGATCGCGTCCAGTCGGCCCGTGCAGGCTCGCCCGACAAGAATCCCGTCGCCATCGTCGAGCATCCCGACGTGCGCCGCATGTTGCTGCGCATGAAGGCGCTGACCGAAGGTGCGCGCGCGCTGCTCTACTACACCGCCGGCCAGGTCGATCGCGGCGTTCTGGGCGATGAGGCCGCCCGGACGCGCGGCGAGATCCTGACCCCGCTGATCAAGGCATGGGGCACCGATATCGGAACCGAGGTTGCGAGCCTCGGGATCCAGGTCCACGGCGGCATGGGCTTCGTCGAGGAAACCGGCGCGGCCCAGCACTGGCGCGATTCGCGCATCGCCCCGATCTACGAGGGTACAAACGGCATCCAGGCTGCCGACCTCGTCACTCGCAAGCTCGGGCTCGACGGCGGAGAGGCGCTGGTATCGCTGGCAGCGGATATCGCGCGAGACTGCGCGGACGAACCGGCGCTGGCCGCGCTCGCTCAGGATTGCGCTTCCGTGGCCGCGTGGATGAGCGATGAAGCCAGCCTCGACGATCGGCTCGCCGGCAGCGTCCCCTTCACCACCATGCTCGCAGTGGCGGTCGCAGGCTGGCAGCTGGTACGCCAGCTTCGCGCAGTGGAAGCGGGTGCTGCGCCGTCGCTAGCCGTCACGAAGCCTGCCAGCGTGCGCTTCTTCCTTGACCGGATAGTGCCGGAGGCTGCGGGCCTGCGGACGTCGGCCATGGCAGGTGCCGAAGCGCTTTACGCGATCGATACCGAGGCCCTGCTCGGCTGACGCAAGTCGCGCGGCGCGACTTTAGTCGGCAGTTACCTGCCGCGCATAATCGTCGCGCCCGAAAGTCGCCTCCTGCCCGCGCAGTTCGCGCTGCGGCGGCAAGCGGCGCCCGGTAACCCGCTCGATCGCAGCCTGCGGCTTCGCGCCGGGTGCGCTGACACGCCAGATGATGCCGGCGGTATCGTCGCTGACGAGCAGCGAACCGTCGCTCGCCCATTCGACCCAGGTCGGCCGCCCGCGCGTCGTGCCGTCACCGGTCAGGAAGCCGCCAAGGACCTCGACCGGCTGCCCGGTCGGATTGCCGCGCTCGTCGAAGGCGACATAGACCACGTCGTAACCCGAGGGCGGCTTGCGGTTCCACGAACCGTGGCGTGCGATGAACGCGCCGCTCGAGAACTTGTCGCCCAGCGCAGCCCCTTCGCGGCTGAATACGAGGCCCAGCGCCGCGACGTGGGGCCCGAGTGCATATTCGGGCGTGCGCACGTAGTTGATGTAGCTCGGATAGGGGTATTTCACCCGGCGGTCGAAATTGTCGCCGAAATAGACCCAGGGCCAACCGTACTGTGCGCCGACAGGTACATTGGTGAGGTAGTCGGGCACGAGGTCGGAGCCAAGCATGTCGCGCTCGTTCACGGTGGTCCAGAGTTCGCCCGACCACGGGCTGAAATCGAGGCCGTTGGCATTGCGCAGACCGCCTGCAAAGACGCGGCGCCTGCCGGTCTCGAGGTTCACTTCCCAGATCAGCGCGCGGCCTTCTTCGGCTTCCATGCCCTTGTCGGCGATGTTCGTATCCGAGCCGACTGCGATGTAGAGGCGGTCGCCTTCGGGGTGGAGCGCAAGGTTGCGCATCCAGTGCCCGCCAGCCGGCGCCAGATCTGTGATCTTGCGCGGATCGCCGGATACGCCGTCAGCGCCCAGCTCATAAGGGTAGGCCAGGACCTCGTCGTGATTGGCGACGTAGAGCGTGCCGTCGCCCCATGCGAGGCCCGAAGGCGAATCGAGCCCGTCGAGCAGCACCTTGCGCGTTTCGGCAACGCCGTCGCCGTCGCCATCGCGCAGCAGGACGACCTGGTTGGGCGATTCGCCACCCGCACCGGCGCGGCTCATCAGCAAGTCCGCAATCCATGCCGTAATCCCGCCCTCGTCCTTGGCCGGAGCGCGGGTCAGCGAGACGAGGATATCGCCATTGGGCAACGCCTGCACCGTGCGCGGGTGCTCGAGCCCTTCAGCGAAGCGGTTGACGGCAAGACCTTCTGCGGCATCGGGCGCTTCGCCCTCTGCCCAGCCCACCGGCTCGGCGATGGCGACCGTCGGGAAGGTTTCCGCATCGGGTTCGTCAAGACGCGGATCTGTGCCGACCACCTCGTCGAACGGAATATCGGCCGTATCCCCGCGCGAGAGGAAATAGAACGCGATGGCAAGGATCGCGACGATGACGAGAAGGGCGATGCCCAGCTTCTTGAGAATGCTCATGATGCAGGCGATACGACAGGCCCGCCGCGCTCGCAACGCCCCTTGCAAGCGCGGCTCTTTCGCCTAGATCGCTCGACATGTTCGATTTTCGCCCCGCCCCGGATTGCCCCAAGCCCGAAGCCTATCGCCAGCTGGTCGATGCCGCCGACGCGTTGACGTCGAGCGAGCCCGACGCTGTGGCAAACATGGCCAATATCGCCGCCTTGCTGTGGGATTTCCTGCCCGATCTCAACTGGGCGGGTTTCTACCGCATGGTGGACGGTGAGCTGGTGCTCGGCCCCTTCATGGGTCGCCCGGCCTGTATCCGCATCCCGCTGGGGAGCGGCGTTTGCGGGGCCGCCGCGCAAAGCGGTGAAACGCAGCTGGTCGAAGATGTTCACGCCTTCCCCGACCACATCGCCTGCGATGCGATCACAAATTCGGAACTCGTCGTGCCGGTCATGCGTGACGGCAAGGTGATCGCGGTTATCGATCTCGACAGCCCGTCGAAGGCGCGGTTCGACGAGGAAGACCGCGCCGGAATCGAGCAATTGGCACGAATTCTCGCCAACCGGATCTGATTCTGCCCCGAAAGGGGACGCTGGTGCAGCTTTTTTGCCGGTATTGCGTGCGGATGATAGTTTCGCCTGAAATCGCCAATCCCCGCGTGGAGCGCCCGTCATGAACCGTACCGCCCTTGCCCTTGCCGGCCTTGCAGCCATCTCCGGCGCTCCTGCCCTAGCACAGGAAGCTAAGCCGGCCGAACGGGTCATCGAGATAGAGGAGCGGGTCATGCTCCCCGCCGAAGCCGTCACTCCCCAGGGCGAGCCGGTCGTTATCGAGCGGATCATCATCCGCCGCGATCCGGCGCAGGCTGGCGCCGACTGGGTGCAGCAGGACGGCACCATTCACCGGTTCCACTCCATGCCTGCAAATACCGTACGTTCAATGACTTATGTTCCATCTGGCGGCGCCGGCGCCTTCCCGGTTCCGCCAGGTGGACGCATCGTCCAGTTCGATCGCGCCGCCTGGCTTGCCGAGTGCCGCGATCGGCTTTCGACCTATGAAGACGACAAGCGCGGCGATGCTATCGGTGCGCTGGCAGGCGCCGCACTGGGCGGCGTCCTCGGCAACCGCATAGCAGGTCGGGGAAACCGGACGCTTGGGACCGTCGCCGGGGTAGTCGCAGGCGGGCTGGCCGGTGCTGCTATCGGCGATGCGGTAGAGGGCGATCCGCAACCTTCGGCCGAGGCTTATGGTGAATGCGAGGCCTATCTCGACGATTATATGGCCAGCGCACAGTCGGGCGAACTGAGCGGAACCCCTGCCTATTACGGACAGGAATACATGCTGGTGCCTGTCACGATAACCGTCCCGCAAAGGGCGGTTTACCGCGAAGTCGAGGTCGAAACCAGGGAATAAGGGGGAGCGGACGTCACAGCGTCCACCCCGCCTCAGATATCGCCGCCGGTCAGGCGCTGGCAGATGAGATCCAGCTGGTCGAGCGTGCGATAGCGGATGGTCACCGTACCGGTATTCGGCGTCCCGTCGGTCCTGATCTGCACCGGTAGTCCGAGAAATTCCTCAAGGTGCCCCTGCACTGCCGCGATATCGGCATCGGTTTCAGCTTCGGGAACGCTGGGCCGCGACTTGCGTGGCTTGGCCCCGGCACCGCCCTTTCGCGCGAGTTTCTCGACTTCGCGGACCGAAAGACCTTCCTTCACCGCGCGCGAGGCGAGTTCCGACGCGCTTTCATTGCCGATCAGCGCGCGGGCATGACCCATGGAAAGCTTGCCGTTCGCGAGCAGGGCCAGGACATCCTCGGGCAGCGCCAGCAGGCGCTGCAGGTTTGCGACATGGCTGCGCGACTTGTCGACGAGGCCGGCGATTTCCGCCTGTGTCATGCCCTCGTCATCGGCAAGCTTCTGATATGCCCGCGCTTCTTCCAACGGATTGAGATCTTCGCGCTGGAGGTTTTCGATCAGCGCCAGCGCCAGGACCTCGCGCTGGTCGAGTTCGCGGATGATGGCGGGGATCTGGTGTAGCCTTGCGCGCTGCGCTGCGCGCCAGCGACGTTCACCGGCAACAAGGCGATAACGCCCTCCGCTGCGCGGCGTGACGATGATGGGCTGGATAACGCCGCGCTGGGCGATCGAGGCCGCAAGTTCGTCCAGCGCATCGCTGTCGAAGTGGGTACGCGGCTGCCCCGGCAGCGGCTCGATATCCGCAACCGGAATGCTGGCAAGACCCGTGCTGGCCTGCGCGGGCGATGAACCGGTTAAATCGCTGGTTTCGCTGGGGGAATTGACCAATGGCTCTTCGCGCTGGACCTCGCCCAGAAGCGCGCCGAGGCCGCGGCCGAGTTTCTTCTTGCGGTCGATAGCCTGGCTCATGCGGCCTTCCTTCTTTCCGGCAGGCGCCCGATCAGCTCGCGCGCCAATCCGATGTAGGCGCGGCTGCCGGGACAGTTGTGGTCATAGACGAGCGCGGGCATCCCGTGGCTCGGCGCTTCCGACAGGCGGACATTGCGCGGAATGACGTTTTCGAAAACCAGATTGCCGAGGCAATCGCGAACATCGTCGGCCACTTGGTCGGTCAGGCGGTTGCGACGGTCGAACATCGTCAGCGCCACGCCGACAATGCCGAGATCGGGGTTGAAGCGCTGCTGCACCCGCTCCACCGTCTGCAAGAGCTGGCTAAGGCCCTCCAGCGCGAAGAATTCGCATTGCAAGGGCACGAGCAGCGTGTCCGCCGCGCCAAGTGCATTCAGCGTCAGTAGGCCCAGCGAAGGCGGACAATCGATGAAGCAGATGTCGTATCCGGCAAAACCGCCCTTCCCGGCCTGCCCCAGCGCCTTGGACAGGCGCGCGGTGCGATCTTCCACCGAAACGAGCTCGACTTCGGCACCGGACAGGTCCTGCGTGGCCGGGACGATATCCAGGCCCGGAATTTCGGTCGGCTGCGCGCACTGCGCCATCGAGGCTTCCTCCAAGAGCAGGTCGTAACTCGTGAATTCACGCGCCGAACCTTCGATACCCATGCCCGTCGAGGCGTTTCCTTGCGGGTCCAGATCGATGAGCAGGGTTTTCCAGCCGGTGGCAGCCATCGCAGTTGCGATATTGATGGCGGTTGTGGTTTTGCCCACCCCGCCCTTTTGGTTGGCAATTGCGACGGTAATCATTGTTTTTCCCTCACTTTGCCCCTGCCAACGACGATTCCCGCCTCGCCATCCGTAACAGATTGTTCCACGTGGAACATGTTACGGAGCGTTTTTGGAAGTTCCTGCACTTCCTGCGCTGCCGACCGCCCCTTGGGCAACACCCAATACGTCCGCTCTGTGGAGAAGCGTGCGGATAACCGGAGGAGTTTTGGCAACGGCGCGAAGGCTCGTGCGGAAATCACGCCTGCCGAAAAACTTTCGACCAGCTCCAGTCGGCTGCCCTCGATATGACAGTTTGCCAAACCAAGTTCGTCCCTCATCCGCTCGAGCCAGGCGACTCGCAATTTGCGCGATTCGACGAGAACAACCTCCATCTCAGGGCGGAGAGCTGCCATGACGAGTCCCGGAAGACCCGCCCCCGTCCCAAGGTCCAGCCACGGTCCCGATGTTTCACGTGGAACATGGTCGAGAAGCTGGGCCGAATCGGCAAAGTGCCGCGACCACATGCTATCGAGCGAGGCCTTTGCCACGAGGTTCTGGCGCTCGTTTTCCTCCGCAAGTGCGTCACCGAGACGTTCCAGACGTTCGAGCGCAGCCGCATCGGCGAAGCGAGCGACATAGTCGCGCGCACTGCTTTCATCGTCGATCATGCCGCAACCCCCTGCGCCCGCTTCACATGCACAAGCAGCGCGGCAAGCGCAGATGGAGTAACGCCGCGCACGCGGCCCGCCGCGGCGAGGGAGGCGGGCTGGGCCGCCGACAGTCGCTCGACCATTTCGTTGGAAAGCCCCGGGACCGCGGCATAGGCGAAGCTGTCTGGAATGCGCAGGTTCTCGCCCGCGCGTAACTCCCGCAGCTCTGCGTCCTGCCGCTCCAGATAGGGCGCGTAAAAGGCATCCTCCGCCATCTCTATGGCGAGCGGATCTGCCGGATCCAGGCCCTCGACAAGATCGGCAAGGTTTTCGATCGACACGTGACCGCCGCGAAGCCATTCGGCTGCGGGGCGGGTTCCCATGTCGAGACGCACGGTCTTACCTTCATCTTTCAGCGCACGGGCAGATATCGGGGTTTCGAGCAAGCCTTGGATGACCTGCTGGCGCTCGTTACGGCGGGCAAACCACTCACGGCGCTCCTCGCCGACAAGCCCTGCAGTAAGCCCGAGGGGGGTAAGGCGCGTGTCGGCGTTGGCGGCGCGTAGCCGCAAGCGGTACTCCGCGCGCGCGGTGAGCATGCGATAAGGTTCGGTGACGCCCTGAAGCGTGAGATCGTCGACCATCACCGCGATGTAGGAATTCGAGCGGTCCAACTTGGCACTCTGACGTCCCAGAACGGCAGCTGCCGCCTCCATGCCGGCCACCAATCCCTGCGCGGCGGCTTCCTCGTATCCCGTCGTCCCGTTGATCTGCCCCGCACAGTAGAGGCCGGGAATGTCCCGAACCTCCAGCGTGGAGCGGAGGGCGCGCGGGTCGATATGGTCGTACTCGACCGCATAGCCCGGAACCTCCATATCCACCCGCTCGAGGCCTTCCATGGCACGAAGCATGCCGAGCTGCACATCGGTCGGAAGCGACGTGCTGATGCCATTGGGATAGACAAGGTGCGTCGATAGCCCTTCCGGCTCCAGGAAGACCTGGTGTCCGTCCCGGTCGCCGAATCGGTGGATCTTGTCCTCGATCGAGGGGCAATAGCGCGGGCCTGCCGCACCGATGGCACCGGAAAACAGGGGCGAACGGTCGAGATTGGCCCGGATGAGGTCGTGTGCCCGTTCATTGGTGCGCGTGATCGCACAGAACACCTGCGGATTGACCCTCCCCTCCGAAAGGGACGACATCGTCCACATCTCGCCATCGGACGGCTGCCCTTCCAGGCGCGCCCAGTCGATGGTGCGCCCGTCGAGACGTGGCGGGGTGCCGGTCTTGAGGCGAGCCATCGGCAAGGCGGCATCGCGCAATTGGGTCGCAAGCTTGTTTGCGGCGTCCTCGCCAATGCGCCCACCCTCGAAGCGCTCCTCGCCGCGGAATAGCGTACCACCAAGGAAGGTCCCGGTGCACAGGACGACGGCATCGCCTTGGAGCACTGATCCGTCCGCAAGTTCGAGACCGTTGACGCGGCCATTCGAAAGCTTCAGGGCTGCGGCCTCGCCTTCGACAAGGGTGAGGTTATCCTGCCGCGCCACGATACCCTGCACCGCCGCATGGAAAAGTCGGCGGTCGGCCTGGATGCGCGGCCCCCAAACGGCGCTTCCCTTCGAGCGATTGAGCATCCGGTAATGGATTGCCGCTGCATCGGCAGCGCGGCCGATAACTCCGTCCAGCGCATCGACCTCGCGGACGAGGTGTCCCTTCCCCAAGCCGCCGATTGCCGGGTTGCAGCTCATAGCGCCGATCTTGGACAGGTCGAAGCTCACCAGCGCGGTGCGTGCGCCCATGCGCGCCGAGGCACAAGCGGCCTCGACGCCGGCATGGCCGCCGCCGATAACGATGACTTCGAAGGACTGCATGGTTGGGCCGATAATTGCCTTTACGCGGAGCGTCAAAGGCGAAGATGTTCCACGTGAAACACTATTTGCCGATGCAGAAGCGGCCGAACAGGGCGTCGAGCACATCTTCTGTCGAATGCCGGCCAAGCAAACGGTCCAGCGAACGTCGTGCAATTCGCAGTCTTTCGCCGATCAGCAGGAGGTCCTCGCTGGACGAAACGCCTTCGATTGCATCATAGGCATCCGACAGCGATTCCGCCTGTCTTTGGTTGAATGCCGTAACGCCGGGCTTGGGAAGCAACTGGCGAGCGCGCTGCACCAGGTCTGCAATCAATGCCTCGACGCCCTCGCCCGTCTGCGCCGAGACGTAATGCGCAGCGTTCGACTTGGCTGCGCCCTGGATATCGCTCTTGGCCGAAATCTCGAGCGACCCGGCCGGTCCCTGCCCCTCATCGCCCAGCCACAGGATGATATCCGAGCGATCTAGCTCACGCCTCGCGCGGTCGATCCCGATGCTTTCGAGGGAGCCGGCACCACTTTCCCGTAATCCAGCCGTATCGACGAGGATGAAAGGCACCCCTCCGAAGGCGACCGGACGCTCGATCACGTCGCGGGTCGTTCCTGCCTCTTCCGAGACGATAGCTGCTCCCTCGTCGAGCAACGCGTTGAAAAGCGAAGATTTGCCAGCATTGGGCGGGCCGGCAAAAACCACCCTGATCCCGTCGCGCAAGCGCTCTGCACGGGGTGCATCGAGGGCTGCGCGCCAATCGGCAGCCAGCGTTGCCGCTGCATCGGTAAATTCGGGCGGAAGCGCCTCCACATCGTCCTCGTCCGAGAAATCGAGCGCGGCCTCGACCTGAGCGGAAAGGCCCAGCAGCCGGTCGCGCCAGGCTTCGACCTGGCGGGAAAGCTGCCCGCCTGCCGACCCCTCCGCCGCGCGGCGCTGCAATTCGGTTTCGGCAGACAGGAGATCGGCAAGACCTTCGGCCTCCGCCAGATCGACCACCCCATTGGCAAAGGCGCGCCTCGTGAACTCGCCCGGTTCCGCGCGGCGCAGGCCCTCCATCGCGCCAAGCGCGCGCTCGATCGCGGTAACGACTGCCCTGCCACCGTGACAGTGGATTTCGGCAAGGTCTTCGCCTGTCGCGGTGCGAGGACCATCGAAGAGCAGGACCAGCGCCCTGTCGAGCACTCCGCCCTCGCCGTCCTTCAGCGTGCGCAACGAGGCGGTTCGTGGAGCAGGTAGGCTTCCCGCAAGGCCTTCAAGCGCCCTCGCCGCAGCCGGGCCGCTGATGCGGATCACACCGATGGCGGCAGGCGGCGACCCGCTGGAAAGCGCGAATATCGTATCGGTCACTGACGGTGCCGGACTCAGTCGTCGGACGGTTTGTCCGGCTTGGAAGACGTGCGCGCAGCGTTGGCGCCTTCCATGAAGCTCTGGAACAGCTTGAAGCCGGCCTGGCCCATGGGCGCGAGCTGCTTGGCATATTCCTGCAGCTGGTCAGTGTTGGAGACGCCTTTCATCGCCTTCGACATCATGTCGACATAGACAGCGTTTGCCTTCCCCACGTCGGGCAAGCCCATGAAGGTCCGCGCCTCCTCCGGCGTACAGTCGATTTCGATATGGACCTTCATCGCGTTTCCTCCGTTGAGTGCTGGAGCGCACTTCTGGTGTCTGACACTATCTGGGTTTGCCAGCCCCGCACCGCAAGCGCTAGGCCTGCAATCGATCAAGGGAGAGAATACGCAATGAGCGAGATGGTCAGCATTTCCACGCTGGATGGTGAGAACAGCTTCAACGCCTATGTCGCGCGCCCGCAAGGCACCCCGCGCGCCGCGATCGTGGTCATCCAGGAAATCTTCGGCGTGAATGCCGGCATCCGCCGCAAGTGCGACAAGCTGGCCGAAGATGGCTACCTCGCCGTGGCTCCCGACCTTTTCTGGCAGTTCGAAGACGGTATCGAGCTCGATCCCGATATCGAGGCGGAAATGGGCAAGGCTCTGGATTTGTTCGGCAAATTCGACCAGGACCAGGGCGTTCGCGATATCGAGGCGGCCATCCGCTACGCCCGCTCGCAAGGCTGCGCCAAGGTTGGCGCGGTCGGCTACTGCCTCGGCGGACGGCTCGCCTACATGACCGCGGCGCGCACCGACAGCGATGCCTCGGTCGGCTATTACGCAGTCGGGATCGACAATCTGCTGCGCGAAAAGCACGCCATCGCCAATCCGCTGATGCTTCACATCCCGACCGAAGACGGCTTCGTCGACAAGGCGACGCAGCAAGCCATGCATGACGGCCTCGGCGACCATCCCAAGGTCACGCTGCACGATTACGAAGGGCTGGATCACGGTTTCGCGACCGAATTCGGCAAGCGCCGCAGCGAAGAGGCGGCCCAGCTGGCCGATTCGCGCACCAGCGCCTTCTTTGCCGAACATCTCGGCTGAGCCGGACGCGGGGCGTGGACAGGCTTCCCTTTCGTTACATCATCCCGGTCGTCCTGTACCTGTTGGTCGGGGCGGCCTGGATCCTCGAACCGGCGCGCTGGACCTTGTGGTTCCTTCTTCCCGGCCTGCTCCTCGCGATCTGGGATTTTGCGCAGGAAAAACATACTCTTAGAAGGAACTACCCGCTCGTCGCTCGCATCAGGTGGGTGATGGAAGACCTGCGCCCCTTTGCGCAGTCCTACATCGTGGAAGACGATCTGGAGGGGCGCCCTTTCAGCCACCAGGCGCGGGCGCTGGTCTATGCGCGGGCCAAGGGCGATCTCGATTCGCATCCGATGGGCACCGAACTCGACGTCTATTCGGACGAATACGAGTGGGTCGGCCATTCCATCGCGCCGTCCCGCGACACACCCGAGGAATGGCGGGTCACCGTGGGAGAGAAGACCTGCGCGAAGCCCTATTCCTCATCGCTACTCAATATCTCGGCGATGAGCTTCGGCTCGCTGTCCGCCAAGGCCATCGAGGCTCTCAATGCCGGGGCGAAACTTGGCAATTTCGCGCACAACACCGGCGAAGGATCGATCAGCAAGTACCACCGCGAACCGGGCGGTGATCTCATCTGGGAACTGGGCAGTGGCTATTTCGGCGCGCGCGCAAAGGATGGCCGCTTCGATCCCGAGCAGTTCCGCGACAATGCGGCAAGCGACCAGGTCAAGATGATCGAATTGAAGCTGAGCCAAGGCGCCAAGCCCGGCCACGGCGGGGTATTGCCGGGCATAAAGGTCACGCCCGAAATCGCCGAGGCGCGCGGAGTGCCCGTCGGTGAGACCGTCACTTCGCCGGCAGCCCATCCCGAATTCGACACGCCGATCGAATTGCTCGAATTCGTGACTCGCCTGCGCGACCTGTCGGGCGGCAAACCCACCGGCATCAAGCTGTGCGTCGGCCAGCCGCACGAGATATTCGCCATCGGCAAGGCGATGATTGAAACAGGAATGCATCCCGACTTCATCACGGTGGACGGGGCCGAAGGCGGTACCGGTGCCGCCCCGCTAGAACTGAGCAATTCGGTCGGCATGCCGCTGCGCGAGGGGCAGATTTTCGTGCGCAACATGCTCGTCGGCACGGAATTTCGCGACAAGGTGAAGATTGCCACCTCCGGCAAGATCCATTCGGGCGCCCAGATGGCCAAGAGCTTCGCCCTGGGTGGGGACTGGTGCAATGCCGCGCGGCCTTTCATGTTCTCGCTCGGCTGCGTCCAGTCGATGAACTGCCACAAGGGCACCTGCCCCACCGGCATTGCCACGCAGGACGCCTGGCGCCAGCGCGGCCTGGTTGTCGAGGACAAGGCGCCCCGCGTCGCCCGTTTCCAGCGCCAGACGCTTCATGCGCTGAGAGAAATCACCATCGCCATGGGCCTCGACAATCCCTGGCAGATGCAGCCGATGGACATGCGCGAGCGGATCAACGGCGCTCGCTCGGACGCCTTCGACAAGATCTACTACTTCGCGGAACCCGGCGTATTGCTGGACAAGCCGTCCTCGACCCCCCTCGCCCGCCACTGGGAAGCGGCGCGGGCCAACAGTTTCAGGAGACATTGATGAGTGCGGAACAAGGCCTCGGGCGCTGGCACAAGGTTATCGAGAACGGGTCCGATCCGGCCGAGCTTGCAGCTATCATACGGCCCGATGCGGTGTTCCATTCGCCGGTCGTCCACACGCCGCAGGTGGGGCGCGATATCGTCGTCGCCTATCTTTCGGCCGCGGGCCAGACGCTCGGCAACGACAGTTTCACCTACGTCCGCGAACTGGTGGACGGAGAGAATGCCATGCTCGAATTCACCACCGAGATGGACGGCATCAAGGTCAACGGCATCGACCTCATCCGCTTCGACGAGGACGGCCTGATTGCCGATTTCAAGGTCATGGTCCGCCCGCTCAAGGCCGTGAACAAGGTCTGGGAGATGATGGCTGCCCAGCTCGAACGGCAGAAGGCCGGCTGAAACGGCACCTGCGGCTCAATCGCGCAGGAATTCCTCGACCAGCCCTAGCACCCGCTCGCCGTCCGGTTTTCCTGCCAGTTCTTCGCGCAGCTGGTCGATGGCCGGCGGGCCGGTGAAATTGATCAGCCGCTTCATCGCCCAGTCGGGAAACCAGGGCTCCTGCGCCCCTTCGTCATAGACGATGGCGAGATCGGTATGGCGGGGATCACGCTCGATCTCGGCGAGCAGGCCTTCGACTTCCAGCGGCGGCCCTTCGAGGAATTGGAGGAACCGTTCGCCATCGTGCAGCAGGAAGCCGGTTATCCCGCGCGCAGGATTGCGGCGGTTGGAGGTGTCGATGATGTTGAACACCTCGGCGGTGGCGACACCTGCAGCGATGGTGCTGCGATAGACAATCCTCTTCACAAGCCCCCCACCCGGCAGGGTTTCCTGCCGGGCGCCCCTCTTCCTTACTGGTTCATATTGGCGAAGAAGTCCTCGTTGGTCTTGGAATCCTTCATCTTGTCGAGCAGGAATTCCATCGCGTCGACCGTGCCCATCTGCATGAGGATACGGCGCAGGACCCACATCTTCGACAGCTTGTCCTTCTCGACCAGCAGCTCTTCCTTGCGGGTGCCGGACTTGCCGACATCCAGCGCCGGGAAGATGCGCTTGTCCGCAACCTTGCGGTCGAGGACGATTTCCGAGTTACCGGTGCCCTTGAATTCTTCGAAGATGACTTCGTCCATACGGCTGCCGGTGTCGATCAGTGCGGTGGCGATGATGGACAGCGAACCGCCCTCTTCGATGTTGCGCGCCGCGCCGAAGAAGCGCTTCGGGCGCTGCAGTGCATTGGCGTCGACACCGCCGGTCAGCACCTTGCCCGAGCTGGGCACCACGGTGTTGTAGGCGCGGCCGAGACGCGTGATCGAGTCGAGCAGGATGACGACGTCGTGCTTGTGCTCGACGAGACGCTTGGCCTTTTCGATGACCATTTCGGCGACCTGCACGTGGCGATTGGCAGGCTCGTCGAAGGTCGAGGAGATGACCTCGCCCTTCACGCTGCGCTGCATGTCGGTAACTTCCTCCGGACGCTCGTCGACGAGCAGGACCAGCAGGAAGACTTCCGGGTGGTTATCGGTGATCGCCTTGGCGATGTTCTGCAGCAGCACGGTCTTACCGGTGCGCGGCGGTGCGACGATCAGTGCGCGCTGGCCCTTGCCTTGCGGCGAGATGATGTCGATCACGCGGGCCGACTTGTCCTTGACCGTCGGATCGAGCGTGTCGAGCGTCAGCTTCTCTTCGGGATAGAGCGGCGTGAGGTTGTCGAAATTGGTGCGGTGACGGACCGCATCCGGATCGTCGAAATTGACCTGGTAGAGCTTGGTCAGGGCGAAATAGCGCTCGCCTTCCTTGGGAGCGCGGATTTCGCCTTCGACGGTATCGCCCGTGCGCAGGCCCCATTTGCGGACCTGGTTAGGCGAGACGTAGATATCGTCGGGACCGGCAAGGTAGTTCGCCTCGGGGCTGCGCAGGAAGCCGAAGCCGTCCTGCAGCACCTCGATGGTGCCGATACCCATGATCTTTTCTTCGTATTCCTCGTCTTCGGCGAGCTCACGAAGGATGCAGAACATCAGGTCCTGCCGGCGCATGGTCGATGCGCCTTCGACGCCCAGTTCCTCGGCCATTGCCACGAGGTCTGCGGGCGTTTTCGCTTTCAAGTCTTTGAGATGCATAAATTTTACTCGATAAATCTGGGAATGGCCGGCGGGTCGGTATGGGCTTGGGGAAAGCGGACCCGGCGCCGTCAGTCATGCGGTGCCATTTGCCGGTGATGGGTGTGAAATAGGACTGCGCCCGCGCGCCGTCAATTGGCAAACGCGGATGGTGGGCCCCCGATCAGAACGGACGGACGACCACCAGCACGACGATGAAGGCGAGCAGGATGCCCGGCACCTCGCCATAGACGCGCAGCTGCTTCTCGGTCAGCGGACGCTCCCCGCGGGCCATTGCCTTGGACCGGGCGACCATCATGCCGTGATAGCCGGTGAGCACGATCACGAGCAGCAGCTTGGCATGGAACCAGCCCTGGCTGAACGCGCCGCTCTGCATGGCCAGCAGCAGGCCGAGCACCCAGACCACGATCAGGCTGGGGGTGAGGATGATCTTGCGCAGCAGGCCCATGCGTTTGGCCCACAAGGCCTCGGCTTGGGATCCGGCCGCGGCGTCGTGGCAGTAGATCATCTGACGCGGCAGCATGAACAGGCCTGCCATCCAGAAGACCATGAAGATGATGTGCCCGGACTTGAGCCAGAGATAGGTCATCGCAAGAACGTCCTGCATGGGTTCGATCTAGTCATTGCGCGGCGCTTCGTCACCCCTGCCAGCCGCGCACGGTGGCAATCAGCCGCTCGACGTTTTCGATCGGCGTGCGCCGGTCGATCCCGTGGCCGAGGTTGAAGACATGGGGGCGGTCCGAAAAAGCCTCGAGGATTGCCTTGATGCGCCCTTCGAGGGCCGGACTACCCGAAAGCAGCAAAAGCGGGTCCAGATTGCCCTGTACGGCCATTCCGGCAGGCAATTCGCGTGCAACCCACAGCGGATCGAGCGTTTCATCCACGCCGACTGCCTTCACGCCCGTCTCGCGGGCATAGGCGGGCAGCTTCTCGCCCGAACCCTTGGGGAAGCCGATCACCGGGGTGTCGGGATGGCGCTGTGCCAGTGCAGCAACGATCGCAGCATTGGGCGCGATGACCCAGCGTTCGAATTCGTCGGGCGCAAGGCTGCCGGCCCAGGAATCGAACAGCTGCACCGCTTCGGCACCCGCCTCGATTTGGCCGGAGAGATATTCGACCGTTTCGCCGATGATGGCGTCGATGATCGCCTGCAGCTTGCCCGGATCGCGATAGGCAAGCGCGCGGGCATCGTGCTGGTCGCGGCTGCCCTCGCCTGCGACCATGTAGGTGGCTACGGTCCAGGGACTGCCGGCAAAGCCCAGCATGGTGACGCCTTCGGGCAGGCGCTGACGGCACAGGCGCACGGTCTGGTAGATCGGCTCGTAGCGCGAATGGTCGGCCGCCAGCCCTTCGAGCGCGGCATCGACCAGCGGCGGCGAGAGCTTGGGACCTTCGCCGGCGAGGAATTCGAGATGCTGGCCCATGGCGTGCGGCACGATCAGGATATCGGAGAACAGGATCGCCCCGTCGAAACCGAACCGGTCGATCGGCTGCAGCGTGATCTCGCACGCGGCTTCGCTGTCATAGGCCATGGCAAGGAAGCCGCCCTTCTCGGCGCGCAGGGCACGGTATTCGGGAAGGTACCGGCCTGCCTGGCGCATGAGCCAGAGCGGCACCTTGTCCGCGCGCTTGCCGTTCAGAGTGTCGAGCAGGAGGCCGGGCATCGAGAGAGAGTCCAATCCAATAAAAATGATTATTATAAGAGTTGAAGGAGTCTGTTGGCCCTGTGGATAATGGGCATAGCGGCCCCCTGCCTCATTTCTCCAGCAAGGGAAAGGGCGAGGGGCGGATTGCGACTCGGCAGATGGCTTGAGTCGAGTCAAACTTATCCCTGCTGTCCCCAGCCTGCGCATAAATCGGATTTGCTGTGCGGGAATCGCCCCCGAACAGGACTCGTAGCGGGGAGGGAATTCATCCCCGAACTTGTCGGCAGACCTGTCCCGTGGTTTATCCGGCGCTTCTCCACAGGCCGAAAGTCGCAACCATAACCGACCGCATCCACCTCCACCTGCTGTCCGATTCCACCGGTGAAACGCTAGAAATGCTGGCCAAGGCCGCGCTCGCCCAGTTCGACGATGCGGATGTCGTCCGGCATTTCTGGCCGATGGTGCGCTCGCGCCAGCATCTCGACCGGATCGTGCCCGAACTCAAGGCCAATCCGGGCCTCGTCCTGTTCACGCTCGTCAATCCCGAAGCCCGCGCGCGGCTGGAGGAAGTGTGCACCCAGAACGGCCTGCCCGCCGTGCCGATCCTCGACCGCGTGACCGAAGCGCTGGAGAAGGCGCTGGGCCAGGAGGCGCACGGCCGGCCGGGCCGCCAGCACCAGATGGACAAGGCCTATTTCGAACGTGTCGAGGCAATCCAGTTCACCATCGCCCATGACGACGGGATCGGCTGGGAAAACTGGGAAGAGGCGGACATCGTCCTGGCCGGTGTGTCGCGCAGCTCCAAGACGCCGACCAGCATCTACCTCGCCAACCGTGGCTACAAGGTGGCCAACATCCCGCTGGTGGTGGAAAGCCCGCCGCCGCCCAAGCTGTTCGAACTGAAGAAGCCGCTGGTCGTGGGTCTGACCACTGCGCCCGAACGGCTGGTCCAGATCCGCCGCAATCGCCTGCTGACGCTCAACGAACAGTCGCAGACCGCCTATATCGACAACGAGCGGGTGAAATCGGAAGTCGCCTTCGCCCGCCGCATGTTCGCCGATAACGGCTGGCCGGTGATCGATGTGACGCGCCGCTCGATCGAGGAAACCGCAGCTGCGATCATCCGCCTGTGCAGCGAACGCAGCCACAGGGCGGCAGGCGAATTCGAAGGAGGCAAGGCGATATGAGTGCGATTGCGGGCGAAGGCATTGTCCTCGCCTCGAATTCCGCCTCGCGCAAGGCGATGCTCGAAGCGGCAGGCGTCGCTTTCGAGGCGCGCGCTGGCGACGTGAACGAGCGCGCTCTCGAAGCGGAAATGGAAGACGCCGAACCGGCCGAAATCGCGCAGGCGCTGGCTGCGGCGAAGGCAACTGCGGTGGAGGCGAATGGCCTCGTTCTAGGCAGCGATTCGCTGGTCGAGGTCGAGGGGCGGCGGTTCGATAAGCCGGCCACGCGCGAGCAGGCGGCAGAACACCTGCGCTTCTTTTCGGGCAAGGTCATGACGCTGCACAGCGCCGCCGCTCTGGCGCGGGACGGACGCATCGTGTGGATGGGATCGGACTTCGCCCGGCTGAAGGTCCGCCAGCTCTCGGAAGAATTCATCGCGGCTTATCTCGATGCCGAATGGCCCGAGGTTTCCTATTGCGTCGGCGTGTTCCGGATCGAAGGGCCCGGCGTCCAATTGTTCGACAGCATCATGGGCGACCAGTTCACCGTGCTCGGCATGCCTTTGCTGCAGGTACTGGACGCGCTGCGCGAGGAAGGCGCCCTGCCCTCGTGACGATTTATGCGGAAGTCATTGGCGATCCCATCGCCCAGTCGAAGTCGCCCGCGATCCACGGGTTCTGGATCGACAAGCTCGGCCTCGATGCGGACTATCGTGCTCACCACGTGACCGCCGGCAATCTCGCTGCCTTTCTGGACGAGCGGCGCGGCGATCCCGACTGGCGCGGCTGCAATGTCACCATGCCGCACAAGCAGGCGGTCATTCCGATGCTCGACCGGCTCGAACCGCTCGCCCGCCGTGTCGGTGCGGTGAATACCATCGTCCGGGCACCGGACGGCGCGCTGGTGGGACGCAACACCGATGTGGCAGGCTTTCTCGAGCCGCTGCGCGAACGCCTCAAGTCCACGCATTACTTCCGCATGGCCCGGATCCTCGGCACGGGCGGCGCGGCGCGGGCCATTGTCGCGGGACTGGCAGGCGAAGGTTTCACCCTCGTTCTTGCCGGGCGCGACACGGGCAAGGCCGAGGCTCTGCTCGGCGAACTCGATCCGGGCGGGGAGCATCATGTCGCGCCGCTCGACCATTTCGCCAAACCCACCGATTTCGCCTTCGACGACCGCGAGGGTTGCTGCGACCTGGTCATCAACGCATCCCCGCTCGGCATGCGCGGCCAACCGCCGCTCGAATTCGACTGGAGCCATGCGCCCCCCGGTTCCGTTGCCTACGATATCGTGACCGATCCGGTCGAAACCCAATTCCTCAGGCAGGCGCGGTCGGCAGGTTTCGAGACCATCGACGGTCTCGCCATGCTGATCGGGCAAGCTGCGGCTGCATTCACCCATTTCTTCGGCGTCGAGCCCCCGCGCGGACACGATGTCGAACTGCGCGAAAGGCTGATGGCATGACCCGCCCCCTCATCGTCGGGCTGACCGGCTCCATCGGCATGGGCAAATCCACCGTCGCCGCCATGTTCGAACGCGCCGGCGTGCCGGTCTTCGACGCCGACAGGGAAGTGCGCGCCATGCAGGGCCCGGGCGGCGAACTGGTCGATGCGATCGAGCGGGAATTTCCCGGCAGCACCGATTCTGAAGGCGTGCTGCGCGACCGGCTGGGCCAGCAGGTTTTCGCCGATCCTCAAGCCCTCGCCCGGCTCGAGGGAATCGTCCATCCTGCCGTCGCCAAAAAACGCGGGGCCTTCCTGATCGAGCATGCCGGTCAGGACATGGTCGTGTTCGACATCCCGCTCCTGTTTGAAAAGGGCGGATCGCAGGCGGTGGACGCGGTCATCGTCGTCTCGGCTCCGGCCGAGGTGCAGCGCCAGCGCGTGCTGGCGCGTCCCGGCATGACGCCCGAGAAATTCGCCCACATCCTCTCGATCCAGGTGCCCGATATCGAGAAGCGCGAGCGGGCCGACCACGTAATCGACACCGGTACGAGCCTTGCCGAAACCGAGGCGGCGGTGCGCGCCCTCATCGAAAAGCTGCGCCAAGAAAAGCGCGGCTAAACCTCTTGTAATCCGTCAGCGCGAGTCCGATAGTCGGGCCAATGCGCGAGATCGTCTTCGACACCGAAACCACCGGGCTGGATCCAAGGACCGGCGACCGGATGGTCGAAATAGGCTGCATCGAACTGCTCAATCTCGTTCCCACCGGCGCGACCTATCACACCTATTACAATCCGGAACGCGACATGCCGGCCGGCGCGGAAGCCGTTCATGGGCTGTCGGCCTCGTTCCTGTCGGACAAGCCGCTGTTCCGCGACATTGCGCACGAATTGCTCGACTTCATCGGCGATGCGCCGCTGGTGGCGCATAACGCCGGTTTCGACTTCGCCTTCCTCAATGCCGAGCTGGCGCTGTGCGAACGCGAGGCGGTGTGCACCAGCCGCATGGTCGACACCGTCGCCATCGCCAAGAAGCGCCACCCGGGGGCCAAGCTTTCGCTCGACGCGCTGTGTACGCGCTACGGCATCGATCGCAGCCACCGTGTGAAGCATGGCGCGCTGCTCGACGCGGAACTGCTGGCGCAGGTCTATGTCGAGCTCAAGGGTGGCAGGCAGATCGGCCTCGAACTGGCCGCCGAGCGGGTGGTCCGGGTCGAGCGCGAAGTCATTGCGGTGCGCCAGGCGCCCGACCGCCCCCGGCGCGAGCCGCGGCCCCACGCTCCGAGCGAGGAAGAACTCGCGCGGCACAGGAAATTCATGTCCGGGATCGAAAACCCGCTCTGGGGATAGGTTCAGGTACCCATCCGGCGGACGGGGCCGGACCAGGGATCGGCAGGGTGCGATAGAGGAGATACCATATGGATGTTCGCGTCTCAGGCCATCAGATCGACACCGGCGCTGCCTTGCAGAGCCATGTCGAAGACCGCATGCAAGGCATCGTCGACAAGTATTTCAACCGTGCGATCTCCTCGCATATCACTCTCGGCAAGGGGCCTGGCGGGTCGTACACCTCCGATATCGTGACGCATGTGATGCAGGGCCTCATCCTCAAGGGCCATGCCGAGGCGCATGACGTGCACCAGGCCTTCGAACAGGCCGCCGGCAAGATCGAAAAGCAGCTGCGGCGCTACAAGCGGCGCATACAGGACCGCCACGAACAGGCGCAGCACGCCATGCGCGAGGAAGAGGCTGCCTATACGATCTTCGCCGCGCCCGAACCGGACACCGAGGAAGAAATCACTGCCGACAGCCCGCCGATCATCGCCGAAACCAGCGCGATCATCCCGGAATGTTCGGTTGCCGATGCCGTGATGATGCTCGATCTGCAGAACACCAACGCCATCCTGTTCAAGAACGGGGCTACCGAAGCGCACAACATGGTCTATCGCCGCCCCGACGGCTCGATCGGCTGGGTCGAGCCCCGGTAAAGAAGGACGCAATGATGAACGAGGCGGCTACCAGCGGGGCCGAGCGGCACTGGCGTGCGCTCGAGCGGCTCTATGCCTCCGCCCCGGTGAACTCGCTCTTCGCCTCGCAACTCGAGGTGACGGGCGAAGGCCGCGCAAGGATCGTCTTCGACGTGACCGAGGCCTCCTATCACGCGGCCGGCGCTGCGCATGGCACGATCTATTTCAAGATGCTCGACGATGCGGCGTTTTATGCGGCGAACACGCTGGTGACCGACCGTTTCCTGCTGACGACATCCTTCAACCTCCACTTCACCAAGCCGGTGCGGACCGGAAAGGTGGTGGCGGAAGGGCGCTGGGTCAGCGGGCGCCGCCGCGTGTTCGTGGCCGAATCGCGCCTGGTGGACGAGGAAGGCGACGAAATCGGGCGTGGAACGGGCACGTTCATGAAGTCGCGCATCCCGCTTTCCAGCCTCGCCGGATATTCGGGCTGAGGGTCGGCATGGAGGGCGCGCGCCTCCCCACCCACCTCGAAGTAACGGGCCTGATCCGGACAGCACAGCAGCAAGGCGGCTTTGCAACGGTCCTCCGGTCCGGCGAACGCGATGCGGGAACCCTGGCGATATTAACCACCAATAGTGGCAATAATACAATGCTTTGGGAGCGCCTGCCGCGTCTCGATGGCGACCGGATTTTCGAGCGTACCAAGAAGCAAGATGCGGAAAACAAAGGGGAATTCGAGGATTATCTGGCCCGCCGCATGGCCCGTGACCCCGATCTTTGGATTCTCGAACTGGATGGCCCTGAAATGGAACGCTTGGTCGCAGAGTGGGCCCGTTAACTTGACACGGTTTCAAATGAGACTATTTGGCCGCCCAGCTTCGATGCGTAGGCGGCTTGCAACGGCAATGGGGTCGGCAGGCTAGCACGCAGACGGGGAGCAAGCGGCAGGACCGCAATCGGATCCGACCATATGGCGCCAGAAACGCGCTGTGGATCCCGGCCTGCGACAGCGAGCTCACCGCTTAGTCATTCGGAATAATGCGAAAGAGTTTGTTTGCCGCCGCGGCGACTGCCGCGACGCTTATCGCGAGCCTTGCCGGGGCTGAAGAAACCGGCGCCGCGGTCCTCGCTGCAGAAGCGGACCGTACTACCACTGTCTCCGAAACCGCCCTCACCGACGAGGTTGTCCCGGTTTTCGTCGAAGGCGAAGTGGTTCAGGACATTCCGGAAGAACCGGAATCCACCGACGAGATTTCCGACGACGCAGCGCAGGCCGCCAGCCTGCACGACCTCGTCGCCTCCATGCCCGCAGCCGGCCAGCTGTCGGAAGAAATGCGCTGCCTTGCCGGCGCGATCTACTTCGAATCCCGCGGCGAGCCGCTCGAAGGCCAGCTTGCCGTTGCCCAGGTGATCATCAACCGCAGCGAATCGCGCCAGTTCCCGTCGAGCTATTGTGGCGTGGTTTTCCAGCGCTCGCAGTTCAGCTTCGTGCGCGGCGGCCGGATGCCCAGCATCAAGCAGCACTCTGCTGCCTGGAAGCGGGCCAAGGCGATCGCCCGCATCGCCCATCAGGGCCTGTGGGACAGCGCTGCCGACGATTCGCTGTACTTCCACGCGAATTACGTCCGCCCGAGCTGGGCGAAGCGCAAGGTCGCCCGCGCGACGATCAATACGCACATCTTCTACCGTTAAGTCCGCCAGAAGGTATCAGATTGGGGTCCCCCCGCCGTGGTGCGGGGCGGCCCTTTCCTTTGCGAAGGCGCTCAGCTGCGCAGTTCGACCCACACGGGCGTGTGGTCGCTCGATTTCTCGCGGCCCCGGTATTCCTTGTCGACGCCGGCCGCCGTCATGCGATCGGCCAGTTCGGGCGAGAGCAGGATGTGGTCGATCCGGAACCCGTGATCGCGCTGCCAGGCACCGGCCTGGTAGTCCCAATAGGTCCACACGCCGCCACGCGGATTGAGCGTATCGATCGCATCGGTCCAGCCGTCGCCGAGCAGGCGCTTGTAGGCATCGCGCGCTTCGGGCTGCATCAGCGCGTCCGATGCCATCGCCTTGGGTGACCAGACGTCCTTGTCTTCGGGAATGACGTTGTAATCGCCCAGCACCACGGCAGGCACTTCCTCGTCCCAGATGGCCTTCATGCGTTCACGCAACTTGCCCATCCAGGCGAGCTTGTAGTCGAACTTTGGACCCGGGTGCGGATTGCCGTTGGGCAGGTAGAGGTTGCAGATGCGCACGCCGTTGACCTCGGCTTCGAGGTAGCGTGCCTGTTCTCCCTCGCCATCGTTCGGGCCGTCGATGCCGAGGCCGCGCTGGATTTCGACCGGCTCCACGCCATCGGCAAGGATGGCGACGCCATTGAAGCTCTTCTGCCCGTGCCAGATCGCCTTGTAACCGATTTCCTCGAACTCGGCGGCGGGGAAGCCGTCGTCCATCGTCTTTATTTCCTGCAGGCAGGCGACGGTGGGACGCGTTTCCTCTAGCCATTCCTTGAGACGCGGAAGGCGGGCTTTGATCCCGTTGATGTTGAAGCTGGCAATACGCATGGGCCGCGTGATGCCCGAAACGCTGCGCCGGGTCTAACCTAAATCCCGAAGCTCGAGCCGCAGCCGCAACCGGCCGCTGCCTGCGGGTTTTCGACCTTGAACGCTGCCCCGCCGAGTGATTCCACGAAATCGACCGTGCTGCCGGCGACCAGGTCGAGGCTGACCGGGTCGACGACCAGGCGCACGCCATCGGTTTCGCTGACGCTGTCGTCGGTCTCCGCACCTTCGGCGAGGTCGAACTTGTACTGGAAACCGGAACAGCCCCCGCCTTCGACCGAAAGGCGCAGGATTGCGGGCTTGGCCTGCTTGGCGGCAATCGCGGCAACGCGCTTTGCAGCGGACGGGGTAAGGGTGAGCATTTCGGCCATGGGCGCGATGTAGGGAGTGTCAGGCTGCTGCTCAAGCGTGCGTGATATATTCCCGCATGGCTTCGGCCTCGTGCTGCACCTCGTCGTACCGGAACTTCACGAGATCGCCGATGGAGATGAATCCGCACATCATCTCGGTCTCGATTACCGGCAAGTGGCGGATGCGCCGGCGGGTCATCAGGCCCAGTGCATCGTCGATGCTTGTCATGCGGTCGACCGTAATGGCAGGCGAAGTCATCACGTCGCCGACCCTGCGGTCGAGACAGGCCTCGCCCTCGTCGGCGAGGCGGTGGATCACGTCGCGCTCGGAAAAGATGCCGGCGACACGGCCCTGTTCGAGCACGGGCAGGGCGCCGATACGCTTCGTTGCCAGGATACGCACGGCTTCGCGGACGGACTGTCCGACCTCCACCGAGATGATGTCGGAACTCGCCCGCCCCTCGATGAGATTGCCGATGTTCATGCGCCTCTCCTGTGTTGCCTGTGCGGCAAGAATGACATTTTCCGGCGCAATTGGCGAGTCCGGCGGCGTGAAACCGTTGAAGCGCGCGCTTCTCGTCGCCATTGAGGGGGCATGACCAAGAAATCGCCGCTCGACGATCCCCAGCAGGCAGCCTTCGCCTGGGCGCGGTTCCGGCGGCTCATGCGCTTCCTGTTCCTGCTGACGGTCGGCATCGTCGCCATCGCGATGGCCCTGCTCTACAAGCAGGGGAGCGCGGCATCGGTGCATTATTACATCGCCATCGCGCTCGGCATCGGTTTCACCATGCTGCTGACCGGCGCACTGATGGGGCTGATGTTCCTGTCTTCGGGGACCGGCCACGATGAAAGCGTCGAGGACCCGACCGGCGACAGCTGGCGCAACAAGGACTAGTCGGCGCTGTCCGGCTCGCGCAGCCGGTATTCCTCGACCGGGACCCCGCCGATCAGATGACGCTGGATGATCGCTTCCAGCACGTCTTCGCCGCAGGAATGATACCAGACGTTTTCGGGCCAGACGACGGCGATCGGCCCCTTGGCGCAGACCTGGAGGCAATCGGCCTTGGTCCGCTGAACCGTCCCGCCGGGTCCCGCCAGGCCCAGCTCTTTCAGCCGCCTCTTCAGATAATTCCAGGCATCCTTGCCCTCGTCGCGCGAACAGCATTTCTGCTTCTCGCTGACAGCACACAGGAAAATCTGGCGCTCCAGCCCCGAAGCGCCGATTTTCGCATAGGCCCTTTGCGCCTTCTCCAGCTTACTCACCCGCGCCGTCCGGCTTCAGCCACCGGTCGAGCCACGCGAACACGGTGTTGTGCCACTGCAGCGAGTTCTTGGCGCCGAGCACCCAGTGGTTCTCGCCCGGGAAGACCAGCATCTGGCTCGGGATATTGCGCTCCTGCAACGCCGTGAAGCTGGCTAGGCCCTGCGTATAGGGAACGCGGAAGTCCTTTTCGCCGGTGATCACCAGCATCGGGGTCTGCCACTTGTCGACGTGGTTGACCGGGTTCCAGCGCTCGTATTCCTCGCTGTTCTCCGCATAGCTTCCGCCGAATTCCCACTTCGGAAACCACAGCTCTTCGGTGGTGTAATAGAAGCTGCGCATGTCAAATAGGCCGTCGTGCTGCACGAGGCAGTCGAACCGGTCGGGCCATTTCCCGGCGATCCAGTTCATCATGTAGCCGCCGTAGCTTGCCCCCATGGCGCAGGCGCGGCTGCCGTCGATCTGCTTGTCCCGCTCGAGCGCGGCGGCAAGGCCAAGCTGGAGGTCTTCGAGCGGCTTTCCGCCCCAGTCGTTGCGGATCGCATCGGTGAAGGCCTGACCGTATCCGGTGGAACCGTGGAAATCGACCGAGATGACCGCATAGCCCTGGCTGGCGACGACGCGCGGGTTCCAGCGGCTCGACCAGCCGTCGTTGAACGAGCCCTGCGGGCCGCCGTGGACGTAGAGGATGGCGGGCATCTTGCCGTCATGCCCGTCAAGCTTGGTGATTTGGCCCCAGACGGTGTCGCCGTTCGCGCCCTTGAAGCTGAAACGCTCGACCACGACAGGGGCAAGCTTGCCGATCGCCTGCATGGCGACCTGCGTCAGCGGCTTGGCCTGCGTCCAGTCGCGCGACAGGTAAAGCTCGGCCGGCGCGCCGATCGAATCGCGGGTGAACAGCAAATCGCCGCCATGCAGCGGAACGATATTGCCGATGTGGGCTTCGTTGCCGGCCATCAGGTCGAGCCGTTCGACCGCGCCGGTGCGCGGATCGATGCGGAAAGCGGGGGTGTCGAGGACGTCCTGCGCACTCGCCACGATCCAGCGCGAATCCGGGGTCCAGGCGATGCTGCCGAAGCTGCGGTCGAAACTCGCGGTCAGCGGTGTGGTGACGCCGGTCTTGAGGTCGCGCAGCATGATGACCTGCCGGTCCGCCTCGTAAGTCGGCCGCTCCATGGCGACATAGGCGAGGTACTGGCCATCGGGCGAAGGGGTTGGCAGCGCGTCGAGCGCCTCGTTGGCCTTGGTCAGATTGACCGGCGCATTGCCCGACAGGTCGGAGAACCAGATGTCGAGATTGGTCGAATAGGGCTCCTTCGCATCCGCTTCGCGCGCGGTGAAGAACACACCCTTGCCATCTGCCGCCCATGCGACATCCTCGCCGCCGCCGAAGGGCATGGTCGGCGTGTCGCCATTGGGCCCGCCGGCACCGAGCGGCCCGTCCACGGGCGTGCCCGTGCCGCTGGCGATGCCGTTTTCAAGCGGGAAAGCGAATACGCGGCTCAGGGTGCCCGGCGTCTCCCAGGTGTCCCAATGCCGGTAAAGACCGCCATCGCCTTCGTAGAGACGACCGTCGCCGGGGCCGGGCAGGTATTTCTTCGCGCTGTCGTCGCAATCGATACGCGTGCAGCTGCGTGCGATGTCGGTCCAAATGGCGATCCGGCGGCCGTCGCGCGCGACGCTGTAGCCATTGACCGCGCGGGGCAGGGCGGTGACCTGTGCCGCGTCCGAAACCGAGCCGTCGGAACCGATGCGGGCGCGCCAGACCTGCGTTGTGGCATTGTCGCCAGCGCCATCGGCCATGTAGTAGAGCCAGCCGTCATCGCCGAAGCTCGCTGAGGAACCTTCGAGGTCGAGCGCGACGGGCGCGCTGTCCACGTCGGCAAGCGAACGCAGGTAGAGCTTGCCCGAACGCTTGTAGCTTTCCGGATCGGTCGTCGTGACCGAATAAACAGCCAGCGTCCCTTCCGGATTTACCGTGGGGCTGCCGAGGCGCGGCATGGTGACGAGATCCTCGGCACTCATCGGCGCGCGCGCGTCATGCGCGGCGAGCGGGGTGGCGAGAAGCGCAAAGGCGCTGGCGAGCGGGAATGCGGCCCGGATGCGTGCTGTCATGGCCGCGCGGTGTAGCGCGACAATTATGGCAAGGGTAGGGGGGTTAGCTCTTCTTGCCGGCGATGCGCGCGATCTCGGCCTTGACCAGCTCTTCGACCATGCCGGGCAGGTTCTTGTCGAGCCATTCGGCCAGCATCGGGCGCAGCAATTCACGGGTCAGACCTTCGAGCGAGGTTTCGCCCTGGCGCACGATCTGCGGCTGTTTGCCCGGCTGGGCGAGCATGGCGAGCGCGGCGAAATTCTGACGCATGGCTTCGCGCGTGTCGCCGCGGGTCAGGGCGTCTTCCTCATCGTCGTCATCTTCCGAAACGGCTGCCGCAGAGGCTTCGACGTCGTCAGCCTCGACCACCAGTTCCTCGCCCAGGTCTGCACCCAGTTCGAGCACTTCTTCTGCCTCGTCTGCATCGGCGGGCTCGGCAGCTTCGGTCACGAGGCCGCGGCGCTTGCGGCGGTCGGCGATCATTTCGCCGCGCTGTTCGCTGTCGCGCGCAATGACCTTCTTGATCGAGTCGAGGATCTCTTCGACCGACGGTTCGCCCTGCTGTCCCATGCCTACCCCTGCATCCTCACTGGAATCCCGAATCGGGACGCACACTATAGCCCAGCCTATTCGCCAGAGTCAGCAGATTCGGGAATTTCCGCTGTCGGTGCGGGCACTTCCACCGTGCGCGGCGACTTGGTGACCGGGTCCGGATCGCGGCTCCAGTCCCAAATATTGCCGCGCACGCGGTCGTAATTGGCGACCGGATCGTACAGCACACCCTCGTCGCCGAGGCCGAGGTCGCGCGCCTCGGCGCGGCCCATTGCGGCCAGCAGCGAGAAGCCCGCCACATAGGCGTTGCGGCGCGCGGTCACGAGCTGGACGCGGCTCTGCAAAAGTTCCTGTTCGGCATTGAGCACGTCGAGGATGGTGCGGTTGCCGATGGAGTTTTCCGCGCGCACGCCTTCGAGGCTCAGCTCGGCAGCGGCCACCGCGCTCTGCGAGCTTTCGATGATGGCGAGCGAGGCCTGCCAGCTCGACCAGGCCGAACGGACCTGCGCAATCACGTCGCGCTCGGTCGCGATCACGGTTTCGAGGGCTGCCGAGGCGCGAGCCTGTGCCTGGCGCTGCAGCGCGGCCGTCCGCCCGCCCTGGAAGATCGGCAGGCGCAGCGAGACACCGGCCGAGGCGGCGGTCGCGGTCTGGTCGCTGGGAATGCGCGGGCTGGTGGGGTCCTGCGGATCCTCGAACCCGTCGGGAATGCTGCCGAGGAAATTCTGGTAGTCGTAGCCCGCGAAGATCGAGACGCGCGGCAGGCGGCCCGAACCGGCGACATTGATGTCGTAGCCTGCCGCCGCAGCGCGTTCCTGCGCGGCGATCAGGTCGGGATTGTGTTCCAGCGCCACATCGACCGCGGTCTCCACATCGCCGGGAAGGCCCGGCAGGGGCGGCGGCGGGGCAAGGTCGTTCGGCGCATCGCCGACCAGCGCGATATAGTTTTCGCGCGCGGCGATTAGGTTTGCCTGCGAAGTCCTCAGATCGCCCTGCGCAACGGCCAAACGGGCCTGCGACTGGGCAACATCGGTGCGGGTCAGGTCGCCGATTTCGAACCGGTCGCTGGTTGCCTGGACATTGACCGAAAGGACATCGACCTGGTTGGACGAAAGCGCGACGAGCGCCTGCCCGCGCAGCACGTCCATGTAGGCGGCCACGACGCGCGAGAAGATGGCGCTTTCGGTGGCGCGCAAATCGGCCCTGCCGGCCTGCACGCGCTCTTCCGCGGCGCGGATGGAATTCTTCACCGCACCGCCCGAATAGATCGGCACACCGAGATCGACGCCTGCGACCAGTGCGCGCTCGGGCGCGAAGAAGCTGGTGGAGTTCTGCTTGAGGAATTCGGTCACGCTCGCCGTGCCGTCGACGGAAGGAAGGCCTGCCGATTTCTCGATCGGGACGTTCTCGTCGGTGGCGCGCAGCTGGGCGCGCGCTGCCTCGAGCGTGGGATTGTAGAGATAGGCGTCAGTCAGCGCTTCCTGCAGCGTGTCGGCATGCACCGCCCCCTGCGGAAAAGCGATTGCGGCAATGCTCGCCGAAATAGCCAGTCCTGCCCGAAACCCTCCCAATGCCATTCAGAAACTCCAGCTTGCCGGTTTGTCGAATGCGCCGAGGCGCGGAATGCCCATCTCTGCGAGCGGCAGCAGGCCCAGCGCCTTGCCGGCCTTGCGACCCGTTGCGAGGCGCGTGACGCCCCGCTCAACCAGGCCGGTCACGATGCGGCCATTGTCGGCCACCAGCTTGGCGAGCCCGGCAGGAATGTGTTCGATAGCCCCGTCGACGAGCACGAGCGTGTACTCGCCCTTCTTCTTGGCGTTTGCTGCCTTGTCCGGGCTGGTCACGTCGAGCGATGCGACCAGCGGCTTGACCAGCGCGGGCAGGTAGCCGCTGCCGGCATCGATCACGAGCACCTTGTCCTCGCTCGTCGGGCGGGCTTCGGCCAGCATCGCACCGTGGAACAGCGGTGCGGGTAGGAAGCCGCCATCGGCGAGGCGGATGGCCCGGTCCATGTAAGCGGTGCCCTTGGCGCTATCCGGCACGAAATCTTCGCGCGCAACAGTGCCCATGCGTTCGAGAACGAAAGCCTCGTTCACGCCGCTGGTGCGCAGCTGGCTGTCGATCATCGCCTTGCGGGCGGCGGCATAGTCGGGGCGGGTCTGAGTCTGAGTGGTCATGATAATCCGGGGGCTGTATTACATCGATAACACGGCTTTGCAAGCTCCCGTTGCCTTAGGCGCAAGACCCGTTGCTTCCAAGCGCTTTGACCGATGGCCTGTTCCGCGCCTATCGGGGAGCGCAAATCTGCAACATGGGAATGCGCGGCGATGAGCGACATGACGACCATCACGGAAGAGGACCTGATCGAGAGCGTTGCCGACGCTCTCCAGTACATCTCTTACTACCATCCGATGGACTACATCCGGGCCCTTGGCGAAGCCTACGAGGCCGAGAAGGGCCCCGCGGCGAAGGACGCGATCGCCCAGATCCTGACCAACAGCCGGATGTGCGCCGAAGGCCACCGGCCGATCTGCCAGGACACCGGCATCGTCAACGTCTTCGTGAAGTGGGGCATGGACTGCCGCCTCGACAGCAAGCGGAGCCTGCAGGAAGTCGTCGATGAAGGTGTGCGCCGGGCTTACAACCACCCGGACAACAAGCTGCGTGCCTCGATCCTGGCCGACCCGGCATTCACTCGCCGCAATACGCGCGACAACACGCCAAGCGTCCTCTCGGTCGAAATGGTCCCGGGGAACACCGTCAGCGTCGATGTCGCGGCGAAGGGTGGCGGCAGCGAGAACAAGTCCAAGTTCAAAATGATGAACCCGTCGGACAACATAGTCGACTGGGTCGTCGAACAGCTGCCCTCGATGGGGGCCGGCTGGTGCCCGCCCGGCATGCTCGGCATCGGTATCGGCGGTACGGCGGAGCACTGCATGAGGCTCGCCAAGCTCAGCCTCATGGACCCGATCGACATGGGCCAGCTGAAGCAGCGCGGCGCGCAGACCGATCTCGAGCAATTGCGGATCGACATCTTCGATGCCGTCAATGCGCAGGGCATCGGCGCGCAGGGCCTTGGGGGCCTGTCGACCGTGCTCGACGTGAAGATCATGGACGCGCCGTGCCACGCCGCAGGCAAGCCGGTGGCGATGATCCCGAACTGTGCGGCGACCCGCCATGCGCATTTCACGCTCGACGGATCGGGCCCCGCCTATCTCGAGCCGCCGAAGCTCGACGAATATCCCCAGGTGACCTGGAAGCCCGATGCGGCAGCGCGGCGGGTCAACCTCGACGCGCTCACGCCTGAAGAAGTGTCCAGCTGGAAGCACGGCGACCGCCTGCTGTTGTCGGGCAAGATGCTGACCGGACGCGATGCGGCGCACAAGCGCATCAAGGACATGCTCGATGCAGGCGAGGAACTGCCCGTCGATTTCCGTGGCCGCGCGATCTACTATGTCGGCCCGGTCGATCCGGTGATGGGCGAAGTGGTCGGTCCTGCCGGCCCCACCACCGCCACGCGAATGGACAAGTTTACCGAAATGATGCTCGACCTCGGCCTTCTTGCCATGATCGGCAAGGCGGAACGCGGTCACAATGCCGTGGAGGTGATCAGCCGCTTCAAGGTCGCTTATCTTATGGCGACGGGCGGCGCCGCCTATCTCGTCAGCCGCGCGATCAAGGGCGCCAGGGTGCTCGCCTTCGAGGATCTCGGGATGGAAGCCATCTACGAATTCGAGGTGCAGGACATGCCGGTCACGGTCGCCGTCGACAGTGCGGGCAACAATGTCCACACTCTGGCGCCCGCCGAATGGCGTCGCCGGATTGCGGAAGGCGATCTCGAACCCGCCGAATGACGTTTATCTTCGACAAACCGCGTGGGTAGTCCGACCGCCGGACTTCCCAGCGGGCCTTGGAACGGGCAGATAAAACCCGTTTTGAACGCTGAACGACAGATGAACCCGGAAACAGTCAACGTCCCGGTCCGCACGGTTGCCGTGTCGATCGTCGGCCTGTGGTGCGCCTATTTCCTGCTGATCACGGCCCGGGGCTGGCTGATCGGCCTCGACTTCGAATTCGACCTGATCTGGCGGCGCGTCGCCGTGACGGTCGCGGCCATGGGCGTGACCTTCGTGCTCTGGCTCATCGTGCGGCTGTTCGACAAGCGCTCGCTCGCCGCACAGATAAGCGTCTCGCTGGTCTTTGCGATGCCGGCCGCTTTGCTGATCGCACAATCGCAGCAATGGGTCTTTGCCCCGATCCAGGAACGCTACGAAGCCAAGATCGCGGAGGAGCGCGGCATCTCGCTGCGGCGCGACGACAACGGCAATCTCATCATCGAAGGCCCCACGCCGGTCGAACCGCAGATCGGCGGGCCGCTCGGTACGGCAACGCCGACCACCGGCACTGCGCAGGTCGTCCTGCCCGACGACCGGGCGGAGGATCGCTGGCTGCAGCTGATCGAGATGGGCCTCGACCGCTACTTCCTGCTGCTCGCCTGGTCGGCGCTGTACCTCGCCCTGCTTGCAGGGGTCCGCGCACAGGTGGCCGAGCGTCGGGGCGAACGTTTCCGCACGGCGGCCAAGGCGGCCGAGCTGCGCTCGCTTCGCTACCAGGTGAACCCGCACTTCCTGTTCAATACGCTCAACTCGCTCTCCGCGCTGGTGATGACCGGCAAGGAAGACCGGGCGGAACAGATGATTCAGTCGATCTCGCGTTTCTATCGCCACTCGCTGGCCGATGATTCCACCGGCGATGTCAGCCTCGAGGACGAGATCGACCTGCAGGAACACTATCTGGAAATCGAATCCGTCCGTTTCCCCGACCGCCTGCGGGTAAGGGTCGACCTGCCGCACGACCTTGCCAACCTCAAGGTGCCGGGCATGATCCTGCAGCCGCTGGTCGAGAACTCGGTCAAATACGGCGTTTCCGCCAGCAATCGGCCGGTGACCATCAGCATTGTCGCGCGCGAGGAATACGGGCGGCTGGTGCTGAGAGTCAGCGACGATGGCCCGGGCGTGCCCGCGGGTCACAAGGGCGGGTTCGGCATCGGTCTTGCCAATGTGCGTGACCGGCTGGAGGCACGCTTCGGCAACGAGGCGTCGATCAGTTCCGGCCCTGCGCTTGATGGATACGAGACCGAACTCAGGCTTCCGATGGTGAAACATGGCTGACGAGAACGGAGACCGGCTGCGCACGCTGATCGTCGATGACGAGCCGCTCGCGGTCGAACGGATGCAGGTGATCTGCTCCAAGATGGACGACCTTCACGTTGTCGGCACGGCCAGCGACGGGGCGCAGGCCCTGCGCCTGATCGAGGCATTGGGCCCCGACCTGATCCTGCTCGACATGACGATGCCCGAAGTGGACGGCCTGTCGGTCGCCCGCGAACTGGCCGGACAGGAAGAGCGCCCTGCCGTGGTCTTCGTGACCGCACATGACAATTACGCGGTCGAGGCCTTCGATCTCGACGCGGTCGATTACGTCCTCAAGCCGGTCAAGCCCGACCGGCTGGAACGGGCCATCCAGCGCGCGCTCTCGCGCCGCTCCGAAGGTGGCCGCACCGAGAGCAAATGGCTCGAAGAGCTATGGATTCCGCACCGCAGCGAACTCATCCGGATCGAGACCGACGAGGTCAGCCGCATTGATGCGGAGCGCGACTATGTCCGCCTCCACGTGGGTGATCGCTCCTACCTGCTGCTGCAGACTATCGCGGGCCTCGAAAAGCGCCTCGACCCTGCCAAGTTCATCCGCATCCACCGCTCCACCATCCTGCGCAAGGAACACATCAAGGGCCTGCGCCATGACGGGCTGGGCGTGTGGTCGGTCGAAATGGATGATGGCGAGGCGCTGCGTATCGGTCGCACCTATCTGCCCAAGGTCAAGGCGATGGCCGGGCGCTGAGGCTGCCTCGCCCAGGTCCGCTTCAAATCAGTACAGCGCTGGAAAAGGGAGGACCCCGACCGGGGGACTGCATTCCGGCCGGGGTCCAGAAGTTTGACGGGCTGGGGGTATCAGCCGCCCTTGGCGTGCTGTTCTACGACAGCAGCGAACTGTTGGTTGGCGCGCTCCTTGGCGGCGACGTAGCAGCGCTCTGCATCACGGTCGCGAATGCGCGTGCCGGTGATCGAATTGTCGAGCTTGCAGACGCGCCGCGCCGCGATGTCGATCCGGTCGGAAAGCTTCTTCTGGCCCTGTGCCGTGGCGAGATTGAGGTCCTGGTAGGCAACCTCGGTGCTCGTCTTCACCGGCATGTCGCCGCCCGCAAGAGCGGGGGCGGAAAGCGAGAGCATGGCGATCATGATAATGGGGGTCTTCATGGGTCTTCTCCGGGTTGCGGCGGACCCCGGTGTTCTAGGGGGACTGGGGTACGTGAGGTCCGCCGCTGAGAACCGTATTACCCAGCTACAACTGTAATCGCACGCGACCTTCGACCGGCGGCGAGGCGATTTGGACGATGTGCTGGCGGCAGCCGACGAAACGCGATTCGCAATCTGCGAACGGCAAGCCTATGTTTTCAGGCCCATGCTGGTCGTCCTGCTCTTCTTTCTCGGAGTCGCGAACTTCGCGGTGCACAAGGCAGTGCTGAACAGCGGCCACCCGATGCTGGACGCGCTGCCCTCGTTCTACCGCAGCGCGGGCGGACGCTTGTCGCTCATTTTCGAGTTCGTGGTGCTGCTCGTTGCCATGCTCCTTGCCGCGAACGGATGGCCCGGCGCAGCGACCGCCTATGCCGTTTACAGCCTGCTCAATTTCGGCACGGCCTGGCTGGTCCTGACCGGGCGCATCTGACGCGCGGGAACCGCCCCTGCCGACGGGCGCTTGGCAGGTATGACAGCGAACTCTCCCCTCTGGCTGCTGGTCAATTCGCACAGCGGCAGCTTCAGCGAATCCGCTGTGAAGGCAGTGGAAGACGCCTTTTCCGCCAACGGCCTCACCGTTGCCCGCCGGATCTGCTTTCCGGACGAGGACATGCCGACCGCAGGCGAACTGGACGCTGCGGGCGTGGGCCTGCTGGCCGTCTTTACCGGCGACGGTACGCTCAATGCCGCGGTCACGGGCCTCTATGGCTGGAGCGGCCAGATCCTGGTCCTGCCCGGCGGGACGATGAACCTGTTGTGCAAGCGTCTCCATGGCGATGATGCTCAGGCAGGGGACATCATCAAGCGCCTTGCCTCGGGTGTTGCCATCACGGTCCGCCCGCCGGTCGCACGCTGCAAGGCAGGCGATGCGCTTGCCGGCCTGCTGGTCGGGCCGGGCACGAGCTGGGCCCATGTCCGCGAGGCCATGCGCGATCTCGATATCCCCGCAATCCTGAAAGGCACGGGCGAGGCGGTCGGCGAAACAGCGGGCGGCATCATGGTCCGGTGCGCCGAGCCGGAGCGCGGCCGGAATGATGGCTATCCGCTGATCGAGATCACCCCGTCGCACCGCGGGATGCAGGTCGATGCCTTCTATGCGAACGAGGCAGGCGAATATGTCCAGCAAGGCTTTGCCCTCCTGCGCCGCCGGTTTCGCGAAGGGCCGCACGAGCTGCTCGGGCTGCTGGACGAGGCGCGCTTCGTTTCGGCCGATGGCAGCCCATTGCCGGTCTTGGTCGACGGCGAGCCGGGCGAAGTGGAATCGGGTGCGATATTCACTGTGGCTGCATGCGAGGTCGATCTGCTAGCCACCCACCATGGCTACTGAAGCACGGCGCATCTTCCACCTCTCGGACATCCATTTCGGGCTCGAGGACAATCGCGCGCTCGACTGGGTCCAGCAGGAGATTGCCGAAAAGCGGCCGGATGCCGTGGCCATTACCGGCGACCTGACGATGCGCGCGCGCCACCGCGAGTTTGCCGCAGCGACATCGTGGATCAACTCGCTGGACGCGCCGGTGACGGTCGAGGTCGGCAATCACGACATGCCCTATTTCAATCCGATCGAGCGGTTCGTCGATCCCTACCGCCGGTTCCGCGGAATGCGCGAGAAGGTCGAGAAGGAAATCGACCTCGGCTGCCTTGCCATCGTCCCCCTGAAGACCGCGGTTCGCGCGCAGCCGCGCCTCAACTGGTCGAAGGGCTGGGTCACCGATGCCGCACTAGAGAAGTGTCTTGCTGCGATCGATGCCCTGCCGGATGGGGAGCGCGCGCTGGTGACCGTGCACCATCCGCTGCGCGAAGTGGGGACGCAGGGGACTGCGCTCACCAAGAATGGTGACAAGGCGCTGCGTGAACTGGCGAAGCGCCCAGTCGTTGCGGTGCTGTCCGGCCATGTCCACGATGCCTTCGACATCATGGAGGAGACGAGCGAAGGCCCGGTGCGCATGATCGGCGCCGGCACGCTGTCGCAGCGCACGCGCTCGACGCCGCCCAGCTTCAACGACATCCAGTGGGACGGCGAGACGCTGCATGTGACCGTGCGCAACCTGCAGGACGTGGAGACCTGCGACATGCAGATCGACGACGTGCCGGCAAACGCCATGCCTCCGCGCGAACCGGGCGAACCGGTTGCGCCCGTCCGCCAGGTCCCGCGCGTCGATCCGCCTGTCCACTGAGCGCGAACGCGCGTTTAACTCCGTTTTTACCGTCGCGTGCGAGGCTGGGCCCCGAATAAGGGGAAAGTCGCGATGGAATTCTTCAAGGCCGTGCCGCTCGGCGGCATCCTGACTTACGTCGTGTCGCTGGTGATCGGCTCGCAGGGCTCGCGCGGCGGGTTCCTGTCGATCTACCGCGCCGAGTTGTTCGAATACGAGCTCTGGTGGAGCTGGCCGCTGTTCTTCGCGGGCAGCGCGCTCGCCTGGGGCATCATGATGCTGCAGCGCTGAGGCGGCGCAAAGAAAAAGGCGGCCCCTCGCGGAGCCGCCTTTCCTCGGTGATCGGTAAAGATCGTATCGAAGCGGATTAGCGCTTCGAGAACTGGAAGCTGCGACGTGCCTTGGCACGGCCGTACTTCTTACGCTCGACCACGCGGCTGTCGCGGGTGAGGAAGCCGGCGGCCTTGACCGTCGAACGCAGGGCCGGCTCGTACTTGGCGAGAGCCTGCGAGATGCCGTGCTTGACCGCACCGGCCTGGCCCGAGAGGCCGCCGCCCTTGACGGTGGCGACAACGTCGTACTGGCCCTGGCGCTCGGTGATGGCGAACGGCTGGTCGATGACGAGACGCAGCGTCGGACGTGCGAAATACACTTCCTGGTCACGACCGTTGACGATGACCTTGCCCGTGCCCGGCTTCAGCCAGACGCGCGCGGTGGCGTCCTTGCGGCGACCGGTCGCATAGGCGCGGCCCTGGGCGTCGAGTTCCTGCTCGCGCAGGGGAACGTCGGCCTTGACGGCGATCTCGGCAGCATCACCCTCGGGGGCGTCGCCGGCGATGTTCTTCAGATCGGCGAGATCCGAGACGGTTTCGTTCTTCTGTTCGTCGGCCATTATGCAGCAGCCTTGTTCTTGCGGTTCATCGAGGCAACGTCGAGCACCTGCGGCTTCTGGCCGTCATGCGGGTGTTCGGTGCCGGCATAGAGGTGGAGCGCCTTCATCTGCGCACGGCCGAGCGGGCCGCGCGGGATCATGCGCTGCACGGCCTTTTCCAGGACGCGCTCGGGGAAGCGGCCTTCGAGGACCTTCGCCGGAGTCGTTTCCTTGATGCCGCCCGGGTGACCGGTGTGCTTGTAATAGACCTTGTCGTTCATCTTCTTGCCGGTGAAGACCACCTTGTCGGCATTGATGACGATGACATGGTCGCCGCAATCGACGTGCGGCGTGAAGCTCGGCTTGTGCTTGCCGCGCAGGATGTTGGCGACGATTGCCGCGAGGCGACCGACGACGAGCCCTTCGGCGTCGACGATGTGCCAGTTCTTTTCGACCTCTGCCGGTTTGATCGACCGGGTGGCCTTGGTGAGAGCCTTCATGGCTTTGTGTCCGTTTTCTCGAGTTCACCGTACTGCCTGGCAGTACGAACTTACCTTGCGGAACCGTGCAGACGGGGCCGCTGAGCGCGCGCCAAATGGCGGTCAAAGTGCGATTCGTCAAGCAAATCCGCGGGTCTGCGGTGGGGTAAAATAATACGCCCTAGCTTGCCGGGACGATGCGCCAGGCCTCGCGCGTCTCCCGGCTGCTGTCCCCGATGCGGGTGGTCACGCGCCGCTCGCTCTGTCGCAGCAGGCCGGTTTGCGGATCGGCGCTTGCCGCGATGGAGACTTCGAAAAAGCCCTGCAATCCGCCCGCGAGCATGACCGGCTGCGTTTCAACGCTTTGCCCCGTCGCCGGATAGAACAGGTCGCGAGGCACCTGGCTGACGAGGCCGGAAGCGGCGTTGCCGATAGATGAGATAAAGGATCGCGCTTCCTGTCGCTCCCCCGGGTTGGCCACTGCCGCCTCGATGACATCCATTGCGCGCGCGACAGCCGTGCCGATATCGGGACCTGTCTCCTCGTCCCAGCCGACGATCAGGCCGGAGCGGTCGAGCTGCACAGGGAAGATTGCGCTGGCATCGCGGGCCTCCTCCATGCGCGCGAAAGCTGCGAGCGATGGCGGCGCGTCGACCCTGGCAGATAGCTGGGAGGCGTCGACCACCGCACCTGCGCCCAGCGCCCTGAACGTGCAGGACCAGCTGCGCGTGACGCGGATCAGGGCATTGTCCGCAAGGTGCCGGTCAAGCGTGCGTTCGAGAACGAGAGTAGCGCTCGGGAATGCGGGCCTCGTCCGGGCCGCGGCGGCGAGCGGTGCAGGAAGCATAGGCAGGACTGCCAGCGCGCCGAGAGCACGCACCACCGACCTGCGATCACTTCCCGGCATTGCGACCCCCCGTAGCCAGTTCGCCCAGCCAGCCGCGCGTTGCCGCGCCTGCCTGACAGGGCCAGCCCAGTATCGCCGGACTGTCGTACGGGTGCAAGGTTTCCAGTCGCGCAATCGCCTGTTCGAGAAGGGCGGCGTCGGTCTTGAGCAGGGCGGGTATCTCTTCCGCGCTCCCACGCTCTCCGTCCCAGGCGAACAGGGAGGTGATGGAGCTGCCGATATTGATGCAGGCAATCAGCCCCTCGTCGAGCAGCTGGCCCCCGATACGCTGTGCCGTCTCTGCGTCCGGGAAGGGGCAGTAGACGAGCGCGCTCACGCTTTTCTGCCGAGCAGGTGGGCGGCCCAGGTGAAGCTGGCGACAAGCAATGCGCCAACGACCTGGTGCGCCACTGCAAGCCAGAGGGCGACGCCAGTCATGACGGTGGCGATGCCGAGCAGGATTTGCGTTCCGAAGGCGGAATGAATGGCCTTCGATGCGCGCCTGTCGATCGCCCTGACCTTGCGCGCCATCACGATCAGCGCAGCCACCACGATCCACGCCCACCAGCGGTGCAGCCAGTGGACGAGATAGGGGTCGTGCGTCATCGCGTAGAACAGCCCGCGCGAGGCGTCGAATTCGGGGATGAAGCGGCCCTGCATCAGCGGCCAGCTATCGCTTGCAAGGCCCGCATTGAGCCCTGCCACCCACGCCGCCAGCACAAGCTGGATGAAGAGCAGCGCGCCCACCCAGCTTGCGGTTGTCGTCCAGCGCGCCTTCGCGGCGTGTCCGGCAGCAAGCTGGCGGAAATCGAGCGCGGTCCAGACCAGTGCCGCCAGCGTGATCATCGCAGTCATGAAATGCAGCGAAAGCATGAAGTGGCTGACATCGGTCATGGTCTCGTTGAGGCCGCTCTTGACCATGAACCAGCCGAACACGCCCTGCAGTCCGCCCAGCGCCAGCAGGCCGACGAGGCGCAGCTTGTACCCTTGCGGAATGGCACCGCGCACCCAGAACCACGCGAGCGGCAGCGCAAAGGCCAGGCCGATCAGCCGTCCCCAAAGGCGGTGGAACCACTCCCAGAAATAGATGAACTTGAAGGCGGCCAGGTCCATCCCGGCCGGCCCGGTCACGTTCTTGTATTCGCCGGTCGCCTTGTAGAGATCGAACTCGGCCTGCCACGCCCCCTCGCTCAGCGGGGGGATCGCCCCGGTCAGCGGTTTCCATTCGGTGATCGAAAGGCCGCTCTCGGTCAGGCGGGTGATCCCGCCCACGGCGACCATGACGATAACCATCAGGGCCACGGCAAACAGCCAGTTGGCGAGTGCGATGGGGCGGGTGTTGTTGGGGCTGGCAACCATGGTGCGCCTGTTTGCCGTGCCGCGCGTCAAGTGCAAGTGCGAATCGAGCAAGCGGCATTCCGGCCACTGCAACGCGGCATTCGTCGTAAAATGCACTCGCTGCCCTTGTAACAAGAGATACTATCACATATCTCGCATGTCATGTTGCAACGCGCCATCTCTCCGATTCGGCGTCGACTCGACCGTGTCGGGATCGGCCTCTCGGGCCTGTGCGCGATTCACTGCCTCGCCTCGATCGTGCTGGTGTCCGGCCTGGGTGTGGGCGGGGAGTTCTTCCTGTCGCCCGATATCCATCGCTACGGACTGGTCGTCGCGACGCTGGTTGCGGCGGTGGCGATCGGCTGGGGCGCCCTGCGCCACCGCATGGCCGCACCCTTCGTCATCGCCATGACCGGCCTTACCTTCATGGGCGGCGCGCTGGCCGTGCCGCACGGGGTGAAGGAAGCGGTCCTGACGATCATCGGCGTCGCGCTCGTCTCGCTCGGCCACATCCTCAATATGCGCCATTGCCATTCCGCCGCTTGCAAGGAGCGCTGCGGAGACTAAGTCGGGGCGCATGATTGCGCTGACCGTAAATGGCGATACCCGCCGCACCGCTGCCTCCACCATCGCCGATCTCGTGCGCGAGCTGGAGCTCGACCCTGCCAAGGTTGCGGTCGAGCACAATGGCACCATCGCGCCCCGCAGCGAACTGGAACGCCATGCGCTGGCCGAAGGCGACGTGCTGGAAATCGTCCACTTCGTCGGCGGGGGCGAAAGTTCTGCATCGGACGACAGCTGGACCGTCGCGGGCCGCACTTTCCGCAGCCGCCTGATCGTCGGCACGGGCAAGTACAAGGACTTCGAACAGAACGCCGCCGCGCTCGAAGCCTCGGGTGCGGAAATCGTCACTGTCGCCGTCCGCCGGGTCAATGTCAGCGATCCCAAGGCGCCGATGCTGACCGATTATGTCGACCCGAAGAAGATCACCTACCTGCCGAACACGGCGGGTTGCTTCACGGCCGACGAAGCCATCCGTACGCTGCGCCTCGCGCGCGAAGCTGGTGGCTGGGACCTGGTCAAGCTGGAGGTGCTGGGCGAGGCGAAGACGCTTTATCCCGACATGCGCGAAACGCTGGTCGCGACCGAGACGCTGGCCAAGGAGGGCTTCCTTCCGATGGTCTACTGCGTCGATGATCCGATTGCGGCCAAGCAGCTGGAAGATGCAGGCGCCGTCGCGGTCATGCCGCTGGGCGCGCCGATCGGCTCGGGCCTCGGCATCCAGAACCGCGTGACCATCCGCCTGATCAAGGAAGGCGCGAGCGTGCCGGTGCTCGTCGATGCCGGTGTCGGCACCGCTTCCGACGCGGCAGTCGCCATGGAACTGGGCTGCGACGGCGTGCTGATGAATACGGCCATTGCCGAGGCGAAGGACCCCATCCGCATGGCCCGCGCGATGAAACTGGCGGTCGAGGCCGGCCGCGACGCCTATCTCGCCGGGCGCATGGCAACGCGCAAATATGCCGACCCGTCGAGCCCGCTCGCAGGCCTGATCTGATCACGCTTACCTCGCGTTAACCATATTGCGCGACACTTCCCTTGTAACAGGGGAGTGCCGATCATGGCCGTTACGAATACCGCCGCGATGACCATTGCGGAAATGCGCGAGTTTGCCAGCTTCACCGCAGCAGAGCAGCGCTATATCCGCCGCAGCCTCGACATCGGCCTTGGCCGCTGCGACGCGTTCCGTATCTGGGGCCGGAGTGCGGGCGAGAACGCCGCCATCCGCAGCCAGTACGTCACGTACCAGGAACTCAAGGTCCTGCGCGGTTCGATCCCCGTGGATTCCAGTTTCGAGCGGATCGAGGGCTTCGTCGGCAAGCTGACGCGCGTTGCGGCCTTCGACCTCGCGCAGGAGCGGATCGACTGCTTTTCTGCCTTCCGCTTCCTCTACGAACGCCTGCTCGGCGCGGATGTGCGCCCATGGCTGCCAAGCGCCTTCTGCGCCGCTGCCGCCCTCCCGCAGATCCGTCCCGAACGCCGCAAGATGCTGCTCCAGTCATTGAGCGAAGCCGCTGCGACCGCACCCGGCTGGTCCGACCGCGCGCCCAGTTTCTATCCGGAGTTCATCGAGGAAGTGGCTGCCTGACCAGATTACCGATCAGGACCGATAAAGCCCGTCCAGCCGGTCTGCGTAGCGTTCGCGGATCTTGTGGCGGCGGATCTTCATCGAGGGGGTCATTTCCTCGTTCTCGATGGTGAATGCCTCGTCCGCGAAGGCGAACTGGCGGACCTTTTCGATGACCGAGAGATCCTTGTTCACCCGGTCGACCGCGCCGCGCACGGCGGTGCGGAATTCCGGGTCGTCCTGTAGCGCCTTGAGGTCGAACTTCTTGCCATGGACGCGGGCCCATTCGACCGCCCATTCCGCATCGGGCACGATCAGCCCGACGATGTAGGGCCGCTTGTCACCCGCAACCATCGCCTGGCCGATTTCGGGCTGCAGCGTCAGCATGCCCTCGATCTTCTGCGGAGCGACATTGTCGCCCTTGTCGTTGACGATCATGTCTTTCTTGCGATCGGTGATGACGATGCGGTTCTTCTCGTCGAGATGGCCGATGTCGCCCGTGTGCAGCCAGCCGTCCTTGATCGTGCGCGCGGTTTCCGCATCGTTCTGCCAGTAGCCGTGCATCACCAGCTCGCCGCGGCACAGGATCTCGCCATCCTCGGCAATCCTGATTTCCACGCCGCGCATGGCCGGACCGACCGAGTGCATGGCGATACCGGCGGCAGGCCGGTTGCAGGAAATCACCGGACCGGCCTCGGTCTGGCCGTAGCCCTGCAGCATGGTGAGGCCCATCGATTCGAAGAAGATGCCGACATCGGGGTTGAGCGGCGCGCCGCCCGACACCATCGCTTTGATCCTGCCGCCGAAGCGCTGGCGGATCTTGGGCTTCAGCAGCCGGCCGACCATTGCGTCCTTCAAGCCGTCGCCGAACTGGCGCTTGCCCTCGGCGCGGCGGGCGCCGACTTCGAGCGCGGTGTTCATCAGCCTTTCGGCCAGGCCGCCCTGCTTCTGGACCTGCTTCATGATGCGCGTGCGCAGCACTTCGAACAGGCGCGGCACGACGACCATGATGGTCGGGCGGGTTTCCTCGATATTGCTGGCGAGCTTTTCGAGGCCTTCCGAATAATAGATCTGCGCGCCCACGCTGATCGGCAGGAACTGCCCGCCGGTATGCTCGTAAGCGTGGCTCAGCGGGAGGAACGAGAGGAAGCGTTCGTCGTCGGCAATCCCGAAATCCTCGATCAGGATTTCGGCGGCCCCTGCGATGTTGCACAGGATCGCGCCGTGGTGCTGCAGCACGCCGCGCGGCGCGCCGCCGGTGCCGCTGGTGTAGATGATGCAGGCGGTGTCGCTGCGCCCGATCTTGGCGATCCGTTCGTCTACCGCCTTGCGCGCTGCGGCGGCATCGCCCGTGGTCAGCTTGTCCCAGTCGTGGAAGGTGAAGCTGCCCGATTGCTGGCGGTGCAAATCCTCGATGCCGATAACGTGCTCGGCGATGCCGGAGGCCTGCAGCGCGCCGTGGAGCGGCTTGAGCAGCTTCTCGTTCGAGACGATGACCGCGCGCGAGCCCGAATTGTCGAGGATGTGGACGTGGTCACGCTCGGTATTGGTGACATAGGCGGGCACGGTGATGCAGCCCGCCGCCATGATGGCGAGGTCGGCGATGCACCATTCGGGACGGTTTTCGGACACGAGGCACACCCGGTCGCCATCGACGAGGCCGAGGCCGCGCAGGCTTTCGGCCAGCAGGCAGACGCGGTCGGCCGCCTCGCCCCAGGTCATGGTTTGCCAGCTGCCGCCTTCCTTCCAGCCGAAGAACGGCTGCCCGGATTTCTCGTCGGCGCGCTTCAGGAATAGTTCGACCAGATTGTTGGCGGAATCGATGTCCGACAGCACAGGCAGGCTCCTCGCGAAAAACTTCGTCGTCTGTTGCAACGTTGGCAGGGGCTTAGGCCGCTCCGGCGCTGGCGGCAAGATGGATGGGCCGCCGCCTCAGGGCATATCGAGCTGGCCTTCGAGGCGCGGGTCGCGCGCGCTCTGCCAGCGGCCGTCCCGCTTCACCAGCGCCCCACCCTTGATCGGCGCAGGGCGGATCATCAGCTGCGTATGGCCCAGCGCGCGGAAGGCGTCGGCCTTCTCCTCCAGCCAGGTTCCCTCTTCGAGCAGCACTCGCTCGCCGAAAGCCATCAGGAACGGCAGGCCGAGCGCTTCTTCGGCATCCATCCCGAAATCGATGGCTCCGATGATGGCGCGCGTCGTGGTGATCGGGATGGTGCTGCCGCCAGCGGCGCCCACGACCATGAAGGTATTGCCCTGCGGATCGTAGATGACGGTCGGCGACATCGAACTGCGCGGGCGCTTGCCGCCTTCCACGCGGTTGGCGACCAGTCGTCCGTTCACTTGCGGGCTGCGGCTGAAATCGGTCAGCTCGTTGTTGAGATAGTAGCCACCCACCATCAGGCCCGAGCCGAAGGCGCTTTCGATGGTGGAGGTGTAGGACACCATCGTCCCCGCATCGTCGACCACGGCGAGGTGCGAGGTGCCGTGTTCTTCCGGCTCGTCGCCATCGGCCAGTGCGATAGGCGCGCCGCGTGGCCTTCCTGCCTCGGCCACTTCGATCGACCGGTCGGGCGAGATGAGCGCGCTGCGCTGCGCCAGATAGCTCTTCTCCAGCAGGCCTGCGACGGGGACGCTGACGAAATCGCTGTCGGCGAGATAGAGCTCGCGGTCGGCATAGGCGAGGCGCTGGGCCTCCACGAAGAGGTGCCAGGTGACCGGGTTGTCGGCCCCCAATGCGCGCAGGTCGAACCGTTCAAGCTGGCCGAGGATTTGCTGCACGGCGATACCGCCCGAAGTCGGCGGGCCCATGGAGCAGATGCGATAGGCGCGGTAGCTGCTGCAAACCGCGCCCCGCTCCTTGGCTTCGTAGCCCGTCACATCGGCATAGGTCATGGCGCCCGGCTTGGGCGTGTCGGCGGCGACAGTGGTCGCGATCGCAAGAGCGTGTTCGCCCTTGTAGAATGCTTCGGCGCCCCCCGCGGCGATCTTCTCGAAAGTGCGCGCCAGTTCCTCGTTGCGCACTAGGGTACCGGCGGGAAGCGGCTCGCCCGACGCGTCGTAGAACATCGCCTGCGCTGCCGCCGAATAGGCAGCCGTCGTGCGCGAGCGGCCCAGCGCATCGTGCATTCGCGGATTGATCCTGAACCCTTCGCGGGCCAGCCGGATGGACGGCTTGAACAGTTCCGCCCAAGGAAGGCGGCCGTGCTCGCCATGCGCCTTTGCGGCCAGCGCGATGTTGCCCGGGACACCGACGCTCAGCCCGCTGCGGACCGATTCGATGAAAGGCGGTACGCTACCGTCCCCGGCGAGGAACCAGTCGGGCGTCGCGCCTGCCGGTGCGGTCTCGCGTCCGTCGAAGGTGGTAACGTCGCCATCGGCCTCGCCGCGCACCAGGAAGCCGCCCCCGCCGATGCCCGAGCTTTGCGGTTCGACCACGGTAAGCGCGAGCATCACGGCAATTGCCGCATCGGTGGCGCTGCCGCCCTTGCGCAGGATTTCCTCGCCCGCCTCCTGCGCGCGCGGATCGGCGGCGCTGACCGCACCGATGCTTACCTGCGCCGATGCGGCGGGCTGGGTGGCAGGAAGGGTCGCGCAGCCGGCAAGGGCGAGCGCGACAAGCGAAACGGTGGCAAGCCTCGTCATGGCGCGGGACGCTATGCGGTTCCGACCGCCTCCGCAATCGAGGAAAATCCGTCGCGGCGCATAAGGCGTTCAAGACCGCGCAGGATGCGCCGGGGCAGGCCTGGTCCTTCATAGACCATGGCGCTGTAAAGCTGGACCAGGCTGGCACCCGCCCGGATGCGCGCCCAGGCGTCTTCGGCCTTGGCAATCCCGCCGACGCCGACCAGCGGAAGCTGGCCGCCGGTTGCCTTGCGGAAATCCGTCACCCTTTGCTGGGCAAGGTCGCGCAAGGGCGCGCCCGACAGGCCGCCCGTCTCGTCCGCGTGGCTCGACCGGAGCGCGGGGCGCGAAATGGTGGTATTCGATACGATCAAAGCTCCCAGCGCCTTGTCGAGAGCGATACGGGAAATAGCATCGATATCCGCCGGCTCGAGATCGGGTGCGACCTTGAGGAACACGGGCGGCCCGTCCTTCCCGCGCGCTTCGAGCACCGCATCGAGCAGGGCAACAAGCGCACTCTCGTCCTGCAATGCCCTCAGGCCTGGCGTGTTCGGGCTGGATATATTGACGGCGAGATAGGTCGCATGCGGCGACATCAGCCGCGTCATTTCGGCATAATCGGCGATCCGGTCCTCGCTGTCCTTGTTCGCGCCGATATTGATGCCGAGCACGCCGGGGCGTCCCTTGCGAGCCTCCAGCCGGGCGAGAGCTGCCTGTGCCCCGCCATTGTTGAACCCCATCCGGTTGATGACCGCGCGGTCTTCCACGAGGCGGAAGAGCCGGGGCCTGGGATTGCCGGCCTGCGGGCGCGGGGTAATCGAGCCGACCTCGGCGAAACCGAAACCGAGCCCAAGCAGTTGGTCGGGTACTTCGGCATCTTTGTCGAAACCCGCCGCCATGCCCAGCGGGTTGGGAAAGTCGATACCCGCGACGCTTGTGGCCAGCGTACCTGCCTTGCCTGCAGCGCGCACCGGCGAGACCTTCAGCGCGGCTACCGTAAGGCGGTGAGCGCGCTCCGGGTCGAGGGCGAAGAGGGCGGGCCGGGCAAGGTCGAACAGCATGGCGCGGCGATATGGCCCAGCACGGTTTCGGTGTCGAGCAGGGCCTGCTTCACTTTGTAAATTTCCGCCAAAATGAAGGGTAAGAGGCGGGTGTGTCGCATGCATACAATCAAAATTTGCCCGACTCGTCGTATCTAACACCTGCGACCCGAAGGGCTCGGAGCAGCTTTGCAACGAGTTCTCAACTATAGAGGGCGGCTCTTCACGAGCCGCCCTTTTTTTCATGGCGCACGAAGTTGCGCCCCTTCGCGGATCCCGTCGCACCAAACCAAGTGTGACAGCAGAATTGCCACTTGCAGTCCCGCGGTCTACAGAATCGGGTGTTTCGTGAGGAAACGCGGGCGCGGGGACCTAATTGGGCAAGATCGAAGAACAAGGCGGGCTGCCCTTCAGCTTCGAGTTCATCGAAGCGCCGGCTGACCTAAGGCCTTATTGCAATTCGCTGTATATTTTCCGTGCCTCGGAGGCCGGATACGAGGACTGGCTGCCTGCCTATTCGGGACAGCTGGCCGTCGTGCCGAGCGGGTATGCCGATATGCCTTTCGACAAGGATGTGGTCGGCCGGACTTCAGAAGTCACGCTGATGGGTCCGCTGGTTAAAGCGCGCCCCTTCAAGATCTATGGTCCGATGCTGATGCTCGGCGTGTCGCTCAACTTCCGCGGCTGGGCGGCGTTCACGGGGCTGCCGGTCAACGAAAACCACGACGCTTTCCTCGATCCGGCAACGGCCATGTCGCCCGACCTGCTGGCGCGCCTCGCCGCGCTGCCCGATGCCCTGCGCAGCGGAGAACTCGACGAGCGTGGGGCACTGGACGCGATGGCGGCGGTGGTACGCGACGGGCTGAGCGAGCTGCCGGTCCGCCACGTCCAGGTGATCGACACGACGCTGGAATGGCTGTCCTCATCCTTCAAGCCGGACATCGAGGTGCTGCAAGACAAGCTGCCCTATTCTGAACGGCAGGTGCAGCGGCTGGTGACGCGTTTCTTCGGCCAGCCGCCCGTCCGCCTGATCCGGCGCTATCGCGCGGTTCGCGCGGCGACCCTGCTCTCGCTGCCCGAACTCCCGCTCGAGATCGAGGCCGAGATCCGCGACGCGTTTTACGACCAGGCGCATATGATCAAGGAAATCCGCGCCTTTACCGGGAAAACCCCGCGGCGCATCGAGAAGAGCGACGGGACCCCGGTTCGCGACATGCTCGGTCCCGACGGTTATTCCTCGGTCGACCTGTTCGGCGGAAGCGAGGACCGGCAGCTCGGCCGCAAACCTGTTTAGGCGCTAACTGCTAACGACTCGCAACAAGCGGAAATCCGTTGAAACCGCGGGTTTGCGCTCATACGTGGCTAATCGGAGCGGATTCGTCCGATTTAGACCATGCGCCTTTCGAACCTTGCAGATTACGCTGTCGTCACGATGAGCCAGGCAGCCCGCCATTGCGGCGGGGGCAGGGTCAGTGCGTCCGAACTCGCCGCTGAAACCGGCCTGCCCGCCCCGACGGTGCAGAAGCTGGTCAGCAAGCTGGTCGGCGCAGGACTGCTGCGGTCGGTGCGCGGGGCCGGCGGCGGCTTGCAGCTGGCCCGTCCGGCAGCCGCGATCAGCCTCGCCGATATCGTCGAGGCAGTCGAAGGTCCGATTGCGCTGACGGCCTGTGTCGAAGGGACCGATTGCTCGGTCGATCACGAATGCCGCGTGCGGCCCCACTGGCCGCTGGTGAACGAAGCTTTGCGCGGCGCCCTGGCGAATATCAGCCTGGTGCAGCTGGCGCAGGAAAAGGAAATCGCGTGAGCGAAGACGTAGACATCCAGGACCGCGAGGCCCGCGAAGCTGCTGCCAAGGCGGCCGAGTACGAGCATGGCTGGTCGGCGGACATCGAGACCGAATTCGCCGAAAAGGGCCTCACCGAAGACACGGTCCGCTTCATTTCGGCCAAGAAGAACGAGCCGGAATGGATGCTCGAATGGCGCCTCAAGGCCTTTCGCCTGTGGCAGACTATGGAAGAGCCGGACTGGGCCAAGCTCGGCTATCCGGCGATCGATTACCAGGACGCCTATTACTACGCTGCGCCCAAGAAGAAGGAAAAGCTCGCCAGCCTCGACGAGCTCGATCCCGAGATCAAGGCGGTCTACGACAAGCTCGGCATTCCCGTGGCGGAGCAGGAAGTGCTCGCCGGGGTCGAAGGCGCGCGCAAGGTCGCGGTCGATGCCGTGTTCGACAGCGTGTCCGTCGCCACCACCTTCCGCGAGGAGTTGAAGAAGGCGGGCGTCATCTTCCTCTCGATCAGCGAGGCGATCCGCGAATATCCGGAGCTGGTGAAAAAGTGGCTCGGCAAGGTCGTGCCGCAGAAGGACAACTTCTTCGCCACGCTCAATTGCGCGGTCTTTTCGGATGGCACCTTCGTCTACATCCCCGAAGGCGTGCGCTGCCCGATGGAGCTGTCGACCTATTTCCGCATCAACGCGGAGAATACCGGCCAGTTCGAACGCACGCTGATCATCGCCGAAAAGGGCAGCTACGTCAGCTATCTGGAAGGCTGCACCGCGCCGATGCGTGACGAGAACCAGCTCCACGCAGCCGTGGTCGAACTGGTCGCGCTCGAAGATGCGGAGATCAAGTACTCGACCGTCCAGAACTGGTATCCGGGCGACGAGAACGGCAAGGGCGGGATCTACAATTTCGTCACCAAGCGCGGCCTGTGCCAGGGCGCACGCTCCAAGATCAGCTGGACGCAGGTCGAGACCGGCAGCGCGGTGACGTGGAAGTATCCCAGCTGCGTGCTCAACGGCGAAGACAGCGTGGGCGAATTCTACTCGGTCGCAGTGACGAACAATTACCAGCAGGCCGATACCGGCACGAAGATGATCCACAACGGGCGTGGAAGTCGTTCAACCATCATTTCCAAGGGCATTTCGGCGGGCAAATCGAACAATACCTATCGCGGCCGGGTCGCGGTGGCGGCCAATGCCGATGGCGTGCGCAATTTCACCCAGTGCGACAGCCTGCTGCTGGGGGACCAGTGCGGCGCGCACACCGTGCCCTACATCGAGGTGAAGAACCCCAGCGCCCAGATCGAGCACGAGGCGACCACCAGCAAGATTTCCGACGACCAGCTGTTCTACGCCATGCAGCGCGGGCTGGACGAGGAAGAGGCGGTGGCGCTGATCGTCAACGGCTTCGCCAAGGACGTGCTCAAGGAACTGCCGATGGAATTCGCCGTGGAAGCGCAGAAGCTTCTGGCGATCTCGCTTGAAGGAAGCGTTGGATGACCGACCGCAAGACCCTCCAGCTTCGCGATCCCGCGGAAGCCGCCGACACCGCTCCGGCCCTCAAGAAGAAGGGCCGCGGGTGGGAGATTTCTGAAAAGCGCCTCGATGCTCTGCACGAGCAGGCCCGCGAGATGCGGCGGCATTCGTCGGAAGCGCACAAGGCGCTGGCCGAGCGTTTCGCCAAGGCGGACATGGGCCGCTACACCTTCAAGCGGCACGCCGTGGTCGGCAGCGCGATCGTCGATTTCAACTGCCACAACCTCGGCATGGCGATCATGATCGATGAAGAGGGGCAGGACGAAACGCTGGCCAAGCGCCGCGACAAGAGCCTCGAGGCGGTCGGCATCCGCGTGATGCGCATCGCCGCGAAAGACATTCTCGAAAACATGGAAGAGGTGCTTCAGCGCATCACGCTCGGCATGCGCAGCCGCATCGCCGACAAGCAGGCTGCGCGGCGCGAACACCAGCGCAGCAGCACCCCGCGTCCGCGTCACAGCAGGAAAGACAATGCTCAAGATTGAAAACCTCACTGCCGAGATCGACGGCAAGACCATCCTCAACGGCCTGAGCCTCGAAGTGGCGGCCGGCGAGGTCCATGCGATCATGGGCCCCAACGGCGCGGGCAAGTCGACCCTGTCCTACGTGCTGGGCGGACGCCCGGGCTATGAAGTGACCGGCGGCAGCGTGACCTTCCGCGGGCAGGATTTGCTCGATCTCGAACCTCATGAACGTGCGGCGGCCGGCCTGTTTCTCGGCTTCCAGTACCCGGTCGAAATCCCCGGCGTGTCGAACGTCCAATTCCTGCGCGAGGCGCTGAACGCACAGCGCAAGGCGCGCGGCGAGGAAGCCCTGTCTGGCGGCGAATTCCTCAAGCTCGCCAAGGACAAGGCCGGCCTGCTCGGCCTCGACATGGACATGCTCAAGCGCAACGTGAACGTCGGCTTTTCGGGCGGCGAAAAGAAGCGCGCCGAGATGGTCCAGATGGGTATTCTCGATCCCGCCTTCGCCGTCCTCGACGAGACCGACAGCGGCCTCGACATCGATGCGCTGCGCGTGGTCGGCGAAGGCATCAATGCCATCATGCGCGCGCCCGACAAGGCGGTGCTGCTGATCACCCACTACCAGCGCCTGCTGGACGTGGTGAAGCCCGATCGCGTATCGATCCTCAGCAAGGGCCGCATCGTGAAGACCGGCGGACCCGAGCTTGCCCTGCGCCTCGAGAACGAAGGCTATGATGCGGTGATGGCAGAGCCGGCATGAGCGAGGCTGCGATCCTACCTACCCGCAGGGACGAGGCTTGGCGCTATTCCGATACGGATGCGCTGGCCGGCATCGACCTTGGCAATTGGCGCGCGATCAATGTCGCGCCGGGCGAGACCGTTCGTGAAACGCTGGTGGTCGAGGACGAGAACGGCAATGCCGATGGCACGCGCCTGACGCGGCTGCGCGTCTCGATCGGCAAGGGTGCGCGCTACGAACTGTTCGGCGTAATCGCCAGCGCGCATCTCGGCCGCGTGGAAGTCGAAGTGACTCTGGCCGAAGGCGCGCATTTCGAAATGGGCGGCATCACGGTCGGCGGGCGCGACACGGTGCGCGAATTCGTCACCCGCGTCGTCCATGCTCAGCCCAACGCCACCAGCAACCAGGTGGTGCGCAGCGTCCACTGGGGGCAGGGCACGGGCAATTTCCTCGGCAATATCGAGGTCGTGCGCCACGCGCAGAAGACCGATGCCGCGCAGAGCTTCAAGGGCCTGCTGCTGGAAAAGGGCGCGAGCGTGAATGCCGTGCCGCAGCTGGAAATCTTTGCCGACGACGTGAAGTGCGCCCATGGCGCCAGCGTCGGCCAGATGGACGAGAACGCGCGCTTCTACATGGCTGCGCGCGGCCTTTCGCCCGAACTCTCGCGCCGCCTGCTGGTGCAGGCCTTCATCGGCGATGCGCTGGTGGCGCTGGACGACGAGGCGGAGCACGAGCGCCTGTTGCAGGTCGCGCTGGACAAGCTGGACAAGCACCTGTGAGCGAGGTGGCGACCCTTTCCCGCAAGACGGACTTTCCCGGCCTGCTGACGAGCGACGGCGCGCCGTGGCACTATCTTGACACCGCCGCGACCGCGCAAAAGCCGCAGGCGGTGATCGACGCGATGAGCCGCGCGCTGGGCCGCGATTACGCAACCGTGCACCGCGGCGTCTATGGCCGCAGCGCGCACATGACGCTGGCCTACGAGGCCGCCCGCAGGCGCGTTGCGCAGTTCATCGGCGCAGCGTCCGATAACGAGATCGTGTTCGTGCGCGGCGCGACCGAGGCGATCAACCTCGTCGCATCGAGCTGGGGCATGACGCGCCTCACCGCAGGCGACCGTATCGTGCTGTCCACGCTCGAACACCATTCGAACATCGTGCCCTGGCAGATGGTCGCCGAACGCACCGGCGCGCAGATCGACGTCTGCCCGCTGACCGAGGATCACCGGATCGACCTCGGCGCGCTCGAGGCCATGCTGACCCCGCGCACGAAGCTGGTGTCGCTCGCCCATGTTTCCAATGTGCTCGGCAGCGTGCTGGACGCGCGCGCGGCTGCAGACCTTGCCCATTCGGTCGGCGCGAAAATCCTGCTCGACGGGTGCCAGGCCGCGCCGCGCATGACGCTCGACATGGCCGCGCTCGATTGCGACTTCTACGCCTTCTCCGGCCACAAGCTCTACGGGCCGACCGGTATCGGTGTGCTCTGGGCGCGCGAGGACATCCTCGATGCCATGCCCCCCTACCAGGGCGGCGGCGCGATGATCGAGAAGGTGAGCTTCGAGGGCACGACCTATGCCCCGCCCCCGCAGCGGTTCGAGGCGGGCACGCCGATGATTACCGAGGCCGTCGCGCTCCACGCGGCCATCGACTACGTCGATGCGATCGGGCCGGACGCGCTGTTCGCGCACGAAAGCGCGCTCGCCGCGCAGCTGCGCGAGGAACTGCGCCGCACCAATGCCGTGACGCTGTTCGGGCCGGAGGAAAGCGCCGGCATCGTCAGCTTCGCGCTCGAGGGGGTGCATCCGCACGATCTCGGCACCATATTGGACGAGGAAAACGTGGCGATCCGCGCAGGCCACCACTGCGCGCAGCCGCTGATGGAGCATCTGGGCGTCCCGGCCACGGCCCGCGCCAGCTTCGGCCTCTACAGTGACGAAAACGACATCGCCGCCCTGATGCGCGGCATCGAAAGGACCCGGAGGATCTTCGGATGAACAAGCCCTCTGACGAGAATGATTTCATCGCCGCCCCCTCGCCTGCTGATACGGTGGTCGGCAAGCCGCCGCGTGCGCGCGTGTCCGACGCGATCGATCCCGACGAGACGGCCGACGCCAAGCTGGAGCGCAAGCGCGATTACCTCGAAGGCTTCCTGCAGAAGAAGCCGGAAAACGTGCCTGCCGGTTCACCCGGCGGCGCGCTTTACGAAGCGGTCATCGATGCACTCAAGGAAATCTACGACCCCGAAATTCCGGTCAACATTTACGACCTCGGCCTGATCTACGGGGTCGAGGTGTCGGACGAGGCCGACGTGGTCGTCACCATGACGCTCACCACTCCGCACTGCCCCGTGGCCGAAACCATGCCGGGCGAAGTCGAACTGCGCGCCGCCAGCGTGCCGGGCGTGCGCGATGCCGAAGTCAACCTCGTCTGGGACCCGCCGTGGGGGCCGGACAAGATGACCGACGAGGCGCGTCTCGAACTGGGGATGCTGTGATGGGAGATGCGACCATCCGACCCGCGCCCAAGGCGGCCGTCATCCTGACCAAGGGTGCCGAAGCGCGCATCGCCGAGCTCATGTCGAAGGCACCCGAAGGGGCCATAGGCGTGAAGCTGTCAACCCCGCGCCGCGGTTGTTCGGGCCTTGCCTATTCGGTCGACTACGTCACCGAGGAAGCGAAGTTCGACGAGAAGATCGAGACCCCCGGCGGCGTGTTCTACATCGACGGGGCGAGCGTGCTCTACCTCGTCGGCAGCACGATGGACTGGGTGGAGGACGATTTCTCCGCCGGTTTCGTGTTCGAAAATCCCAACGCCAAGGGCGCTTGTGGCTGCGGCGAGAGCTTCATGGTATAATGGCAGGGATGGAAGAGCGCGAAATTGCCAGGCTGATTGCCTCCCTGCACGGGCCGGAACGCCGGCTCATGGAGCGCATCGCAAAGCGCTGGCGCAGGAAACCGCCCGAATCGGGCATTTCCGTTCCCGCTATTCCTCCCAAGGGCCCGCTGCCCAAGCAGGGCGGCGCCGAAGCCCCGTTGGTTTTCGACTGACCTAGCCTTCCGCGAGGAAAGCGAGCAGCGCTTCCTCGAATTCGTCCACCCGTCCGTCGGCGGCGATCTGCGCGTCGAGCCATTCCTTTTCGCCATTCGTCACAGCGTGCGCATCGGCGGCAGCTTCTGCGGAGGAGGCGCCGCTCGCCTTGCGGCCGAACACCTTGCCGAACGCATTTGGCGAAGCCTTCGCCATCCGGCCGAGGAACGAGCCGACGCCGTGCGAGGTGTCGTGCATGAAGGCCTGCAATTCCTCCGCACGCTCGCGGCTGATCTGCGCATTGGCATGGGCATGGCCCTGCAGGTAATTCGCCACGCCCTGCACGAACAGCTGTTTCCATTCGGGCGCATTGTCGCCGTCCAGCGTCGCGTCCTTCAGGCGGAAGAGCATCTCGGCTTCCTTGCGGCCGACGGCTGCAGGCCGTTCGCTGGCAGCCGCGAAGATGGCGCGACGCAGCAGATTGGCCTCGGTTGCGTTGACGTTGCCAGCTTCCAGCTCGCCGCCGCAACGGGTCGGGCCGGTGCCGTGCAGAACGGCGTGTTCGACCTTGGCGACCGCGAAATCCTTGAGCGAGACGGGAACATTGTGCGCGCGTTCGAAGACGCGCAGCAGCAGTTCGAATTCGGCCATCGAGCAAAGGTGCCCGTCGGCATCGATCTGGCTCACCAGCCAGTCGGCATTTTCCTGGTCGACATAGCCGCGCGGCGCGCGCTGGTTGACCACGTACTCGCCGAGCGCCTCGACGAAGAAATCGGTCCATTCGGGGCCGCGTTCGCCAAGCTGCGCATTGATCGCGAAGATCGCTTCGGCTTCGTTCTGGCAGATGCGCCCATCCGGCCATGCCTCGCGTCGCAGCGAGAGGACTTCCTCCGCCGAAACCTCGCCATTGGCCGAGACACGCTTGGCCAGATCCGAAAAATGCACGCTCATGCTCGTCCTATCCCACAATTACAGGCGCGGGAGAGCCTAGGACAGTTTGCTTAAGACCAGGTTAGCGACGCAGGGCGCGCACGCAGGCGGCCCGGTCCACGTCCAGCGCATCGCTGGCGCGGCGCGCGGCCACGTAGGTCGCGCTCGGCTCCGCCCCCGGGGCAAGCGGGTAGAGATAGACGTCGAGCACGCAGGCCTCGCCGGTGAACTGCAGCTTGTAGGCATCGCCTTCGCGCACCGAGAGGCGCGGCGGGCCGAACAGGTTGGCCAGCGCCGTCGCATTCTTGCCGATTACGCCTTCGAGGCCGGGCAGGTTCATCACCTGCGGCGCCCTGAACCCGCCGGTCGAGGGGGCCGGGCGAACTTGCGTCTGCGGCGGCGGGGTCGTGGCTGCCGGGCGCTGCTGCTGCGGCGGCCAGTAGGTCGGCGGCGAGGAGCTCACGCAGGCGGACAGGGTTGCCGAGGCAAGCACGACGAGGGCGATGTTACGCATGGGTGCCTCTTGCGCGGTGGACCATGTGGGTTGCGCTCGCCGCGCCGAGCACGGGGGCGAGCAGGTTGGCGAACGGCACCAGCATGATGCCGGCGACTGTCCCGCCGAGGAGGAATCGCTGGCCCGCGCTCATCGGGGCAATTTCCGCCTTGTCGCTGCGGTGGCGCAGCCAGACCATGTCCTGCAATTCGCGGCCCAGCAGCCATCCGTTGACTGCCCAGAACAGGACGGCGGTGCCGATGCCGGTGACGAGCAGGGCGATGGCAAAGGGCAGGGCGAGGAGGTTCACCAGCACCGCGCGGAGGGCAGAGCGCAGGCTATTGCCCAGTTCCTCGCGGAACGGCAGGCCGGCGACCTTTGCGGCGTGCGGATAATGCCGCGCCTCCACCGCCCGCACGATCTCGTCGGCGTAGAACTGGAGGACGAACAGCGCCACGATGCGGAACAGCAGCCAGCCGGCGACAAGTCCGATGGTCAGCGCGGCGACGGCAGCAAGGGTATCGCTGTAATCTTCGGGCATGTTGGCGGCGAGCCAGCTCTCGATCGCCGAATCGAGCGCGGCCCACAGGCCGATGCCGAGCACGGTAAAGATCGCCAGCGTGACGAGCACGCTTTTCACGAGCACTTTCACAATGGCGGGATCGCCCAACTGGCTCAGCGACAGGGCAAGGGCGCGGGGTAGCGAAACCATGACAGGGGGCGGGGAATGCGCGCGCCGTCGCGGCAAGTCAATGTTGCCCTTGGCCTAGGCCCGACGAACCGCTAACCGCGCCCGACAACTCGTTACCAGACCTTCCCGGAGTACCCATGTCCCAGCCCCGTTACGACGTCCTCGCCATCGGCAATGCCATTGTCGATGTGATGGCCCCCTGCGCAGACGATCTCATCGAGGAGCTGGGCCTGGCCAAGGGCGGGATGACCCTGGTCGACACCGAGCGGGCGAAGGAACTTTACGACGCCATGGGCCGCGCGACCGAGATTTCGGGCGGTTCTGCGGCCAATACGCTGGCCGGCATGTCCTCGCTGGGCGCGCAGTGCGCCTTCATCGGCCAGGTCGCGGCCGACCAGCTGGGCGAGATCTTCAGCCACGACATCCGTGCCGTCGGCATCGATTTCGACACCGCGCCCCGCGCCGGCGACCCGCCGACCGCGCGCTGCCTCATCTTCGTCACACCCGATGGCGAGCGCACGATGAACACATTCCTCGGCGCGAGCCAGTTCCTGCCGCCGGCCGCGCTCGACGACGAGCTGATCGCCAGCGCCGGCATTCTCTATCTCGAAGGCTATCTGTGGGATCCGGAAGAGCCGCGCAGTGCCATGCGCCGCGCCATGGAGGTTGCCCGCGGCGCGGGTCGCAAGGTTGCCTTCACCGCGTCGGAAAGCTTCGTGATCGACCGTCACGGCGACGATTTCCGCCAGATGATCGACGAAGGCCTGATCGACATCCTCTTCGTCAACGAGCATGAACTGGCGACCCTGACCGGCGAAGCCGATTTCGAAGCCGGTCTCGCCAAGGTCGCGGGCAAGGTTCCCGTCCTCGTCGCCACCCGCAGCGCCAAGGGCGCGGCCGGCATCGCCTATGGCGAGCGCGTCGATATCGAGGCGGAGCCGATCGACAAGGTGGTCGACACGACCGGTGCGGGCGATCTCTTCGCTGCCGGCTTCCTGACGGGCCATGCGCGCGGCGAAAGCCTCGAGCGGTGCCTGCGCATGGGGGCGATCTGTGCGGCCGAGATCATCAGCCACATCGGCGCGCGCAGCGAAAAGGACCTGAAGGCGCTGGTCGCCGAAAAGCTCGGCTGACCGGCGCTCAGGATACCGGCTTGCGGTATTCCGGGTCGCGCAAGGTCAGGATGTAATGCGCCAGTTCCTTGGCCTGTTCGGGGTCGAGGTCGAAATCCATCACCATCGGGTAATTGTGCGCGTCGGTGAGATAAGCCTGCAGCGTATCTTCCGTCACGCCTTCCCGGTTGGCGATATCGGCAAAGGTCGGCGACGCCGGATTGGGCGACAGCCAGGGCTTTTCCACCGCATGGCACCCGCCGCACGCGCCTTGCGCAAAGGCCAGCGGATTGTCGTGCGCGACATCGGTCGGCATGGCGATCGCGGTTTCCTCCTCCCCATAAGCCGTCTGGCAGGCGGCAAGCCCGACAAGGGCGATGGCGGGAAGGGCGAAGCGCAGCGGCGATCCGGTTCGTGTCATGCGGGGAGTGTGCCTCTGCTCTTCCTTGCCTGACAAGGAAAATCATCTCCATCGCACCATCGCGGCGCCCTTCATCGCCATTCGACCCCGATTGGTGTAGTCTTGCGCCGGGTCCGCGAAAGTGGAGGAGGGACATATGCTTCGAACCGCGTCAGTCCGAGGCCTGGCTCTGGCGACTTGCCTGGGCAGCCTGGTGGCAAGTTCGGTAACCGCGCAGGAACGCGCCCCCCGGCGTGCACAACCCGCACGCGCGGCAACGATGACCCAGGTCGATCCGCCGAGCCTCCAGGTCCAGCTGCGCGATGGCGCGACCCGGTCGAAGCTGGCAGCCGAGCTCAGGGGAATTTCGGTGGACCAAGTCTTGGAGGTCGCGGCGCGGGTCGAACGGGCCCCTGCTGATGCAGCGAGCAGGGAGCGGCGCGAAGCGCGTGAGAGCGTCGGAGATGCAGTCGGAAAGGCGCAGCTCGCCACTCTCGCGCGCATGGCCGCGACTTCGCGGGCGGCACCTTCGCCAGAAAGCATCGGGCCCGTGGCGCGCGCGACGATCAAGCCCGGTACGGCCCGGCCTGCGCCCGCGGGAGGAACCCAGCTCGCCGCCCCGCCCCGTCCCACGCTCGACGTGAACGGCTTCGGCGAGGACCTGCACCAGGCTCTCAGCGGCAGCGTACAGGGTTACACCATGCGCATGCGGCGCAACGGGCAAACCATCTACACGCTCCAGTGGAACTGGGCCCGGCGCCCGAGCGACGGCCAGCGCGGATGGAATCCCGACCGGCGCATGAATATCGCCAGCGTGTCGAAATTCATCACGGCCGTGGCGATGTTCGACCTGCTCGACCGCCGGAACATCGATCCTGCCACGCCGATCGCGCAGTGGCTGCCCGCCTACTGGAATCTCGGACCGAATGCCGACGACATCACTTTCGAGATGCTGATGACACATTCCTCGGGGCTGGCGAACTCGGGCTCCACCGATTTCGGAACGATGCGTCAGATGATTGCGGCGGGCGTTACGTCGAACCTGCCGACCAGCTTCACCTACGAGAACACGAATTTCGGCCTGCAGCGTATCCTGATCGCAACGCTTGGCGGCTATGTCGGTCGCAACCTTAATCTCGGCAACACCGGCATGAACGATGCCATCTGGAATGCGACCACGATCGCGGCCTACGACGACTATGTCGAGAAAAACGTCTTCGCCCCTGCTGGCGTGACCAATGCGGGCTTCGGCAAGAATGCCGACACCGCCCTTGCCTATGCCTTCAACGGCGGCAGCGGCTGGAACACGGGCGACCTGTCATGGCGTGCCGGTTCGGGCGGCTGGCATCTCTCGGTGGACGAAATCCTCGATGTCGCGGGGACCTTCCGCTACACCGACAAGATCGTGTCCAGGGCCAAGGCGGCGTCGGCCATTTCGAGCCGTTACGGGCTCGACGGGCGCTGGGCGACCAACTGGGGTTCGGTCTATCACAAGAACGGCAGCTGGAGCGAACAGGCCGACTGCCCGGCCGGACAGCGCCAGGAGCAGAGCTTGCTGCTGCTCATGCCCGACAACATGGAAATGGCGCTGCTGGTGAACTCGCCGGTAGGCCCCGGCTGCACCTTCCTGCGCGGCGTGGTGCAGCAGGTGCTGCTCAACAATATCGTCGAGCCGAACGGCTAGCCGCGCTCGCGCCTGACCTCGCGCTGGCCAATGTCGCGGCGGCAGAAGCCTTCCGGGAAATCGACAGCGTCGACTGCGGCATAGGCATTGCGCTGCGCCTCGGTCGCGCTGGCGCCGCGCGCCGTTACGTTCAGCACACGCCCGCCGTTTGCGACCAGCTGGCCGCCGTCCAGCTTCGTGCCGGCGTGAAACACCTTGGCCCCGCCTGCTTCCGCCTCGCCGATGCGGATCGCGCCGCCCCTTTTCGGCGTGTCGGGATAGCCTTCTGCGGCCATGACCACGGTGAGGGCGAAATCGTCCGACAGCTTCGGCGCCGCGATCTCGCCCAGCCGGCCTTCGGCGCAGGCGAGCATGATTTCGACGAGGTCGCTTTCCAGCCGCATCATCAGCACCTGGCATTCGGGATCGCCGAACCGGACGTTGTATTCGATCAGCTGGGGCCCGTCCTTGGTCAGCATGAGGCCGGCGTAGAGCACGCCCGAATAGGGGTGTCCTTCCTCGCGCATGGTCTGCACGGTCGGGCCGACGATTTCGCGCATCACCTGGTCCTGCAGCGCCTGGGTGAGGACGGGGGCAGGCGAATAGGCGCCCATGCCGCCGGTATTGGGGCCGGTATCTCCTTCGCCCACGCGCTTGTGGTCCTGCGCGCTGCCGAAGGGGACGATCGTCTCGCCATCGGTGAGCGCGAAGAAGCTCGCTTCCTCGCCGGTGAGGAATTGCTCGATCACGACTTCGCTGCCCGCGCTGCCGAACTTGCCTTCAAACATGTCGGACAGCGCGTTCTGCGCATCTTCGCGGGTTTCGGCGATCACCACGCCCTTGCCTGCTGCCAGGCCGTCGGCCTTGAGCACGAAGGGCGGGTCGAACTTCTTGAGCGCGCCCCAGGCCGCTTCGAGCGAGGTGCAGCGCACGAAACGTGCAGTGGGGATATTGGCCCGCTCGCACAGCTCCTTGGTGAAGGCTTTCGACCCTTCGAGCTGTGCGGCAGCCTTCGAAGGGCCGAATGCAGGGATGCCAGCGGCGCGCAGGCTGTCGGCAAGGCCGTCGACCAGCGGCGCTTCGGGGCCGATCACGACCAGCCCGACGCCGTTGTCGCGGCAGAAGCGCTCGACTGCCGCATGGTCGGCAGCGTCGAGGTCGACGCATACGGCACATTCGGCCATTCCGGGATTGCCCGGGCTCGCCCACAGCTTGTCGCAGGCCGGCGATTGCGCCAGTTTCCACGCAAGCGCATGTTCGCGGCCGCCGCTGCCCAGCAAAAGGATATTCATGCCCGCCGATTTCCCGTCAGATTCCGAAGATGAAGGCTTGGTAGCGAAGGGGCGCGCAGGCGACAATGCCGCCCCGCTCTCCATCAGCGAAATCTCCAACCTGCTGAAGCGCACGGTGGAGGACCGTTTCGGCTTCGTGCGCCTGCGCGGCGAACTGTCGGGCGTGAAGCGTGCGGCCAGCGGGCACCTCTACTGCGCGCTCAAGGACGAGAAGGCGGTGCTCGACGGGGTGATGTGGCGCGGACAGGCCGACCGGCTGCCGTTCCGCCCTGAAGACGGGCTGGAAGTCGTCGCCAGCGGCAAGCTGACGACCTATCCCGGGCGCTCCAAGTACCAGATTGTGATCGAGCGGATGGAGCTGGCAGGCGAAGGCGCGCTGCTGGCCCTGCTGGAAAAGACCAAGGCGCGGCTCGCTGCAGAAGGGCTGTTCGACGAGGCGCGCAAGCGGCCGCTGCCCTTCCTGCCGCGCACCATCGGCGTGGTCACTTCGCCCACGGGCGCGGTGATTCGCGATATCCTCCACCGCTTGGCCGACCGTTTCCCCAGCCGGGTGATCGTGTGGCCGGTGCTGGTGCAGGGCCAGGGCGCGGCCGAACAGGTGGCCGGCGCGGTGCGCGGCTTTTCCGGCCTGCCCGAAGGCCATCCCGACCGCCCCGACCTCGTCATCGTGGCGCGCGGCGGCGGCTCGATCGAGGACTTGTGGAGTTTCAACGAGGAGGTCGTGGTCCGCGCGATTGCGGATTGCTCGATCCCCACGATCAGCGCGGTCGGGCACGAAACCGATACCACGCTGGCCGACTTCGCGGCCGACCGCCGCGCGCCGACGCCGACTGCGGCGGCAGAGATTGCCGTGCCGGTGCGGGCGGAACTGGCCGCGACCTTGCGCGATTTCGCAGCGCGCAACCAGCGGGCGATCCTGCGGCCGGTGCAACTCGGCCGCGAACGGCTGGAAGCGCGCGTGCAGCGGCTGCCGGGGCCCGAGGCGATCCTGCAGCCGAGCGCGCTGGCGCTCGACGAGATGACCGAGCGGCTGCGGCGCGGCCTCACCGACCGCGCGGCGCGCGGGCGCGAGCGGCTGGGGCAACTGCGCCTTTCGCCGGCCATGCTGGAGCGGAACCTGCGCGATGGCCGCAAGGCGCTCGGCAACATCCGGCTCGTGCCCTCGCTGGTCGAGCGCCCGCTGGCCGAGCGGCGCGAAAAGCTTGCCGCAATCGCGCGTCTGGCCGAGCAATTGCACCCGGACCGCCCGCTCGAACGCGGCTATGTCCGCGTGACTGGCGCGGGTGGCCAGACCGTGACGAGCCGCGATGCGGCGGCAAGCGAAGCCGCTCTCACGCTCAAGTTCCGCGACGGCGACCTCGCCGTCGTGCCCGGCGAAGGTGCGCCTCCGCCGCTGCCGCGCAAGCCTGCGCCCAGGCCCCGCGCCAAGGGAACGACGCCTGAACAGGATGATTTGTTCGGTTAAGCGCGAAATGCTAGAATGGCGTCCATGTTGATGAACAAGAATTCCGGCCCGTCTTCGGGCGAGGCAAAGCTGCAATACGGCCCCAACGGTTTCCGCGTCCTGCGCGCGGGCCAGCACGTCTTCTGCGCGGCATCGGGCGTGCCGATCGCGCTGGAGGAACTGCGCTACTGGTCGGTCGAATACCAGGAAGCCTATGCGACGCCGCAGCTGGCGACCGAGCGGCTGAAGCCGTGAACCTCGCAAGGGTCGCACCGCTTCTCACTCTCCTTGCAATAACCCCTGCCGCGCAGGCCGAACCTGCGCCTGCGCAGCCGTCCGATGCGGCGCCGCTCGCCCAGCCTGTGGCCGCCGATTTTGCCATTCGCGGCGAGCTGGAGCAGGGCGGCTGGATCCGTGGGCGCCTGCCTGCAGGCACAGTGGCCGCGGCGCTTGGTTCGACCCCGCTGTCCTTCGACGAGAACGGCAATTTCTTCGCCGCCTTCGACCGCGACCAGGACGGAGCGCTCCGCCTCAGCGCGACGCGGCAGGACGGGCAGGTCGCCTCGCGCGATCTTTCGGTAAAGCCGCGCGACTGGAACATCGAGCGTGTCAACGCGCCCCTGCGTCCCGGCAGGTCCTCAGAGGCGTTCATGGAGCGTCGCAGGCCCGAGCTCGAAGCGATCTGGGAAGCGCGAGAGAAGGACACGCAAAGCGAGGGCTGGCGGCAGGATTTCATCTGGCCGGCCAAGGGGCGCATTTCGGGGCGCTTCGGATCGCAGCGGATCTACCAGGGTCAGCCCGGCAGCTATCATTCCGGCCTCGACATCGCGGGCGGCAATGGCACGACCTACGTGGCGCCTGCAGCCGGGACAGTGGTGCTGGCGGTGCGCGGCTTCAGCCTCGAAGGCAATTTGCTGATCATCGATCACGGCCAGGGACTGAACAGCGCCTTCCTCCATTCCTCCGAACTGTTCGTGAAGGAAGGCGACAGGGTCGAGCAGGGCCAGCCGCTCGGCCGCATCGGTGCATCGGGTCGGGCTACGGGTCCGCATTTGCACTGGAGCCTCAAATGGCGCGATGCGCGGCTCGATCCGCTGCTGTTCCTGCCGCCCATGTGACGAATGCGGTGGCGCCGCCCGGATGGCGCGGCTAGGGGCCTTGCCGTCATGCGACCCACCCGCCTGATCCTCTGTGCCTGCGTGATTGCCGGCCTCACCCCCGGGACGTTCCTGCGGAGCGAAATCCCGCCGCCCGATCTCGCCGCACCGATCGAAATTGTGCCGCTCGACACCGCGCCTGCGAACAGCGGCCCACTGACGCTGGCCGGCGCGTGGGAGATCACCGGAGAAAACGACGGGATCGGCGGATATTCCGCCCTCCTCGCGCTCGACGAGGATACCCTGCTGGCCGCCAGCGATGCGGGCCGTGTCCTGATCCTGCCGCGGCCGGACCGGACCGGTCTGGGACCGGCGGAAGTGTCGGGTTTTACCGGCCTTACCAATGACGGCTGGATCAGGGTGGATGTCGAATCGCTGGTCCATGACCCTGCCACTGGGGCCTATTGGGCCGGAATCGAGGGTTCCAATCACATCGTCAGGTTCGCGGCCGACCGGAGCTGGAGTGCGGCGGCCAAACCTGCTTCCATGCAGGAATGGGGCCATAATACCGGCGCCGAAGCGATGGTGCTGCTGCCCGATGGACGGGCGATCGTGATCGAGGAGGGGGTGGCGAGTCGCCCTCCATCCGGAATCGTGTTCGACGGCGATCCGGTGCGGGTCGAAGCTTCGGCCACTTTCACGCTGGACGGCACCGGCGGTTACAAGCCCGCCGATGCGACCATGCTGCCCGACGGACGCGTGGCGGTCCTGCTGCGGGCCTGGGCCCTCGGCCTCCCGCCGCGATTTTCCGCGCGGCTGGCGGTTTTCGACCCGGCGCAGATTGCCGACGGGGCGACGATCGCGCTCGAGCCGCTGGCCGATCTCGGAGAGGGATTTCCGAGCGACAATTACGAAGGACTTCTGGTGACCGGCGACAAGGACGGGGACTGGACCGTGTGGCTGGTGTCCGACGACAATTTCGCCTCGTTCCAGCGGTCGCTGCTGCTCAAGCTGGACTGGCCCCGGACACGGCAAAAGGCGCGCAGGTGACCCCGCGCGCCCTTGCTTAAGTCGTAAAGGAGAAGTGCGCGAAGCCTCAGGCGGCTTCGACGGCAGCCTTCTTCAGTTCGCGCTTCACCTTGAGTGCGCGCGCCGACAGCTTCTCGTCATTGGTCTTGAGCAACCAGTTGTCGAGACCGCCGTTGTGCTCGACCGAGCGCAGGCCCTGGGTCGAAACGCGGAACTTGAAGCTGCGGTCCAGCTTCTCGCTCATCAGCGTGACGTTCTGCAGGTTCGGCAGGAAGACCTTCTTGGTCTTGTTGTTGGCGTGGCTCACATTGTGGCCGACCTGGCGGCCCTTGCCGGTGAGTTCGCAAATGCGCGACATGATACGTCTCTCGTTCGAATGGCTGGGCGAGTTCCCTTGGCCGCGGTGAGCGGGGCGGGGGCTCATTAATCCCGGAAAGCGGCGCGCATAGCGGCGGGTAGCCGAATCGTCAAGCACGTTGCGCGAGCCGGAGCCGGGGGCTAGCGAGGCGGCATTATGACCTCGTGGACCCTCCCGCAACCCATGCAGCGCGCGCTCGAACTGGCCGAGGCCTCTGCCGCTGCGGGCGAAGTGCCGGTCGGCGCGGTCGTGACGCGCGCCGGGGCGATCATCGCCGAGGCGCACAATGCCCCGCGCGAAACGCACGATCCGACCGCCCACGCCGAAATCCTGGCGATTCGCCGCGCGGCAGAGGCGCTGGGGGACGAACGGCTTACGGATTGCGAGCTCTGGGTTACGCTGGAGCCCTGCGCCATGTGTGCCGGCGCTATCGTCCACGCCCGCATCGCCAAGCTCTATTACGCTGCCAGCGATCCTAAGGGCGGCGCGGTCGAACACGGCGCGCGCGTGTTCGAGCAGGAGCAATGCCTGCACAAGCCCGAGGTCTATTCCGGCATGGGCGAGGCACGCGCGGCGGAAATGCTGCGCGGGTTCTTCAGGGAGCGTCGCTGAGCACCCCGTCCGCTTGCGACCCATTTGCGGATTAAGAGCCGTGGTGTCGGCGCGACTGTCGAAGTGTAAGGCCGCCGGGCTCGGATTTCCGTAGCCCGACGGCCGGGGTGCGTACCCGAAAGGCTCGGTTGGAAACCCTTCCATGCGGCTATACTCGGAGAGGCTGTGGAATAATATTGAATAAAATGCCTGCACTTGTTACCTGCGCGAACATATGGATGAGATGCGTCTCCTGCGGCATTTTGAAGCCGTTTATCGGCTATCGAGCTTTTCGGCTGCAGCTAGGGAATTGAGGCTGACGCATTCTGCGATAACGAAGAGCATCAAGGCGCTTGAGGATGGCTGGGAGGCCCAGCTTTTCAACCGCACCACGCGCAGCGTGATTCCCACGGAAGCCGCCAAGAAACTGTATCCGCAAGCAGTCGATCTACTGGCCTTCGCGGCGAGCGTGCGGAGGTCCGTTGCGACGGAACAAATCGAGATAAATATTTTGAGCGGGGCAGGTGCGATCGAAGGATACATCCACCCTGCCATTCTGAAGTTCGCGCGCCGGTATCCTGAGGCCAGGATCAACGTTGCGACAATGCAGGCGCATTTGGCCGCAGACGAACTGCTTCAGCGCAGGGCCGATATTCTTGTTTATCACGACACCAGCTTCGCCGTGATGCCGCACAAGAACCAGATGCGTCTGACTAAGGTGGTCGATGAGCCTTACCTCATTGTCCATCGCCCTGAATTTTCGCCTGATTTACGAAACAGCTCCCTTGAAGATCTTCTGCTTCATTATGACTGGGCGTTGCCGGTGAGCCGGACATTCGAAGATTTCCTGCCGGCGAAATTGCGCAATTTCCTGAAGAACGAAGCTGCGCCCAGATACCGCCTTGCGAACCAGACAGCCTGTATTGAGCTTGTGAAACAGAGCGACCTGTTGAGTGTGCTTCCGGGGAGCCTAGCCGGAGACCTCGTAGCTCGAGGAGAGCTCTCGGCAATTCCCCTTCCCGCCGATTTCCGCTTCGCGATCAGTGCCGCAATTCACGATAACGCTGCCCAAGAGCCCACCTTGAACCACTTCATCGACTGCATGAAGGCACTTTAGGGCTCGATGTTGAACCGCGTACCGTCAGCTGGATCGCCGGACAATCATCTATTGCCGCTAGGGCTTCCTATCATGTAAACGTTCACAACAAGAGGGCCGCAGACAGGGAATCTCGCAATCTTCGATAGGTTGAATAGCGGAAGCCAGGGCGTCACTGTTCGATACGCTTTGCCCGCCAAGCGATTGCGCCCGTACGTCTCCACCTATTCGTTGACCGTAGTGGACAAGAAGGCGCCAACGGTCTTCGACCAGGTCTATCCCGAATGGCCCAACATTCGCATGACGGTGGGCGGGGATATGGCTGCCTGCACCGGCATAGGTCCCCTGCGGGTCTGCAATCCGATTTGCGGGATAGGGCCGACCAGCCATGCGACACGCTTTTCGCTTGAACCGGGCCGCTATTGGACAATCAGCCTCCTGCCGCTCGGTTGGACAAGATTCGTTGGCATCCGCGCATGCGAATTCGCCGATCACTGGGAAATCCTTGACCGCGACGGCCCTCTCGCCAAGTTTGCACCACTGCTCTCTTGCGAGAGAGGCGCGCCGAATTTTTCCGAGGTAACTGCGCAGATTGACAAATATTTGCTCAGGTTGCTGGCTCAGCCGGGAACCAGGGAAGACGCGATATTCAACGTCCATTGCGCCCTGCTCGATCCCCGGGTGGCGTCGGTAAAGGACTTCGCCGCACGGGCGGGCATTGGCGTGCGTGCGCTCGAACGACTTTCCTTATCGGCCTTCGGGTTCAGCCCCAGCCTGCTGTTGCGCCGCCAGCGTTTCCTGCGCAGCCTCAGCCAATTCATGCTCGACCCCTCACTTTCGTGGATCGACACACTCGATTCCCAATATGTCGACCAGCCCCATTTCATCCGCGACTTCCGCCGGTTCATGGATACGACACCGAGCGCGTTCGCGGCAGAACCGCACCCGGTCTTATGGGCTGCAGCCAAGGCCCGGACAGCGATCGCAGGAAAGCCCATGCAGGTTCTTCAGCCGCCGGGCGAGGTTGCTTGATATTTGCTGGTCGTGGACGCTGAAGCTGGACTGCTAACCACCCATTATCGGGCATCCACGTTCCGCCTATAGCCCCCGCCAGATTTTCGCCGGCTCGCCGTCCTTGGCGCCGAGGCGCGCCTTGTCGCAAGGCTTCGGCATGAAGCGCTTGTCGTAACAGAGGCGCAGTTCTTCCAGCCAGCCCTTGCGGTCGAGGTGCACGCCAACCGCCTCTTCCGGCCAGCCCTCGTTCGCATCGGCAAAGCGCGTGCGGATCGTGCCTGCGGTCAGGTTATCCTCGCGGCTGATGCGCACGAAATCGGGCCAGCGCAGGCCGGAATAGAGAATGCGTGTGACCTTGAAATAGGTCTCGGGCCGCTTCGTCATGCAGCTGCCGTGCTTGGCCCACTGGCGGGCCATGAGCGCGGCGTCGGGGCTGATGCACAGGTTCGGCCGGACAGCGGAAGCGGTGGGATTTGGGCCTCCGCACCATTGTGGCCAACTGCGCCCACTATCGGGCCACAGACCGTGCACGGTGAAGCCGAAACGCCCCTCCCTGCCCGAACACTGGCGCGCGTGGCGCCGTTCGTCCTCGCGGAAGCGGCAGAATTCCGGGCTCCAGCTAAGCGCCAGCGTGTAGCCCGTCACGGGCAGGTCGCGCGGGGCGGAATCTGCCTGCACATCGGGGACCCGGACCTCGCCCGGGATGCGGCACTGGTAAGCCTGCGCTTGCGCGGTTCCGGCGCTCGCCAGCGTGACCGCGGCGAGCGCTACGCAAAGACTGCGGTCAGTTGCCGCCACGCTTCTCGGCGAACCACGCCTTCGCGTCGGGCTGGAACAGGAAATAGATCGCAGCCAGCGTCATCAGATTGCCGACCAGCGTGAAGACGAGGTTGAGCCCCGAAAGCAGGCCGAAGGTCGTCGCAAGCGAGAAGATCGCCCAGGCTGCGAAGAGCACCAGGATCCATTTCACGAACTCGATACGCAGGCCCGAGATGAGGAACCACAGCGCCAGGTTGATGACGATGCCGAAGATGAGGCTGCCGATCATGATGCCCCCGGCCATGCCTTCGACGCCGGCAGCGGCCAGTTCGGCATTGGTCGTTTCGACCAGGTCGCCGTAATTGAGTGCGAAGCCTATCAGCCCGACGACGATCGAGCCGAGATAGAGCATGTCGAATTTCTTGATCGATGCAGGTTTCATCATGGTCCCTCCCCGTGATTGAGAAGAGATGCCCCGAAATTACAGCGGGGTAAAGTCCAGACCGATGTCTGCGGCAGGCGCGCTCTGCGTCAGCCGGCCGACGGAGACATAGTCGACTCCGGTCGCGGCCTTGGCCCTGATCGTGTCGAGATTGATCCCGCCGCTCGCTTCGGTGGGGACGCGGCGTGCCACCAGCGCCACTGCCTCGCGCAGGGTGGCGGGCTCCATGTTGTCGAGCAGGAGGCGCGTCGCACCGGCGGCCAGCGCGGGTTCGATCTGGTCGATCCGGTCGACTTCGCAGATGATGTCCTTCACCCCTGCCTCCACAGCGCGGCGCACCGCTTCGCCCACACTGCCTGCGACAAGGACGTGGTTGTCCTTGATCATGGCGGCATCCCACAGGCCCATGCGGTGGTTCGCTCCGCCGCCCATGCGGACAGCGTATTTCTCGAGGTGACGCAGGCCGGGAATGGTCTTGCGCGTGTCGAGCAGGGTGCAATCGGGATTGTCCATCGCGGCCACGTACTCGGCGACCATGGTGGCGATGCCCGAGAGGTGCTGGACCGTGTTGAGGGCGCTGCGCTCTGCCGTCAGCATGGCGCGGGCATTGCCTTCGAGCCGCATCAGGTCGGTGCCGGCCGGCACGCGTGCTCCCTCTTCGGCGAGGATTTCGATGGTCATGTCCGGGTCGAGCGCGCGGAAGAAAGCCTCGGCCACGGGAAGCCCCGCGACGTGGATCGCATCGCGCGTATCCATCACGCCCGAAAAGCGCGCTTCTGCGGGGATCACACTCTCGCTGGTGACGTCCCTCCCGCCGCCCGGAAGCCCTTCGCCAAGGTCTTCGGCAAGCGTGTCGCGAATGAATGCGACGAGGTCGAAACCTTCAAGTTCAAATGCCACAGTGATCGCTCCAAATCCGGGCCGGGGTAGGCCCGGCAAGGGCGACCGCCCGCCCGCAGACGCCCGTAGCGAAGCGGAGGAACAGCGTCGAGGACGCCCGCGCGGATGCGCGGGCGGAAAGCAGGTTAATGCACGAAGCGCGCCACGACGTCACGGTAGCTGCGCGACACCTTCACCTCCGCGCCCGAATCAAGCACGAGGAAGCATTCGCCATTGGTGTGCGGCTTCACCTGACGGACCTGGTCGAGGTTCACGATGGTCGAGCGGTGCACACGCTGGAACTTGCGCGGGTCGAGGCGGCGCTCGAGGTCCTTCATCGTCTCGCGCAGGATCAGCGAATTGTCGCCGGTGTAGATGCACATGTAGTCGCCGGCAGCCTCGATATGCTCGATCGTGTCGACCTCGACGCGGAAGATCTGGCCGCGGTCCTTCACGTTGATGAGCTTTTCATAGCGGCCTGCCGCTTCGGAATCGTCGGCATCGATCTCGTCGACCGCTTCGGGCGCGACTTCGGACAATACGCCGCGCAGCCGATCGGCCTCGTCGCTGCTTTTCTTCTCCGCGAGGCGCTGGCGCACGCGTTCGATCGTGTCGGCCAGCTTGTCCTCGTCGACCGGCTTCATCAGGTAATTGACCGCATTGGCTTCGAAAGCGCGGATGGCGTGCTCCTGGAAAGCGGTGACGAAAACGAACAGCGGCGGTTCGATTTCCATCACGCCCTGCACGACAGAAAAGCCGTCGAAGCCTGGCATCTGGATGTCGAGGAAAACGAGGTCTGGCTTCAGCGTCTTGATCGCGCGGATCGCCTCGCGCCCGTTCTGGCAGGTCTCGATCACCTCGACATCGTCGAAGGGTTCGAGGCGCAGCTGGAGGCCTTGAATGGCGAGCTTCTCGTCGTCGACGAGGATCGTGCGAATGGTCATGGCTTGGTACTTACCTTCTGGGGGGCATCCGGAGGATTAACGGATAAGGCCGTGGCTGGTTTCGCCGTGCCTGTCGCCCGTCCTGCGGCAAGCGGCTCCTCCTCGTCGGCGAGTTCGTGCGGAATCTCGATCAGCACGGTGAAACCGCCGCTTTCGGGCGAGCGGATTTCGAAACGGTGGTCATCGCCGTAGGCCTGCGCCAGCCGGTCGCGGATGTTGGCGAGGCCCACGCCGGTCGAATCGCGCCGCTTGTGCGTCGCCATTACCGCCGGAAGATCGTCCGCAACGCCGCTCACGTCCACGCCGGGTCCGGTATCGGAGACAGTGATGCGCAGGCGCGGGCCGACGATCTGTGCGAGCAACGAAATCTGCGCGCCTTCTTCGAGCGGGCTGACGCCGTACTTGATCGCGTTCTCGATCAGCGGCTGCAGCAGCATGGAGGGGATCTGCGCCTTGGCGGCCCGTTCCTCGACGCGGAAATCGGTGCGCAGCCGGTCCTCGAAACGCATCCGCTCGATGCTGAGATAGAGCTGCAGCGTCTCCACCTCCTGCGCCACCGTGACCTTGCCGCCCGGCTGGGTGACCAGCGTGTGCCGCAGGAAGGAGGACAGGCGGGTCAGCATCGCATTGGCCGGCTCGGTCTGCTTGAGCAGTACCAGCGTGCTGATCGAATTGAGCGTGTTGAACAGGAAATGCGGGTTCAGCTGGTAGCGCAGCATCGCAAGCTGCGCGCTGGTCGCCTGCGCCTCGAGCCGTTCCAGCCGGTCCGACTGTTCTTCCACCTGGAGGAAGAAATTGATCGCGTAATAGAGCGCCGACCATGCGCCGAGCAGCGTCAGGTCGAAGAAGTAGATGCCGATGAACAGGCGGACGAACCCCGTCTCGCCGGTCGGGCGGGTCAGGTCGAGCACCCAGCTGTCGATGAAGGCGTGGAGGCCGACCGCCACTGTCAGGACAACCGCCGTCCCGCCCCAAGTGACCAGCGGCTTCTGCTTGATCAGGTGGTTGTAGATGACCGACAGGATCAGGCTGATCGAAAAGCCGGTGATCGTCGCGATCAAGATCACGAAGAAGAATTGGAGTTCCTGCCCGTTGGCGAATGCCGACATCGCGCGCAGCAATGCGGACCCGCCCCAGCCCAGCAGCTGGAGGTTCCAGAACGCCTGATTCTTGTTGTCGAAGAACGGCGTCGGTCGGAAAGGCAGTACGGCCATGTCCAAACCCCCTAGCCCAATTGCCGCGCGCTGCGCCAGACGCTAGGATGCATGGCAGAGGGACGCTGGTAGAGAGAGATGCGATGAACAAGCCCGAAAACCTGACCCATTCGATCGAGGAACGCGCCAAGTTCCGCGAAATGAAGGAAGGCACCCAGGAAGACTGGGCCATCATCGGCGCGGAATACATGGCCTTTGCCAAGGACTTGCCCGACCGCGTGCTCGAACACCTGCGCCTGCTCGACGGCGATTTCGGGGGCTTTCCGGTGTGCCGCCTCGAACACTCGCTCCAGACCGCGACTCGCGCGCACCGCGACGGCCGCGACGAGCAATATGTGGTCATGGCGCTGCTGCACGATATCGGCGACACGCTGGGCAGCTACAACCACCCCGAAGTGGCTGCGGCGATCATCAAGCCCTTCGTGACCGAGGAAATCCACTGGATCTGCCAGAACCACGGCGCTTTCCAGGGCTATTACTACTTCCACCACCTCGGCATGGACCGGAACATTCGCGACAAGTTCTCCGAGAGCCCGCACTATGCGGCCTGCGCGGAATTCTGCGAGAAATACGACCAGGCCGCCTTCGATCCCGATTACGAGAGCGAGCCGCTGGAGTTCTTCGAACCGATGGTTCGCCGCGTCATGGCGAAGCCGCTGGCGTCGATGTACGCCAAGGCGCTGGAAGAATAGGCTAGCTGCCGAGCGCAGCTTCGAGCCTGTCGAAGCCGATCGCGCCTTCGATAACCTGGTCGCCCGCGACCCAGCTGGGCGTGCCCGTGAAGCCGAGGCTGCGGGCCAGCTCCTGGTTGCGCGCAAGTTCCGCCGTCACTTCCTCCGACGCGCCGAATTCGCGCGCCGCATCGAGGTCGAGCCCGGCCTGCTGCGCTGCCAGCATGACGTTTTCCGCCGTCGGGCTGCCCAGTTCGAACATGGCGTGATGGAAGGCCCTATACTTGCCCTGTTTGGCGGCGGCCAAGGCCATGCGCGCCGGAACGTCGCTGCCCTGGAAGATCGGGAATTCGCGAATGACCACGCGCACGTCGGGGTTCTCCGCGATCAGCCGGTCCACGTCGGCCACGCTGATGCGGCAGTACCCGCAGGCATAGTCGGTGAACTTGACCAGCGTGCGCGTGCCGTCGGGATTGCCGAGCACCGCGCCGGGGAAGGGCTTGCGCACCTCGTCGGCAACTTGCGCCAGCTGTTCGCGTGATTGTTCGGCCTGCCAGGCGTCGGCCATTTCGGGCAGGATACCCGGATTGGAAACGAGATAGTCGCGCGTCTGCGAATGGCCGAGGCCGGAAAGCGACCAGATCGCTGCGCCCGCAAAGCCGCCGACCAGCGCGATCGCTGCCGTTGCCAGATGCTGTTTCATGCCCACCTTCCCCGTTCCGATACTACCTGCGACGGCCGCAAGACCTGTCGCCGCGGGCCTCGCATTCCTGTTCGATCAGCGCCCGCGCCTGCATGCCGATGTCCTGCGCGCGCAGCCAGTCGGGCGAGCCGACGGGCAGGCCCGCTTCCGCTGCCTGCGCGCTGCGCATGGCAAGCGCGTACTGGCGGTTCATGACCTGCTGTTCCGCGCTGGCAAGGCGGGCGCGCGGGATATCGCCGCGCGCTGCGTAGACCACGCCGAGCTGGTACCAGGCGAAAGGATTGTAGCGGTCGCGTGCGACGGCGGCGCGCAGCACCCTTTCGGCTTCCTCGTAATTGTCCTTGTCCTCGGTCGCGATGAGCGCATGGCCGAGCAGCGATGCGATCAGCGGCTGCGAGCGGCTGTACTGCGTTGCCTTGCGCAGCGGGTCGAGCGCTTCGCCCGGACGCCCCGATTCGAGCAGCACCTGCCCCTTCAGTTCGAGGAAGTAGGGATCGCTCGGCGCGCGCTCGATCAGCGTGTCGGCCGCGTCCAGCGCCAGGTCCATCTTCGCCTGCTTGTGATAGGCATAGGCGCGGGCAACGAGGGCGGGGGTCGACTGGTCCTCTTCCGGATAGTCGCGCAGCGTGTTTTCCGGCTTGTCGACATAGCCCGCGAGCTTCGCCTTGATACGCTGGAAGCGCGCCTCGATCGCCGGATCGCTCGGGCGGTCCCAGGCGGGATCCTTTTCGTAGGTTTCGCGAAGGTTGTTGATGCGGTCGCCCGACAGGGGGTGGGTGCGCCAGAAGCCCGCTTCTTCGTCCTGGCTGTAGCCGCGCCGTACTTCCTGGTTGAGCAGCTTGCCGAAGAAGGTAAGCGATCCGCGGCCCGAAATGCCGGCCTTGGACAGATATTCCGCGCCCGCCGCATCGGCGCTGGCTTCCTGTGTACGGGTGAAGGCGAGGATCGAGCTCAGCGCTGCAGACTGGCCGGCCATCATCAGGCCCATGGCGGCATCGCCCGCACCTGCCAGCGCAGCGCCGATACCGGCGATCATCGACAGCAGCGAAAAGCCCTGCGCCTTGCGATAGCCTTCGCCGATGCGCACGATGTGCCCGCCGGTGATGTGGCCCAACTCGTGCGCGATGACGCCCTGCACCTCGTTGGCCGTATCGGCGGCGTCGATCAGCCCGCTGTGGATATAGACGGCCTGCCCGCCTGCCACGAACGCGTTGATGCTGGGGTCGTTGATAAGGACGATCTCGACATTGCCGGGCGCAAGGCCGGCAGCTGCGACCAGCGGGTTCGAGATGTCGTTGAGGAAGGCCTCGGTCTCCGCATCACGCAGGACGGATTGCGCGGCCGCGGGCTGCACGAGCAGCACGGCCATCGCGATGAAGGCGAGAACATGGGAGAGCAGGCGCATCGGCTGCTCTTCTAGGGCTTCCCGGCCTGAACCGGAACTGAAAGTGCGGTGGTGTCCTTGAGGAATGCCTTCACCGTATCGAACACCCGCGGGTCGCGGCGCCACGGATTGGCGAGCGCGAGCAGCGGGTCGTTATGCGTCTTGCCCGGCAAATAGAGCGTGTCGACCCTTGCGCCGCGTGCTTCCAGCGCTGCGGCAAGCGCGCGGGTGTTGCGCGGCTTGACCAGAGTATCCTCTTCGCCGTGGACGAGCAGGAAGGGCGGGGCTTCTCCCTTGGCATGATTGACCGGCTGGCTTTCCGCCCCAACCCCGACCGTGCCGAAGGTCGCGCGGGTGGAATCGCTGTCATAGGGATAGAAATCGTAAGGGCCTGCGAGCCCCACGACGCCCTTCACCGCGCCCTCTGCCACGACGCCGGCCTCGACCAGCCAGCGTTCCTCCAGCGCGACCTGCGCGACGTTGTAGGCGCCTGCCGAATGTCCCGCGATGACGATGCGCTGCGGGTCGCCGCCGAATTCGCCGATGTTCTGCGTGACCCAGGCCAGCACGCTCGCCGTATCTTCCAGCATGGCGGGGTAGCGGCCGCTTTCGCCGAGGCGGTAGCCGCCCAGCACCACGACATATCCCTCGGGCGCGATATTGCGGGCGATGAAGCCATAGTCGTCGGGATCGCCGTTCGCCCAGCTGCCGCCGTGCACGAAGACGAAAACCGGCTGCGGGCCGTTGCCGGAAGCAGCACGGTAGACCAGCAGCTTCTGGCGCGCATCGGGGCCGAGGCTGGCGCGGTGCGCGAGAGTGACCCCGCGCTCCTTGCCAGCGATACGGTCGACCGTATCGAGCACGGCCGGGCCGTTGCGGTTGATGGCGACCAGCACCGATCCGCCTGCGATGAGGCCGATGCCGACCAGCGTTGCGATCACGAGCATGACAGTCCTCACGCGCTCTCCGTCCGGGTCTTGTCCACCGACTTGACTATGTTCTTGGCTTCCGTGTCTTCGAGAAGCCCGATGGAGGCAAGGAATTTGCGCCCCTCTTCATAGCCTTCGCCCATCCACAGCGGAATGCCGGCAGCGGTCAACGATTGTTCGGCCGCCAGCTCCTCCGGGCTCATGGCCTCGCCGACCTTGCGCATAAAGACGGCACGCACGCGGTGGGGGTTGTGCGCGGCGACATCGGCAAACGCAGTGAGGTCGCCCTGCGAATCGTCGCCGATCAGCGCGAATTTCATGTCCGGATAGGTGGCGAGAATGCCGTCGATCGCCGCGCGCTTGTGGGCCCCGTGGCTCGCCGAGCCGAATGTTTCGCGGTTGAGGCCCCAGTCGCGCAGCATAATCGGGCCGAGCGGCAGCCCGCGCCCTTTCATGTAGGCGACGAGATAGGAAAACAGGTTCCACGGACTGGAAGAGACGTAGAAGAAGGGCCGCAGGGTGGCCCGCTGGTGGTCGCCTGCATGGCCCTTGCCGGCCCGGAAATCCTGTGCGCCTCCCAGCGCATTGTAGAATAGGTCCGCGCCGGGGACGAGAATGCGTTCTTCCGGCATTTCCATCAGCACGCGCCGCCAGTTGCGCATGACTGCGCGGAAATTGCCGGTGATGCCGGTCTCGATGATGGTGTCGTCGATGTCGGAGATGACGCCGAGCGCGGTGGTGCGACCGGGGGCAAGGACATGGCCGTCGATGCAGTGCTCCCCTTCGCCGTTCGACCAGTGAAAGCTGACCGTTTCCCATTCCGGAAGGTCGGAATAGGGCCAGTCGCCCTCCAGCCTTATGTCGAAGTGGACGAAGCCTTCCTTGTCGGTGAGGCCCTGGTGTCGCCTGCTCTCGCCGCCGGGCGGGGCGATTTCCAGTTCTACCGGCAGGCCTTCGACCTCGTGGCTGGCGAACTGGCCCATCATCGTGCGCATGGCGCGCCATTTGTCCGATTTCACGAACCGGCTTTCGCGGGAACGCAAGGCGCGGGCGGTAATGAACAGCCGCTCTTCGTTGCGGTAGCCGAAATAGGGCTGAATGCGGACGGGCGCGGTGGGCAGGAACGGCATGGGCCGCAGCGCTAGCGCGTGCGGCCCACGTATCTCAAGCGGTTATTCCGCGGGCGTTACTTGGCGAGCAGCTTGCGCGCAGCCTTTTCGAGCAGCACGCGATCCTCCGCCAGTTCGCCGACCACGACCAGCTCGCCGTCCTCGGTGCGGCGCACCATGACGAGAGCGAATTCCGGACCGTCGAGCGTGACGTCGGACAGTTCGGTAGTTTCGAGCTTGCGCAGCTTCTTCGCCAGCGCCGGACGGATGCCGGTGCCATCGTCCTCGACCGGTTTGCCCTGCTCTTCCTTGCGAGCGCGGCGTTCGGCCTGGACGACACCCTTGAGACCGCCTTCGGTAGCGCGCAGGAATTCGACCAGCCTGCCGCGCTCCACGCCCACGCGGTGCGCATGGGTCAGAACGGCGGCATATTCGGTGAGGCGCGTCTTGTCGTAATCGGCGCCGAAGACCAGCTTGACGACCGGCGTCATCGGCGCGCGGTCCTGCATGGTCAGGCCGTTGTCGGCGATGATTTCCTGGAAGTCTTCAGGAGCATCCTGCGCTTCGAGGCTGAAGTCGTAGGCAAGGCCAACAGCGGCGTAGAGCGCCTTGCGGCTGCGGTCTTCGGTGTTCTGCGCAGCCTGTGCGAGTTCGCGGGCTGCGGCGAGGCAGTCGTAGAGACCCTCGGGCGCCTGCTCTTCGGCAGAGGCGATGATTTCGGCATCCTCGACCGCCTCGGCAACGATCGGCGCGAGTTCTTCCGCGACAACCGGTTCGGCGGCTGGTTCGTCCGCTGCCTCAACGTCTGCGGCAGCGACTTCCGAAACCTCTTCGGCGTCTTCGAAGTCTTCGTATTCCTCGTCCGCTTCGTAGGCGCCGTAATTCGAATAGTCTTCGACCGGCTCTTCCGGTTCGTAGGCCTGCGGGATCGCCGGCGCTGCCGGAGAGGCGAAAGCCGAGAGGTCGACCGTCTTCTTCTGGCGGTCGCCGCGGCTGACCAGCGACATCAGGCTGCTGCCCGCATCGTCGTCTGCCAGCGGATCGACGAGGTCGTCGACGTCGTCGTCCTCGTAATCTTCTTCGTCCCAGTCGGGCAGGCCATAATCGGCGGCGGTCTTGATGCCGGTGTCGAAATCATCATCGCCGGCGTCGTCGCCGTCATGCGATTCGGCGGCAAGGCTGCCGAGCGGATTGCCGAGCGCATCGACACCGCGTTCGCGGCGCGCAGGGACGGAGGCTGCGACGTCATCCTCGACCTGGCCGAAGGCCGGGGCCGGGATTTCGTGCTCTTCGTCGTCGTCAATCACCGCATCGCTGCCGAGGTCGAGCACGGCAACGTCATCGTTTTCCTCGTCATCCCAGTCGTCGCTGGCTTCGGCGGAAAGATCTTCGAGCGGCTGGGTCAATTCCAGCATATCGTCGACTTCCTCGACCGCCTCGATCCCGGCCGTTTCACCGGCAAGGGCCTGGTCGATCTGCAGCAGCAACTCGTCGGCGGTCTTGGCGTCGGCCAGTTCCTTCCAGTTGATGACGCCGAAGATGAAATCGATCGTCTCGTCATCGCTGGAATAGGGCAGCAGGATGCCGCGATAGAGCACGGTCGAACCGCGCTGGTTCACGAATTCCGCCTCGAAGCCGATCGGCGCCTGGTTGGCGAGGATCTGCATGTAATGGTCGGTGATGCGGCTCAGCAGCGAACGCGGCGGGACATCGTCGAGATGTTCCAGCGGACCTTCGGCGTCGCATTCCTTGCGCAGTTCGCCCCCCACGAAGCGCACGGCGGGATTCTCGATCCCGGTCGAGAAGTCGAGCAGCACCGAATAGGGACCGAAATCGTCGAGCAGTTCGGGCTCGAGGTCCTCGATGTTCGGGAAAGCGGCATCGCCCAGCAGGCTGGCCCAGTGATTGTATGCGCGCACCTGCATGCGGCGCTCGTCCTGGCCTACCGGGGAAGGCGGCGGATCGAGGTCGGCATCGGCCTCGTCGACGAAATCATCGTCGAGATGGTCCTGTGCGTCATGCGCGCCAAATGCGCCGCCAAGCCTGTCCATCACTCAAAAGCCCCCGAATGCGAGTTGCGGTATTCGGGAAGGGGTATGGGGCAGGCGTAGTAAAAATAGGGTTAAGGTTAACGCAGGCCTCACCCTGCAGACGGTTACAGGAGGTAACGCATCCTGATGGTCATGGCCTTGTCCTTGTCGGCCATGTCGAAGGCCGCTTCGCTGAATTTCGGCGGCCCCATGCGCACGGGCGCATCGCGCGAGAAGCCGAAGCCTTCCTTGGGGATCATGCCGAGCGCGCGGTCGGCCTTGCCGTTGGCATTCTCGTCATGGAGGAGCGCGATTGCGTAGCTGCCCGGCTTCACCTGTTCGAAGGCGAAAGTCACTTCGCCCTGGTGCGCATCGACGCTGGTAGCGTGATGTCCTGCGGCCTTCTTGCACTCGGGAAAATCGCTTTCCGAGCTGACCAGGCAGGCGCGCAGCAAGCCCTTGCCATTGCGCACATCGGTCACGGTCACCGTGATCTTCGACCCGTGCGCGGCAGGCGGCGGAGCCCCGGCGCCCAGCGCCAGCGCCGCGATCGGCAGGATGAGAATGCGGTTGGTCATATGCGTTCGCTCAGTCCCCGGTCGGTCCCGCACAGCCGGTCCCAGAACCGGAAATACAGGCCGTAGTTGCAGCGGTATTCCTCGTGGTGCCGCTGGTGGTGGCTGGCGGTTATCAGCCAGCTTCCCAACCGCGAATGAACGAGGCGGCGGGGAAACATCTCCCAGCCCATGTGATTGGTCACGCCCATCACCGTCATGATGGCGAGCACGAGGCCCAGCATCGCGATGTGGATGGGGATGAAGAACACCAGCGCCGGAATGACCACCGCGCCGGTCAGCGCTTCCCACGGGTGGAAGCTCATCGCCGCCCAGGCGGTCGGCGGGCGGCTGGCATGGTGCACGGCATGCATCGTGCGGAACAGCGCGGGGCGGTGCATCAGCCGGTGGGTCCAGTAGAACCAGGCATCATGCAGCACGAGATAGGCGAGCGGGGCGAGCGGCAAGTACCACAGCGGCATTGCGTCCCATTCGGTATAGATCAGCGTCCAGCCGCGTTCCTGCCAACCCCATGCGACCACGCCTGCGGGAATGCCGTAGATTGCCGCAGAGGCGAGCGACCAGCCGATTTCGCGCCTGATCTGGTCGCCCAGCTTCGCGTGATAGCCGGGCCGCTTGATATTGGTGGCGAGCGCAAAGGCGCCGCTGGACGCGAAATAGCGCAGGGCAATGATGCCCGTCATGGCCACGGCCGATATTGCGATTGCGTCCCACATGATCCCGCCTGCACTTATGCCGCAGGAAAATGCCGCTGCACAGACGCTAGTTTACTCTGCCACGCCCCAGGGGCTGCAGTGTGGATCGACGGCCACGGTCATGCGGCGCATGGCCGCACGGGCGAGGCGTTCGACCTCCACCTTGCGGCGCGCTGCCGCGAGCGGGTGGAGCGGGGCCGGGCGCACGATCTCGCCGTCATAGCCGTCGGCCACGACGATGCCGCAGCAATCGGGGCGATAGCCGTCCCCTTCGAGCGGCGAGCGGTCGAGATGCGGCGGCACGCCCCAGTAGAAGCGGTCGCAGAAATCGAGATAGTCGGGCCACTTGCCATCGCCTAGCAGGTCGCCGCGCTGGACCTTGATCTCCACGATGACGACGCGCCCCTTGGGATCGAGGCCCATGAGATCGGCGCGGCGCCCGTTGCGCAAAGGGATTTCCGGCATCAGCCAGACATCGTTGCGGGCGAACAGGCGCATGATGCCCCGCGCCACTTCGACAGCGGTTTCGCCCGATTGCGCGGCGTCGGCGCGGTCGATCGCGGATGAATCACTCATTCCGCGTGGATGGAACAGAATGTGAACGCGGTCAAGCCGCCGCTAGCGTCACCCGTGCGGAACGAGCGCCACGATCGCATCGCGCGATGCGTGGAATTCGCGCCACAGCGTCAGGGCAGCGACGGTGGTGTCCTGGCCCCCTGCGCTCAGCGCGAGAAGCGCCCGCAGGCCGGGCTGCATGATGGCGGCAAGGTCGTCGACGCCGCGCCGGACCAGCTCGTATTCGAAGCCTGCAAGCGCTTTTGCACGTTCCGGCAGGCCGGTGACCTCTGGCCCCTCTTCCGGGCGACCCAGCTGGGCGAGCACGCCGATGGCGGCAGCGGCATCGTGTACCGCGCTCCACTGCTCGGCCAGCGTTTCGCGGTCCTGCTCGCGGCGAAGGCCTTCGCCTGCAGGCGGCAGCATGATGGCTTGCGACAGGTCGAATTCGTGGGTCAGCGCGTTCATGGGAGCAAGGTTAACGCCGCCCCGCTTGCCAAATTCCTAATACCGCCAGGCCGTAGCGAGGAAATTTCACTGGCCCGCTCACGGCGCGCTTGCTAAGCGCGCCGCTCGCCTAGCGCGTCATGGCCAGGCACCCGTAGCTCAGCTGGATAGAGCGCTGCCCTCCGAAGGCAGAGGCCACAGGTTCGAATCCTGTCGGGTGCGCCAGCTTTTCAATGACCTACGAGAATTCTTTGGGCGCCCCTGCCTTTCGGGGCAACGGCTGGGGAACTCCTGTTATGATTCTTAGACCTCGGGCTGGAGCTTTCGCACTCCGGGGATTTCAACCAGCCAATCTGAGAGGCGTTGAATGGTGTTGGATCGGCCTTCCGTAATTTTACCCCACAGCCCTGCGTGACAATCGTTGCCCTCGACTGGCACCATGCCAATCTTCCAGCGATCTTCGTCTCCTGTTGCCGGATCCACGCTTCGTAGATCATCGATGGAGATGATCACCGCTCCGAAAAATTTTGGGTCTGTTACATACTCAGCTGGCTCTCGCTCTTTCGCGATTATGCAATTCTCTGAATCAAAGGAGAGGTGGCCGGTTTTTGAACGATGCTTGAAGAGGGCTGACGATAGGCGCTTTGATCCCGGCTCCTGATCATCGACCACATAATCATCGTGAATGCGCCGGATAATCCGCGCGGCCCCTACTAGTTCGGGATGATCGTGGGGAGCGATCCGACCCTCCTCGTCTCTTGGCAGCTCGAAGTCGCTCACGGCAGTCAGGCAAGTTGCTCCAGCACCTCGCTCAACTCAAAGAATGAGAGCTTAAGAGGCTTCTCTTCGATCGCTTCGCGCTCATCGGGAAACTCTATGCTCAACTCCACATCATCTGTGCTGTAGATCGCAAGTTCAATATCGTAACCCTTGCGGTGCCACTCAAGCTGCAGACCTCCCTCAGACATCGGGACGATTGAGGGGGGAGGAGTATCAAACTTCATTACAGAATGAAGTGCGGACCGGGCATAAGCGATTACAGAAGGATGCGGAGGAGGGGATTGATAGCCGTCCCATCCCACTTTGTAGCCCGCGAGTTTTTCGAAGCGAGCCTCAACCGACGAGCGCCAAGGCTCCTCGACCGGCTCAATGACTTGAGTAGCGGCAGTTGCACCAGCGTTGAATAGCTGGGTAGTCCAGCGACCGCCGACAGTCGTCCCATAATCAAGCGTTAGTGCAGGATTCATCGCTTTCTCTCCCAGATTACCCCTGCTTCCTCAGAAGTGATTTCCGCGAATGTGCGCACAATAATAGCGCGCTCGGCGTCAATCATCTTGAGCGCCTCGTTAAAAGTGTTTGTGTTTGGCCGACCGCGCACGTGCAAGTGAAGGCGGGCCTGCCGTGAACTCTCTTCGTCAGTGCCATACTGCAACTGAAAGTTGAGGCGCGCGACCGGATCGCCATTCACGTCCTCCAGTCGCCTTCTGAATTGGAAAAGACCGTCCTCGGTCATCCCGATAAGCCCACCCAACCAAGGGAAGAAATAGGACAGACCGCATTTTTCTCCGTTTGCATCCTCAAGGGGAACGAAATTGACGTAGATTGCCTCGGCCTGGTTGGGGACTGGCTCGCCGAGTCCCTCTTCCTTTGCCCATTCCTTGATTGCCGCGAATGCCTCTTCAAATTTTGCCCTGATACTCTCGTACCGTGGATACTCTTCAGCACCTTCGCGCTTACGCCAATTAAAGGCCAACCGGTCGCGCTGAAACTGGACGAGCTGATCCCCCTTCTCACTGATGAAGAAAAAGCGAGGCTGAACGGGCTTCGTATGAAGCATCAGACCGGGTGCGTTGATGGCACTACTACGGGGGCCGAACGTCTCGAAAGCAGGCTGAAGGGGATCGTGCTCTTCCAGCACGGGATACTCGGCACGAAGGCGTTCCCACAAGGAAGCGACCCGAAGAGTTTGAAACTCTGAAAGCCCCTCGAATTGAACACCCAAAGAGGTCTCGACCACAGGAGGCGAGCCGTACACTGGGAGCGGGCTCGTGTCTGGAGCCTCTTTGTCAGGGAATTTCAGGTTCAATTGGCGGCCTTTGCGTCCAGCTAAATGGGTTAAAAGAGCATTTGTATGGTCAAGTCAAATCGGGCTGCGGCGAGTAGTGCTTTGGACGAGTCGAGCTGCGCTAGCGATGAACCGTTTATAAAGCGTAGGGACTCACCTCAAACTTGCCGCATGAACCACATAGCCGGTTATGCGCGCCCTCGCTCTCAAAGGGCTTGCGGCACCGGAGGCAGGGCCGGGTCTCGGTCGGCATAGGTTCGCCATGCACGTCCCGGCGCTTGCGCCCCCTATGGGTCAGGCCCGCGTTGCTCACGCGACCTCTAGCATCGCCAGCATTGTGCCATAGGCCCGGCGCTGACCCGCGTTCATCGTGTCGCGGACGAGGTGCTGGTTGTCGGGCGAGCGGAACACGTCCACCCACACCTCCCGATCCCCGGGCTGGCGGATTAGCCCAAAGAAGGCGCCGAGCTCCTCTACTGCCACGCCATAGATGGCCGAGACGCGTCGGACGAGCTCGAGGGTGGGCCATCGGTCCTTCGCTGTCGCGATGGCCCCGGCGAGCGCCACGGTGTGCGCCCTCCGGGTCCGCTCGTCGAACCGGGCCATATAGTGGTCCAAGACCGCCTCCTCGGTCAGGTCCATTGTGCGCTCTTCTCGAACGCTGCGGACTGCTTCGAGCGCATCGCGGCCATCTCGGCTGCCCGCTCGCCTTTCGCCAGCTCGATAATCACCGGGTCAGTGCCGGAGTGGTCGAGGAGGGCCTTGCTCACGGACACGCCGGTCTGCTGCGCGATCTCGCCCGCGCGAGCCATAATCGCATCGGCATAGTCGGCGGCCTTGTAGAGCGGTTCGGCTTGCTCGGCGGCGATCTCGGCTGCGTTCTTGCGGATGGCGACCGAGGCGCTCTTCAGGATCACGGCGATTGCGCCCTTCACGGCGGGCACGTCCACGGTCGAAATCTCGTTCACGGTCATGTCGCGGATAATCATCTTCTTCATGCTGCGGTCTCCTCGCGCGGTATCAGGTCGGTTAGGTTGTGGGCCGAGGTTCGCTGAACTGCCTCGCGTATCGAGCCCTGCGCTCGGGCAGGTATGAACGGAATGCCGAGGTGCCGGACGAACTTCGGCGCTGCCACTTGCATCTGGCCCATAAGCAAGGTTCGAAGTACCCGCCGAAGGTGGCCGCCGGTTCCATGATCCGACGCACCGGACGAGCGCACTTCGGAAAAGAAGGCGTTGTCTGCCGCGAGCAGTCCTTCGATTGCTGCCTCGATCTCAGTAATGGCTTGATCGACTCGCCCGGCTGCTTCGACCCGCTCTTGCGCGAGCTCGTTAAGCCGCTCGAGCAATCCGCTTGGCTCTGCGGTCTCATGCTGCCTCTTGAATAGTCCCATCGTCGTCTCCTTTCTTTCCGGGGGTGTTGCTCAAGGACGCGCGCACCGACGCGATCACGTCCCTTGCCTCGTTCGGCTCGAAGCCTGCGCCCTCGAGGTCGCTGCGGCGCAGTCGCCAGAATTGTTCGTCGAAGGCGGGCCGCTCGGCCTCGTCCCGGGCCTTCATCAGCACCCAGCGATCATAGACGCTGGCGGGCTCGCGCTCCCCGCGTATCAGGCGGTCCTCGTCCCATAGGACGGCAAGCTCGGGGCTGGCGGGGGCCTTCTCGCCAAGCTCGAACAACGCCGCGATGCGCAGCGCGCGCCGCTCGTCCGGGGTCATCAACCGATAGCCCACGGCGAACGCGAGGAGGTCGAGGGCGCTGTCCCTATTCATTGTCGATCACCCGGGCCGGAGCCGGAAGCTGCGGGCCGAGATTGCTGGCCATCTGGAGGGCGACCTTCGCCACGGCATCGCCCAACACTCCGGCATCGACCGTGTGCGTCACCTGTTTGTTCACGGCGATGCCGTGCGTCTCCCGATAGGCAGGGAGCATCGCCCGGGCGCGAAGCTCGAGCAGGCGGTCTGAATATTTGCGGACAGTGCCGACGATCTTTTCGCGATGGCGGCCGCCGAAGATGGGCTCCTCCCATCCCTCCTGCGCGCGCCGGTATATCTCAGCCTCGATGCTGGCCTCTGCCGCCTCGACCGCTTCCTGCCATTGTGCGGCAAATTCCGGGTCACGGTCGCGCTCGTCGAGGAAAGTCTGCTTGGCGCCATACCGGCTGCTGGCGCGCGGGCTGGCGGCCCGGGCAGCGCGGACGAGGATGCCGTGGCGGGCGAGCTCAGCCAGAAAAAGGCGCTTGCGGCGGTCGGTCAGCTTCATTGCCGAACGATAGCTGGCGACCGTTGCCGAGCGAACGGCGGACCATTGATGGCAAGCAACCTCTGCTCGAGCTTTTGCCAAATCAGGTTGATTTTCGCAGATGGAATCCAACCTTTATCGTATGCTCAAGGCCCCAGACCGAGAAACTCTATTTGCGGATGTTCCTGAGGGTGTCCGGCGGAGAATGCGGGCGGTGAAAGGCAAGGAAACGAAGCCTGAGCGTGAACTGAGGTCTGCGTTACATCGGTTGGGGTATCGTTTTCGAAAGAACGTACGCAAACTGCCAGGCACACCAGATATTGCCTTCGCTAGCAGGCAAAAGGTTATCTTTGTCCATGGCTGTTTCTGGCACCAACATAAGGGTTGTCGGCGTGCCACCTTGCCAAAAACGCGTCAGGATTATTGGATCCCAAAACTGCAGCGTGTTGTAGAGCGCGATGCGGAGCTCAGCGCTGAATACGAGGAGTTGGGTTGGTCAACACTCACCGTTTGGGAATGTGAATTAGCTGCAAGAAAAGAGGAAGTCATAGCACGCGTGCTCAGTTTCGTCGGGAGGACCAACGAACGCCGTTCATGCAAATGATACCTCTTCTCTGCTCGTAGCATCTGCCATTTCGAGTGCAGTGAGCGCGCTTAGGACAGCCGCATAACCAAGGATGGGATGCACGGCGTCACCAATCCACTTCGCGACATCCTTACGTCGTACGTCGATGCCTTCCGGCATGAAGTTGAACCAATCTGGGAAGCCCTGAATTCGTGCCGCCTCTCTTGGTGTAATCACCCGCCGTCTCTTGGGGTGAACATAGCGACCCTGTCCCGCTGCGTTGAAGCCAGTCGTTATCGTTTGGGCGGGCTTATCCCAATGCATGCGACCGTAAACCGATGGGTACGAATGACCGTTCTTGTGACAATCAGGTCGCTGATCGTTCGGAAGATCGTGAAGCTTATTATCAAAAAGGTAGTTTATCCGCTCCAACGTGACCGGACTCGGTGCGGCTGGTGTATTCATCAATCCATCTGCGGACTTATCAAGGAGGTCGCTTATTGCCCAAGACAGCGGCATCGCAGGCGATTGAAGCTCGTTCGCCACTGCTTCGAGAGCCGCTTGGGCATCCCCCGCTTTCGTTGCGATCAGGAAAAATCGCGCCCTAGTTTGAGGCGCTCCGAAATCGTCTGCCCTTAGCACCATTGAGGCGACGGAATAGCCTGCGGCCCTCAAGAGCGTTTCACCCGTACCGACCACATTGGATTTGTCTCTCAGTACGGTGGGGACGTTTTCGATCACAATGCAGCTGGCCTTGAGTGCAAGGCCCAAAGCCACTGACGTTATATAAAGCTGGTTCCTTGGGTCATCTCGGCGTGTGTGATTGTTAAGATTTGAATGCCCTTGGCAGGGAGGGCCCGCCAAAAACAGATCGGTAGTCTTCTCAGGCAACAGGTAGGACGAAATCAGCTCCGGATCATAGCCAAATTCGGCGTCGTCGTCCTGCCCGAGGACATGGTAGTCAACGATACGCGACGCACTATCTGCGATGGTGACTTCCGTTTCGAAATTATGCCTATGGACGGCAAGTGCCGCGGCGTCAGTGTCGATCGCAGCTACATGGCGCGCTCCGAAGCCGGCGGCTTGAATTGCCATGTTGGCACCCAAGCTTAGCCCGCCGGATCCAGAAAATGCGTCGACCACCTTTAAGCTTCTCGGTGGCGAAAGCTCTTCCCTAACCGCTTCGCGCAATTTGGATTGCCACCATGCTTCGGATGGGGAAAGGCCGGGGTCGCCGAGGTCCGCTACTTCAGTTTGCGAAGCTCTGCCCCCTATCTCTAACTTACGATAAAGACGACGGTTTTTTCGTTCGAAAGACTGACTGATCATGAACCTTGCAGCGTTGTTTCGGCCAATTTGGCCCACTCCCGCTCTATAAGATGAGCGGATTTCATCTCATCTAGTACCTCGACTGCCAGATTAGATCGAGCCTTTTTTAGATGTTTCGCAAAATCTCGTATTTGCTGGACAGTCAGCCGTGCTTTCGCGTCTGACCCTCCGGGGAATTGAAACTGAATGAGCGCTCGGGCAAAGCTTCGGCCATCACCGTAACTTTGTCGGAAAATATGGCTTCGCCAGAAGTCAATGTCGCCCAATTCCGCCAATTCGTATGAGTTCGCCACGGGATCAAATCCAATGTCTGCTCGCAGCCATAAACGGAACATGAAGTTCTCTTGGGCACCGCCAAGGCCGAAATTCTTCGCATCAGCGGTTTCGCCATATCGCCATAAAACCAAGGGCACGAAACTGCGCATCAACAGCCAAGTCCAAAAGTCGGGATCGGCCGTCGCGGGATGAATCGGCAGGAGTCTGTGAGCGGCAATGCCCGCCAAGATCTCAAACTTGCGATAGCCACCCCCTTTTTCGGGCTCCGGGAATTTGCTTTTGATCTCTTCCAGCGCCTTGAAAAGCTCGTCTGCAATCTCATCCCAATCTGCCTCACTGCCGAGTTGCTTGGTGAAGGCGGGAAGCTTTGCCAATTCTTCTCCATTGCGATATGCAGTAAGGATGCGTTTGGCATCAGCCTTCGAAAGAGCGGGATATGACATCAGTTTCCTCCTGAAGTGACATAGCTGAGGACACCGATCTTGTCCTGCAGGACTGCTCTAAGAAGTGATTGATTTGTCACGATCTTCTTCAGTTCGGCCAATGATGGCTTGTCGGCATTCGTGATCTTCTTCGTAAGATTTAAGAGGGGACTACCCGGGGGCGCTTCATCGTAGTCCCTCCAATCTGCGAGAGATTGTTCAAGAACTTGTGCAATCATCTCAACGCTGAGCATTGGCTCAAGGGTTTCACCAATCTTTTCACCGGCCATACGGTTGTAAGCGTCGAGGTGAATATGCACGTCGGCGATTGGTCCATTCTCATCGCCTGCAGCATCAATTCCGCCGATGTAGACCACTGAGTAGAGTGTCTTCGGGGGATAATTGGCTTCCACCCATTCCTCGGAAGTGCGCGTCTTGACGTCAAACATCGTCTGGAGCTTTCGCTCGCGCAAATGGAACGTCTTGGAGGACAGCCAATGGCCCATTGAGAAGGGCATTCCAGCTTGACGCTCCTTGTCAGCCACCAAGACCAGCGCGACCGTTATGCGAAGCTCGCGCCCGCCCCCCAGCTTCTGCAGAATCTCATCTGACACGGAGACTTCTTCTGGCATCGGTTGTTCGAGCGAATAGGTTCCGACAATGATTGAGTTCTTTAGGAAGGGGCTGCGACAAAATATGGCTAACTCAAGGTCATCCGCTGCAAAGCCAGCTGGTAGCCATTCATCGCTCGCAACAATGTTTGGTTTTATCGAAATTTGAAGTTGTCGAAGGTCTATTTCGTCAACATCGATGACCTCGTCCTCAACCGAAGCGGCATTCTCCGCGATCTTGATCGCAGCATGATGTGTGGTTTCTTCTACGGACCTCACAGCGAAAAAGGGGCGAAGCGTCTTCGGTTCCGACCGGTGCCACTGGGTCCTCATTGTTCAAGCTCCACGGGTTCAACTTCTGGAATGAACCGGATCGTCCAGTTCGGATCGTAAGGTGCGGATTTTGCAGTCAGCTTGATGGCCGTGTCCTTGGAAAGCCGTGCTCGATAAAGGCCCGACTCTTTATCGATTACTTCCAATTCCCCCTCCTGAGTGCTCATTTCCAGCATTATCGGATCAACGTCGGAGCCGTCCGCCACCACCGCGCAGGTCACTTTGATCCGAACATCAAGTTCTTCGTCATCGCTGTCCTCCTTCAACTTGAGGCCAAAGCGCGCGACCATCTCAAGCATTCCTTCTTCAGTCGCGTGGAGCTCAGGCGGAGAATCATAGTTGAGGTGGATTGGAGCAGATGGATGATCCGGCCCCGGCTCGGGACCGCCCTTCGAAGGAGAAAGGAAGTTCGCTAGGTTCCTTTCGAGCAGCCCTAGCTTTCGAGGGCGCGGAGGAGGGGGAGGGGAGGCGAGCCGCTGAAAGTCCTTCACGGTGCTACGAAGGCGGCGAAGGATCGAATCGACTACTGCTCGATTGTTCCCCTCGGCATCACGCAATCTTGCAGAGTCGAGGTCCCATTTGTCGTGGGCTGGAGACTCGGCCGATCGCAAAATGTCGTCTACGTCATCGTCTGCCACATAGACCCCAGCCAGGGGCGGGTTGCCGGCATTCCAAGCACGGTAATAGGCGACAACCATCTTAGGCGCTCGCATCAGCGCAATTGAGTCTACGCGATCTTCGGTCACCGGCAAGTTGCCGTCGGCATCTTTGTCTAGGACCTTGAGCGCGCAAACGCCTAAGCTCAGGTTCTCCATCCTATTGAACGGTTTTCGCAGTTCGATGCCCGCTCTCGGGACTGCCTGCGTCGTACATACTTCATAGGCTTCAATGAACGGCTTGAGGTGCTCGCGAATTCTGGGGCGAGGCATGGTCTTCGAGCCGTTCGCACTCACAACTTGAATATCAAGTTCATTGCTGATGATGCGCGGCCACCACCAATCTTCGACACCCGAGAGGACTTCGTCCAAGTCGATCGACGAATCTACAATGAGCACAGACGTACCTAGGTCGCTGTCCTTGCGAAGCTTGAAGCCTAGACTGATAGCTAGTTCGTCTGCCTCTTTGCCCACCAGCGGCTCGACCTTTTGGTAAGCTGCCTCGCCAAATGTGACGTCGCGACCGAACCAAGCGCGGCCCGTGTGGAAATCGTTGCCGACTTCGTGAGATTTGAAATAGCCGCAGCCGAATATGATCGAGCGAATTTTGCCGTCTTGATCTCTCGTCTTGCTGTAGGCGTAAATCGTATTGATTGCTGAATTGGAACTGTAGACCGATTTTCCGAAGCCGAATGACCCTCCAGAGCCATGGGATTCTCGAATTTTTCCGCCATCGCCAAGCGATAGCAAGAATCGATAGAATTTGGAGCTCGGCGTGTTGAAGTCGCCCTCAAGACCAGTAGTGCGGTGGTCTTCGACGTACAGAAGGCTGATCTCAGACTGTTCATCATCGATGGCAGATAGGCAATTGGGCTGACCCGCAAGGATGGCGCTCTGGCGCGACGCGAGCGCCGCCAAGTTGGCGGTCTTCACGAACTCAATTTTCTCTTCGCCAACCACTCGGTGCTCGCGGAAGCGTACCAAAACCTTTCCTCCGTTCTCGCTCGCATCGACCGAGTTCTGGACGGCTTCTCGAGCCAAGACAGCTGCTCGAGGCATGCCGCTAGCGGCTAGGGGGTTGGTAAAGGCTTCGCCTGCCGCACCTCCCATTGGGCCGCTGCGTTCAAATGTCCATGTGGGCAGAACTTGAGTGTTGCTCATATTTCCCCGTGAATTTGGCTAAACTAATTGAATTGACGTACTAAAGCTGAAATTCGTTTCCGTCGCTACTGGCATCGTTGGAGAATTTCGCCTTGAGGGCATCCACCTCTTTCTGGAGCGCCTTGACGATCTTTCGCGCATCATCCTCCGTGAATTCATACGCAGATTTGTTCGATAGATTTCCGACTAAACGCAGCTGTGCGATCGCTTTGTTGACGCGCTTGTTTGCAAGTTCGACGAACTTTGCTCGTTTATCACGCATATGGACCTCCAGTTTGCTCTGATGGCGGAATGTATGCAGCCATTTTCCCTATTGCAACACACATTTGCTAAATATTTGGCGTATGTGTGGATCTACCCGTCTAGTTTCATACCGAAGGATGGCGATTGTGCGGCATCAACTAACTGGTAATGCAGGACTTTATCACGTTGCACGGGAGCTATCTCGGCGCGGCTGGCATGTTATGCCCACAGTGCGGAATGCACGTGGTGCAGACCTTTATGCTGCCAGTGATAACGAGGCCACTGTCCTACCCATACAGTCAAAGGCACTGTCGAAGCGCTCGGCCGTCCCTCTGGGCAGCTCGCTCGAGAATCTCCGTTCCCCTTGGTGGGTGATAACCCTACGGGCTAACTCTGACGCGCCCACTTGCTATGTCCTCACTATGGACGAGGTCCGACGTCTTGCGACACGGACTGTGAACGCAAGCGGCGTAGTTTCCCATTGGTTAGAGCCGAAACACTACGCGGTGCCTGATTACGAGGAGGCTTGGCATCGGCTCGGCAGCCCAGATGATTCTGACGCACCGAGACGCACCTGAAATCCCAATCCGTTTCCCCTCGGATGCCCCCGGGGAACGGCACTGGCAAAAGAAACCCAAGGAACGCTGGAACCTGCGACAGCGGAGCTGAGCCTCTAAGAGGAAGAGCTCCGGCTCCGGGCGGCCGATCTCGCGCGCGCCCGCGCGAAGGAACAACGCAGCAAACGGTAGGCGGCGGCACTTTCCCCAAACAGGCCCTCGAACAGTTGCAGCAGGGGTCGGGGAGGTCGCGTCAAGGTCGAATGCCCGAGACACCACGATTTCCGTGCCTTTCTCCGACCTTCTCGACCTTCTCGACCTTAAACAGGGATCAGGGGGAAACGAGATCAGCGGCAATATCGAAAGCGACTGCCTCCCGGTCCCCCGACTTGGGCTTAGGGTCGATAGGGTCGAGAAGGTCGGTTTTCGGCGCGGTTTTCTTGGGTTTCCGCGCATTCAAGGTCGGCGGGGATAGACCGACCTTAACCGGCAAGGTCGATCAGTATGGGTCATCGTCAGCAGGCGGGGGCTCCCGATCGTCACCGCTTGGTTGATCTTCGATCACAGCGCTTTCGTATCCCCAGCGCTCGGAATCATCCCACTGCCATTCGAAGCGGCACCTGGCCCACGCTGCCCGAGCCTCGCCAAGCGTCGGCATCACCCAGCCCTTCGGGCCGCCGCGATCCCACTTTTCGAAGCCCAAGCCCGGATTGTGAATCACACCAGCCTCGTCCGGCTGTCCCGGGCCGAGAAGGTTGCTGACCCAGTTGGTAGTGACCTTCCGGCGACTGACATTGCTGCCGTATTCGGCAAGCTGGCGCGATGGCAGGACGAACTGGTCACCGCCGATCTTTCTCAGATTATCCAGCGCCGGGAGGTCACCAGATTGAAGAATGTCGAAGAGGACCTTGTCGAAGCCCTTGAGCCCGGCCGCGCGCTGCTCGTTCAATGCGGAGGTCTGCGGCACGTCATAGCGGGGATGCCAGTCTCCCAAGTCAATCTCGAGCAGGTCGTGTAGGAAGGCCTCGGTTCCGCCGTTGGCGATCTCCGCGCGCAAGTCGCGCCAGAACATCATGCGCTCATCGTCCATGCTCGCCCCCGGCGGTGCGGCAAACCGCCTCGACACGTTGAACACTGCGTAACGGCGCTCATCGTCGCTGGCATCGACCACGTAAGTATTGTTCGAGGCGATTATGACCTTGAGCCGGTTTGGGGCGAAGAAAGCGTCCACTCCCTTCGGCTCGATCATGATCTCATTCTCGGTGATGAACGCCTTCACCAGACCGGCAGCGTTCTTTTCCCCCGGCGCAACGGCCTCGTCCGCGAACAGAAGCGCGCAACCGTGGAGATGCTTGTTGAAGTTGCTGGTCAGGCTGCGCTCCCCTGCGACGTGCCGTGCGTGTTGCCCAAACACTTGGCAGAGCACCCGCGCGAAGGTCCCCTTGCCAGTCCCCTTCCCGCCGATGAAGGTCAGCGCGACCTCGGCTGGCCGTCCGGGGTTCTGGACCCCGAATGCAGACCATCGGATGATGTAGTCCGCTAGGCTCTTGTCGCCACCGGCCAACCCCTCGACAATCAGGCGGCGCAACAGCGGCCATTCGCCCGGCTCCGGCTTCACTGCCAGCCCCTGCCAGATGTTCCACTCGTCCTCGTCCACCTTCTCGCTCGGCCGGAAAACCACGCTGCGATACTGACGGCGCATCGGGTGTTCCAGCCACCACTTTCCGGCCGGGACATAGACGGGGTTGTTGTCCTTATTGACCCCGCTCTGGACCTTGATGTTCATGTAGCGGTTGCGGAAGTCCTCGAAGGACTGGGCCACGATCTCCTTCCGGCTCGGGTCAACCTCGCTTGGCTCCCATGACACAACCTTGGTCTTACCGCCGTAGAGCTCGATCACGGCGTGAGCGGCATTCATCCGGGCGAGCATCGGCTCGTTCACCTCTTCGCGCGCACGCTTGATCTGCCGGGCCGCATATTCCAGCGATCTCTTTTGGGCCAAGGTGTGCTTCGATATTCCGAAGTCCGGGTCCAGCAGCACAGCGGCGATTTGCTCATCGCTGCACCCCGCGCGGACGAGCTCGGTGCATACCCCGAATGTCACCTCTGACCGCGATGCGTAACGCTGTGCATCATCCGGGTCACCGCCCTGCACAATCAGCATTCGGGTACGCTTACTCACCGCCTCGGGGAGCTCGTCTAAATCGCGCAGAAATGCCGGCACGCCCTCGAGCTGTACCTTCGCCTGTCCGGCACTCGGAGAGACATGCCTAGGTGGCGCGGCGGTGAATCTCTTCACCGGATAGCGACACCAAGTTGACCGCTTCTCGTCTAGCGATGCCATCCGGGGTACGCGGCCGGGCTTGCGCTTCCAGTTGATCGTACCGACAAGCCGGAGGATGCGATCAGCGTTGTGGCAGTGATCGCCCCCGAGCTTAGCCTCGAGGTGTACGTTATAGAGCTCAGCATCTTCCGCCGCCGTCAGGTTGCCCTCAATCGGTAAGGCCTCTTCCAAGAGCCAGATGCCTTGCGCACCGCCGCCGCTGTCGATGATGATCGAGGGCGGGGGGTCGAAGGCTTCGAGGTCCTTGATCGCGGCGAAGCGGGCGGCCGCAGGGTCCTCACCTGCCTTCGGGTCAATGTCCACGTAGAACACCGCCGCCTCTTTCACGTCCTCCTTGCTCGCCTTCTTGTCGAGGTCGCGCATCGGAGGATTGGCCATGAAATAGACGTGGTGCCGCTCGGCTTCATTCCAGCGCTGGATCCATTCCCGGGCGGCCGCCTCAGTCTCGGGCTGGAAGGTCTTTGTCTTCGTGCGACCGCCACCGTCCGGGATGGCGGTCAGTACCCACGGGCCTTCGGGGCGGTACTGGCGCAGGAAGCCGATAGCCATGTCGAGGTCCGGGCGGAGCTCCTCGTCCTCAACGCTTCGGCCTTCGTCCCCGGGGCGGGAAACACTATAGTCACTCACGGAAGTCTCCCTTCCATCCTGTGAATCGGGCCGCCGCTCCTAGTCAGGGCGGCGGCCTTCGATTAGGCGGCTTGCGGCTCTTCGTGGCGAGCATCGCGGCGGCTCTTCAGCCATCGGTCGATCTCACTCTTCACCCAGACAACCCGGTTCGGCCCGAGGCGCACTTGCTTCGGAAAGTCGTGCTTCTCGTCGCGGATGTAGTTGTAGATCGTCGGCTTACTCAGCCGGGTCAGCTCCGACACTTCCGGGAGCGTGAGCAGTACTTGTCGCTGGGCCACCTTGACCTCCTCTATCGACGGCTATTCGCGTCTGAGGGGGTTTTCGGGGCTGCGCAGCCGAGAAGAAATTACCGTAATGTCGTGCGATTGCGAATGTGTCGCTGCGCCACCTTGAACGCCACGTCGAGCGCCCGGTCCCCGAGGTCCGGGGTAATGCGGCGAAACTCCGCAGCGAGGAAAGAGACCGCTGCGCTCGGTTTGGGCTGCTTCCGGCCCTCCTTGGCAACGGCCCGCCCGCGATTGGCGGTAACGCGATTGCCGCCAGCCTCCCACCAAGCGAGGAGCGGGACGGCGGCTGCCTGATAGGCATCGTACCCACGGCGGCCGTAGGGCGCGGGAATCTCGAGCTCTGGCACCGCCTCCTCGACCTGTAGGAAGAGGAACTCGGCCTTCTGCATCTCGAAGGGCATCTCAGAGAAGCCGCGCTGATATTTGACGTGCCAGTCCCAGAGCTGCCGGAGACGCGGCTCTAGGCCGTCTATCCCCGCTTGCGACTTGATGTTGCGGATGCGTTCACGGGCGTCTGCTGAATCGCGGCTGGACTGGAACGGAGCTTCCGCAGCCCAATACGCCTCTGCGGCGATGGCGCGCGTCTCCTCGTCGGGCTCTATGTCCATAGCTCCCCCCACTTCTCGAGCGCGGCGCTCTTCTCGGCCATGTAGTCGTGCGTATCGTAAACGGCTCCCACACCGGGGATAACATGACCGAGCACCTGCTCGGAATGTAGGAACGGGACCCCCAATTCCGACATACCCGTTTTCACGGACCGGCGAATATCCCGCACTTGCCACTCCTCGAGCGGGGCGAGCCCCTCCTTCTCGTCAAGCTCAGCAATCTTCGCGTGGAGCTGATCGCGGCACTTCGAGAAGCCGCTGATCGCGCCATCGCCCTTGTCGGTTGGGAAGAGGAAATATGTCTTGTCGAGCTTCTCAGGGAGAGCCTGATAGCTGGGCAGCGCCTCGATAATCTTCCGGGCCGGAGGAGAGAGCGGGAAGGTGTGCTGAATATCGGTCTTGTAGTGCAGGGGCGGCACAGTGACGATCCACTTCTCCCGGTCGAGCCAATCGGTGTTCAGATTGGCTATCTCCGATAAGCGCTGGCCCGTCAGAATCAGGAGCTGGATCACCCGGCCGTACCGATAACCGATCTCGTCCGCCGCTCGCCACACGCGCCGGAGCTCCTCGACCGATAAGGTGCGCTTGCGGGCCGTGTAGGCGAATGCTTTTTGCTTCTTCTTGGTCTTGATGCTGACCACCGGATTGACCGCGATCAGCTCCTCCTCGATTGCCCAGAAGAACAGCGTGCGGAGACGCTTTCGGACTTCCCGCGCCGCCGAGAGGCCGCTCAATTCGTACTTCTCCTCCGGCCTCGGCTTCTTCGCCTTCCGTGCGCGATCTCGGGCGCGTTCAATGCCTTGGGCGCGAACCTTCGTGAGGAGGGCCGAAACATCGGAGCGCCCGATCTCGTTGATGACCTTTCCGGTCCAGCGTGGCAGGACGTAGTTGTCGAAGTAGGCCTTCGTGGACTTCCACTCCTTTTGCTCGAGCTTGGCGTACTCGTCGATGAACCGCTCAACGATGGCCTCGAAGGTGCGGGCGTTGCGCTCGATTGCCTCTGTCTTCCGCTGCTGGGCCGGGTTGGCTCCCCTTTCGGCTAAGTCGAGGGCACCGCGCGCCGCGTCCCGGGCCTTCGAGATGGTCACGCGGGGATAGTCGCCCAACGACATTCGACGCATCGGACCCTTCTTGCCGCCGTCGCCAGCGCCCGATACCCGATAGATCACTGACCAGTGTTTCGCCCCCTTGTCGCTCACCCGGAGCCGGAGCTGCGGGACCACGGTGTCGGCCCACTCGAGCCGTTTCCCCGGTTCCGCCTTCAGCTTGGCAATCGCCTTATCTGTGATGGTGTCTCGCTTCGCGTCGTGTGCGACGGCGGTGGTTGTGGCTTCCATCTCGCTTCCTCCAGAACTTTGCCGGGGAAACGCGGGGGAACTCAAATGCGCGCGCTGCGCTTAGTCCCGCCGAGACCCGGATAGACTGTTCCCTAGTGTAAACGTCGAAGAAGTCGAGTGTTTTAGGAACATCGAGGCACGATCAAAAACTCGCTGGAACGCGGCTAGACTGGGTAGCTCAGACCTCCGAAGGCAGAGGCCACAGGTTCGAATCCTGTCGGGTGCGCCAGTGACGTGCGTTCGCGCGGCGCTCGCATTGCCGCAGCGGCATCCCTGCACTATCTGGAACCATCCACGGGCGAACCGCAATGGAGCGCGTCATTCACGATTACCGGCCTATGCATGATGCGACCGGCGAGATTCCATCGGGGATCGAGCCGCAGGCCGCGCCTGCGCCGCGCATTGCCATGATCCACAACCCGCGCTCGCACCGTAACCAGGGCGGCCCGGCCGAAACGGTCGCAGGTGCCGATGTGCGGCTGGTGCAGCCCTGCACCAAGGAAGAGCTGGCGGCAGAGCTTGCGGACCTTGCGCGCAGCGGCATCGACCTGCTCGTCATCAGCGGCGGGGACGGCACGATCCGCGATGTGCTCACTCTCGGACAACCGGTGTTCGGGGCGAATTGGCCGGTGCTGGCGATCGTGCCGCAGGGCAAGACCAACGCGCTCAAGGTCGATCTCGACCTTCCCGCGCAGTGGGGTCTTGCCGAAGCGGTTGCGGCCTACCGCTCGGGCAAGCGCGTCCGTCGCCGCGCGCTGACCGTGGTCGAGGCGCAGGGAGAAGATGCAGAACCGATGCTCGGTTTCGTGCTCGGAGCGGGTGCTTTCACGCTCGGCATCGAAGCCGGACAGGAAGCGCACCGCATGGGGTTCTTCAACTCGCTGGCCGTCGGAGCGACCGCGGCTTGGGGCGTGATGCAGGTGCTCTTTTCGGGCAATGACAACCGCTGGCGCCGCGGCACGCGGATGGACCTGGCATTCGAGCCGTCGGGCGAGCCTATGCCGCATTCGCGCCACGGCGCCCCCGACCGGCGGCACATCATGCTTGCCTCGACTTTCGAGCGCCTGCCCGGCAATATCCAGCTGTTCGGCAAGCGGCAGGCACCGATCCGCCTCGCGGTGCTCGACCGGCCGCGCCGCCGGATCTTCGCGGTACTCCCTGCCATTCTTGCCGGCTGGCATCCGCGCTGGCTGGCAGGCGCGGGACTGCACCACATTTCTGCTGAGGCCTTTTCCTTCGACGTCGAGGAGCCCTTCATCCTCGACGGCGAGCATTTCCCGGCCGGTCGCTATCTTGTGGGACAGGGGCCCGAAATGGAATTCGTGACGGCGTGAGCGCGTCGCTCGACCAGCGGATTGCAGCATCGCTTGGCGCTGAAGTGCGCCCGGAGGTCGCGGCCTATGCGCGGATGCTCGGCGAGGAAGCAGGCGCCAGCGCCGTGTTGTTCTACGGCTCGAACCTGAGGACCGGTTCGCTCGAGGGCGTGCTCGATTTCTACGTCCTGCTGCCGGGTGCCCAAGTCGAACGCGTCTGGCCGAAGGTGAGCTACCGCGAGTGGGAATACGGCGGTGAAACGCTGCGCGCCAAGATAGCCACCATGTCGCTGGCCCAGTTTACAAAGGCGGCCAGCGGACAAAGTCGCGACACGACGATCTGGACGCGGTTCGTCCAGCCAAGCGCGCTCATCTGGACGGTGGACGACGCCGCGCGGCAGTCGGTGCACGAGGCAATCGCGGCAGCAGCGAAATCGGCAGCGCGTTACGCGGCCGCGCTCGGCCCGTCAGAGGGTGAGGCCGAGGAATTTTGGCGCGCGCTGTTCCAAGCGACCTATCGGGCGGAATTCCGGGTCGAGAAGCCGGGGCGCGAGGATTCGATCCTGTCGGTGAACCGCGATCATTTCGACGGGCTGCTCCCGCTCGCCTGGGAGGCACAGGGCATCGCTTTTTTGCAGGAAGGTAATCGCTTGGCCCCGCAACTCGGCGAAGCGACCCGACGGAATATCCTGCGCGAATGGCGCGAGCGCGAACGCCTGGGCAAACCGCTCAACATCCTGCGACTGGCAAAGGCGACCACGACGTTCGAGGGTGCCGCACGCTACGGCGCATGGAAGTTGCACCGTCACACAGGCATCGAACTGGAGGTCACACCGTTCCGTGAAAAGCACCCGCTGCTCGCCATGCCGGGCGCGGCATGGGAGCTGTGGCGGGCGCGCCGCCGAGCGGCGAAAGCTCAGCGGTAACGCATCCGGATCGAAATCGATTCGACCGTATTGCCGACGTTGAAGGCCACCTTCTTGTAGTTCGGCTTGCCGAGGTTGAAGAGGTTGATGCTGGGGTTGTTCGACATCGCTCCACCATCACCGAAGATGTCGGTCTTGCCATTGCCGTTGAGATCGTGGCGCACGGCGATGCCATAGCTGCCCGGCTCCGCAATCGGCATGCAGAAGCGCATCGTGCCAGCCGTCGCCGGCGCTTCCATGCGGGTGAGCCAGCGGCCCTTTTCCAGCCAGTCGCGTTCGGTCGCGCGGTAGGACTGGATGCGCAGCGTGCCACGGCTTTCCTTGATGCCGGTGATCGACACCCACACCCCCGGCTTGCCGGCCTGGCAGCGTGCCGGGTCGTGCGGGATTTCCTGCCCGTAGCGGGTCTGGGCAAGCGCAGGCGCGGAGAGCGCAAGCGCGCCCAGCGCGATGGCACTGCCGGCAATGGCAATGGATCGGACGGTCATGTTTGGCCCCGTATATTGCTTCGTAACCTAGGCGAGAGGCAAAGGCATCTCGCCACAATCTTTCGCGACGCTTCTAGCAAATTGCGCTGAATTTCGCCTGAATTGCGACACTGCCGCACGTTCAGCCAATTGTTAGCCGTCCATTTTCAAGGGTGACGATCCGGTCGGCCATGGCCCCTGCCTAATCCGCCCGGCAGCAGCTTCCAAGCCCCTCTGCCGTGGAAAAGGCGGGGTGCGCGCCTTGTGGCGGCGCCCCCCGCGCGCGTAGGCGAAAAGACAGGCTCAACTCGCGACAGACCGGACAAGCGAACATGGCAGCCCCGCTGATTTCTCCTTCCATCCTTTCGGCCGACTTCGCCCGGCTCGGCGAAGAAGTGCGCGCCGTCGATGCTGCGGGGGCGGACTGGATCCATATCGACGTGATGGACGGGCATTACGTGCCCAACATCACCATCGGCCCCGCTGTCGTGAAGGCGCTGCGCCCGCATTCGGACAAGCCGTTCGACGTGCACCTCATGATCGCGCCGATCGACCCTTATCTCGAAGCCTTCGCCGAAGCGGGGGCCGATATCATCACCGTGCATCCCGAAGCCGGTCCGCACATCCACCGCACGCTGCAGGCCATTCGCGGCCTCGGCAAGAAGGCGGGCGTGGTGCTCAACCCCGGTACTGCGGTCGAGGCGCTCGACTACCTGCTCGAGGACGTCGACCTCGTCCTCGTGATGAGCGTCAATCCGGGTTTCGGCGGGCAGAGCTTCATCCATTCGCAGCTGCGCAAGATCGAGGCCATCAGGAAGCGCATCGATGCGCTGGGCAAGGACATCCGGCTGGAAGTCGACGGCGGCGTCGATCCTGTCACCGCACCGCTCTGCGTCGACGCCGGTGCCGACGTGCTGGTTGCAGGGTCTGCGACCTTCCGCGGTGGGCCGGACAAATACGCGTCGAATATCGCCGCCTTGAAGGGATTGGGATGATGGAGGGCCACGCCGACCTGCTCAGCGCCGTTCGCGAAGATGCGCCGGACGACGACCAGGTCGCGCTGCCCCTCGGTTCTGCCGAAGAGCCGCTGGTGACCTCTCCCCCTGTCGCCGAACCGGAAGCCGAGATCGAGCCGGCGCGCGCCCTGGTGCTCGCCGATTTCCAGCCTCCGCGTACGGGACCGCTCCATACCGCCATGCGCTGGGCCTATCGCATCGGCATTCCGGGGCAGGTCCTCTCCTCGCCGCTGCGCAAGCCGGCAAAGCCGCGCCTGCTGGGCACGGTGGAAAGCCCGCTGGCAGGCAACCGTTCTGCCGGTGTCGCGCTGAGGGCCGGGCACTTCATGGCAGGCGGGATGAAGCTGCCGCTCGGCAAGCTCGATTTCGGGTCGCCGTCGAAACTCGCACCGCCCTTCGTTCGCGCCGTGCACGGCTTCACCTGGATGCGCGACCTGGCGGCCAGCGCACCGCGCGCACAATGCGTCGGCACGGCAGGCGACCTGTTCGCCTCGTGGCTGCAGGCCAATCCGCAGGTCGGCAAGGGGCCGGCCTGGACCGTTGAACTGGCTGGCCTGCGCCTCCTCAACTGGATCGTCCACGCACCGATCCTGCTGACCGGCGATGGCGAGCGGCTGAAACCCAGATATCTCGACGCGCTCGAAACCACCGCGCGCTGGCTCGACCGGAATGTCACTGGCGTCGACGACCGGCTGGCGCAGGCCGCCGGCTGGTCCGGTATTGTCGCGGCCGGACTGCTGATGCCCGACGGCTGGGCACGGCGGCTCTATGGCGAGGCAGGCCTGCTCAAGACGCTCGGCGAAATGGTCGGCGAGGATGGCGGCGTCCTGTCGCGCTCGCCCAGTGCGCAGGCAGAGGCCGTGGCGCTGCTGGTCGAAGTGCGCGCCTGCTATGCGGCGGCAGGACGTGCCCATCCTGCCGCGCTCGACACCATGCTCGGCCTGCTGGTGCCTGCCCTGCTGTCGCTGCGCATGGGCGACCGGGGCCTTGGCAGCTGGCAGGGCTCTGCGGCGATGAGCGAGGATGCGCTCGACGCGATCGTAACTGCCAGCGGCGTTCGCGCCCGCCCGATGGTGGAGGCCAAGCAGTGGGGCTACCAGCGTATCCGCGCTCGCGATGCGCTGCTGGTTTTTGACGCTGCACCTCCACCAAAGCCCAAGCATGCGCGGCACGCCTGTGCCTCCACGCTGGCTTTCGAATATTCGCACGGCACCCAGCGCATCATCGTCAACTGCGGCGGGGCGGAACTGGCCGGCGCGCTGGTCCCGTCGCGGATCGAACAGGGCCTGCGTGGCACTTCGGCCCATTCGACGCTGGTGCTCGACGATGCCAATTCGACCGCCATCCTGCTCCACGGCCAGATCGGCAAGGGCGTGGAAGAGGTCGACTGCACCCGCGATACGGTTGCGCAGGGGGCGAAGGGTGCCACGCGGCTGGAAGCGGCGCACAACGGCTATGCCGCGCGCTTCGGCCTCATCCATCGCCGCATCCTCATGCTGTCCGACGAAGGCGCCGAGCTGCGCGGCGAAGACGTGCTCGAACCTTCGGGTCGCAAGGGCAAACGCGGCAAGATCGGCTTCGCCATGCGCTTCCACCTGGGGCGCGGCATCGAGGCGCGCGTGACCGAGGACGGGCGCGGCGTCCACCTCGCCATGCCCGACGCAAGCTACTGGCAATTCCGCCTCGGAGGGGATACCGGCGAGGCCGCATGCAGCGTCGAGGATTCGCTCTGGGTCGATGGCCAGGGTCGGCCGCACGGGACGCAGCAAATCGTGGTCGAAGGACTGACTGCCCGCAGCGGGGGACGTTTCCCCTGGCTGCTCAAACGAATGGGGTAATTTTCACGTGAGCGAAGTGGCGATCAAGCGGGCACTGCTGTCGGTGTCCGACAAGAGCGGATTGGTGGATCTGGGCAAGGCGCTGGCCGCGCGCGGCGTGGAACTGGTGTCGACCGGCGGCACTGCCAAGGCTCTGCGCGAAGCGGGTCTCGAGGTGCGTGACGTCTCCGACCTCACCGGCTTCCCCGAGATGATGGATGGTCGGGTGAAGACGCTGCACCCGATGGTCCACGGCGGCCTTCTGGCCGTGCGCGACAATCCCGAACACGCCGCCGCCATGGACGAACACGGCATCGGCGCAATCGATCTCGTGGTGGTCAATCTCTACCCGTTCGAGGCGACCGTGATGCGCGGTGCAGAGCGCGACGAGATCATCGAGAACATCGATATCGGCGGCCCTTCGATGGTCCGTTCGGCGGCCAAGAACCACCAGTTCGTCACTATCGTGACCGATCCTGCCGATTACGGCACGCTCGTCGCCGAACTGGAAGCGACCGGTGCCACCACGCTGGAATTCCGCCGCAAGTGCGCGGCCAAGGCCTTTGCCGCCACGGCCGCCTACGACAGCATGATCAGCCAGTGGTTCGCCTTTGCCGACCAGCAGCAGCTGTTCCCCGACTTCCTCGCCGTCAACGGCAAGGCTCCTGTCGAACTGCGGTATGGCGAGAACCCGCACCAGAAGGCGGCGCTCTACACGCCGGCAGGTCCGCACGGGCGCGGCATCGCGCAGGCCGAACAGCTGCAGGGCAAGGAACTCAGCTACAACAATTACAACGATGCCGATGCGGCGCTTGAACTGTGCGCCGAATTTGCAGGCGGCGAGCCCGCGGTGGTGATCGTCAAGCACGCCAACCCCTGCGGCGTGGCGCAGGCCTCGAGCCTGCTCGAGGCATGGAACGAAGCGCTTGCCTGCGACAGCGTGTCGGCTTTCGGCGGCATCGTCGCGGTGAACACCGAATTGGACGGTCCGACTGCGGAAGCGATCTGCGAGATATTCACCGAGGTCGTCATCGCTCCTTCAGTGAGTGAGGAAGCCAAGGCCGCTTTCGCCAGAAAGAAAAACCTGCGCCTGCTCGTCACCGGCGACCTGCCCGATCCGCGCCGCGGCGGCCTGCTGGTCAAGCCGATCACCGGCGGCCTGCTGGTCCAGACGCGCGACAATGGTGCCATCACCGAGGCCGATCTCAAGGTCGTGACCCAGCGCGCTCCGACGGACCAGGAACTGAAGGACTGCCTGTTCGCCTGGACCGTGGCGCGCCACGTCAAGTCGAACGCCATCGTCTATGCCAAGGACGGTGCGACCGCAGGCATCGGCGCGGGGCAGATGAACCGCCGCGACAGCTCGCGCATTGCAGCGATGAAGGCTGCCGAAGCGGCCGAGAAGTATGGCTGGGACCAGAGCCGCACTGTCGGCAGCGCCGTCGCCTCCGACGCATTTTTCCCCTTCGCAGACGGCTTGCTCGCAGCAGCCGAGGCAGGCGCAACCGCGATTATCCAGCCCGGCGGTTCGATCCGCGACGAGGAAGTTATCGCTGCCGCCGACGAGCGGGGGCTCGCGATGGTCTTCACCGGGATGCGCCATTTCAGGCACTGAGGACCCGGCTGATCGCCTGAACGAATTACAACCATCGCATTAACCCTGTTGCAATCGGAACGCCTGTAACCAGATGGGCAAGCGTACCGAAAGACCTGCCATGAACCTCTTCAGCTCCGACCTCTATCGCAACTTCGGCATCGGCTTTCTTGCCGGCGCCGCCCTCGTTGCCGCCTCCAATGGCCACGCGCTGATCGCGGCGATCCCCGCCCTGCTCTGATGCGCAGCTTCGCTTCCGGCCTCGCTGCAATCGCGCTTCTCGCGGTTTCGGCCTGCCAGGAGCCCGCCCTCGCTGCCGAAAGCGTGGTCGAGGCCCCCGCCGCCAAGCGATTCGCGAAAGAGGGCAAGGGCCTCAAGACCGCCATTTTCGCAGGCGGCTGTTTCTGGGGTGTCGAAGCTGTCTTTAGCCACACCAAGGGCGTCACCAGCGCCGTTTCCGGATACCACGGCGGAACCGCGCGGCAGGCCGATTACAAGCTGGTTTCGTCGGGCGTCACCGACCATGTCGAATCGGTGAAGGTCACCTACGATCCATCGGTCATTCGCTATGACGAACTGCTGCGCATCTTCTTCTCGGTAATTGCCGATCCGACTCTTAAGGACCGGCAGGGCCCTGATCGCGGCGCGCATTACAATGCCGAACTGGTTCCGATGTCCGCCGAACAGCTGGCCGTCGCCAAGGCTTATCTCGCCCAGATGAAGGCGAGCGGCAAATGGTCGCGCCCGATCGTCACCGACATCGTGCGCTCGCAGGCATTCTATCCGGCCGAGACCTATCATCAGGATTTCGCAGCGAAGAATCCGCGCCATCCCTATATCCTGCGCTGGGACGCGCCGAAGGTTGCCGCGCTCAAGCGGCTCTACCCCTCTCAGTACCGGGCCGAGTTCCGCCGCAACTAGCTTGCGCAGGGCAGGAGGGGCGCTTACCTCTCCCGCATGGCCAAGCACGTACACGCCCACAAGGAACATTCCGGCGACGCCCTGATCGACGCCGCCCGTCACACGCTGACCGATGCCGGCGAGCAGTGGACGGGCATGCGCCAATCGGTGTTCGAGGAACTCGCGCGGCACGAAAAGCCCGCCAGCGCCTACGACATTGCGGACAATCTGTCGGCGGCGCGCGGTAAGCGGGTTGCGCCCAACAGCGTCTACCGGATTCTCGACCTGTTCGTGCGGACCAACCTTGCCAACCGGATCGAGAGCGCAAACGCCTATCTCGTCAACACGCACCCGGGATGCCGGCACGACTGCATTTTCCTCATCTGCGACGATTGCGGGAAGGCCATGCATATCGATGACGATCGCGTCACCGGCGCCCTGCGCGAAGCTGGCAAGGATGCAGGCTTTACCGACGTGCGGCCCGTGGTGGAACTGCGCGGCCTGTGCGACGAATGTGCCGCGTGACGACGAGCCGTGCGATATGAGCGATAAAGCGTTCATCGACAGTTTCGATTGCCGCGTGTAAGGCCGCTTTCATGACGACGCGCCCTCACACGCCGCTGCTGGATACGGTCGATTATCCGGCCGACCTCCGCAAACTCGACAAATCGCAGCTCCGCCAGCTTTCGGACGAATTGCGTGCCGAAATGATCGATGCCGTTGGGACCACCGGCGGGCACCTCGGTTCGGGCCTTGGCGTGGTCGAGCTGACCACCGCAATCCATTACGTTTTCAACACTCCGGAAGACAAGCTGGTGTGGGACGTGGGGCACCAGTGCTACCCGCACAAGATCCTCACTGGCCGGCGCGACCGTATCCGCACGTTGCGCCAGGGCGGCGGCCTGTCCGGCTTCACCAAGCGCGCCGAAAGCGAATACGATCCCTTCGGCGCGGCGCATTCCTCGACCTCGATCAGCGCGGCGCTTGGCTTTGCCATGGCCAACAAGATGCTGGGCAAGCCGGGTCGCGGCATCGCGGTCATCGGCGACGGCGCGATGAGTGCGGGCATGGCCTACGAGGCGATGAACAATGCCGAGGCGGCCGGAAACCGCCTGATCGTGATCCTCAACGATAACGACATGTCGATCGCCCCGCCCGTTGGCGGCTTGTCGGCCTATCTCGCCCGCACCGTGTCGAGCAGCGAGTATCTCGGCCTGCGGAGCCTTGCCTCGCGCCTTTCGAAAAAGCTCAGCCGCAAGGTCCATGACGGACTGGAAAAGGCGGAAGAATACGCCCGCGGCATGGTCACTGGAGGCACGCTGTTCGAAGAGCTCGGCTTCTACTACGTCGGCCCGATCGACGGGCACAATCTCGACCACCTCATCCCGGTGCTGGAGAACGTGCGCGACAGCGAGCAGGGCCCGGTCCTGATCCACGTCGTCACGCAGAAGGGCAAGGGCTACGCCCCGGCCGAAAACAGCGCCGACAAGTATCACGGTGTCGCCAAGTTCGACGTTGTCACGGGCGAGCAGAAGAAGTCGTCGGGCGGACCGCCCGCCTATCAGAACGTCTTCGGCGAAACGCTGGCCAAGCTTGCCGATACCGACCCGCGCATCTGCGCCATCACTGCCGCCATGCCGAGCGGTACGGGCGTCGACAAGTTCGCCAAGGCGCATCCGGACAAGGCGTTCGACGTCGGCATTGCTGAACAGCACGGCGTCACTTTCGCTGCGGGCCTCGCGGCACAGGGCATGCGCCCCTTCGCGGCGATCTATTCGACCTTCCTCCAGCGCGCCTACGACCAGGTCGTGCACGACGTGGCGATCCAGAACCTGCCCGTGCGCTTCGCCATCGACCGCGCAGGGCTGGTGGGTGCGGACGGCTGCACGCACGCTGGCGCCTTCGACATCGCCTATCTCGCCACTTTGCCGAACATGGTGGTGATGGCCGCCGCCGACGAGGCGGAGCTGGCGCACATGACCTATACAGCCGCCGAATATGACGACGGTCCGATCGCCTTCCGCTATCCGCGTGGGTCAGGCACCGGCGTCGAAATTCCCGAGCAGCTGCAAAAGCTGGAAATCGGCAAGGGCCGCGTGGTGCGTGAAGGCACCAAGGTCGCCATCCTCTCGCTCGGCGCGCGTCTCGAAGAGGCGAAGAAGGCTGCCGACCAGCTGGAGGCCAAGGGCCTGTCGACCACCGTTGCCGACATGCGCTTTGCCAAGCCGCTCGATACCGAGCTGATCGAGAAGCTGATGCGTACCCACGAGGTCGTCGTGACGATCGAGGAAGGGGCCGTCGGCGGCCTCGGCGCGCATGTCCTCACGTTTGCCAGCGACGCCGGCCTGACCGATGCGGGGCTGAAGGTGCGCACCATGCGCCTGCCCGACATCTTCCAGGACCAGGACGATCCGGTGAAGCAGTATGACGAGGCGGGCCTCAACGCGCCGCATATCGTCGACACCGCGCTCAAGGCCCTGCGCCACAATTCGGCAGGCGTCGAAGAGGCGCGGGCCTAAGCTAGTGAGTGTCTACGGGCGGGGCTGACATTGCCCCGCTTCCTCACGAACCCTTGGCGCGTGCCAGGGCTGCATCCATCTGCGGCTGCACCCCTTCACGGGCAAACGCGTCGCATTCTTCGCTATCCTTGACCTGCCAACGTGCAGGCTTGGGGTGCGACCAGCAAATCTGCTTGATCGCTGCCTCGACACGTTTCTTCATCTCGGCCTCACCCTGCTCGCTCGAAAGGTCGAGATCGGCGATGGCGACCACCTTGCTCACGGGATCCGTTCCCGGCGGGAGGTTGCTGGGAGCCGTAACGACGATGTCCGGCTCCTGCGCCGTTGCGGGTGCAGTGATGCCGAGCAGGCCGATCGCGGAAAGGATCGGCAAGGCTATGGTGCGGGTTCTCATATCGGTCACTCCTTCGCTTGCGTTAAGGGCATCGGCCCTTCCCGCCGGTTTGTGGTGACGAACCAACCGGCGGCTGGCATGAGCAGGCTGAAAGGAAGCGCCCTCCATGTCATTGCTTCAGATCAAATGCGCCGACCACGTCACCACGCTGACGCTCAACCGACCGGACAGCATGAACCCGCTCGGCGCGGCAGGCGACGGTGATGCTTTCGCGGCGGCCTGCGATGCCATCAATGCAGACATGGACGTGCGCTGCGTCATTCTGACCGGTGCGGGCCGCGCCTTCAGTGCGGGCGGCGACATCAAGGCGATGAAGGACAAGACCGGCAATTTCGGCGGGACCGCGCCCGAAATCGCCGACGGCTACAGGAACAACATCCACAAGATCCTGCGCGCACTCTATTCGCTGCGCGTCCCGCTGATCGCGGCGGTGAACGGGCCGGCCATCGGATTGGGCTGCGACCTTGCCTGCCTTGCCGACATGCGCATCGCGAGCGAGAAGGCGAAATTCGGTGTCACCTTCCTCAAGCTCGGTATCATCCCGGGCGATGGTGGCACATGGATCCTGCCGCGCATCATCGGCGAGGCGCGCGCGGCGGAGCTGTTCTATACCGGAGACGTGATCGACGCGGCCACTGCGCTCGACTGGGGCCTTGTCAGCCGGGTCGTGGACCATGACGCGCTAATGGACGAGGCCGCAGCGCTCGCAGGCAGGGTCGCAGCAATGCCGCCGCACGCCCTGCGGCAAGCCAAAAACCTCATGCGGCAGGGGCGCTCGACCAGCTACGACGCCGCGCTGGAAATGGCAGCCAATGCACAGGCGCTGATGCATTCCACGCGCGACCACATGGAAGGCGTCGACGCGCTGATCGAAAAGCGCGTGCCAAGGTTCACCGGCGAATAGGTCGCGCGGCCTGGGGCCCTAGAACCAGCGCCAGACGCCTGCAGGTATGCCGATCGCGTGGATGTGCCCATAGGTCGCCGCGAGCCAGATGGCGACCCCGCCAGCCCACGCTGCGCCCCCGGCCTTGGCAAACCCCGACACGCGCGGCCAGTAGCTGGTCTGCGCTTCCCATCCTGCCCAGGCATCTCCCATCAGCACTTCCTTCTTGCGGTCCTGCATATGCGCCCCGACGAGCGCGAGGAAGCCGAGCGAGCCGGCGAGCACCAACTGGCGCGGGGTGGGGCTGAGCATGATGTGCACCAGCGCCCACAGCGCAAAGCTCCACATCATGGGATGACGCGTGACATGGAAGACGCCGTGCACCCCTTCGGCGGCGTGGGCGGCTGCGCGCGGGTCGGGAAGCGCGGGGTTTTTCACGAAGGATCCGGCAAGCAGGACCGATGCGACCAGCATCAGGATGCTGGCGATGCCCCAAGTCGCTTCGCCCATCCCGTTCCACAAGGCCGCGCCTCCGGGCCCGGCATCGCGATAGGCGAGCACCATCCAGGCGAAGGTCGCCAGCGAGACGAGCGAATAGAGGCCGCGAAAGCCATTCTCGCCCAGCCTCGCGACCAACGGTGCGCGCAGCGGATGCGACAAGGCAAAATGCGTGCCGACGAAAGCGATCGACGCGGCAACGAGATTGGTCAGCAGTTCCATGGCACTCTCCCCCGAGGCGGCACGAAACTAAGTAGCAAATAAAAACTTATTTGGCAATTACTGCTTTTCGATGCCGAGCAGTTTCACCTTGAACACAAGCGTCGCGCCGCCGGGTATCGGCCCCTTGCCCTGCGACCCGTAAGCCAGATCCGCCGGGGCCGCGATCTCGATCGTGTCGCCCACGCCCATTTCGGGAATGGCCATCTGCCATGCCTTGATCAGGCGGCCGAGCGGGAAGGTCACGGGCTCTCCGCGATCGTAGCTCGAATCGAAGGTTCCGCCATCGATGAAGGTGCCGGCGTAATGCACCGTCACCAGGTCGATCACGCGCGGCTTTTCGGTGCTGCCGGCATATTCGAGATACCGCCAGTAGAGGCCGCCTTCCATGTAGCGCCAGCCATCCTCGGGCTTGAGCGCGGCGAGATAGGCCTGCTGCGCGTTCATCCAGGCGATGTCCTGCGACCTGTCGGGCGGAGCATCCTGCGCGGTCGCGGCGAAACCCGCCACGGCCACGAAGGCGCCGCCCAGCGCAAGCAGGGTGGTGCGCATTTCCTTGGGCAGGCTCACCAGTCGAACGCCTCCGGCAGGCGGCTCTCGTCGAGCTCGCGGTAACGGTCGCGCAGGCGCGTCTGGTGGTTGTCGAGCGGCTGCTCGACACCGTCGATGAAGACCTTGGTGGGCACGGAGCCGACTTCCAGCGGGTCACCGTCCCAGATCACCACGTCGCCCATCGCACCGGGGGCCAGCACACCGGCCTTTCCGCCGAGCCCGCTGATCGAGGCCGGCACCGAGCTGATCGCGGCAAAGGCCTGCCCCCAGCTGAGGCCGTCCGCGCCCGGGACACGGGCCAGGGCGACGAGGTTGCCTGCATACTGGTTGAGGTTGCGCGGGTTCTCCATCGTGGCGGCGTTGATCGCCACCTTGACGCCTGCCTTGGCGAGGCGCCCCACATTGGACTGGGTGCTTGCCAGCTCCTCGAAACTGTTGGGCAAATCGTCGAGGCCGTCTGCAATGACGGGCACGCCTGCTGCCGCAATCTCGCGCGCGACGAGCCAGCCTTCGCTGGCGCCGACCAGCACCAGGTCGAGACGCGGGAAATCGCGCTTGAGGCCCAGCACGCTGCGGATGTCCGAAGCGCGTTCGACGGAAACGTAAAGCGCCTGCTCGCCAGCCACTACCGGCCCTAGGGCCTCGGCATCGGCGCGGGTCAGCATGGCACTTTCCGCGTCCCACCGGCCGCGGCCAAAATCCTGTGCTTCGCGCAGGGCATTGGCGAAAGCGACATAGGTCGCAACGCGGCTGCCCCCTGCAAGCCGCGCACCGCCTTCACCGAAGGCGACGACCTGGAAGGCCTTGGCCCGCGTCACGGGCTGGCCGTCGGCGCCGAGGTCGATGATCGCGCCCTGTCCGCCGAAGATCGAGCCTGCCGGCGAGGTGACGGTCGCCGCGCGCGTGATGCCCGCGGCCCGGTGCACAAGGATGTGCTGAGAGGAGGGGTTGATCGCCGGTGCGACATCGAGCGCCGCGTTGAAGGGCGAGCTGCCCGGACGCACGTCGTTCGATTCGCTCACGCCCGAAACATCAGCGAGGCCGAGCGTGGTGACGGTAGCGACGAGCCCGGGCGTCACCCAGGCCCCAGCCACGTCGTAAACGGTGTCCGTTTCGAAAGCGCCGGCGCCTGCCTGCGGGCCCGCATAGGCGACCTTGCCATCGTCGACGACGACCACGCCGCGTTCGATCGGTTCGCTCCCGTCGCCGGTGGCGAGAGTGGCGTTGGTGATGACGAAATCCTGCGCGGCGGCAGGCGCTGCGGCAAGGGCGAGCACGCTCGCCGCGAGGGTCAGGGCGCGCTTCATTTCACGTCTCCTTCACCGGGCTGGCCAAGCTCGAAATCGCTCACCGGTCGGCGCTTGCGATCCATGGCATCGAACATCAGCGCCCCGTCGATCCAGACCTTCTCGGGCCGCGAATAGACCGACAGCGGATCGCCGTTCCACAGCACGACGTCGGCCATCTTGCCGGCCTCGAGGCTGCCGGTCATGCCGTCGATTCCCATCGCCTTGGCGGGGTTCAACGTGATCCAGCGGATGACCTGCGCATCGGAGATGTCGATGCCCACGCGCTTGCCTGCGGCCTGCGCCTTGGCCGCTTCCTGGTTGAGGCGCTGGATGCCGTTGGCATCGTCGGAGTGGATGACAACGCAGGCATCTTCGCGCTGGAGGAAGGCCGCGTTTTCGAGAATGCCGTCGTAGCTCTCCATCTTGAAGCCGTACCAGTCGGCCCAGATCGCGCTGCAAACGTCGTTTTCGCGCAGCAGGTCGCCGATCTTGTAGGCTTCGACCGCGTGGTGGAAGGCGCTGACCTTGTAGCCCATCTCCTTCGCCATATCGAGGACGAGGGCCATCTCGTCGGCGCGGTAGCAGTGGTTGTGGACGAGGATCTCGCCGTCCAGCACGCCCTTCAGCGTTTCCTTGGCGAGGTCGCGCTTCTTGCCGTCATAGGCCTTGGCATCGAGCCAGGTCTGCCGGTTGACCGCGAAATTGCCCATGCGGGTCGAGGGCATCCGGCCGCGACCGCCATAGACGCGCTTCGGGTTCTCGCCGCAGGCCATCTTGAAGCCGTAAGGCGCATCGGGAAACTTCATCCCCTGCACCGTGCGCGCGGGCACGTTCTTGAGCGTGGCGGAACGCCCGCCCATCAGATTGGCCGAGCCGGGCAGGATCTGCAGCGAGGTCACGCCGCCATTGGCGAGCGCGCGGGTGAAGCCCGGATCCTGCGGCCAGACGGAATGTTCCGCCCAGACTTCGGGCGTGGTCGGGCTGGTCGCCTCGTTACCGTCCGAATGCGCCTGTACCGAAGGGGTGGGATAGTCGCCGAGGTGCGAGTGGATATCGATGATACCCGGGGTCACGAACTTGCCGGTACCGTCGAACACCGCGATGTCGGCAGGGACAGGCGTGTCCGGGCCGCCGATCGAGACGATCTTGCCGCCGCTGAAGAAGACCGTGCCATTGTCGATCCTGCCGCCCTTGCCATCAAAGATCGTCGCATTGACGAGCGCGGTCGGTGCGCCCGGATAGGGCGTGTAGGTCGAAGGGAAGGGCGTTTCCGTCTTTGCCGGCGCGCTGCTGGCGCTCTTGGTGTCGGTCTGCCCGGTGGTCGAACAGGCGGCGAGCGCGATGGCCAGCGTGCCTGCGGCGATAGTCTTGATCGATTTCCTCATGTGCCCCTCATGCCGCGAAGCGGCGATGTTGCAAAGAAAAAGGGCGCGGATCGCTCCGCGCCCTTTCGATTGTCGTTGGCTTAGCCCTGCGACTTGGTCTCGGGGTGGACCCCCGCGGCCTGCGCTTCGGCCGGGAATTCGGCCTGGCCTTCGATACTGTCGTCCTTGAGCGTGTCGAGGTGCATCAGGTGCTTGATCAGCGGGCTGATGACCATGACCGCGACACCGATGCCGACCGCATACCAGCCGACCGTCGAGTAGACGTCGAGCACGACCTGGCGGCCCGCTTCCTCGCCGACCCCTTCTGCGCCGGTCGCCGAAGCGATCAGGCCGGCAGCGAAGTTACCGGTGGCCGAAGCGAAGAACCAGGTGCCCATGATCAGCGAAGCCATGTGCGCCGGGGCCAGGCGGTTCATCGCCGACAGGCCGACCGGCGACAGGCAAAGCTCGCCAGTCGTGTGCAGCAGGTAGATCAGGAAGATGAAAGCGACCGGTACGGCGACTTCCGGACCCACGCTCGCCGCGCCCCAGACGAGGACGAGGAAGCCGAGACCCACCTGCACCACGCCCATGCCGAACTTGAGCGGAGCGCTGGGCTCCAGCCCCTTGCGGCCAAGCGTCTGCCAGACCACGGCGAAGACCGGAGCCAGCAGGATGATGTAGATCGCATTGATCGACTGGAAGACCGAGGCCGGAACCCCGCCGCGGTCGACGTGGCGGTCGGTGAACAGGTTGAGCGAGGAGCCCGCCTGTTCGAACAGTGCCCAGAAGACGATCGAGGTGAGGATCAGGAAGAGCGCGGCCAGGATGCGGTCGCGTTCCTCGGACGGCAGCTTGAACACTGCGGTGAACAGCACGTAGGCAACCAGTGCGCCGCCGAAGATGAACAGGACCCAGCCGACCAGGTCCTGGTACTGGATGGCCAGCCAGCACAGGCCGACCATGGCAATGCCGGCGCCGTACATGGTCCATTCGGTACCCTTGGCGAGCGGCTTGGGCGGTTCGCCGCGGCCGAGCAGCAGCGGCTTGCCCCAGACGAAGACGACGAGGCCGAGCAGCATGCCGATGCCGGCAAGGCCGAAGCCGTAGGCCCAGCCGTAGGTTTCGCCGATGTAGCCGCACAGCAGCGAGCCGATCGCGGCGCCCAGGTTAATGCCCATGTAGAAGATGGTGTAGGCAGCATCGCGGCGGGTGTCGGTGCGCGGGTAGAGCTGGCCGACGATCACCGAGATGTTCGCCTTGAGGAAGCCCGAGCCCACGATGATGAGCGCGAGGGCCAACCAGAAGACGTAGACGACCGGATTGTTTTCCGTGCCTGCGCCCGGCTGACCTTCGAAGGCCATGAAGAAGTGGCCCAGCGTCAACAGGACGGCGCCGAAGAGGACTGCCTTTCTCTGCCCCAGGTACTTGTCGGCCAGGTAGCCGCCGACCACGGGCGTGATGTAGACCAGCGCGGTGTAGGCACCGTAGATGACGCCTGCATCGCTGTCGGAAAACAGCCAGTGCTTGGTGAGGTAGAAAATGAGCAGCGCGCGCATGCCGTAGTAGGAGAAACGCTCCCACATTTCGGCGAAGAACAGGACGAAAAGTCCCTTGGGGTGGCCAAGGATAGTCCCTGCCGAATCCCCGTGAACCGGTTGCGTTGTGGCCATGTGTGGCAAACCCTCTCGTAAGTATACGCGGAGGCCGGACAGGCCTCCTCCCCGAAGATGCGCGCACCCTAGCGGCATCTGCGGCTATGTGAAGCCTTAGTTACAAACGCGACCAGCTTGCGCCTGCATGAACGAAACCGCGCTTCGGGAACCTTGCGCGCCGCGCTGTATTATGGCACTGATGCACTATACGACAATTCGGGGACCCGCCATGAGCAACCAGAGCAAGCCCGTCTATCTCAAGCTGCGCGACATGATCGCCGCAGCCATCATCGACGGCCGTTACCGCGAGGAAGAAATGCTTCCCTCGGTGCGCGCGCTGGCTGCGGAGCAAGGCGCCAATCCGCTGACGGTGGCCAAGGCCTACCAGCAATTCCAGGCAGACGGCCTTGTCGAAGTGCAACGCGGGGTCGGCATGTATGTCGCGCGCGGCGCAGCCGAAACGCTGCGCAAGCGTGAGCGCGAAACCTTCCTCAAGCAGGAATGGCCGGAAATCCGCGGGCGGATGAAGCGGCTGGGCATTGCGCCGGAAGAGCTGCTCGAGCGCACCTGACCCCGAAATGCCGTCCTAACCCTCGGGCGGGTATTAACAATTGCCATACTCGAGTCCTTCTGGCAGGGTTTTTCCGCTGCGCAGGGGGTCTGGCGTGGCAGGGGTCGCATAAAACAACAGGGGAAAGCGCCGCCGCGCGCACGCTCGAGGGAGCCTGAACATGATTCGATCCGAATTGCTCGCAGCCCTTGCGGAAGAAAATCCCGACCTGCGACCGGAAGAGGTCGAGCAGGTCGTCGATATCTTCTTCGAGGAACTGGCCCAGCGCCTTGCAGAAGGCGGCCGCATCGAACTGCGCGGCTTCGGAGCCTTTTCGACCCGCGAGCGCCAGGCGCGCCAGGGTCGCAATCCGCGTACCGGCGAAACGGTGGAGGTACCCGCCAAGCGCGTGCCCTATTTCAAGCCCGGCAAGGACATGCGCGAGCGCCTGAACGAGCAATAGTCCCGTCACGCTGCTTGGCGATTGCGGCGCGGCCCGCATCCCTCTAGCACGCCCTTCTGCTGCGCGGGTGTGGCGGAATGGTAGACGCCGGGGACTTAAAATCCCCTGATCCTTGATCGTGTGGGTTCGAGTCCCACCACCCGCACCATCAACTCCCGAACGTCTGTGCCGCGCGGCGTTGCCTGTGAAGCAATGCCCTTTATCGCGGTGTTAATACCTAGACGGCTAATAGGGCCGTTCAAAGGGGCGCAAGGCCAAGACGAAAGCCGGCACGGGGAACGCCGGGTTCTTGGGAGTTTTGAAACGCATGGACTATTCGGCCGCCATCGGCAGCGACAGCAACCAGACCTATGTCGACAGCGAACAGCGCGGTGCGCCGCGCTACACCTCGCTGATCCGGTCCGCCAAGCTCGTGTGCGGGCAGGGGGAATTTCTCTGCGTGGTGCGCGACGTGTCCTCGACCGGCATCTCGATCCGCGCCTTCCATGCCCTTCCGACCGATCCCACTCTGGCGCTCGAGTTGCAGAACGGCGAAAGCTACGAAATCGTGCAGGTGCGCGCCAACGGGACAGAGGGCAGCTACCGCTTCAAGACGCCCGTAGTGGTGGAACGCCTGGTCCACGAAACCTGGAATTACCCCAAGCGCCAGTTGCGCCTCAACATCGCCATTCCGCTCAAGCTGTCCTCGCTGACCCAGTCGGCAGAAGCGGTGACGCTGAACATCTCGCAGCAGGGCGCACGCGTCGAATGCGATGCCGTGTTCGCGATCGACCAGATTCTCAAGGTCGAGGGCGAAGGGTTCAACGACACCCGCGCCAAGGTGCGCTGGCGCCGCGACAGCAATTACGGCCTCGTATTCGAGAATACTTTCTCGCTGCGCGAATTCGCCATCATGGCGGCCGCCGTGCAGTGCCCGATGATGCTCGACACCGGGTCGCGCTGAATTATTCCGGCGGGACAGCCGGCCAATTAACTTTACGCTAACCGTTTTCGTTCACTTCTGGCAAAGAAGATGCCGGGGGTTTCAATGAATACGAGTGTGAATGCGCTGAAGGTCGACGTCGCCATTATCGGGGCGGGGCCGGCTGGCCTTACGGCTGCCTATCTGCTGACAAAGCAGGGCAAAAGCGTCGCCGTTATCGAGAAGGACCCGGTCTATGTCGGCGGTATCAGTCGCACCGTAGAGCACGAGGGTTATCGCTTCGACATCGGCGGGCATCGCTTCTTTTCGAAAAGCGCCCAGGTCGTCGACATGTGGAACGAAATACTCGGAGAAGAGGATTTCATCCAGCGCCCGCGCATGAGCCGGATCTACTACAAGGGCAAGTTCTACAGCTACCCGCTGCGCGCCTTCGAGGCGCTGTGGAACCTCGGCATCCTGCGCTCGACTGTCTGCATGGCGAGCTACCTGCGCTACAAGCTGTTCCCGATCCGCGAGGTGAAAAGCTTCGAGGACTGGACAACCAACCAGTTCGGCAAGCGGCTCTATTCGATCTTCTTCAAGACCTATACCGAAAAGGTGTGGGGCATGCCCTGCGACGAGATGAGCGCGGACTGGGCGGCGCAGCGCATCAAGGGTCTGTCGCTCTGGAGCGCGGTGATGGACGGGCTGAAACGCAGTCTCGGCCTCAACAAGAAGCCCAATGACGGCATGGCGACCAAGACCCTGCTCGAGACCTTCCGCTATCCGCGGCTCGGACCCGGCATGATGTGGGATGCTGCGCGCGACAAGGTTGTCGCCAGCGGACGGGGCCAGGTGCTGATGGGCCATGCGCTCGGCCAGTTGGCAAGCGACGGCAAGGGCGGCTGGCGCCTCAGCGCGCGTGGTCCCGAAGGCGAGATCGTGATCGAGGCTGACCATGCGATCAGTTCGGCTCCCATGCGAGAGCTGGCCAAGCGCCTGCACCCGCTGCCCGAAAGCACGGTCCAGGCGAACGACCTGAAGTACCGCGACTTCCTGACCGTGGCCCTGATGGTCGAAGGCGAGGACCTTTTCCCGGACAACTGGATCTACATCCATGACAGCAAGGTGAAGGTCGGCCGCGTGCAGAACTTCCGCAGCTGGTCGCCGGAAATGATCCCCGATCCCGACATGGCCTGCGTGGGCCTGGAATATTTCTGCTTCGAAGGCGACGGCCTGTGGTCGATGGACGACGCCGACCTCGTCTCGCTGGCCACCGACGAAATGGAAATCCTCGGCCTCGTCGATCGTCGCAAGGTCAGAAGCGGCGCGGTCGTCCGCCAGGAAAAGGCCTATCCGGTCTATGACGAGGATTATGCCGCCAATGTCGACGCCATGCGCCGCGAACTGGAAGCCAAGCACCCCACGCTCCACCTCGTGGGGCGGAACGGGATGCATCGCTACAACAACCAGGACCACGCCATGATGACGGCCATGCTCACCGTCGAGAACATTCTTGCAGGCGAGCGGGTCTACGACACATGGTGTGTCAACGAGGATGCGGAATACCACGAGGCCGGCGACGAAGGCGCCGAGGCGGGCCTGCCGAACCGCAAGCCCAGTGATGACCAGGCTGCTGCTCTCGCATCGGTTCGCGACGTACCCGAGCGGTTGCGCAAGTCCGCCTGACGCGGTGCCGCGCGGCCTTGTCACCAGAGTGTTACGCTGGCGGCTCGCCCGCTACGTGGTGGCCAGTGCATCGGGCACGGTCGTCGACCTTGCCAGCTTCCTGGTGCTGTTCGAGGCCGGCGTGCCCGCAGTTGCGGCGGCGGTGACCGGATATATCCTCGGGATGGTGCTCCACTGGTTCGTGTCCAGTCGGTTCGTGTTTCCAGACAGGCTCGGGGCACCGGGATGGCGCCGCGGAAGCCAGCAGCTTCTCTTTGCAATCTCGGCCCTGATTGGCCTGCTGCTGACTGCGGGAATCGTCTGGGCGTTCGAGCAAGCGGGCAGCGATCCGCGCCTCGGCAAGCTGGTGGCCATGGGCACCAGCTTCGCCTGCGTGTTCCTCATGCGTCTTCTGGTCGTCTTCCGCCAGCCTTGAATTTCGAGCGAGAACGGCCGTTTGGCTTGCCGGGATTTGCACTTTGTTTACCATGTCTTGTCATGATCGAGCCGTAATCGAGGCAGGCTTGCCAGCCTGCTGACGACCTTGGGGGGGCCTTGTTCCAAGCATTGATCCGGCTGCGCGACGTGCGCCTGATACGCTATGTGCTTGCCAGCGTTGCCGCGCTGGCCGTGGACATGGGCAGCTTCCTCGTGCTCCTCGCGGCAAGCATGAACGCGGCCCTGGCCGCCGCATCGGGGTATTCGGCAGGAATTCTCGTGCATTGGTTGCTATCCAGCCGTGCTGTCTTCCATGACGGGCTGGCTGCGCCCGGCGAAGGGCGAGGCCGGCAGAAACTGCTGTTCGTCGGGTCCGCCCTTGTCGGACTGGGACTGACAACCGCGATAGTCGCGCTCGGAAGTCAGGCGGGGCTCGACCCGCGAGGATCGAAGCTGGCCGCTATCGTGATCAGCTTCGCCGTCACATACCTCTTGCGCAAAGCTGTGGTTTTTGCGCCGGCCGAACGTTCATGACGGTCGACCGGCGGCTGCGTCAAGATGCCCGGCCTGCTGGCGCGATGGCGCTCCTTTGGCTGGTGGTTGCGAGCCTCCTGACCATCATTGCCTGGCCATATCTCGGCAGGCTGCTGTTCCCCGATCCGGATGATGTGCTTCGACTGCTGCAGGTTAGAGACCTGCTTGCGGGACAATCCTGGTTCGACGTCACGCAGCACCGTATCGCGCCACCCGACGGGGTGCCGATGCACTGGTCGCGCATTGTCGATGTTCCGCTCGCTCTCCTGATCCTTGCGCTGACGCCTCTCATTGGCGAGGCGCAGGCGGAAGTCGCCGCAGCCATCATCGTCCCGCTGTGCCTGTTGTTCATTACGCTTCAGGTTATCGGACGGCTGGCCTGGCGACTCTTCGACCGCCAGACGGCCATACTTGCCTGTGTGGTGGTGGCGCTGTGGCCCCTTCTGCTGGTCGAGATGCAGCCGCTGAGGATAGACCACCATGCGTGGCAGATCATGGTCGTTGCCATTGCCCTGTGGGCGCTTTCCTGGCGTACCGCCCGCCGCGGCGGGGCCATTGCCGGCATGGCCATGGGCGTCGGAGCCACGATTTCCCTCGAAGTCCTGCCGATGGCTGCGGTTTTTGCGCTGGTGCTCTTCCTGCGCTGGGCAATCGACTATCGCCAGAGGATCTGGCTCGTAACGTACATGCAGGCGCTGGCCGCCACGATTGCCTTGCTGTTTGCCCTGACCAAGGGCCCTGTCGCGCTGACGAGCCCGGTCTACTGCGACGCGATCTCTGCGCCGCACGTCGGGTTCTTTGCGGTAGCAGCGCTCGGCACCAGCCTGATTGCGCGGCTGCAGCGGCTCACCTTGCCTGTGCTCGTGATACTGTTCGCGGTTGTTGCAGCCGCGGGCCTGGCTGTAATTGCCCTTACCGGGCGGCAGTGCCTGGCATCGCCCTTCGCATCCCTCGATCCCATCGTGATGGACCTGTGGTACGCCAATGTTCGTGAAGGCGTACCGATCTGGCGGCAGGACGCGGATGTTGCGATCGGAAAATCGCTCCAGATGCTGGTCGCGCTCGGTGCTTCGATTGCCCTTGTCCTGCGCAGCCGCGACTGGCTGCGCCTGTGGTGGATCGAATACACGGTCATCCTGCTCGCAGCGGTGGCTGCAGCCGCGCTCACCCACCGCTCGTTCTATTATGTCGGCATCGTTGGCGCGGTCCCGATCGGCTGGCTGGCCTCCTCCCTCCTGCAGCGAGTGCTTGGTTCGGGCGCATTGTCGGGCCGCCTGGTCGCCGCCCTCGGCCTTTATCTTGCGCTCATGCCTGCTGCGCCAGTCGCCCTGGCGAAAGCCCTCTTGCCGCAGACGGCTGTACCTGATCCCTCTTCGAGCGATGGTAGGGCTTCGGTGAACCTACGCGAATCCCGTTGTGGTCCTGCAGTACAGCCAGACCCGTTCCCCACGCTGGAGCCGGGAATAGTGCTCACCCACTTCGATGTCGGCCCCTATTTCCTGCTCAACACGCCACATTCCGTCGTGGCCACGGGACACCACAGGGCCAATGCCGCGATGCGCGATGTGCTCGACGCCTTCACCGGTTCGCCGGAGGATGCTTTGGCAATCATGGAGCGGCGACCCGTCGATTACATCGCGATCTGCCCGGAGCTGGCCGAAGCCGGCAACCTTGCACGATATGGCGGGGACACGAGCCTTATCGCACGGCTGATCGCTGGCGATGCACTTGATTGGCTTGAGGAAATCCCTTCGACGGCTCCTACCGCCATCAGGGTCTGGCGGGTCAGGCCGGACGGAAATCCATTGCAATCCCGTTGATGCAATGGCGCTTGCCGGTGGGGCGGGGGCCGTCGTTGAAAATGTGCCCCAGGTGCCCGCCGCAATCGGCACAGTGCACTTCCGTGCGCGGATAGCCGAGCTTGTAGTCGGTACTGGTTCCCACTGCGCCGCGGTCGATTGCGGCGTAGAAACTCGGCCAGCCGGTGCCGGATTCGAACTTGGTCTTCGAACTGTAGAGCGCATTGCCGCAGCCGGCGCACACGAAGGTCCCGCTGCGCTTCTCGTCATTGAGCGGCGAGGAATAGGGGCGTTCTGTGCCTGCTTGGCGGAGCACGTAGAACTCGCCCTTGGACAGCTTGCCGCGCCACTGCGCCTCGGTAAGCGAAACGGGAAAGTTCTTGGCCTGCGCGGGCGAGGCACCGCAGGCGGCAAGGATCGGCAGCGACGCGCCAATGGCGAGCCCGGCAAGCAGGCTGCGGCGCGAGAGCGGGAAATCGTTCCGGGTGTCCATACCCTTTAGATACGTGTCCGGCGGGCGAAAGGTTTCACCCGCCGGGCCAGTCCGTCAGAACTCGGTGATTTCGACCTCGAGCTTGCGGAAGCCGTGGACGAAGTTTGCGCGGACGCGTTCGATGTCGCCCGCCAGGTGCACGCGCATCCGGCGCTTGTGCAGCTCTTCAAGCAGCACGCGCAGCTGCAGCTCGGCGAGGCGGGCGCCGACGCAGCGGTGGATGCCGTAGCCGAAGGCGATGTGACGGCGGGCATTCTCGCGCGTGATGTCGAGCTTGTCCGGATTGTCGAACACTTCCTCGTCGCGGTTTGCCGATAGGTACCACAGCACGACCTTGTCGCCCTTCTTGATGGTCTGGCCGAAGACCTCGGTATCTTCGGTGCAGGTCCGGCGCATATGCGCGAGCGGGGTCTGCATGCGCAGGATTTCCTGCACTGCATTGGGAATGAGTTCCGGCTGCTGTTCGAACAGCTTGCGCTGGTCAGGATTCTTGTCGAGCTGGTAGATGATCCCGCTCATGGAATTGCGCGTGGTGTCGTTGCCACCCACGATGAGCAGCACGAGGTTGCCCATGAATTCCTCGGGGCGCATCTGGTT